>NZ_KE384334.1:0-94116 GCF_000425225.1 Pontibacillus marinus BH030004 = DSM 16465 | reverse complement strand
CGACCCGAGCGAAAGCATCGCCAACCCGAGCGAAAACAGCGCGAACCCGAGCGAAAGCAGCACCAACCAGAGCGAAAGCAACCCCCCATACAAGAATAAGCCCTCAGCCTCCCCAGCGCCCTAACCCCACCCACATAATCTCCCAATAATCTATCACAGAATCCTAAATCGGTCATAATTTGGTCAAGCTCGCATAGATTTACAGTAAAAGCTAGGTAGACTGTGAGGGTTTAGTATGGATGAAATTCTAAGAATTCTACCACCGCACATCGAAAATGAAATCCGAAAGATTCCAGACAAGGATCTCATTCAACTTCAAGAAATTCGTTATCGCATCAACCGTCCCTTAGAACTGATTTTTGATCATAAGTATGAATGCTTAACACATGTTATCCCAACCGCTCAGGATGGTCAGTTTTTGCTAAACAAGCTAGGTGATCACTCTATCTATAGATTAGAGGACGAGCTTCGAGAGGGGTATATTACGATCGCCGGGGGGCATCGCGTTGGGCTTTCTGGAAAAGTAAACACAGACCAAGGAGCAGTCAAAGCGATCCGTCACATCTCCTCTTACAACATACGTATAGCAAAAGAAAAAATAGGCGTCGCTACGTCATTAGTAGAACAACTTTACCAGAACGAAGATTACCAAAACACACTCATAATAGGTCCACCTCAAACGGGAAAAACAACTCTTCTAAGAGATATGGCTCGCATAATGAGCCAAGGGGATCAAAACCATCCATCCAAAAAAGTAGCGATTATTGATGAGCGTTCCGAGATTGCAGGGTGCATAAAAGGAGTGCCACAGCATCAAGTAGGCATGAGGACAGACGTTATGGACGCTTGTCCCAAAGCAGAAGGCATGATGATGATGATACGCTCCATGTCTCCTGAGATTTTAATCGTAGATGAAATCGGAAGTGAAGCGGATGTAAAAGCCATTATGGAAGCTGTCTATGCTGGGGTTACCATTATATCGACCGTACATGGTGATAGTTATGAGGCGATTAAAAAACGCCCTTCCTTAGCAAAGCTCTTTCATCAAAATGTTTTCAAAAGGCTCGTCGTACTGGAACGAACCTCAACGCCAGGAGCTGTTCAGTCACTTTTAGACGGGGATGGCCAAATACTTCAAACGAAAAAGAGGTGCGTAACCTATGAAGTGGATCGGAGCTCTTCTCCTACTTTGCGCTACAACGTGGGGAGGATATGAATTCGCCCGAAGATTAAACAACCGTCCAAAACAAATTCGTGAGTTAAAAAATGCATTACAGGTCTTAGAAGCTGAAATTTTATTTGGCCAGGCACCGATAAAGGAAGCCTGTGAAAAGGTAGCAAATCAGGTGCCAGCTCCCTTATCTTGGTTCTTCAAAGAATTCAGTGAGCAACTCGATCAGTGTGGATCTTCCCTTTACGAAGTTTGGGAGGATCGCCTTAAACAGTATTGGCCGATGAGTGCTTTGGGTGATGGAGAGAAGGAAGTCATGAGGCAGTTTGGTCAAACGCTTGGCCAGCATGACTTCACAGGGCAACAAAAGCATATCCGGCTAGCTCTATCACATCTTGAAAGAGAACTTGAAGATGCACTAGAACAACAACAACGGTATAGCAAAATGGTGAAGAGTTTAGGTTTCCTTACGGGATTATTGCTTATATTGCTTTTTATTTAATGGTGAAAGGAGAACACGGAATGCTAGGTGATGCATATATCTTATTTCAAATTGCAGGCATTGGAATCGTCGTAGCTATGATCCATACAGTCTTAAAACAAATGGGGAAAGAAGACATTGCGCATTGGGCGACGCTTGTTGGGTTTATCCTGGTTCTATTTATTGTCATGAATGGGCTACAGGATCTATTCCAACAGATTAAATCAGTCTTTTTATTTCAAGGTTAGGGAGGGATAGAGATGGAAATATTCCAGATCGTCTCCTTTGCCCTGGTGGCGAGCTTGCTCGTGATCATTTTGAAAGATCAAAAGTCTTCCATTGCCTTTTTTATTATTTTATTTACCGGAATCGTCATTTTCCTTGTTCTCATTCAGCAAATTGCTCAAGTGTTTACCCTTCTTGAATACATTGCACAACGAGCAAATGTAAATGGCATGTATGTAGAAACCATCTTAAAAATTATAGGCATTGCTTATATTGCTGAATTTGGAGCTCAAATCACTAGGGATGCAGGATTAGGATCCATTGCATCCAAAATCGAACTCGCAGGAAAAGTGCTCATCCTTGTTTTAGCAGTACCGATATTAACAGCTGTTATAGAAACCATTCTTGGATTTATACCAGCATAGTTTAAGAAGAAAGGAGCTCCGGATGCATGAAACGAATGCTTAAAGTTCTTGTAATGGCACTAATCGTATTGTTATATACAATCTCTCATGTTGGACAGGTTCATGCACAAACATCTGGAGCGACAGGGACAAGCACTCCCTTAAAAGATATATCATTTACGGAAATTAATCAGTACTGGAATAAAGTTGTAGATGAATACGGTGGTTATCTTCCTGAAGTAAGAAAAGGGAGCTTTATGGAATTTGTGGAGCATTCCGACTCTGTTTCAATCAAGTCCTGGATCATGGGATTAGGCAAATATCTATTATACGAATTTATTATGAATGGGAAGCTGCTAGGCACGCTCATGTTTCTTACATTATTCTGTATGATTCTCCAATCGTTACAAAATGCCTTTGAAAATCAGGCGATCAGTAAAGTGGCCTATGCTGTTGTTTATCTCGTTCTGATCGTGATCGCACTAAATAGTTTTCATCTAGCTGTTTCCTATGCAAAAGATGCAGTAGAAATGATGAGTTCCTTCATGATTGCCTTGCTTCCATTAATGCTTGGGCTAATGGCTACTTTTGGAAACCTGATGTCGGTATCATTTTTTCATCCTGTTATTGTCTTCTTAATTCACACGAGTGGTTTGCTCGTTTCAAATATCATTTTTCCTTTGTTCTTTTTGTCAGCACTACTTTCGATTGTGAGTTCAATCAATGATCAATATAAAGTGACACAGCTAGCACAATTGCTAAGGAATGCTGGACTTGGACTCATAGGTGTTTTTCTAACCATTTTCCTTGGAGTCATTTCCGTTCAAGGAGCGTCATCAGCGATTGCAGATGGCGTTGCTATGAAAACCGCAAAGTTCGTAACAGGGAACTTTGTGCCAGTAGTGGGGCGAATGTTTACCGATGCGACGGATACCGTGTTAAGCGCATCGCTACTATTAAAAAATACAGTGGGGATTGTCGGCGTTATTATTATTTTAGCTTTAGCGTTATTCCCGGCTATCAAAGTTTTAGCGGTAGCGATTATATATAAATTTGCAGCAGCTATTTTACAACCTATTGGAGGTGGGGCCGTCATTCAATCTATGGAGACGATTAGTAGGCACATTTTGTTAGTGTTTGCTGCGCTCCTCGTTGTCACATTTATGTTTTTCTTAGCCATAGTGATTTTGGTAGCAGCAAGTAATGTCACGATGATGATTCGATAGGAGGGAGTTGGAATGAACTATATAACAGAATGGGTTACTCAAATCATATTATTTTTACTACTAGCACTCATCATAGATTTGATCCTCCCAACTTCGTCCTTACGCAAGTACATCAAACTGGTGGTTGGATTGTTGTTAATTCTTATCTTTTTACAACCAATCTTTCATCTATTTGAAGTTGATATGGACACGTTTTTTGCCCAGGAGATGTCCAAATGGAACGATCAAGCACAAGTCGAAACGATGGAAAATTTAATAGAAGATAAGAAAAAAGAAATACAAGCCTCCCAACGTGCATATATTTTAGAACAGATGGCTGTCCAATTGAAAAAACAGGCGAAGGAGGAGTTGTTGAGTGAGTATGGAGTAGAGATTCAAAACTTTTCCTTCCAATTCCAAGATGAACAAAAAATGAGCTTAGACACCTTGAAACAATTGACGGTGGTTTTGTCAGAATCAGAAAAGGCATCGAATCCTTCTTCATCTGTAGAGGAGGTGGTGATTGATTTAGATCAGCCACCGAAAGAAGATGAAGAAAATTCACAAGCAAAACAAAAGATTAAAACCTTTTTAGCTTCTACCTGGCAACTCCCTGAAGAACAGCTAATTATACAGTGGGAAGGAGGGGTTAAATGAAGAACAATCCATTGGACAAAGTTGCTTCTATGTTAAAACTAAAATCTGAGGATGGCAAAAAGCCTACCAAAATGGCTTATGTATTACTCGTAGCCTTATTCGGATTACTCATTCTCATCGTAAGTGACTTTTTCACAAAAGAATCTACGCAAAGTGAGAGCTTCACACCACAAGAGCAAAATCCTCCTGCTGAGCAAGAGAAAGAAACTTTTCTCCAAAAGGATAAAGCAGGGGACGAAGCCATGATGGCTGAAGTTGAAACCCATTATGAGAAAGAACTAAGTAAGTTGCTTGAGAGGATCAAGGGGGTTTCAGATGTTGATGTGATGGTCAATCTGGAATCTACTGAAATCAAAATCTATGAAAAAAATACAACCATGGGAAAACAAATTACAGATGAAACAGATAAAAATGGTGGGGAGCGAAAGATTGAGGACCTCACAAAAGATCAGCAAGTTGTACTAACCCGAAAAGGTGACCAGGAAGTCCCTCTACTTATTCAAACGAAGAAGCCAAAAGTTAGCGGGGTGCTTGTGGTAGCTAAAGGGGTTGATCATATGGAAGTAAAGAAATGGGTCATGGAAGCAGTATCAAAAGGGTTGGATGTACCAGCTCATAGAATTTCGGTAATGCCGAAAAAATAAGGAGGAAATTTAAATGATGTTGAAAAAACAAACGGTATGGTTGCTTACAATGCTTAGTTTAATGATTGTGTTGAGTGTGTACTACATGACTTCACCAGATGAAGGGGAAGTTGCTTTCGTTGATGAGGATGAACAAAATCAAGCAGAAAATGTAAACTCAAGTACAGAAAATGGAACGATGACGAATGGATCTGTTGATTATGAAGGAAAAGAAGAAGTAACGTCTAGCCTTACTTCTGACCAGTGGTTTACGGCTGCGCGTCTAACGATTGAACAGAATCGATCAGAACGTAAAGAGTACCTTCAAGAAGTAATGGCCTCAGGGGATGTATCGGCTGAGGAAGTAAACAAAGCAATGAACGAAATCAATCAATTGCAAGAATACAGCAATAAAGAAACACTTTTAGAGCAAACAATTGCTGCTAAGGCGGAATATCCAGATGTACTTGTAAGAGCTGAAGATAATCAAGTGCGCGTAACCGTTAAGGCGAACGAGCTTTCTAAAGCAGACACAGTTGAAATTATGCAACTGGTGTACAATGAATTTGGTGAAACAAACGTGATGGTTAACTTCCAACCATACGAGGAGAATCAATAGACCTAAATGAAAATCCTACCACGACCAAAGGTGGTAGGATTTTTTGTGTTTTATGCTACTTCATCTAAAGATCTTTTTTAACATTCTTGGTAAAAAGGATACAATACCAAAAACTCTACGTAACAGTCCTGAAATAAGTCCCATGATAGCTGCCTCCTTGTTGTCCGTTTATCTTAAAATAGTTGATTAGCTCCAACGTTTTGTTACCTTTATCGCCTTAGCATTTCTAATTCAATATCACAAAGAGTTGTAGGTTAAACTCGTTACAGAATAAGAAGGAGAATAGAACTAGAATACCGAATTGATTAAAGTAAACGCTTTCTAGTAGGTTGAAGTTTTGCATACCTTTATCGTAAAATGTTAAGAGGAGTTATTAGTACCAGTTATCAAAAAAGCATGTTCTATATAGAAGGGGTGCACACACTATGTTAAAAGTACAAGAAATTCGTGAACTCATTAAATTAATTGATGAATCTTCCATTGATGAGTTTACATATGAAAGCAATGGAACGACGGTTTCTATGAAAAAACAAGGTGGAGAAGTTGTTCAACGCCCGGTAGTTGAAGCTCAACCAGTAGAACAGCCAAAACCACAACCAGAACCACCTAAAGCAGCACCTGCGCAAGAGCTAGCTAAGGAAGAAACACCAAAAGAAGAGCCAAAAGCTGAAGGTGGAGCAAAGGATTATGACCATGAGATTGTATCTCCAATGGTAGGTACATTCTATGAAGCATCATCTCCAGATGCAGATCCTTTCGTAAAAGTAGGGGACAAGGTAACAAGCGATTCTGTCGTTTGTATTGTAGAAGCCATGAAACTATTCAATGAAATTGAAGCAGAAGTAAGTGGCGAAATTGTTGAAATCTTAGTCGATAATGGAGAACTAGTTGAGTATGGTCAACCATTATTCCGAGTGAAGTCCGTGTAAGGGGTTGAAAACGTGATCAAGAAACTCTTAATTGCAAACCGAGGCGAGATTGCGGTCCGTATAATTCGAGCATGTAAAGAATTAGGGGTCGAAACTGTCGCTGTTTATTCTGAAGCCGATAAAGAATCATTACACGTAAAACTAGCAGATGAAGCTTACTGTATTGGTCCAAAATCAAGCAGTGAAAGCTACCTGAACTTTACGAACATCATGAGTGTAGCAACATTAACAGAAACTGATGCAATCCATCCGGGATATGGCTTCCTTTCAGAGAATCCAGATTTTGCTGAGATCTGTGAGGAGTGCAATATCACGTTTGTTGGTCCATCAGCTCACGCCATTCGCAAAATGGGAACGAAGGATGTTGCTCGTGATACAATGGAAGCAGCAGGAGTTCCAATTGTTCCAGGTTCTGATGGATTAATTGAAAGCGAAGATGATGCGAAGAGAATAGCTGAATCGATTGGATATCCTGTCATTATCAAGGCAACAGCTGGTGGTGGCGGTAAAGGAATCCGTGTCGCTAGAACCGAAGAAGATTTAATCAAAGGAATTCGCGTTACACAACAAGAGGCAGAAACAGCTTTCGGTAACCCAGGTGTTTATCTTGAGAAATTTATTGAAGATTTTCGCCATGTGGAAATCCAAGTTCTTGCTGATAATCATGGGAATGCGATTCACTTAGGTGAGCGTGATTGTTCTATACAACGTCGTTTACAGAAGTTAATTGAGGAGACGCCTTCTCCAGCCATTGATTCTGAACTGCGTGAAGAAATGGGACAAGCAGCTGTTAAAGCAGCTCAAGCTGTAAATTACTCTGGAGCGGGTACAGTTGAATTCATTTTCGATAAGAAACAGCGTAAATTCTACTTTATGGAAATGAATACGCGCATTCAGGTTGAACACCCTGTAACTGAAATGGTAACAGGCGTTGATTTAATTAAAGAAATGGTACGAATTGCGAACAATGAAAAACTATCCTTCACACAAGATGAAATTAAGTTTGAAGGATGGTCTATTGAATGTCGTATAAACGCAGAGAATCCTAGTAAGAACTTCATGCCAACGCCAGGCCGTGTCGAAATGTACTTACCACCAGGTGGATTTGGTGTACGAGTAGATTCTGCTGCATATCCAGGTTGGATGATTCCTCCTTACTATGATTCTATGGTGGCGAAACTCATTACGTATGGAAATACACGTGAAGAAGCGATGGATCGTATGAAACGAGCTCTTGATGAGTTTGTTATCGAAGGTCCTGGGGTTCACACTACAATTCCGTTCCACCGTAAGATGATGGAACATGAAGTATTTAGAAGTGGTGATTTTAATACGAATTTCCTCGATAATTATACTATAATGAAAGAGGAAGACTAAAAGGGAGTGACCGTCATGAGTGAAAATCATTTATTAAGTGTTGGTGAAGGGTCAAACTTAGGTGAAGTTGAGATTGCTCCAGAAGTGATTGAAGTCATCGCAGGTATTGCAGCTTCCGAAGTAGCCGGCGTTGCTGAAATGCGTGGAAACTTCGCAACAGGTGTAGCTGAGCGTTTAGGCAAGAAAAATCACGGTAAAGGTGTAAAGGTTGAATTAGCTGAAGATGGCATCGTCCTTGATATTTATGTCGTGATGGATTTTGGGATTTCCATTCCTAAAACAGCTCAAAAAATTCAAGATAATACCCGCCAAGCTCTAATGAACATGACTGCTCTGGAGATTAAAGAGATTAATGTTCATATTGTCGGAGTTCAAATGGATAAAGAAGAGGAAGAAGAACAACTGCCAGAAGAATAATACAGCCTATATTTAAGACCATAAAAGGGAATACTTTTATGGTCTTTTTATTAGGGATTTCCTCCATATCATTTTTTCCTTAACTTTCTTCACAGATTCGCTTATAATAGAAATTTGCTTTGATAGCATGTTTAACGGAATAAAATCAATGTATTTATACCTAGAACGTGTTATGATTCTAACGGAATGAAACGTACAGGGTACGATGAATAAAGGAGAATGGAAAATGAATCGTCACACAGCAAGAGAGAAAGCTTTTCAGGCAATTTTTCAAATGGATATCAATGAAATGACTGCAGAGGAAGCGATTCAAAATGTAACAGAGGACGAGCCAGTTCATGATACATTTTTGAATCAACTTGTTTTAGGTGTTGTAGACAATCGTGATGCGATTGATCAAAAGATTTCAGATCACCTTGAAAAATGGTCTTTCGAACGAATTGCTTCTGTAGAAAAAACATTACTTCGATTAGCAACGTATGAATTAACCTATGAGGAAGAAATTCCAGAAAAGGTTACGTTAAACGAAGCCATTGAATTAGCTAAGGCATTTGGGGATGACAAGTCTGGAAGCTTCGTAAATGGTGTTCTTAAAAAAATGCTTAAATAATGAAAAGGGGAGAGGAGTAAAATGTCAGCAGAAATTATCTATGGTCGTGAACTTTCTAACAACATCAGAGAGCGTATGACAGATGAAGTTGCAGAATTAAAGAAGCTTGATGTAATACCTCAATTAACGGTTATCATTGTAGGGAATGATCCAGCTTCTCTTTCCTATGTACGAGGGAAAGAAAAAGCATCAAACAGTATTGGCATGGACTCTAACTTAATTGAATTACCTGAGGATACAAATCAGGAGAAATTATTAGAATTAATTCATGAATTAAATGTTGATCCATCTGTACATGGTATTCTGGTGCAATTACCTCTTCCTGATCACATCAATGAAGACGTGGTCATCGAAACGATTACTCCAGAAAAAGATGTGGACGGATTTCACCCAGTAAATATTGGGCGTATGATGGCAGAGAAAGATACATTTCTTCCATGTACCCCTCTTGGCATTTTAACGATGTTGAAAGAGAAAAACATTACAATCGAAGGTAAACATGCCGTTGTGCTAGGCCGTAGTCGTATCGTTGGTAAGCCAATTGGCCAGATTTTGTTAAATGAAAATGCGACTGTAACGTATTGTCATTCTCGAACGCATAATCTAAAAGAGATGACAAAGCAAGCAGATATTTTAATTGTAGCTGTTGGTAAGCCTGGATTTGTTACAGGAGACTACGTAAAAGAAGGCGCAACTGTTATTGATGTCGGGATTAACCGCATTGATGATGGATCACTTACTGGAGATGTAGATTTTGAATCAGCTAAAGAGCATGCGGCATACATAACTCCAGTCCCAAGAGGCGTTGGGCCAATGACCATTACCATGCTTTTACAAAACACAATTAAAGCAGCTAGACAGCTTAATGAAATCTCACAAAGGAGTTCATAACGGTGCAAGACCGATATTTAACTGTTTCAGCTTTAACTAAATACATTAAAAGAAAGTTCGAGAGTGACCCTCATTTAAAAGAAGTTTTTCTTAGAGGGGAAATTTCGAATTTTAAGCATCACAGCCGTGGTCATATGTATCTAACAATCAAAGATGATAAGTCACGTGTGAATGCTGTTATGTTTGCAGGTTACAATCGTTATATGAAGTTCACACCTGAGAACGGTATGAATGTGTTAATTCGTGGTGAAATCGGGGTCTATGAGCCTCATGGTCAATACCAACTTTATATACATCAAATGGAACCGGACGGGCTTGGAGCTCTTTATTTAGCGTATGAAGAACTGAAGAAAAAGCTAACGACTGAAGGATTATTTGATGATAGTCTGAAGAAGCCACTGCCATCTTATCCTCGTTCTATCGCCGTTTTAACCTCTCCAACTGGGGCAGCTGTTCGTGATATTTTAACAACGATTGATCGTCGCTATCCGAATGTACGTGTAACCGTGTTTCCTGTTCTCGTTCAAGGGCAAAACGCTAAGACATCGATCGTTCAGGCCATTGAAAAAGTAAATGAACTCAACGACTACGATGTGATGATTGTTGGCCGTGGAGGTGGCTCAATTGAGGAACTTTGGGCGTTTAACGAAGAGATTGTAGCAAGAGCCATTGCTGCATCAGATATCCCTATAATTTCTGCAGTCGGTCACGAAACAGACTTCACAATTAGTGACTTTGTAGCTGACTATAGAGCACCAACTCCAACAGGTGCTGCAGAAGTAGCTGTACCATCTCAGTCTGAAGTTGCAGAACGGATTCAAAACCTCAGACGCCGTGTGCAAAACGCTATGGATGTTCAGATGAACCATGCGAAAGAAAAACTGGCTCAAAAACAAAAATCATATGCATTTCGTTATCCTGAACAACTGATGCGCCAAAAAGAACAAGAACTTGATCGAATGTATGATCAATTACAAAAAGCTTCAGTTCAATTTATGAATCAAAACCAGAATGATTTAATGAACATACAGAAACGTTTGCAACAACAACATCCTGAAAAATCCTTGCGGCTGGCAAAACAGGAGTTAGTTCAAACAACGAAACGAATGAACCGCGCCATGCAGCAAGAAACGAAATCAAAAATGCAAACGTATCATGAACTTATAAGTAAATTGACATTGTTAAATCCATTGGAAACGATAAAACGTGGCTATGCGATTCCTTATTCTGAGCAGGGAACAGTCGTAAAATCCATTCGTGATGTTCAACCTGGTGATCCAATGCAGGTGAAAGTGCAAGATGGAGTTTTAGATTGCCAAGTTTGGGGAATGGAAGAGGAGGATCAAAATGAGTGATAAAGAAGTCCAACAGGAAGAACTCAGTTTTGAAGAAGCAATGAAACAATTAGAAGAACTAGTGGATAAGTTAGAAGAGGGAGATGTACCTCTTGAAAAAGCCATTACATATTATCAAGAAGGCATGAAGCTTTCGAAAATGTGTAATGATAAATTAATGCATGTAGAAAAACAAATGAAACAAATCATGAACGAACAAGGTGAATTTGAATCTTTCTCTGTCCAGGGGGAAGAAGATAGTGACTAATACGTTAACGGATTATATCAGTGGTTACATGGACACGATTAATCAACAGTTAGAACAATTTGTCTACTCACTACAGGTGCCAGAACGCTTACGAGATTCAATGTTGTATTCCATTCAGGCAGGTGGGAAACGAATCCGTCCTATTTTACTGCTTATGGCTTGTGAGGCTTATGGCGGGTCTCCTAACCGCGCCCTGCCAGTGGGCTGTGCTGTAGAGATGGTCCATACTTATTCACTTATTCATGATGATTTGCCGGCTATGGATAATGATGATGTACGAAGAGGTATGCCAACCAATCATAAGAAATTTGATGATGCAACAGCTATTTTAGCAGGTGACGGTTTACTAACAGCTTCTTTTTTTGCTATTACAAACCATGACCTATTGCAAGATGAAGAGAAAGTGTACTTAAGTAGAGAGCTTTCTAAGGCAAGTGGAGCAGAAGGTATGGTAGCTGGTCAAATGCTTGATATGGAAGCAGAAAACCAAGAGTTGACCGTTGAGAAGCTTGAACAGATTCATAAGCACAAAACGGGTGAGTTGCTGCGTTTTTCAGCTGTTGCTGGTGCATACATCGGTGGAGCGAATCAAAGCCAATTACAATCGATTGAAAAGTATGCAAGACACCTAGGTTTGCTATTTCAAGTGCAGGATGACATCTTGGATATTATTGGCGATGAAGAGGAAATGGGTAAACCAGTTGGCAGTGATGAAACCAATCAAAAAAGTACGTATCCTCAGCTGTTAGGGCTTCAAGGTGCCATTGATAAAAGGGACTACTATGCGAATCAAGCAAAAGAAGCTCTAAAAGAAGCAGGCGTCGATAGTACGCTTTTAGAGGAATTTATTGACTACATTCAGCATCGAAAGAAATAATTGTTATATGCTGTGGATTGAGGATGTCAGACGAATATGATATATTAGTAATATAAACAGGATGGTGCAGTATTCTAGTCGGCCCTCCGTTTCTGAAGGCGGGCCTAAAAATCCGCCAAAGGGCACATCGATGAAGTTCCTTGTGTTGGCTTGAGGCGCCCAGCCTTGGGTCGATGCTGGGAGTTAAGGTCGCAGGGCGATCCACAATGGCATGTGGGCGTTGACCCTGCTTCCGCGGAGGCCCATATTTGTGGGAGGCTGTTCTCAAACGTCTCCTATGAAGTGGGGTATGAACCTGTGAGATCGCTTTTTTGGGAAGATTAATCGGTCCACAGCGTAGCCTGCCTTGAGTGGCTCTGAGGGGATTATGGCTTTTAAGTGTCAGAGTAGATGGCCACTACAACGACGCTTACCCGACCATATGAAATCAGCGCTGCAAAAGAGGCTAGGGAACGGTTAAAGGCTGCTGAGGAAATCTCCTAGACTGTTCGCATGGACACCTAAAAGGGATTATAGTGCGGACTAAGTGGCAATCCAGTCTAGTATTCGGAGACGATGCTAAGGTAGATTTAAAGGGGAACCGCTGACGTGGCAACACGCAGTATCTGCTTGGGAAAACCTACTGGACCTAAGCCGCAGTTTTTATCTTTTAGGTGACCATCCTGACTAATACATAAATTATGACTATTATATATAGAGGTAATCCATGAAGACACAACTTCAAAAGTCACTAAAATTTAGCTTGGGTATCGCCGTTATCACGTTCGTGTTAGCGGCTATTTTTTCAGTAATTTCTACATTTATATTAAATGATGTTTTCTATCTTGTTGGTATTGTAATCGTATTTACGATTGTAATTATAGGGGTACTTTTTGATATGCTTGGAATTGCAGCCACGGCCGCTGATGAGGTTCCCTTTCACGCCATGGCAGCAGAAAAAGTAAACGGTTCCAAAGAAGCAATTATTATTGTTCGGAA
The DNA here is from genome assembly GCF_000425225.1 of Pontibacillus marinus BH030004 = DSM 16465. Lineage (GTDB taxonomy): Bacteria > Bacillota > Bacilli > Bacillales > BH030062 > Pontibacillus > Pontibacillus marinus. Next base: position 81,050 of record NZ_KE384334.1, on the reverse strand, counting down.
TGCGGATCGATTTGCAAGCTTTTGTAATGACGTAATCGGGGATATAGCTGGTGTTATTAGTGGTACAGCTGCAGCGATTGTTGTTTTACGTATAGCCCAGATTTTTGGACAATCAGATGGAAGTACACTTCAGTTTGTCATTTCCGTTATTTTTACAAGTATTGTTGCTGCTGTGACAGTTGGAGGGAAAGCAATGGGGAAATACTTTGCTGTCCACTCTTCGACTGATATTATATTCTTTGCAGCACGTATTATTGCCCTTGTTGAGAGGAAGCTTAATATTAATTTATTACCGAGGGAGAAGAAAACCTCCAGAAATTGATAATGAAGGCGAGTGATCCCGAATGGATCTAAACGAGATACAGGACCCGTCATTTTTAAAAGAATGCTCGAATGAAGAACTAGAGAAGTTAGCCTCTACTGTGAGAAACTTTTTAATTGAAAAGCTGTCTGTTACAGGTGGTCACTTAGGTGCCAACTTGGGAGTAGTCGAGTTAACCCTTGCTCTTCATAAAGTATTTAATAGCCCAGAGGACAAGTTTGTCTGGGATGTGGGTCATCAGTCTTATATACACAAGATTTTAACAGGGCGTACAGGCCAATTTGATACACTACGTCAATATCAAGGTCTATGCGGCTTTCCAAAGCGCAATGAAAGTGAGCATGATGTATGGGAAACAGGACATAGCTCAACTTCATTATCCGCAGCTATGGGTATGGCGATTGCTCGTGATATGAAAGGTGAGGACAACTCCATTGTTCCGATTATTGGAGATGGAGCTCTCACAGGTGGTATGGCGCTTGAAGCGTTAAACCATATCGGAGACGAGAAGAAAAATGTAGTCGTTATTTTAAATGATAATGAAATGTCAATCGCTCACAATGTTGGGGCATTACACAACGTTTTAGGGCGTATGAGAAGTGCACATAAATATCATTGGATGAAAGATGAAATGGAATGGTTGCTTAAGCGTATTCCTGCTGTAGGTGGACGTTTAGCAACGGTTGCAGAGCGTATGAAAGATAGCATGAAGTATTTCATGGTTCCTGGAATGTTCTTCGAAGAACTCGGGTTTACCTATTATGGACCAGTAGATGGACATAACTTTGAGGATCTGTTTGAAAACCTTGAGTATGCGAAGAAAACGGAAGGACCTGTACTTGTACATGTTATGACTCAGAAGGGTAAAGGTTATCACCCTGCCGAATCGGATCAAAAGGATAAATGGCATGGTGTTGGTCCTTATAAAATTGAATCAGGTGAGAAAATTAAGGCAACAGATGCTCCTCCTGCTTGGAGTGATGTTATCAGTGAATCCTTACGTGGTATTGCGCGTAAAGACAATCGACTTGCTGTCATTACACCCGCTATGATTCTCGGATCTAAGCTAGAAAAGTTTAAAGAGGAATTCCCGGATCGTCTATTTGATGTTGGGATTGCAGAACAACATGCCACTACGTTATCTGCTGGTATGGCGACTCAAGGAATGAAGCCATTTCTAGCGATTTACTCAACGTTCTTACAACGTGGGTATGACCAACTTGTTCACGATGTGTGCCGTCAAAACCTCAATGTGATGTTTGGTATTGACCGTGCAGGACTTGTTGGTGCAGACGGTGAAACGCACCAAGGCGTTTTTGACGTTGCCTTTTTACGTTCCTTACCAAATATGACGCTCATGATGCCAAAGGATGAGAATGAAGGTCAGCACATGGTTCAGACAGCTATGGAATATAATGATGGTCCTATTGGTATTCGTTATCCAAGAGGTAATGGTTTAGGCGTGGAGATGGATCAAGAATTGAAGCGCATTCCTATTGGTTCATGGGAAGTACTTAAAGAAGGTAAAGACGCAGCAATTCTAACATTTGGTACAACAATCCCAATGGCTCTTGAAGCAAGTAAAGAACTTGAAAGCCAGGGATTATCAGTTCGTGTTATCAATGCTCGATTTATTAAACCAATGGATGAATCGATGCTACACGATCTAATGGACATGAATATGCCACTATTAACAATTGAAGAAGCCGTTCTCAAGGGTGGATTTGGTAGTGGTGTTCTTGAATTTGCTGAAGAGAATAAGTACTATAACCAAACGATTGAGCGAATGGGTATTCCAGATCGATATATTGAACATGGCAGCGTCAAAGAATTGTATAAAGAAATTGGCCTGACAAAAGATGAGATCATGAAGCGTTTGAAACAGATGATACCAGAAAAAAAACAAAGGGCTTGAAGAGAAGATGCCAAAGAAAGTAAGACTTGATACCCTCCTCGTTGAACGAGGGTTAATTGAAACGAGAGAAAAGGCTAAACGAAGCATTATGGCTGGTTTAGTATTCTCAGAAAACATTAAAATGGACAAACCTGGTGTGAAAGTTGATGAAGGCATCCCACTTCATATTAAAGGAAAAGCAATTCCTTATGTGAGCCGAGGTGGGTTAAAGCTTGAAAAGGCGATTAAAACCTTTGACCTTTCCCTTGATGGGAAAATTTTGATTGATATCGGATCCTCAACTGGGGGGTTTACCGATTGTGCTTTTCAAAATGGTGCCATTCAAAGTTACGCTATTGACGTCGGCTACAATCAACTGGATTGGAAGCTACGGAATGATGAACGCGTAACTGTAATGGAACGTACAAATTTTCGTTATGTAACACCAGAGGACTTAACAGAAGGAACACCGAATGTTGCATCAATTGATGTATCCTTCATTTCCTTAAAGCTAATCTTACCTGTACTTGCGACACTTATTGAAGAGGGTGGAGATGTAGTAGCCCTTATTAAGCCCCAATTTGAAGCGGGTAGAGAACAGGTTGGTAAAAAAGGGATTGTTCGCGATCCAAAAGTTCATAAGCATGTACTGCAAGATATTTTAGATTTTGCAGTTGAAAAAGGGTTTTCTGTGAAGGAAGTTACGTATTCACCGATTACCGGGGGCGATGGTAATATTGAATTCTTGGCCCATTTACGATGGAGTGGGAAAGAAGGAATCTTAAACCCTGATGTCGAAGTGGAACGTATCGTACAAGAAGCTCACGAAGCCCATTCATAAACAATACCAGGAGGGGCTGCATAGATATGTGGTCCCCTTTTTTGTTACTACATATTTATAAAACGTAGATGGGGAAGTTAATTCAATACTGAATAAGGGAAGAAGCGAGGGAGAGGCATGAATAAGGGACAACGGCATATCAAGATAAGAGAACTTATTGCTGAAAATGATATCGAAACACAAGATGAGTTAGTCGATCGGCTAAAAAGCTTAGGGTACAATGTCACTCAGGCAACGGTTTCCCGTGATATTAAGGAGCTCCATTTGGTTAAAGTGCCTATGGTAGATGGCCGTTATAAATATAGCCTACCAGCTGATCAGCGCTTTAATCCATTTGAGAAGCTAAAACGACTTATGATTGATGCATTTGTAAGAATTGATACAGCGGGACATTTTATCGTTATGAAGACATTACCCGGAAATGCGAATGCGATTGGCGCATTAATTGATAATTTAGAATGGGATGAGATTTTAGGGACGATCTGCGGAGACGATACTTGTATGATCATTTGCCGTACAGAAGATGACTCGGTTCAAATTCGTGATCGATTCTTAGATATGCTTTAATCATTATGTAAAGTTGAGGTGCTAGCTTGTGTTAGCTGAATTATCCATAAAGGATTTCGCAATTATTGATGAAGTGTCCATTACTTTTCGAGAAGGTTTAACAGTACTTACAGGAGAAACAGGAGCAGGTAAATCCATCATTATTGATGCGATTCAACTGTTGGCTGGCGGCAGAGGTTCAGCTGAATTTGTACGATATGGAACGAAAAAGGCTGAAATTGAAGGTTTGTTTTTTATAGAGGATCATCAACATAAAGCCTATGATAAAGCACAACTTTTCGGTGTAGATATTGCTGAAGATGGGATGCTTGTTTTAAACCGTACAATTAGTGCCAATGGCAAAAGCATTTGTCGTGTAAACGGAAAATTGGTAACCCTTGCGATCCTAAAAGAATTCGGGCAATCATTAATTGATATACATACCCAACATGAGACCCAATCCTTAATGGATGTCGAGCGTCACATTGAATTATTGGACTTATATGATCGAAATCAAATCATACCAGCCAAAGAGGATTATCATGACTTATATAAAGAGTTTGAATCATTAAAAAAACGACATAAAGAATTAAGTGAAAATGAACAAGAAATGGCTCAGCGATTAGACTTATTGGAGTTCCAATATCAAGAACTCGAACAAGCGAATCTCCAGCCTGGGGAAGACGAACGCTTAACAGAAGAACGAAATCGTATGGCGAACTACGAAAAAATCTTTAAAGGCTTAAATGACTCCTATCACGCTTTGTATGGCGAACAAAAAGCGTTAGACTGGTTGTCACATGCTTTATCATCTCTTGAAAGTGCCAAGGATTATGATGATGACATTGCCTCTAAAGTTGAGGAACTCTCCAATCATTATTATCTTGTTGAAGAGCTTGCTCATTCGATGCGTAATCAATTAGATACAATGGAATATAACGAAGATGAATTGAATTCCATTGAATCTAGGCTGAATGAAATCAATCGTTTGAAGAAAAAATATGGAGAAAGCGTTGATGAGATCATTGAATATGCTTCACGTATAGAAGATGAAATTGATCAAATCAAAAACAAAGACACGCATGTAGCCAAGCTTGATCAAGAGATTAAGGAAAAAGCCGAGGATGTAGCATTAGAAGCTAAACATTTACATGATCTTCGCGTACAAGCCTCTAAAAGCCTGACAGATTCGATTCACGAAGAACTGAAAGATCTCTATCTAGATAAAGCAGCTTTTGGAGTCGATTTTCAAACAACGAATGGGTCTGAAACGGATCCTTTAATTGACGGAAAACATGTCAAAGTTGGACCCAAAGGCTACGACATAGTGAAATTTATGATTACGACCAATCCAGGTGAACCGTTAAAAGACATTCATAAAGTAGCAAGTGGTGGTGAATTATCTCGCTTCATGCTAGCTCTTAAACGAATCTTTTCGAAACACCAAGGTGTAACAAGTGTGATTTTTGATGAGGTTGATACAGGCGTCAGTGGACGTGTCGCACAAGCCATGGCTGAAAAAATATATGGGATTTCAGCTTCTTCATCACAAGTACTATGCATTTCGCATCTACCCCAAGTAGCAGCGATGGCAGACACACATCTTTACATTCGTAAAGAAGTAGAAGATGACCGCACCAAAACAATCGTAGATGAGCTGTCTGATGAACATAAAACAGAAGAACTCGCTCGTATGATTAGTGGTGCAGAAATGACAGACACTACAAAAGAACATGCCAAAGAGCTTTTAACCCTGGCGGATAATACCAAAGCACAATATGTATAAAACTGCTGATTCAGCAGTTTTATTTTTTGTCTAAAGATGTATTTCATATGCATAGTCGAAAAAATCAACGCTTTTCAGATTATTCATGGAAATAACCCTGCTAAATAGGAAATAGTCGCTTGTTTTTCTGTAGTTTGCAGGGTTTAATTTTGACTCAGGAAGGTCACATTAATGAATACAAAGATAAATAAAATTTAGGTATGGGTTAGGAGCGAGGAGAGTGAACAGCTTGAATGTAACAGAAATATGCCGTAAGACAATAGGTATCTTGCTCCTATTAGGACTTCTCATTGCACCGTTTCTTAAGCCAGTACAAACGTATTTGTCCATCCCTAATGATATCACCCTATTTAAAGGTCAAACACAAGAGCACATCCCTACATTAGCGTCAGGAACCATGAAAGTTAAAGCAGGGGACAAAGTTGTTTCCCAAGAAGCAAATGCGTTAATGGGGAATGACGTAGGCGACAGTTCCGTTGTTTATGAAATGGCTGGACTGCCTGTCAAGAAAGTAAATGTGAAAGTGTTAGATGACTTTAAGGTGATCCCTGGAGGACAATCAATAGGTGTTAAATTAAATACACTAGGTGTTCTCGTTGTAGGCCACCACTTGGTTCAGACAGAAACAGGTAATGTATCTCCAGGTGAAAAAGCAGAAATAAAAGTTGGAGATATGATCATTAAAATAAATGGTCAAGATATTAAAGAAATGAAGGAAGTAGCACCATTTGTAGAAGAAGCCGGAAAGGCAAATGAAGCATTAGATGTAACTGTAAAACGTAACGACAAAACGTTCGAAACTAAATTAACGCCAAAATACGATCAAAAAGATGAAAAATATCGTATTGGGCTTTATATTCGAGACTCAGCAGCAGGTATTGGAACGATGACGTTCTACCATCCAGAGTCCAAAAAATACGGTGCCCTTGGTCATGTGATCTCTGATATGGATACAAAAAAACCAATTGAGATAAACAAAGGCACGATTGTTCGATCTGACGTTACTTCTATTGATAAAGGAAGTAATGGCGTTCCGGGAGAGAAACATGCCCGATTTTCAACTCAATCAGATCGAATTGGATCCATCACCCGAAATAGCCCTTTTGGAATCTTCGGTGAGTTAGATGAGCAAATTGATAATGGGGTTATGGATAAGCCAATGCCTATCGCATTATCGCATCAGGTTAAAGAAGGACCTGCACAAATTTTAACCGTGGTGAACGGTGAAAAAGTACAAAAATTCGATGTCGAAATCGTAACATCCGTTCCACAAAAGTTCCCAGCAACGAAAGGCATGATTGTGAAAATCACAGATCCTAAGTTGCTTAAACAAACTGGTGGCATCGTACAAGGCATGAGTGGTAGCCCGATTATACAAGATGGAAAAGTTATCGGCGCTGTAACTCACGTATTTGTTAACGACCCGACCTCAGGTTATGGTGTTCATATTGAATGGATGCTAAACGAAGCTGGAATTAACATTTACGAAACAAAACGAAAAAAGGCAAGTTAATGGAAAAGACAGGCGAACCTGTCTTTTCTTTTTTTATGTCATTTGAGGTATGATCGCCGATCGCCTGAATATGGAGGCGCATCGCCTGAAAAATATCCCCGTTCGCCTGCATTCGATTTCAGGTCGCTTGGAAAAGTCAAAATATCGCCTGAACTGGCTGTAAACAGCCTGCAAATGACATAAAACCGCCTGAATCATCAAGACAAGCAATCAAAAATCTCCAAGATATACTCATATCTCGTCCGTATCGCTCATATAAATTCCACAACAGCTCACAAAAGTCGTCACTTAATCCAGAAAAAATTTCAGAAAGGTGAAATAATTGTAAACTTTTTCGTGCTTTGCGTTGCCAAACATATCCATTGTGTTATAATGAACTAAAGATTTTTCGACAAATACATAATTCAACACGCTGAAAATGGTGAAATATATCGAAATTCAGAGAAAATATGAGCAAATGGAAGTAAATCCAAAAAAACATAAACTTTTTCGAATAAAAAAAGGAATTTTAGAACTTGTGTCGAAATTTTATTGTGGAGAAGAAACGAGACGAAATTGTTAAGGAGGAACTATCGTGGAGAAGATTAAAGTTTGCTTGGCTGATGACAACAGAGAATTGGTGCATATGCTTGAGGATTATTTTGAGGATCAATCAAATATTGAAGTCATTGGAACGGCGTACAATGGTCAGGAATGCTTGGAAATGCTCGAAGAAAAAGATCCTGATGTGTTACTTTTAGATATCATCATGCCTCATGTAGATGGTTTAGCTGTTTTAGGCCGAATGAAAGAGTTAAACAAATCGAAGTTTCCAAATGTCATCATGCTAACTGCATTTGGTCAGGAAGAGGTTACGAAAAAAGCAGTTGATTTAGGTGCGTCTTACTTCATTTTGAAACCGTTTGATCTAAATAACTTACGTGACCACATCCTGCAAGTTAATGGGTTGAAACCTAATTTCGACAGCACTCGTTCCCGCACACAGCGCGATACTCAGAAGGAAGAGAAAAAGCCTAATTTGGATGCAAGTATCACAAATATTATCCATGAAATCGGAGTGCCGGCTCACATTAAGGGCTATATGTATCTTCGTGAAGCCATTTCAATGGTTTATAACGATATCGAGCTTCTGGGTTCTATCACAAAAGTTCTTTATCCAGATATCGCTAAGAAATATAACACAACAGCTTCACGTGTAGAACGTGCCATTCGTCATGCCATTGAGGTAGCGTGGAGCCGAGGAAACATCGAATCCATTTCCTCCTTATTCGGTTACACTGTTTCCATGACAAAAGCAAAGCCAACAAATTCAGAATTTATCGCGATGGTGGCTGATAAGTTACGTTTAGAACATATGGCTTCCTAATATAAAATTGAGTGAGTAATGTACTTATTTACCATTATTTTGTTAAACCTGGTTACGAATTCTTTCACTCTTTTTCATGTCCAAACCAGTGTGAAAACTAAACAAGAGAGCCCTCTTATTCCCAAAAGAGAATAAGGGGGTTTTTCAATACCATAACTAAAGGGATGTTCACATTGAAAATCAATAAAAGGTTGTTTGCTTCTGTAGTAAGTGCATTTTTATTGTTCACCCTCTGCTTTTACTTAATTAGTGATAAATCTTTTTCCCAAGGCGTAAAACAAAACCATGACTTGAGAAGAGTTATGGAAGCAGAGAATTTGTTACGAGTATCAGTGGCCTTTCATTCATTTGAGGAAGTTGTAGAAAAAGCTGATGTGATAGCGGAAGTGGAGATTGGTGAAGTTAAGAAAGAAGTAAGTACCCCAATGCCTAAAACATTCTTTCATGCAAAGATTGTAAATGCTTTCAAGGGTGGTTCGGCGTTAAAGAAAAACTCCATTACAGTGGTTCAAGCGGGGAATAGTAAGAATGCTATAAGTGGAGCTTTGCTTTTTAAAAAGGGGAGCAAAAAAATTCTCTTCATGAAGGAACATAGTGAGCCTAACACATACTGGTTACTAGGTGAGCAAGGGCATTATTACCATGTTTCTAATGAGAACGATGAAGTGGTAAAAGAGGTTAGTACCAGTGAAGATCTAACTGAAATTGAGAAAAAAACACAGGATGTATTACTAAAATATAAAATTAATGGAGAAACATCCACAGTAAATATGCCACGACAATACTTCAATAAAGACGATTTCATCTCAGCCCTAAAAAAACAAATAGAAGCCAAATAAAAGACTGCTCCCTACTGAGCAGTCTTTTCGTCTTTCCCGTATTTTTTATGATGGTGAAGTTTCTTTGGAATAAAGTCATTCTCTTTCATCATGTCGTAGTGCTTTTCCATCCATTCCATCTTTTTATCCGCCTTTTCAGATGAAATAACGCCAAATTCTTCATACTTCATAATGATTTGTTTTTTCGTTTTTAGCATTTCCTTATATAACGAATCGAGTTCACTTTTCTGTTCCTTGGTTAACTTTACTTGTTGCACCTGTTTCATATCTTTTTCAGGGTCAGCTGAAACATCAGTGAAATTCATTGAATAGACACTTAAACTAAACACAGCCGCTAGACTGAACATCAATAACTTCTTCATCAAACATCCCTCACAATCATGATTTTTTCATACTTAGTATTACCGTAGAATGCCATTTTAGGTAAGGAAATAAAAACCAATACATCTTTAACCCATTATCCCTTTAATTCACTAAAAGAAATTTAGGGTTACGGCTTACTTTAAATAGAATTTCATGATAAGATTAAAAATTATATGAATTTTTAAGTGAAGTGGTGAGTTCAATCATGAGAGTAGCAAAATTTGGTGGTAGCTCAGTTGCAAATGCAGCTCAGCTAAAAAAAGTAGCAAATATTATTACATCAGATCCAAGTCGTAAATTTGTCGTTGTATCTGCTCCTGGTAAACGTTTTGATGAGGATACAAAAGTGACAGATTTATTGATCAGCTTAGGTAAACAAGGGGAGCAAAATAAACCTTATCAAGATGAACTGAAGAAAGTGATCGATCGTTTTGATGAAATGCTAACGGAATTGGAACTTTCTAAAGAAATCCTTAAGGAAGTTGAAGATAGCTTAGTTTCGATCATGGAAGGCGAAACGGTCTTTACTCATAAAATGGATGCGTTAAAAGCTACTGGTGAAGATACATCAGCGAAGATTTTAAGTCAGTACTTATCTTCAATCGGGCACCCCGCTTCTTATGTACATCCACAAGAAGCAGGCATTATTGTAAGTGATGAACCTGGAAAAGCACAAGTGCTAGATGAAAGTTACGATAAGCTTTACCAGTTACGTGAACGTGAAGGCATCCAAGTTATCCCTGGCTTTTTCGGATACACACTTGAAGGAGAGCTTATGGCATTCCCGCGTGGTGGTTCCGATATTACGGGTTCTATTGTTGCGGCAGGTGTTAAAGCAGAGCTATACGAAAACTTTACAGACGTGGATTCCGTTTATTGTGTGAATCCAACGATTGTCGATTCTCCGAAAGAGATCTTTGAATTAACGTATAAAGAGATGCGCGAGCTTTCTTATGCAGGATTTTCAGTATTCCATGATGAGGCGTTAATCCCTACTATTAAAGCTAAAATACCTGTAGCGATTAAAAATACCAACAACCCAAATGGGCGTGGTACAGTCATTTCAGCTGAACGTTCATTAACAGATGATGGTCCTGTAGCTGGTATTGCAAGTGATACAGGCTTCCTAACGATTTACGTGAGCAAATACTTGATGAACCGTGAAAAAGGATTTGCTCGTCATCTGTTCCAAATCTTAGAAGAAGAAGACATTTCCTTTGAACATGCTCCTTCAGGAATTGACGATATGTCTGTCATCATGCGTGAAGGGCAGTTAACCCCTGGGAAAGAAGAGGTTGTATTGCGTCGGATTAAAGATGAGCTACGTGTTGATCAGGTTTCCATCGAACGCGACCTTGCCCTTATTATGATCGTGGGTGAAGGAATGAATCGTATTCTTGGTGTTACTGGAAAAGCTACACAAGCAATCTCAAACGCAACAGTGAACATTGAGATGGTGAACCAAGGTTCCTCTGAAGTATCTATGATGTTTGGTATTAAAAAGGATGGTATGGAAGCAGCTGTACAATCCTTATATAAAGAATTTTTCGAAGCATAGGGAAAGTGTAAGCGTCCTTTCGTTGCTGGGCGCTGGAACTAGACAAAAAGAGCTGAAGCCTAAAAATGGGCTTCAGCTCTTTTTATTTTTCCGTAAATGAAATCAAGTCCTGCACAGTATGAACGTCTTTCGGTAACTGATGTAAAAGTTGCTGATACAATTCCGCTGTCATCGTAGCATCATTTAAAGCATGGTGTCTGGCGAGCTTTGTGATACCGAAAAAAGGAATCATGGTATCTAGTTGGTGCTTACGATTTGGGTACAGCTTTTTCGCGATGGTTTGTGCATCGATGGAAGGAGGGAGTCTGTCTGGTAACTTCCACCGTTTAAGCATTGTTCGCAAAAATTTCATATCAAATGCAGCAGGGTAAGCGACTAAAATGGACCCCTTGCTGAATTCTAAAAACGCTCCAAGAGCTTCGAGGATTGAATCGCTCTGTTCGAGCTCTTCCTCTGTAATCCCTGTTAATTGGCGTGTTCGTTTTGTAACACGACGAAGTGGTTTAACATGCATATGGAATCGCTCGTATTGGATTTGGTGAACACCCTGAATGCGAATGGCACCTATTGAGATGATCTCATGTCCTAGCTCAGGGAGTAAGCCTGTGGTTTCTAAATCAAAAATCGTGTACGGTGCCTCTGTAACCGACTCAGATAAAAGCTCATCACTCAAGCTTAAGCTCTTAAGCTGTTGTTCTAATGCTTGATAGGCGCATGTTTCAAAGTATGGGCGCATCTTTAAGCTTACGACATGTCGTTCATAAAAAATATATTTTAAAATCTCTATATCAATCGGAAGCATTAGACCACCCGATTTCGATTGTAGCTTAGCTCAAGTACTTGTTGGAGTCGCTTCGCAATCATTAAAGCGTCGCGTAATGTCTTCTTATCTTCCTTGGATAACGCTGTAACGCTGATTTCATTTGATAGTGGCTTTTCATCTTGAATTTGTTTTAAGTTTTGTTGAACACGGAACTTCAACAAACGGTGAAGGGCAAGCTTTGCATTTTCCACATCACGATGGTGGAAACGTTCGTGTTCTTCCAATGTTTCTAGTCGCTTGATGCTATTGATATCGTCAATTCCGTACTTAATCGCATAGATGCGGACGGCGTTAACAATCTGCATAATGGCCGACTTTTTCAAGTTCACCACACGCGTTTTTCCGGTACCATGAATGCGACCGAATGGTTGAACAGGTACACGGAAACGAAGGGTGTCCTTCATGAGCAGCTGCTGCAAATTAAGGGATCGTTTAATTTTTGCTGTTACAAATTCACGTAATTCATAAGCTAAGGTGAAGTCACCAACGATTGGTCTGAAATCAACAAAAATGGTGAAGTCGCGAATCTCTTCAGCATCCATGCGCTGTATCCATTGTTGAATGGTTTCTTTCCAACTTTGATAGGAGTGTCGCCATTTTGGTTCCTTGGCCATAATGCCTCCAGTACATAGCGGGAAGCCGCACGATTCAAGCATAAAATTGATTTTTTCTGAAAAGATCTGAAAATATTTCTCGATCTCATCTTTGTTTTCCAAGTGCTCGTAGTCCGATAATATCAATCCGTTATCTTGGTCTGTACTGAACGCTTGCTCTTTACGACCTTCACTTCCCATTACGATAAAGCAATAATTAATCGGTGGCGTACCATACCCTTCTTCAATCATCGCTTCCTCGGCAATGTGAACCACTTGCTTATGAATTTCATCATTATAACTGGAGATCAACTCACAAACGTCATAAGCAAGCATTTGATCCTCTAACAATTGCTCGACGAATTTCTGAAATTCTCGATTGTATCGAGGGGCAAGGTTTTTCAATTGCTCCAGTGTTGATGTTTTCGCAATTTGATAGCGGAGATCGAAATAGACAGAGTTTTGCATTTTCAAGAAGGATGTCTGTCTGATCAGCCCCACAACTTTTTGCTTGTGAAGTACAGGGATAATGGCTGCATGATTGTGTTTTAAAAACGAGAGGGCATCATAAATGAAGTCACGCTCAGAAACGACATAAGGCTCTTCCTTCACATATTCCTTGAGGGGGTTAGAAAAATCTTGATTGAGATAGGCTTTAAATATGTCTTGGTAATTCAAAACGCCTTTACAATAATTCTCCTCATCACAAACGATTAAGCCTCCAACTTGCTCCTGTTGCATTTGCGATACAGCGTGTTGTAGAGAAGCGTCCTCATGAATAATGGAAGGTGCTTCAGAGTACGTCACAATACGTTGTTTAAATAGATCCCGCTCATAATCACGCTCAGATTGATCAGAGCTTTTATATTTAATCTCCTGGTACAAACTTTTCATGAGGTTGCTAATGCCCTCAATAACAATCTGTGAAAATGCTTGGTTTTCAGCCATTACTTCAAGGAATTGTTTTTTATGAAATCGTAAAGCCTTCGTTTCTTCAATCGCCTGGACAGAAAACTTCATTTCACCACTTGTTAGTGTGATCATTACGCCAACAAGGTCTCCTGGGTAGTAGTACCGAACAGAGAGTTGCTTTCCGTTTGAACGGTGCATAATATTTTTCGCCAATCCGTTCATGACAAAATAAATATCGATATCATCTTCGCTTTCATCTTCGTGAAATATGAATTGATTCTTCTTAAATGTGCTTAGAGAAGCACCGTCAAAAATCTTCTGATACTGATCCTCATTCAATAAGGTAAAAGGATACTGTTGTTTAAATACTTCAAGATATTCTTGCATGCGCAGTGTCCCTCCTTGTTTATATACTCTGCTATTAAATGAAAAACCTTGCAGATCCCGCAAGGTTTACTTCAATTCATATTATGATCTGTTCTCAAAACGTCCTTTTGTTTTCTTTCGCTTTCGATCACGGTGTAAAATGAACCCACCAATAAACCATAAGCCAACTCCGAAGAATATAAGGCCGGCGGTGAATTGAATCCAGAGTTGAAAGAAAATAGGATTTAAAACGCCGAATAAAGTATCGCGCATGATTTTGATGCCGTAAACTGCAAGGGCACCAGGAAAGAATAAAATAATGATAGCAATCAATCGTGCCATAGTTCTGTTCTCCCTTAATGAGGTAATTCGAATTATATTTTCGCATTTTGGTTCCATTGGTAGTATAGCAAAGCACGCGGCAATTTAATAGGAAAAAAGCGTATACATGATTGCTTGCCAAAAAATGCACAGTAGTATATAGTGAAGATATGCAAATACTTGCAAGGTGATGATGTATATGAAACGTGTGCTCGTCGTTGGTGGAGGAAAAGGCGGAACAGCATTACTAACGTTATTAAGTCAAACGGCTACAATGGAGATTGTGGCTGTGATTGATATAAATGAAGAAGCACCTGGAATCAGGCATGCAAAGGAAAAAGGAATTGAAACCGGCCAAGATTGGAAGGTTTGGATTCATGAAAATATAGACATCGTCATTGAAGCGACAGGTGATGAAGATGTTTTTGAAGAGCTTTTGCAGGCTCGTCCCAAGAAAACTGTCGTCATACCAGGATCAGTCGCCTACATAACGTCTGAGTTACTTGAAGAGAAGAACAACCTTCTCTCAGAATTGCAGCGGCAATCTAACAACCAAGAACTTATCCTGAACTCGATTCATGATGGCATGATTGTCATCAATGATCGTGAAGAAGTTACGTTTATTAATCGAGGAGCCGAGCGAATTCTTGGGATGAAGCGTCAAAATGTTCTCGAAAAACCGGTTACTGAAATAATTTCAACGTCCAGGCTTCCACATGTTTTAAGGGTTCGTCGGAAAGAAGTGAACCAAAAGCTTGAATTGGAAAATGGACGAAAGCTTGTCACAACAAGAATTCCGTTAATTGGCCCGAATGAAGAATTAATGGGAGCATTTTCGGTATTTAAGGATATTACGGAAGTCGTTGATTTAGCAGAAGAGCTGACAGACTTAAAAGAAGTCAAAACCATGCTTGAAGCTATTATTAATTCCTCAGAAGAAGCGATATCCGTTGTAGATGAACATGGTATGGGAATTATGATCAACCCAGCCTATACGAAAATAACAGGTCTCACAGAAAAAGATATCGTTGGGAAACCTGCAACAGCAGACATTTCAGAAGGTGAAAGTATGCACATGCGCGTCCTTCAAACGAGACGTGCAGTTCGAGGTGTCCGCATGAGTGTCGGGCCTTCTAAAAAAGAAGTTATTGTAAATGTTGCACCGGTCATTGTGGATGGGAAGTTGAAAGGAAGTGTCGGGGTTCTCCATGACGTTTCCGAAATTCAGTCCTTAACGAGTGAGTTAAAGAAAGCTAGGCAGATCATTCGGAATCTTGAAGCCAAGTACACATTTGATGACATTGTTGGAGAGTCCTCTGAGATGAAGCTTGCCCTAGAACAAGCAAAAGTCGGGGCTAAAACACCAGCGACTGTTCTTTTGCGTGGTGAGTCTGGTACGGGGAAAGAGCTTTTTGCCCATGCCATTCATAATGAAAGCGAACGTCGCCATAATAAATTCATTCGAGTTAATTGCGCAGCCATTGCAGAATCTATTTTAGAAAGCGAACTTTTTGGTTATGAGGAAGGAGCTTTCTCAGGTGCGAAGCGAGGCGGTAAACGTGGGTTGTTTGAAGAAGCCAATCACGGGAGTATTTTCCTTGATGAGATCGGCGAACTTTCACAACACATGCAGGCAAAACTTTTGAGGGTTTTACAAGAAAACGAGATCGTTCGTGTGGGTGGAACGAAACCAACTTCCATTGACGTGCGTGTTATTGTAGCAACGAACGTGAACATGGAAAAAGCGATTATGAATCGGAACTTCCGAGAGGATCTCTATTATCGTTTGAACCGATTACCCATTTTTATTCCTCCGTTGCGTGAAAGAGTGGGGGATATCGAGTTGCTCGTCAATCACTTAGTTCAAAAGCTTAATCAGGATTATGGGCGCAATGTCACTCGAGTAAACGATGAAGCTCTTCGTTATCTAGAAGGGTATAACTGGCCGGGAAATGTCCGTGAGCTTGAAAACATCATAGGTCGGGCGATGATTTACATGCACTTAAACGAAGAAGAGATTCAACTTACCCATATTCCTGAATTGTGGCAGCATCCTAAATCGAGTGAAGATACGGATGAGGAGCCAATTGTGGAAGGTTGGAATGGGCGAACCCTTCAAGATTCGTTAGATGCTTATGAGAAGAAAGTTCTTATGGAAGCATTTCGGGCGAATCAGTTTAATAAAACCCAAACAGCAAAGAGCTTAGGGATCTCAATTCGTAACCTCTATTATAAAATGGATAAGTACGGAATTGATAAAAATAGCATGCAAGAATTTTCATAGAGAGAAAGAACTTGCATAGTTGCGAAACCGCCAGTAAAGCGCTTACATTAATAAAGCGTTGGCATGGTTTTTGCATCTATGAGAAATAGACCAGCAAGAAAGGTGACAAATATGAAATTATCTACTTTACTTGAAAAAGTAAACCGAGAGAATAAACGTAAGGTTGCCGTTGCGCAAGCAGCTGACGAAGAAGTTTTACGAGCTGTTCAGCACGGTCTTGAGCATGATCTTGCTCAATTTGTTCTCGTGGGTGTCCAATCTGACATTGAAAGAATTGCAGAGGACATTTCATTAAACATCCAGGATCAAAATGTTGAAATAAAGGATGTGGGACATGGAGAAGACGCAGCTTTAGAAGCCGTGAAGCTTGTGTCTAAGGGTGAGGCAGATGTTGTGATGAAAGGCAATATTGACACCAAGGGCATTATGAAAGCTGTGCTACACAAAGAATATGGACTTCGCACAGGTAACGTCCTTTCACATGTAGCGGTGTTTGAAATGCCGAATCGGGATGAATTGCTTTTATTAACCGATTCTGGAATGAACATTGCGCCTACACTTCAAGAGAAATCACAAATCATTTCAAATGCCGTGCAAGTTGCACATGGTATTGGAATGAGCGAGCCTAAAGTAGCACCACTGGCAGCTGTAGAAGTCATTAACCCTTCTATGCAAGCTACCCTTGATGCTGCAGCTCTGACCCAAATGCAACAAAGAGGACAGATCAAAGGGTGTATCGTTGATGGTCCTTTAGCTTTTGATAATGCGGTGTCCAAGGCAGCAGCTGAACAAAAAGGGATCCAGTCAGAAGTAGCTGGTCAGGCTGACATTTTATTAGCACCTGCAATTGAAGTAGCCAATGCACTTTATAAATCATTTATGTACTTTGCAGATGCAAAAGTAGCGGGTCTGATTAGCGGAGCAAGAGCCCCAATCGTTTTAACATCTCGTGCTGATACAGCAGAGAGTAAACTATATTCATTAGCGTTAGCATTACTAACGTCTGAGTAATCATTCTGAGGAGGAATTACAATGGAAATTTTCAGCTATATGGAGAAATACGATTATGAGCAACTGGTGATTTGTCAGGATAAAGAATCTGGATTAAAAGCGATTATCGCGATTCATGATACAACTTTAGGACCTGCGCTTGGTGGTACACGTATGTGGACTTATGATTCAGAAGCAGATGCTATTGAAGATGCTTTACGTCTTGCAAAAGGAATGACATATAAAAACGCAGCTGCTGGCTTAAACCTAGGTGGCGGTAAAACCGTAATCATGGGTGATCCGAAAAAAGACAAAAGCGAAGAACTATTCCGCGCGTTCGGACGTTATATCCAAGGACTAAACGGCCGCTACATTACTGCTGAAGACGTGGGTATAAACGTAGCTGACATGGATCTAGTTCATGAAGAAACGGATTATGTAACAGGGCTTTCTCCTGCATTTGGATCTTCTGGTGATCCGTCTCCAGTAACAGCATATGGTGTTTACCGCGCTATGAAAGCTGCAGCCAAAGAAGCATATGGATCTGACTCTCTTGAAGGTAAAGTTGTAGCGGTTCAAGGTGTTGGAAACGTGGCTTACAAAATGTGTAGATACCTTCATGACGAAGGCGCAAAGCTAATCGTAACCGATATTAATGAAGAAGCTGTTCAGAGTGCTGTAGAGGAATTTGGCGCAGAAGCTGTAGGTACAGAGGAAATCTATTCTGTTGACTGTGATATCTACGCGCCATGTGCACTAGGTGCTACGATTAACGACGAAACAATCCCTCAGTTAAAAGCGAAAGTGATTGTTGGTTCTGCAAACAACCAGTTAAAAGAAAACCGACACGGTGATCAGATCCACGAAATGGGCATTGTGTATGCGCCAGACTACGTTGTGAACTCTGGTGGCGTTATTAACGTAGCTGACGAACTTTACGGCTACAACCAGGAACGTGCTATGGCAAAGGTAGAAAAAATCTACGACAACGTAATGGCCGTATTCGATATTTCACGTCGTGACAACATTCCAACGTATCAGGCTGCTGACCGTATGGCAGAAGAGCGTATTGAGAAAATGCGCAAAACAAAATCTACTTTCTTACAAAATGGCCATCACATCTTAAGTCGCCGCTAAAAAACAAGGCACACATCACGAGAAAATATATATGGAGGTCAAGGTCTTGCAACAACATTATCGAATTTTAGTTATCAACCCAGGCTCTACATCTACGAAAATTGGTGTTTTCTCTAATGAACAATGTATTTTTGAAGAAACAATTCGCCATACCGTAGAAGAAACAGCTCAATACAACCGGATCATTGACCAGTATGAATTTCGCAAAAATACCATCTTAGAGGCTCTTGATCATGAAGGAATGAATATATCCAAGCTAGATGCCGTGTGTGGGCGCGGAGGTCTTCTTCGCCCCATCGAAGGCGGCACATATGAAGTAAATGACGCCATGATTGAAGATTTAAAAATGGGCTACAATGGAGAACACGCATCGAACTTAGGTGGAATCATCGCAAGCGAAATTGCAAGTGGGTTAAACATTCCATCCTTTATCGTTGACCCAGTTGTAGTAGATGAACTGGACAATGTCGCTCGCTACTCAGGTGTTCCAGAAATTCCTCGCAAGAGTATTTTCCACGCCCTGAACCAAAAAGCAGTAGCAAGAAGAGTTGCTAAGGATCTAGCACGTCCTTACGAAGACTTAAATATCATCGTTACACATATGGGCGGCGGTATTACAGTAGGAGCTCACAAACAAGGCCGTGTTGTTGATGTGAACAACGGACTACACGGAGACGGACCCTTTTCACCTGAGCGTGCAGGAACGGTTCCAGCAGGTGATCTAGTATCCTTGTGCTTCTCTGGTGAATACTACCGTGAGGAAATTATGAAAAAACTCGTAGGACAAGGCGGGTTCATGGCGTACCTTGATACAAACGATGCATTAGAGGTTGAAAAGCGAATTGAATCTGGAGATGAGGAAGCAGAGCGTGTGTATGATGCAATGGCTTATCAAATTGCTAAAGAAATAGCGCAAATGAGCGCCGTTCTACACGGAAAAGTTGATGCAATCGCATTAACAGGAGGATTAGCATATGGAAAAGAATTCGTAGCTAAAATCTCTGAGCGTGTGAACTGGATTGCTGATTGCTTGATCTATCCTGGTGAAAACGAATTACAAGCACTAACAGAAGGCGCACTACGCGTACTTCGTGAAGAAGAAGAAGCGAAAACCTATCCCAATCCAATTGGGTGAAAGGGGAGAAACCAATGGCTGAAGAGTATGATTTAGTCGTCCTTGGTGGGGGAACTGGTGGCTATGTAGCCGCCGTTCGTGCTTCCCAGCTAGGACTTAAAACAGCAATTGTAGAGAGTGGAAAATTAGGCGGAACTTGCCTACATAAGGGATGTATCCCATCAAAAGCATTACTGCGAAGCGCAGAAGTGTTCAAACAAACAAAAGAAGCGGACTCATTCGGTATTGAAACATCTGAACCAACGCTTAACTTTTTCAAGGTTCAGGAACGTAAGCAATCGATCATTGATACGCTTCACCAAGGTGTACAAGGTCTGATGAAAAAAGGCAAAATTGATGTGTATGAAGGTTTTGGCCGCATTCTTGGTCCAAGTATCTTTTCACCATCAGCTGGAACGATCTCTGTTGAATTAAACAATGGTGAAGAAAATCCAATGCTTATTCCGAAAAACGTTTTAGTTGCGACAGGTTCAAGTCCTCGTACATTACCAGGTCTTGATGTAGACGAGCAATACGTGATGACTTCAGACGAAGCGTTATCCATGCAAGAACTTCCAAACTCCATCGTGATCGTTGGTGGCGGCGTAATCGGAATCGAATGGGCATCAATGCTAGCTGATTTTGGGGTTGAAGTAACGGTACTTGAATACCTAGATCGCATTCTTCCAACTGAAGATAAGGAAGTTTCCAAGGAAATGACTCGTTTGATGAAGAAGAAAGGCATTAAGATCGTGACAGGTGCCAAAGTCATGCCGGAAACATTGAAGAAAGAAGACGGCATCGAGATCCAAGCTGAGCGTAAAGGGGAAAACCAAACGTACACAGCAGATCGCATGCTAGTATCTGTCGGCCGTTCACCAAACGTAAAGAACATCGGCTTAGAAAATACCGATATCGAAACAGAAAACGGCGCAATCAAAACAAATCAATACTACCAAACAAAAGAATCTCACATTTATGCAATTGGTGATGTCATCGGTGGCATGCAGCTTGCACACGTTGCATCTCATGAAGGCATTATCGCTGTTGAGCACATGGCCGGGGAGAACCCGATGCCAATGGATATGGAGCAAGTACCATCTTGTATCTACTCAAATCCAGAAGTATCAAGCGTTGGCTTAACTGAAGAACAAGCGAAAGAACAAGGCTATGAAGTGAAGACAGGTAAATTCTCATTCAAAGCCATCGGGAAAGCACTTGTCCAGGGCGAAACAGACGGTTTTGTCAAAATCGTAGCAAACAAAGAAAACGATGACTTACTTGGTGTCCACATGGTCGGACCTCATGTAACCGATATGATTTCAGAAGCTGGCCTAGCCAAAGTGCTAGACGCTACCCCTTGGGAAGTAGCTCACAGCATTCACCCACACCCAACCCTTTCAGAGGTAATGGGCGAAGCAGCACTTGCTGTAGACGGAAAACAAATTCACGGATAATAAGGAGGGAGCTATTATGGCTGAAAATCGCCATCAATCATTAGGTCTTTCAGATGAACAAGTATTAGACATGTATCGCACAATGCTTATGGCTCGTAAAATCGACGAGCGTATGTGGTTATTAAACCGTTCAGGTAAAATTCCATTCGTAATCTCCTGTCAGGGACAAGAAGCAGCACAGGTTGGAGCATCTTTTGCTCTAGATCGTGAGAAAGACTATGTAGCACCATACTACCGTGACATGGGCGTTGTCCTGGCATTCGGTATGACAGCTCAAGATCTTATGCTTTCTGGTTTTGCAAAGGCAGAAGACCCGAACTCTGGCGGACGTCAGATGCCAGGTCACTTCGGGCAAAAGAAAAACCGCATTCTTTCCGGATCCTCTCCTGTAACAACGCAGGTTCCACACGCAGTAGGTGTAGCACTTGCTTCTAAGATGGAGAAAAAAGATATCGTATCTCTTGTAACACTAGGTGAAGGGTCTTCTAACCAAGGAGATTTCCATGAAGGCCTTAACTTTGCAGGAGTTCACAAGCTACCGGTTATCACAATGGTAGAAAACAACAAATACGCAATCTCTGTACCACAGGAAAAGCAGATTGCATCTAAAAATGTATCAGACCGTGCTGTAGGGTATGGTATGCCAGGCTTCACAGTTGACGGAAACGATCCATTAGCTGTTTACGAAGCGGTAAAAGCTGCAGCTGACCGTGCTCGTAACGGTGAAGGCCCAACATTAATTGAAACGGTTTCTTACCGTCTAACACCACACTCCAGTGACGACGATGACCGTACGTACCGTGAGCGTGAAGAAGTAGAAGAGGCGAAGAAAAAAGATTCTCTAATTACATTCAAAAAGTATCTTCAAGATGCTGGCGTGCTAACAGAAGATAAAGAAAAAGAGATGGAAGAAGAACTTACAAAAATCATTAATGATGCGACAGACTACGCTGAAAATGCACCATACGCTGAGCCAGAAAGTGCATTGAAGTACGTTTATGCTGAGAATGAGTAAGGAGGGGAAACGACTATGCCTGTAATGTCTTATATACAAGCTGTAACGAAAGCGTTACAAGAAGAAATGCAACGTGATGAAAATGTATTTGTATTAGGAGAAGACGTCGGAAAGCGCGGAGGCGTATTCCGTGCTACTGATGGTCTTTATGACGAATTCGGTGAAGAGCGCGTAATCGACACACCACTTGCTGAATCTGCAATTGCTGGTGTTGGAATTGGTGCAGCGATGTACGGAAAGCGCCCAGTAGCTGAGATGCAGTTCGCTGACTTTATCATGCCTGCTGTAAACCAAATTATTTCTGAAGCGGCTAAAATGCGTTACCGCTCAAACAATGATTGGAGCGCACCGATGACAATCCGTGCTCCATACGGTGGCGGCGTACACGGCGCACTATACCACTCTCAATCTGTAGAGTCTGTATTTGCGAACCAACCAGGTCTTAAAATCGTAATGCCTTCAACGCCTTACGATGTAAAAGGACTATTAAAAGCAGCGATTCGTGATGATGATCCTGTCCTATTCTTTGAGCATAAACGTGCTTATCGTCTAATCAAAGGCGAAGTACCTGAGGACGATTACACACTTCCAATCGGGAAAGCTGATGTGAAACGTGAAGGATCTGACGTAACCGTTATCACTTACGGCCTATGTGTAAACTTTGCGCTTCAAGCTGCTGAAAAGCTAGCTGAAGAAGGCATTGACGCACACATCTTAGACCTACGCACAGTGTATCCACTTGATCAGGAAGCAATCATTGAAGCAGCGAAGAAAACAGGTAAAGTACTTCTTGTAACAGAAGACAACAAAGAAGGAAGCATCATCGGCCAGGTATCTGCGATTATCGCAGAAAACTGCCTATTCGATCTTGATGCACCTGTTCAACGCTTGGCTGGACCAGATGTACCATCCATGCCATATGCTCCAACAATGGAGAAATACTTCATGATGAATCCGGATAAAGTTGAACAAGCAATGCGTGATCTAGCTGAATTTTAAGGAGGGTTTGCATTGGCTAAAGAAAAAATCAATATGCCTCAGCTCGGTGAGAGTGTAACGGAAGGTACAATTAGCTCATGGCTAGTTGAACCAGGTGACACGGTGAACAAATATGACCCAATCGCTGAGGTTATGACAGATAAAGTAAACGCAGAGGTTCCATCCTCTTTCACAGGTAAAATTACTGAACTTGTAGCAAGCGAAGGCGACACAATCGAAGTCGGCGAGCTTATGTGCTATATCGAAACAGAAGGAGGAGGCGAAGAAGCTTCCTCAGATGATACAGGCGAGGACAAGCCAGAAGCTCCAGTGGAAAAAGAAGCTGTGGGCGATGCTGAGGATCAAGCAGATGAAGATCAACCAATGAAGAAACGTTACTCACCAGCTGTATTACGAATGGCTCAAGAGAACGACATTGATCTCAATAAAGTAAAAGGATCTGGACGTGGCGGACGTATTACACGTAAGGACCTTGAAAAGATTATCGCATCTGGCGACATTCCAAAAGCAGGTGACAAACAGCCTGAACCAGCGAAACAAGAGGCTCCAAAACAAGAAGAACCTGCAGCACCATCTCAACCAGCAGCTGCAAGCGCACAACCTGCACAATCTGGCCCACAACCTACAGCGCAAGAAGGCGATGTAGAAATCCCAGTAACAGGCGTGCGTAAAGCTATTGCAC
Source organism: Pontibacillus marinus BH030004 = DSM 16465 (assembly GCF_000425225.1). Classification (GTDB taxonomy): domain Bacteria; phylum Bacillota; class Bacilli; order Bacillales; family BH030062; genus Pontibacillus; species Pontibacillus marinus. The sequence goes on along the minus strand of NZ_KE384334.1, from coordinate 57,329 downwards.
AGAACATGGTTAAATCCAAAACTGAAATCCCTCACGCTTGGATGACAGTTGAAGTAGATGTAACCAACCTTGCTGAACTACGCAATGCGAAAAAAGACGAGTTCAAACAAAAAGAAGGCTTCAGCCTAACGTACTTCGCTTTCTTCGTAAAAGCCGTAGCACAAGCACTTAAAGAATTCCCAGAGCTTAACAGCACATGGGCTGGCGATAAGATTATCCAACGCAAAGCGATCAACTTAAACATTGCTGTTGCAAGCGGAAACCAACTTTTCGTCCCAGTCATCAAAGACGCAGACGAAAAGAGCATCAAAGGCATCGCGAAGGACATTACAGACCTAGCGAAAAAGGCCCGCGATGGCAAGCTAACATCCGCAGATATGGAAGGCGGCACATTTACCGTGAACAACACAGGTTCATTCGGTTCCGTGCAGTCAATGGGCGTCATCAACCACCCACAAGCAGCAATCCTACAGGTTGAATCCATTGTAAAACGTCCAGTATTCATGAACGGCATGTTCGCAGCACGTGACATGGTAAACCTATGCTTGTCCCTAGACCACCGTGTACTAGATGGACTTGTTTGTGGTAATTTCCTAGCTCGTGTGAAAGAGATTTTGGAGAATATGACGAAAGAGAATACGTCGGTGTATTAAAAATGAAAAACCCCCTATAGTGGCTTTTGGCTACTAGGGGGATTTTTTGTGTTTGAGGTGGAATGCTCATAAACGTGGGGAAGCGATCATAAAATTTAAGATGCGCTCATTTTTACTTCAAAACGATCATTAGTTTAATTTACCGATCATATTTTCATTGGACTCGCTCTAATATCCATCGTACCGCTCAAATATCCAAGTTTAACGCTCATATGAAAAGAGCTACGAGCCCAGCTTATTCTCCATAGTTAAATTACGCTCTCTATGCCCACATTTTGGACAAGATTTACGTGTTTCTTCATGCTCATAACCACATTTTGGACATGTTTTATATGCTGTACGAAGCTTTTTAGTGTGGACAGATTGTTGCTGTAGAAGCTCAGATATATGTTTTTGATTATCTATGATAATGTCTAATGCAAATAAGATTACTGCAATACATGCTCCACCAGTGACCCAAAATAAGCAACCAAAGAATGATTTTGTTGATACTCCTACTACTATGCTTGTGATTATGGCTATGATCCCCATTATTCTAAGTACAGTATTCATAAACACCTCTCCTTCCAAAACATCATCATCCATCATACATATTATTCCATAAACATAGCCTGTTTACCTCTAACAAAAAAATACATAGATTAGCGGAGCTTCTAATCGTGCATAAAAGGAAAAAGATGAACAAAACTTATAGCAATCAGATCCGGGTATCCAAGACATATGTCAATAAATAAGACTTTATTCTTTACCTTCATGCATATAGTTTTACATTTACTAGAATGCTTTTGTACCCTATGAAGTATAGCTTTTGAAACTTTAACAAGAAAGGACAAATCAAATGTCTACTATACAAATACCATTATCCGTTCTCAACCTAGTTCCGATTCGTGAAGGAGAGGGCTCTTCTGAAGCTATAGAGGCTATGGTTGATTTAGCACAAGCTACTGAAAAGATGGGTTATATTCGCTATTGGATTGCAGAGCATCATAATACTTCTACGCTAGTAAGCTCTGCGACTTCCATTTTAATAAAGCATACATTAGAGCATACAAAGAAAATTCGTGTGGGATCAGGCGGGGTAATGCTCCCTAACCATTCTCCATTAGTCGTAGCCGAGCAATTTGGAACAATGGAAACGATCTATCCAAATCGTGTTGATTTAGGACTTGGACGAGCTCCGGGTACAGACCAATTAACAGCAAGTGCTCTTAGAAGATCACAGAGTAATACGGTTTATTCCTTTCCTCAGGATGTGGAGACTTTACAAAAATTCTTCGGAGAGAAAGAGGTTCAAGATTATGTGAAAGCACACCCTGGTGTAGGAACGAATGTTCCAATTTATATCCTTGGTTCCTCGACTGATTCAGCTCGATTAGCAGCAAAACTAGGCTTACCTTATGCGTTTGCGTCCCACTTTGCGCCAGCTCATATGGAAGAAGCTTTAGCAATTTACCGTGATCGTTTCGAGCCATCCGAATACTTGGATGAACCTTATGTGATCGTAGGTCTTAATGTCATCGCCGCTGAGAGTGATGAAGAAGCAGACAGGGAAGAAACAACCATGCAGCAGTTCTTTCTGAATGTCATACGCGGTACGCAAAATCCTTTAAGTCCTCCAGTAGAAGATATGGACAAGATTTGGAGACCAACCGAGAAACAAGCTGCCTCAACGATGTCTAGTATGACATTAAAAGGTAGTAAAAACACGATTCGTGAACAGTTAACTTCTTTTCAAGAAAAGTATAATGTCGATGAAATTATGGCTGTCTCTTATATATATGACCGTGATAAGCAGAAACGGTCTTATGAGATTTTGAAAGAAGTTGTGGATGGGAAATGAAGCTTTGAAAAATAATAATGGCACACGTTCATTTTTGAACGTGTGTCTTTTTTTATCTCTTGTTTCCATTAACCAGAATGAAATGGAGAGGTTGCTAAATAATAACCCAAAAAGGAGGTATTTATTTTTGTGGAGGTAACCGTTAATAAACAATTGGATGCCAAAGGGCTAGCATGCCCAATGCCAATTGTGAAAACAAAAAAAGAAATTCAAAACCTTGAACCTGGACAAGTGATGGAAATCCAGGCAACAGATAAAGGCTCAACTGCGGATATCAAAGCATGGGCTGAGAGTACAGGACATCAATACTTAGGAACAAAAGAACATGATGAAGTTCTCAAACATTATTTACGAAAAGCGAGTGCTGATGAAGAAAAAGCTGAGACTAAGCATGAAGATATTTTAAGTTTAGATGACTTATTGGCTAAAGTTGAAGGAAATGAGGAAGTACAGATCTTGGATGTACGTGAGCCTGCCGAGTATGCTTTTGGTCATATTCCCGGTGCAGTTAATATTCCGTTAGATGAACTCGAAAATCGATTTGAAGAATTAGAGAAGAACGATGAGTTGAATATCGTGTGTCGGACAGGAAATAGAAGTGATTTAGCAGCACAGAAATTAACAGAAAAAGGCTTTGGAAATGTTAAGAATGTTGTGCCCGGAATGAAAGACTGGAAAGGTCCAATGAACACAAAACAATAAGGAGGAATTCACATGAAAGTAGCTATTATCGCCGCAAATGGTGGAATGTTTGATGCCTATAAAGTTTTAAATATTGCAACTGCAGCTGCTGCATCAGATGCTGAGGTAGGGGTTTTCTTTACATTTGAAGGACTAAATCTTATTCATAAAGAAGCTCATAAGCAATTACCGATGCCTGCCGGAACTGAGCATTATCAAGAAGGGTTTAAAAAGGCGAATGTACCACCGGTAGAAGAGTTGTTAGGTATGGCACAGGAAATGGATGTTAAGATGATCGCTTGTCAAATGACTATGGATGTCATGAGTTTAGAGAAAGAGCATTTTGTAGAAGGAATTGATGTAGGTGGGGCGGCATCATTTTTAAATTTTGCTAAAGATGCAAATGTAACTCTAACTTTTTAAAGAAAAGGTGTGAATGTTATGAGTGCAGATGTTAAAGGGATATCTGTCAAAGAAATCACTAAGAAAATTTTAAATGGTGAACGTGTATTTATTTTAGACGTGCGAAACACGGATGATTTTGATGATTGGAAGGTAGAGGGAGAAACGGTTGAAATCATTAATCAACCCTATTTCGATTTAATGGAAGGTATCGATCCGATAATGGATAAAATACCCAAAGATGAACCGATTTATGTGATTTGTGCTAAAGGTGGCTCCTCTCAGTTTGTTGCTGAACAAATTGCAGAAGAAGGGTATGATAACGTTTATTCGATTGAAGGTGGCATGAAAGCCTATAGTGAACATCTAGAACCCATTAAAATTGGAGATGTATCAGGTGGTAGTCTTCACCAATTTGTTCGTATTGGTAAAGGGTGCTTGTCTTATATCATCGAATCCAATGGTGAAGCTGCAATTATCGATACAAACCGGATGATTGAGCAATATGATGAGTTTATCAATCAACACAATATTAAGATTAAGCATGTGCTTGATACGCACTTGCATGCTGACCATATTTCAGGCGGGAAAAGGCTTGCAGATAAAACGGGAGCTACGTACTATCTGCCACCTAAAGATGCTGGTGAAGTTACATTTGATTATTCCCCTATTCAAGATGGGGATGAAGTAAACGTTGGCGATGTAACAATTAAAGCCATATACTCTCCTGGTCATACGATTGGAAGCACGTCATTTATTGTAGATGATCAATATTTAATGACCGGAGATATTTTATTTATTGATTCTATTGGACGCCCAGATTTAGCAGGAAAAGCAGAGGATTGGGTAGGAGATTTAAGAAACACCCTTTATGAACGTTACAAAGAGCTTGCTGATGATTTACTTGTCCTTCCTGCTCATTACATGGGGATCAAGGAAATGAATGAAGATGGTAGTGTGTCTGAAAAATTAGGTGTTTTATTCAAAGAAAATCATGGCTTAAACATTCAAGATGAAAGTGAATTTAGAAGTGCAGTTACAGACAATTTACCACCACAGCCAAACTCTTATGAAAATATTCGTAAGACAAATATGGGTAAACAGAACCCTGATGATGAAGAACAAAGAGAAATGGAAATTGGTCCAAATCGCTGTGCCATTCGAGAATAGTTAATAAAGTAATTGGTGTAATATGAATTAAATTGAAGGGTACTTAACGTACCCTTCATTGTTTAAAGGAGGAGTAATAGGTGGACTTCATGTTTCTACTAACCATTTTCCTTATCGGATTTGCTGGATCATTTGTATCTGGAATGGTTGGAATCGGTGGATCAATTATAAAATATCCAATGCTTTTATATATTCCTCCTCTCCTTGGTTTTACGGCTTTTACTGCTCATGAGGTGTCTGGAATTAGTGCAGTTCAAGTATTTTTTGCAACAATTGGTGGCGTTTGGGCTTATCGTAAAGGTGGATATTTAAATAAAACGCTAATTATTTATATGGGAATTAGTATTTTAGCGGGAAGCTTTATTGGAGGATATGGATCAATGTTAATGTCTGAGGATGCAGTAAACCTAGTTTATGGAGGATTAGCTACGATTGCAGCTATAATGATGTTTATTCCGAGTAAGGGCCAAGACGATATTCCACTTGACGAAGTGACTTTTAACAAGTGGTTAGCTGCAATTTTAGCTTTTATAGTAGGAATTGGTGCCGGAATTGTAGGAGCGGCTGGGGCATTTATTCTTGTGCCCATTATGCTTGTTGTATTGAAAATCCCAACGAGAATGACAATTGCAACCTCATTAGCAATCACCTTTATATCATCAATTGGAGCGACAATTGGTAAAGTGACAACCGGCCAAGTGGAATATATCCCAGCCGCTATTATGATCGTGGCAAGTTTACTTGCTTCACCACTAGGTGCAAATGCTGGTAAAAAAGTAAATACAAAAATACTTCAAGGAATTCTAGCTGTCTTAATTTTAGGTTCAGCCATAAAAATTTGGAGTGAATTTTTAGGATTCTAGAAAGAACCATTAGGTATTGAAGGATAAAAAAGATCACTTGAAGGTGATCTTTTTTGATGTGTGCTGTAAGTTAAATTTAAGAAACAACTCAGTCAAAAGTCGTAATAAACTTACATCAATGTCCTGAAGCAAGAAGCTAGTAAGAGTTGTACTTTATAAATAGATTAAAATTTGTGAAGGGAGATTCTACATGCAATTATTTCATTATCATTGGTGGACAGATAAACCGGAGGAGATGGAGAGGTTTTATCAGGAGTTAGGTTTTGAAACAAATCTAAGAGTAGGGAATTATAAAGGGGAAATGCAAACCTTTAAGCCTCCCTTGGAATGGGAAGACTTTAGAGATGAAGAAGTTCGATTTAGAATTATACAAATGGTTAAAGGACAAACCAACATTACATTTGGTCAGGGGAAACGAGATACCTTTGACCATATTGGAATTTTGGTTGATGAATCTGAGTACTCTCAAACGGTGGAAAAGGCACAAGAAATAGGATGGAAAGTCAGCGAAGGTGAACGAAGAACTTTTATTTCTACTCCATGGAAGTTTAAGATCGAATTGCAGAAAAGAACTGAGGTTGTAACAGAAGAAGAGCATACGTTTATCAAAACAATGGAAATCCTATTGCCGTTTAGTGAAAAAGATCTCAAGTCTCTTCGTTACATTTTGGATCTCAATATTGCTGAGCAAAATAGTGAAAGAGTCGAGATGGGAAACCCAAAGTGGAACCTTGTTTTTCGTTCTGATGAACAAACACGTTTGAACTCTGTTAAATTTCATTTAGGAGACGAATTTAATATAAATGACCCTGTCAAAGCGAGATTGATAGGTCAAAATTAAAAAAGTGCCTAAAAAAGTGCCTGACCCCCACTGTGATAACACGTTAAAGTGGTGGGGGTCAGGCACTTTTACGAAGGCATTTTTACGAAAACAAGACACGTGCCCGATTAGGCACGTGTCTTGTTAGTCTATATGACTTATTGTTTCTCTAAAGAATTAAATGAGATTTTTATATCCATTTCTGATTCTTCGAGTACATTTTTGAGTAAATCTATTTGAGAATCGAGCTGGGGTAAATAAGGTGAAGTGGTCTCGTTTATCTGCTTACGTAATTGTATAAGTCTGTTTAATTCCCTCTCAAATAATTCTTTTTCTACATAACTTAGTTTCTTTTTCAAGAACAATTCCCCCAACTTTAGCCCTTAGTAATATGTACCCAAAACAAGTATCTTAAAAACATCTTTTGTAGATATAGGATAAGGGAAAGATTGAGGAATATCAAATAATCTAGATATATTTTTCTAAAAATACTTTCCATCTTTCTATTATTATAATAAAATATACCTAGTAATAATTACCTGAAAATTAGATAAAGGCAAACTCATTGAAAAATGAGGACGCAAAGCCACGGATCTAAGGTGTGTAGACTATGATAGCCGGGTTGCCAAGTGTAAATAACGTTTTTGGCAACTCTATTATATTAGAGTTGCTTTTTTATTATCTAAATATATATTCTAATCAAGATTAAAATTAAATAATAGGAGATGGTGTCAGAATGAGTTTTTGGAAAGATCTTGGTAAAGGTGTTGGACAAGTAGCAGGCGGTGTAGTAGGAGGAGCAGTTGGTGTTGTCGGAGAAGTAACAGGCAGTAAGTTTGTAAGTGAAGTTGGTGAAGGGATCTATAAGTCTTCTACATATATGGGAGAACAACTAGGGAATGTTACACAAGGTGCATGGGACATAGGAGAAGGTATGATAACCAAGGATGACTCGAAAATAGATGAAGGATTTCATAATATCGGCACAGGAGCAGGAAACACTGGAAGAGCAGTTTATGGCACTGTAAAAGGCGTGACAAAAAGTGCTGGCGAAGTTGGTGGAGGTTTACTAGAGGATGATCCAGAACGTTGGAAACGTGGAGCAAGAGATTTAGGGAAAACTGCTGCCATTGGTGCTTTAGGTGTTAGTTTGTTGGATGTAGCGGATGTTGTCGATGTTAATGGAAACGAAGGTGGTAATAATGGAGTAACAACACCAACAAATAATGTGGCAATTGATTCTAACACAAATCATACTCCATTGATGCAAGAGGTTGAACAAGAAACAATCAGTGTAGAAAATCCTAATTCACACCATGTAGACGCTCATTGGGTTGAGGGCCATTGGAGAGATGGACAGTGGATAGAAGGATACTGGAGAGATGGTGATGGTGACACAAGCGTAAACACATATGATGGCTATGAAGCTAGTAATCCTGATTATCAAGTATCTCCTGATCATTACAATAAAGCTTAAATCAAGAGACACGTTTCCGATTGGATGCGTGTTTTTTTTATGAAGTTTAATACAACAAGAAACTCCATTAAGAATTAAGGTCCTATTAAAGACATTGTTCCCCTTCAATCCTTCCCATAAGATGAAGGTAAATGGGATAGGAGGGGGCTAATATAGTGAATAACATTCTTGATTTAGAGCAAAAAATGTGTGAACCATCTGTCAGTTTAATACGAGATCTGTCCTTACTTGATGGAGATATCATGATATTAGGCGTAGGAGGGAAAATGGGTCCTACCTTAGCCAAACTTGCTAAAAATGCAGTAAATGCATCTCAAAACCCAAAGAGGATCTATGCTGTGTCTAGATTCTCTAAAGGTTCACTTCAACGAGAACTTGAAGGGTGTGGCATTGAGACAATTGCTGCGGACCTAATGGACGACCAGCAGCTAAAAGAATTGCCTGATGTGAAAAATATCATATATATGGTGGGACATAAATTCGGAACTACGGGGAATGAACATTTTACATGGGCGATGAATGCTTATTTACCTGGTCGTGTTGCAGAGAGATTTAAAAACTCTCGTATTGTATCGTTTTCAACTGGAAATGTCTATCCTCTTTCTCCGGTCGTCAACGGAGGAGTATCAGAAGAACATCCCACAGGTCCAGTTGGCGAGTATGCTCAGTCGTGCCTTGGTCGTGAACGTGTATTTACCTATTTCTCACACAAATATAACATTCCACAACTTCATTTCCGTTTGAACTATGCAATCGATCTTCGTTATGGGGTCCTACTTGAAATTGCAAAAGCCGTCAAAGAAGGAAAACCTGTTGACGTAACGATGGGCCATGCGAATGTCATTTGGCAAGGGGATGCCAATGAAATGGCCATTCGTTCTTTACTGTATTGTAGCTCACCGCCAGAAACACTTAATGTCACAGGTCCTGAAACGATGTCCATTCGATGGGCTGCTGAAAGATTTGGAGAGTTATTTAATACAAAACCTTATATAATCGGAAAAGAGCAAAACACTGCTTTATTGAGTAATGCATCAAAAGCTCATAAGCTATTTGGATATCCAAGCGTTACAATTCGCGAAATGATTGAATGGACAGCAGGGTGGATTGAAAATGATGGGGAAGTAATTGACAAACCTACCCATTTCCAAGAAAGGGAGGGGAAGTTTTAAGTGGATACACGTCTATCACAAGAGAAATGGACATTGCTTCATGAAGGAACGGTTATTCCAGCTCACCCCTTAGCTTTGACGAAGAGCAAAACTCTAGATGAAACGAGGCAACGCGCATTAACTAGATATTATATGGATAGTGGAGCGGGAGGGATAGCCGTAGGTGTACACACCACACAATTTGAAATACGAGACCCTGAGATAGATTTATATAAAAAGGTTCTCAAAATGGCTATTGAAGAAGTTGAACATGCCAATCTAGATCGCCCTTTTTTGAAAGTAGCAGGAATTTGTGGACCAACCGATCAGGCGGTTTCAGAAGCTACTTTTTCAAAAGACATAGGGTATGATTTTGGACTCGTAAGTATGGGAGGACTTGATTTATCTGAAAGTGAGCACCTAGAGCGCATTAAACAGATTGCTAAAGTCATCCCGGTATTCGGATTCTATCTTCAACCGTCTGTAGGAGGAAGAACATTCAGCTATGAATTCTGGGAACAATTCGCTGAAATTGAAGGGGTATGTGCGATCAAAATGGCCCCTTTTAACCGCTATCAAACCCTGGATGTTGTGAGGGCTGTGTGTCATTCAAGTCGTCGAGATGAAATTGCTCTTTATACAGGTAATGATGACAATATAGTCGTAGATCTGCTTACGAAATATGAATTTATAGTTGATGGCAGCCCTGTAACAAAGCCCATTGTAGGTGGTCTGCTAGGTCACTGGGCTGTATGGACCTCGAAAGCTGTAGAACAATTTGAGGAGTTAAAGAAAGTTCGTAATCATCTGGTTCTTCCTACAACGTTACTGACTACCGCTACTCAAGTGACCGATAGTAACGCGGCTCTCTTTGACGCTGCTCATCAATTTAAGGGGTGTATTGCAGGGATCAATGAAGTGTTAAGAAGGCAAGGTCTTCTGGCAGCAAACACATGTCTAAGTGATCATGATGTCTTAAGCCCTAAACAATCAGAAGAAATCGAACGCATATATGCGCAATACCACCACCTTACGGATGACGATTTTGTGGAAGCGAACTTACAAAAGTGGCTATCTAAACAATCTAGTGTTCAATAGAAAACTAGTATAGTGCTAAATAACCATTTCTATTAAAGGACATTTAACGGTCAGTCTATATTCAAAATATGAACCATAAATTCATCGTAAAGGTGGTGGATTTATGGTTTTTTGTATTCAAAATTTAAGGATAAGGTGGTCTTTCTATGAAAAAATGGATACGACTTAGACTGATGGTTGCTTTTGTATTGTTACTCCCTCTTCTATTCTTCAACGGTGTTACCCCTAACACGGGGTATGCTGTATCTTCTTTAACCATTACATCACATGATAGTGGAGCCAATTTACCAGTTGGGACTGTACGAATATCAGGGTCTTACTCAGATGTTTCAAACATTCAACTTATTATTGATGGCATGAAGGTTTCACAAGCTCAGATGGTTCCAGATTCAAGCCAAACCCATACAGGGGAATGGTACTATGAGCTAGATACACGTCCTTATGACGGCGAAATCGAAATTGTAGCAAGAGGAACGAACACCTTAACAAGATATACTTCATGGTCTGAACCAGTCCTACTCTCCGTGGATAATAAAAAAGCGAACATACCTGCTGTAACAATCCTCGATCCAGAAACCAATACAACGATAAAAAAGCATACTAAGGTCAACATCAATGCCTCAGGGAAAAATACAATTGAAGCGGTCTATATTCGAATTAATGGTAATGAATGGGTCTCTGCTCAAAAACAAAACCAAAATAACTATTCTCATCAACTTAAACTCCCTATGGATAAAGACAAGACATATAGTTTAGAAGCGAAGGCTGTGGATTCTATCGGGAATACAGGTTATAGTTCAACGGTCTATGTGAGAACAGGGGAAGGGAGACCATCCTCTACGAATTTTGAAAAACAAGACCGTGCGATGTGGATCTGGGAAAATGCATCTTACAATTTAATTTTCAATGAAGGGTCTCGAAAGGTATTAGATGCAATGGCAAAGGACACCACAACATTTAACCAAGACCCGATTACAACGTTGTATTTAGGGGTAGATGAGTACTTCGGTGTTGATATGTTAGAAGACGAAAGAGATCGAGTTCGGGACCTCATCTCCTGGGCACACGACAATGGCTATAAAATTCACGCGCTCATTGCTGGGGGCACCAAACCACCTCACTTTGGAGCTTTTGAAAGATATCATGATGTAGCACTAAAAGAAGTTGAAAACATTATTAACTATAACCTCTCTTCCAAACAAGCTGAACAATTTGATGGGGTGAACATTGATATTGAGCCCTATATTGCCTCTCAATTTAAGACAGAAAAACCTTCCTTACAGCTTCAGTATCTCGATTTATTAGAGAAAACGGTGAATCTGAAAAAAGTTTCCGATTCAAGCTTGTTGATTGGAGCAGCCATTCCAAACTGGTATGATAGCTCACAATACGCTGAAGCCATTACATGGGGACCAAAACTTGAAGAAGGCGCTGAACAAACAAAATGGCTATCCCAACATATCCAAGATATCCTTGATTATATTTCGATCATGGATTATCGCGATTTTGCCGAAAGGTCAAACGGCATTATTGAAAGAGCCCGAGGTGAAATCGAATATGCCGAAACGATCGGTAAACCAAACTCTGTTGTGATTGGTGTCGAAACCAAGGACATTGCCGATGGAGGAGATCCAGAGCTCATTTCCTTCAGAGAAGAAGGCAGAACGTACATGGAAGCGGAACTGGATAAAGTGTATGCCTCCATGAATGGGTATAGCTCTTTCGGAGGGATCGCTCTACATCATTATGACACGATCCGTTACTTACCATCTGAATGGAGTAGTGACGGTGTGTTATGGCAACCGCCGCATGATACTGATCCTCCATCCATGGTGGATCGTCAACCAAATGCATCAACACTTAGTTATCAATCTATTCTTTTAGACTATGGAAGAGCTTATGACAATTACGAAGTGGAACATTATAACATTTATCGTGGTCTCAATGCTGAATTCACTCCTAATGAGAGTAACTTAGCTGGTTCTAGTAGAAGATTATCTTTTGTAGATAGCGGTTTGATGGCAGACACCACCTACTATTACAAAGTGGCAGCTGTAGATGTGAGAGGAAACATTGGTCCAGTTTCATCCGTTACTTCTACGACAACACAATCATCAAGCTTAAACCCAATGATAATCGGAGATGCTTCGATAACCTATGAAAATGGAAAAGCACATGTCTCCTTACAAGTCATCGATCAAAAGACGAAATCACCTGTAATAGCGAACATAAGCGGTCGTTTTGAGTATCTGAGCGGCAAAGTGGTTAGTGGCACAACTGATGAAAACGGAGAGATTACGTTTACATCAGAATCTTTCGGCACAAACAAAGGGAAAATTGGATTCAAAGTGAATACCATTGCTGCAAATGAGTATTATTGGGCTTCAGCAAGTGATGTTCTCTATGACTTATCCACTACCTGGTCCCTTGAAAGTATTTCAGCAAGCCAAGATGCTCATGTCCGGAGTGACTCGTATGGAGATACGAACTATGGGAGTGACGCCATATTAAAGGTAAAGGGGCTTGAAGAAACTATACAGAACTATGACCGAATGAGTTTTATCCAGTTTTCAAATAACCAATCATCCTTAACAGATACCAAAAGCGTAATACTCAAAATTTACGTAGATCGTGACATAAGTGATCCAGAAGTTCCAAGTGTTCCTGTATCCGTCTATGGAGCTCAGGACACATCATGGGATGAGGGGACGATCACATGGAATACACAGCCAGATCCACAAGCGTTCACGAAGTTGGGGCAGATCGATATCTCTGGTGCCGCTTGGTATCAACTTGATGTTACAGAATGGGTCTCTCAATTAGAAAATATCGATACCCTTAGCTTCCGTTTATCTGATGAAGCTCTAAAAGATCGATTAGTTCCGATTCATAGTAAAGAAAATGATAACCCAGCATTACTAGAAATCAAAAAATAAGCTCAGGGGGTTGTCTTTTAATGGAGGCAACCCTTTTACATAAAAGGTCATAATTAGGTCGTTGTATCTTCCTCCCCCTTTTTCTAAACTTTAATAAAGCTTGAAGAAATTTTGCTGACAAAACATAGGAGGATTCGGATGGACACTTCAATAAAAAAGAGTATCTTCTTCTATGAACGACATGATAAAACGTTTCTGAAAGACGTATGTGAAAAATACTGGAAAGATGAAGTGGAAGAGGTGATTCATAGAGCTGACCTCGCTTGTAACCAAACATTTGTGTTTACCCATCGTTGGGATATGGAACGCTGTGAAACCCCAATTACATTCGATCAGGAAGTCGATTGGACATTTCGTTATCAAGGAGATTTTGAGTGGACGGTCAACCTGAATCGTTCCAGGTTCATGGCAGAGCTGGGTCAGGCGTATTGGCTTACTGGAGATGAGAAATACGCTCAAGCTTTTATACATCTGATGAAGGATTGGATCCGCCAGAACCCTTTAACGGAAGAAGAGATTCAGCAGAGTAAAGCCAATCAATATAATGTGAAAGATACGTGGCGGAAGTTAGACAGTGGTATTCGAATTACCAATTGGATAAAAGGGTATTTTTGTGTGAAGGAATCAGAAGCCTGGGGAATTGAAGAAGAAAATCAATTTAGGGAGTCCCTTTGGTGGCATGGTCGATACTTACGTGTTGCTTATACCCCACATGATCAGCAAAGCAACTGGGGGTTCTTAGAAACAAATGGATTATTTCAAATTGGATTGTTGTTCCCTCACTTCAGTGAATCTCACGAATGGTTACAGGTAGCGATTCAACGCTTGGAATCGATGTGTGAGCTTCAGGTGTTTAAGGATGGCATGCATAACGAACAAAGTCCGATGTATCATCATGAGGTACTCCATTGTCTATTTGAACCTGTTTGGTTAGCTAACATGAATGGATTAAAAATTCCAGACCTACTAAATGAAACATTAAATGCGATGTTTACAGCTTCCTTAGCGTTTGTGAAACCAAATGGGCGCCAACCCATGATCAGTGATAGTGACCATACAGATATTCGTGATGTGTTAAGTCGTGGAGCAGTCTTATTTAATCGAGGAGACTTAAAATATAAAGGATACCCAGTATTAGACTTTGAAGGTCTTTGGTATTTTGGGAAAGATGGTATGAAAACATATGAAGCGCTCCAAAGTCATCCCCCTTCTTTTAATTCGATTCATCTGAACGAATCTGGGTACTCCATTATGCGTGATGACTGGAGCTCAGATGAGCATTATCTATTATTTGATGGAGGACACATGGACATCATTCGTGCCCATGGCCATGATGATTTTTTACATTTTGATTTAAGTGCAAATGGATCAGATTTGTTGGTTGATACAGGTCGATACACATACATGGAAAACGAAGAAAGACGATATTTTAAAGAGTCATTCCAGCACAACACAACCAGTGTGGATGACCAAACGATCTCCCTCTATCAAAACTCATGGAGCTGGGATCATGTAGCGCAACCTGTACAGCATTTTTGGAAGAGTGACCCTTCATTTGATTATGTGCAAGCAGGCCACAATGGATATTGGAGCCTAGATGATCCCGTTCAAGTACTTAGACAAATATTTTATGTAAAACCGCATTACTGGATCTTAGTTGATACCTTTCATTCAAAAGAAGAACACGATTATAAACAACATTTTCATTTTGATGAGCATGCAAATGTAGAAATCGACTCTATAAATGATAGCGTCCGAATAAAAGGGCGCAATGGTAGTAACTTAAACATGATTCAAGTGGAGTCTGTTCAATATGAGAAAGATACCTGTTGGATTTCGAGGGACTACAATCAAAAGCAAGCCTCAAATAAAATCAGGTGTCAGAAAAAAGGGAAGGGACTTACGAAATTCATAACAGCACTCGTTCCTTTTAAGGAAAATGAAGAGCCAGATATCTCCATTGAGAAAGTCGATGTATGGAATTCACGCTCACAAAAACTTTCCGAGGACAAAGTGACAGCCCTGCAGGTAAACAGAGGAGATGAATCAGAAATTATCGTGTTTTCTCATCAAGGTCCATACAGTTATCAATTCGCAGGAACACAGATGACTGGAGATGTTCTGTTTGTGAAACGAAATCAAGATCAGGAACAAAAATGGATTGTGAAAGTGTAAGCACTAAAAACATAGGAAGAAGGAGAGAAATCATCAGGATGAAGGTGATTTGTCTCCTAATTCGTTTCTTTGACAACACCAATTCTTTTTCTGTACTGAGAAGGGGTTACACCGAGAATCTTTTTAAAGGTTTTCGTAAAGTGTGGGTAGTCCCCATATCCTGTGGCATAAGCGACTTCATACGTTTTATAGGATGGGTTATTTAGAAGTTCCTTTGCTTTTTCCATACGTAATTTGGTTACATACTGCTTAAAACTAATCCCCATCTCCGCCTTAAATTCCATACTAAAATAGGAAGGAGACATACCAATCGTATCAGCAACTTCCACTAGTGACAGATCCTCCACAGAAAAATGTTCATCAATGTATTTAACAGTCGTTAATATACTGTTTCGGTGACCGATATTTCTGGATGTCTTAAGTTGATTGATGATATTTTGACACATGGAGATTATAGAATCCTTGATTTCCTTCTCATCATAGGGAATATCTGAAGCCTGAATAATGTCACCTTTAACAAGATTCGATTGTTTCTCTAGTTCTGAATGAAAATAAATTAGAAAATCTGCATACATGGAGCGTAAAGAATGGGTTTCACTCCTAGCGTCTTTCAGTTTTTCATGGTAGTCATCAATCAATTTGATGACTTGCTCTTCCTCTAAAAGCCACAATTGCTGCACGAGTTTCTCTGTATATGATTTAATGACTCCTAAACATTCGCTTCTTTCGTTTGTCGAGTTCCGCTCTCCAACGATTTGCTGATGAACTTTTTTTAAAGAGGAAAGGAACTGTTCAGGCTTAATCGGCTTCAATAAAAAGTCGACGACGCCATATCGAATGGCTTCTTGAGCATATTCAAATTCATCATACCCCGAAATAATGATGAATTTGGATTGTTTGTTTGCTTCTTTCACTTCCTTAATAAATTTGAGGCCATTCATTTTAGGCATTCGGATGTCAGTGATAATCAAATCCGGGTTACATTGTTGGTTTAAGCGCAAAGCTTCTTCACCATCTTTTGCTTCACCGACTACTTTAAAACCCGTTTCATTTCCTTCAATTAATGCAAGAAGACTCCGTTTAATCATCTTTTCGTCATCTACCAAAATAACAGAATACATGGTTAAGCCTCCCTTTTATTGAACGTAGTGTTGTATGGTAACCTTACCTCTATCGTCGTTCCTGACTCGTCCGACTTAGTTATATATATGCCGAATGGAGAGCCAAAATTGCCAAAAATTCGTTTATGAACGTTAATTAAGCCGATCCTCTTAGTCGTTTTATTATCAGTAGGAGGATCTTCGTTATGTGTGAATGCTTGATTGAACATGGATTGGGTTTGCTCGTTCATCCCTTTTCCTTGATCGACAATGGAAAGCTTATAGTAATCGGCGCATGATTCTCCATAGATCCCGATAAATGTTGGAGTGAGTTCATATTCCTCATAACCATGGATGAATGCATTTTCAATAATGGGTTGAATGGTGAGTCTTGCTGTCAAAACCTCTTTAATCTCTTCTTCTGAAACCTCAAGAAAGACATCCAAGTCCTCAAAACGTTCTCTTTGAATATCAAGATACGTTTGAATTTGGTTAATTTCTTCTTCCAGGGTTACCACGCTTTTCGTGTTGCTGACATTATAACGAAACATATCAGCTAAACTTGTGGTCATTTTACTAATCATCATTTGTTTCTCAATAATGGCATGTGAGTTGATGATTTCGAGCGTATTGTATAAAAAGTGTGGATTGATCTGTGACTGCATTGCTTGCAATTCTGATTCTCTTGTCTTCAATTCCATCTCTTTTTCTATTAATTTGGAATGCTTGATTTCTTTCATTAATCGATCCAGGTCACCGGTCATGTTGTAAAAGCTATTATACAAGTCGCTAATCTCATCATTTCTATAGAAAGGTAAGGGCTGCTTCTTTTGAATATTTAACTTACCAGATTGAGCTTTCTTCATTAAGTTTTGTAAGGTAGTTAACGAATAGGTTAGTGAAAAAGAAAAGCCGCCAATGAACAACAAAGCTATCCCGATAAGAAGGAGTCCAATCCAAATGGTGGAATTTCTTAAGCTGATGAGGTTCGCCATAATTTGATTCATCGGGACGTTGGCGACCATTGTCCAATTGGATTGAGGAGAATAGTCATAAACCATTAGTGTCTTTAAGCTTTCATGACTTTGAATGGAGAAACGATCATTCGATTGGTTTGACGCTTGTTTACTAGAAAACGTTTGTCCCAGCTGATCTTCATTAGGGTGATAGATGATCTTGTTTTGGTCATTCACAATCCACACTTGCTTAAAGTGACTTAATGTGACTTCGTTAATAATAGTTGAGATTTGATTCAAACGAAGGTTCACAATAAGAAGACCTGACGTATTATAGGTGTTCTTATCATATACTTTTCTTACGATCGTAAGGACAGGGGTGGAGTGGATAAAGTCTATATTAATAAACTGATAAGGTTCTAGCTTATCAACGTCGTCCCACAATTCTTCATTCATTTGTCTAATATGATCCATATTCAAATAATCGTTCACTTTTGAGTAGTTATGTACTTGCATACCATTTTGATTAATCAAGGATATGCCATAGATGTCGGAACGTCCATTTAATAGGGGAGAAAACGCTTCTTCTTGAATTTGTTGAGAGATAATGAATCGTTTGTATCGGTTTGAATTAAAGGTGTTCATATCAAGAAATTGCTGTACTTGAGGGTTAGATAGAAAAGGGTAGGTAGCTTGTTCTAAATCATGTAAATAAAAGTCCATGTACTCATTCGTTTGAGTCAAAAGATGCTGACTATATTGCACCGCATTTTCTTCAATGGTTTCGGTTGTCTTTTCAAACCAAATCAAGCCTAGAACAAGTAAAGGAATACATACAAATAAGAGGATTATCATAAAAAGCTTAGAATTTATAGAACTAAGTTTAAAAGATATCATAGCAAGCTCCTTTAAAATAGTAGAAACTTCCATATACTATTATTTTACTGAAGAAAACACAATATTTCAAATATTTTTACATTTTCTGAATTCAACCTTAGCTTTAATATAATATGTAAGCGTTTTCTTAAAAAGGGGAGGAGAAAAGATGAATCAGAAAAAGGTTATGAAATTATGGATGGCTTTTATGACTGTTTTTGCTTTGTTTATTGCAGGGTGTTCAGATGAATCTTCAGGTAAGGGTGGAGATGACTCAAGTGCTACAGAAATTACGTTAGGGTTTTATTCTTCAGGTAGTGCTGATGAGAAGATGCAGGAGTTGATCGACAAGTTTGAGGAACAACATCCTGATATTAAAATTAAAACGCAAAATGCTCCATACCAACAATTCTTCCAGAAGCTAGATACCCAAATCGCAGGGGGAACAGCACCTGATGTGTGGCTTTCTGATGGTGTGTTTGTTCAAAAGTATGCCGAGCGTGGGGCTGCAAAAGATTTAACGGAGTGGATTAATCAAGATCTCAATAAGGACGATTATTATGGTTTAGATTTCAACAAAGGGCCAAACGGTTCCTATTGGGCTGTTCCTCAAGGGATCCAAATTGCGTCACTTTTCTATAACAAGGACATGTTCGATAAAGCAGGCGTTGATTATCCGGATGAAAGTTGGACATGGGAAGATCTAAAAGAAGCTGGAGCTAAGTTGACAATTGATACGAGTGGTAAAACAGCGAATGAATCTGGCTTTAAATCGAATAGCGTAAACCAATACGGTCTTACCTTCTTCAGTATTACAGAAGGCTGGATGACGGTTCTGAAGTCTTATGGCGGTGGCATTCTGGATGATAGCTTAAAACAATCCATTATTGATACACCAGAAAATAAAAAAGCGATGGAATACATTGTTGATGGGATGGATCGCGGAATATTTACAGATCCATCAGACCTACAAGCATTTCAAAGCGCAATGTCTCCTTTCCCTAGTGAAACAGCGGCTATGAGAATTGGAATCTATGCTCGCGTACTAGCTGCGAATGAAACAGGTGTGAATTATGATGTTACTGTTCTTCCAAAAGGACCAGATGGAGAGCGTTTCTCCCCCGTTATTGCGAATTCATGGATCATTAACAATGATGCCTCCGATAAAAAAGCTAAGGCTGCTTGGGAATGGGTGAAATACTGGGTGTCAGAGGATGACGTTCAGAAAGAATGGGCTGAGCTAGGTGAAGCGGTTCCTGTGAAAAAATCTGTAGCACAGTCTGATATGTTCTTAAATTCTGGTGATAAACCAGCAAATAAGCAAGCATTTTTAGATAGTTTCGAATTTGCCGGAACACTAGATGTGAACGCAGTTTGGTCAGAATGGGTGAAGAAAACAGGAGACAACTTCAACCGAGCATTTTTGAAAGAAGCTAGTATTGAAGAAGCTCTAGAACGTGCAGATAAGGAAGTACAAAAAGTGTTAGATGAATTCTATGAGAATCAATAACACCTATAGCGTTGAATTCCTTATAGAAAGTGTGACGTGTAATGTTGGGTAATACGAGATTACAAAAAAACACAGCAAAGCCTAATTTGTCGAAACGAAAAAGAAAATTAAGTCATGAGGGTAAATGGGGATTACTGATGGTATCCCCATACCTCATTCATTTCATAGTTTTTATTGCCTTTACGTTATTGGCATCCTTATATTTTAGCTTTTCACGATATGACATGCTTAATGCTCCGCAATGGATCGGTTTAGAGAATTATAACAAGCTTATTAATGATCCAGTGTTCTGGAAGTCCTTATGGAATACGGTTTATTTCACAGTCTTATTTGTACCTACACAAACGATTTTAGCTCTAATTCTGGCGGTGGCGCTTAACCAAAGTTTAAAAGGGCTGAAATTTTTCCGGATAGCTCATTTTATACCTGTGATCTCCTCATGGACTGTTGTTCTTTATGTAGCAGATGCGATCTTTAACCCACGCTTTGGGTTAGCCAATGACCTTCTGGTGAAGATGGGGTCACAACCTCAACAATGGTTAAATGATGAAGCACTTGTGATTCCAGTCCTTGTTGCTGTCGCCGTATGGAAAGGCATCGGCTATATGATGGTCATCTTTTTAGCTGGTCTGCAAAATGTTCCTGAAGATCTCTATGAAGCTGCTGAGGTAGAAGGGGCAGGTATCTTGAAGAAATTCAGACATGTAACTGTGCCACTGATTTCTGGAACGACTTTTCTTGTTCTCGTGCTAAGTACGATCACAACGTTTCAAGCGTTTGAACAAATTTATGTTATGACAGGGAATTCAGGTGATATTACTGCAGCTGGTGGGCCGAATAACGCCAGTATGGTCTTAATGCTGTATTTATTCCAGCAAGGGTTTGCTTTCTTGAAAATGGGTTATGCATCCGCCATTGCATGGGTGCTGTTTCTCATTCTTTTTGTCATTACATTAATCCAAGTGAAGATGCAAAAGAAGTGGGTTCATTATGAAAAGTAGAGTAGCAATTTATATTAGAGGTGTTTGTAATGAAAAAGAATCCAAATAAAAGAAGAAAGATCATTAGCTATATCGTCATTACGTTTAGTGCCATGATTATGTTGACGCCTTTTATTACAGCAACCTTTAATTCATTAAAAACCTATAAACAATACACCGCTATACCAGTCGAATATATCCCTAATCCTTTCAGATGGCAAAACTACGTTGAAGTGTGGAGAATGACCGACTTTGCCCAATATGGATGGAACAGTTTTATCGTAACAGTTTTGTCCGTGCTAGGGGCATTACTTTCCTGTTCAATGGTGGCTTATGCCTTTGCTCGATTAGATTTTCCTTTTAAAAACTCCTTGTTCATCATGGTCTTGGGAACGCTCATGATTCCACCTGTAGTCATGATCATTCCTCAATTTATTATCTTTAAGCATATGGGGGCTCTCGATACCCTTGTTCCTTTATGGATACTGGAATGGTTGGCGCAACCATTTGGCGTCTTCCTCATGCGACAGGCCTTCCTGAGTATTCCAAAAGAATATGAAGAAGCGGCTAAACTGGACGGATGTTCTCCGCTTCAAACGTACTGGCGGATCTTCATGCCTATGTGTAAACCGCAATTGGCTACCTTAACGATTTTTACGTTTATGACCAAGTGGAATGAGATTATGGCTCCTGCTATTTACCTGTCCTCTCAGGAGAAATTTACATTACCTATAGGTGTCCTGTCGATGTCTGGAGCTTGGTTCGGAAAAGAACAATACTTAGTAGCAGCTGCTTTAATGTCCTTAATCCCAATCTTAATCGTCTTCTTTTTCACAGAAAAATTCTTTGTCAAAGGAGCTAGTTCTTCAGGTTTAAAATAATCGCTTAAATCGGAGAGATAGGATGTGAAGTTGTGAAAACCAAAGCGTTACTGATTGGCACGAAAGAGATGATCGATATCGTAAATCGGCTCCGTGATGAGTTTCCAGGGTTCACTTTTGTTCCTTTGGTTGTTGATCAGAACATGAAGTGTAATTTGAAAAAGTTCCACTCCGATGGGATTGACTGTGCCATCGTGATTCATCCTCTAGCTTTTAATCAAAATATGGTGGAGATGCTGAATGATCTCCCAGTTTATGAGTTGAGATACTCGATTACGGCATTATATAAAACGTTGTTCAAAAGTGTACTGACATCTTCGAATGAAGCGGGGGCTATCAAGCTGAGTGTAGATGTTTTTTGTGAAGAAAAGATGAAAGAAAAGCTGCAAAACGAAGGTGTTCAAAAAGCTCCCTTGTATATAAATGAGCACCATTCGAAGATGACCACACAAGAATTAGTAGAGTTTCATGTGAAGTCTATAGAAGATCATCAAGTTAAAACAATCGTAACAAGTCACCCGGAAGTTGTGGATGCATTACGTGATTATCCTGTAGAGGTAGACCTCGTTACTCCGACAGACACATGCATTCGCGAATTTTTGTATGATTTATCCAACAAAATCAAAGTTACATCATTTTCAGAGTTTCCGATTCGCTATGAAAGTGATCAAGCGATTGAACATTTTAAAAAGCGAGGTGTAAGTGGAGCGACGATTTATAAATTACAGTGTTTATGTGAATCGATCGGCCGCAACAACATTACAGCCGCGGAGCTAGCGAAGGGGTTTTCGATCACATTAAGAAGTGCAAGAAGGATCCTCACAACGTTAGAGAATCAAAAAGTGGCTAAGGTGGTAGGGGAAGAACAGTTAAATGGAAGAGGGCGACCGAGGTATGTGTATCACATTGATTTTAATCAAATGAATGAAGAGGTCGTACCTGTTGCTGTTATGAATTAAATCTCTTGGAGATAGGAGGAGTAGGATTGACTTCATTTTTCATGAATACGGTCCTTTTAGAGAAGAATCGATGGGAAGAAGGACAAAACCCGTCGATTGCAGTAAGTGATTGGCTTCCTAAATTGAGAACAGACGGGTTTGATGGGATTGAGTTATGGGAGAATCATAGCTTAAAAGCATCAGAACCTGAAATCCAACTTCTTAAACATTCCTCTATACCTGTAGAAGTCTACAACTCCTATGTAAGCTTTGAAGACGGTTTTGAACAACAAAGAGCCCAAGCTGCCAATATGGTGAACAGACTTCGAGCAAACAAAATCAAGTTCAATTTCGGTAAAGATCCGGAGCGTCTAGATGAGTACATTCAAAACTTTCAAGATTGGAAGGAACAATTACCAAACCAATGTACATTTCTTTGTGAATGTCATCCAGGTACTGTTATGGAAGATCCGAAAATAGCGAAGGGTGTTTTTAAGCGGATCGGCTCCAATGATATCGGAGCCATGATTCATCCTTTCCATAAGGGTACGGACGTAAAAAGCTGGTTTAAGCATTTAGGGGAGAAAGTTGTCTATGCTCACGTAAGTTTATTTGATGGCTCTCGTTTTCACCTGTTAGAGCGTTATCCTGAATTTGTTGAAAGTCGTATTCAAGTTCTTAAGGAAAACGGGTTTAACGGTGATTTCTCTTTAGAATTTACAGAAGGTACAGCTTTGGAAAATGAAAAAACAGAACAGCTATATCACAATGCAATACGAGACATAAGTTTTTTAAAAGTCAGATGGAAAAGTCTTGCTAAGGAGACATAAACATGTCATTAAGAGTAGCTTTAATTGGAGCGGGGATTATTTCTTCAGAGCATTTAAAAGCCATAAGTCGTATAGAAGAATTACAAGCGGTTGCTATTGCTGATATTGATGAGGCTAAAGTAAACACAGCTAGTAGAGAATATGACCTTATTGGGTATCTTGATTATCGTGACATGGTTCAAAAAGAAAAACCTGATATTGTGGTGATCAGTCTTCCGCATTTTTTACATAAAGATGCGGCTATATTTTGTGCCCGAAACGGGTGTCACATCTTATTAGAAAAACCAATGGCTCTAAACACGCTCGAATGTGATGAAATGATTCAAGTGGCTTCCGATCATGATGTTCAGCTGATGATCGGGCATATCCAACATTATTTCCCGGAAAATGATGTAGCGAAAAAACGCATTCATGAAGGGATCCTAGGACAGCTTGTTCAAATTAATGAAACCAGGCATATGAACTATTTTAAACAGGATCGCCCCGCTTGGTTTTTGGAATGTGATAAAGCTGGTGGGGGTATCATGATGAATTTAGGGGCTCATTCGATCGATAAGATCCAGTGGTTGCTGAATTCTCGCTTTTCAAGAGTAATGGCGAATTTGAGTTATCATCATCGAGATGTAGAGGTTTCAAGTGATATAGAAGGAAGCGGCCTAGTCTATTTGGAGACGGAAAACGAGATCCCTGTCACCATCTCTATATCGGGGTATGAAGTGGTTCCCAAGCATGTAACCGAACTTATTTTTACTAAAGGGATGATGAAGGTTGAGGTAGGAAAAGGAGTGTATGTAAGTCAGGGAGGATCATACGCTCAAGTACCAACACCAAGCGACAAATCACCTTTTGAAAAGCAATTCATGGAGCTGATTGATGCCATCCAAGGCAAACGCATTTTAGAGAATTCAGGTACCTACGGCAAATCAGTCGTTAGTGTAATTCAAGGAATCTATGAATCACATGAAAGCAGAAATATGATAGAGATTACTAGGGGGGGAGTCGATTGATATGAAACTTTCATTTAAAGGAGACTTGAAAGAGCTAACACAGGGGATGGAACAATTGAGCAGTGAGATAGGCTTCTCTCTATCAGAAGAAGGAGTGCCCGTATCTGTTCATAAGTGGGATCAACAAAAGCTTCAGGTAATCTACCAAAATGGAGAAGCACATATATATTACCAGGAGAACATCCACTTTTTCAGAGCTCTAGGACTTTTCTTGGAACATGTATCAAGGCGTGATTCTTTTACATTAGAAGAAAAGCCACAGTTTATAACCAATGGTATTATGCTAGATTGTTCAAGAAATGCGGTCATGCAAATCCAACAAATGAAACGTCTCGTAAGAACCATGGCTAAAATGGGCTTAAACATGCTTATGCTCTATATGGAAGATACGTATGAAATTAAAGAGCAGCCATACTTTGGATATATGCGTGGACGCTATTCAAAGGAAGAATTACGAGAAATTGATACGTATGCTCATCAATTCGGTATAGAAGTGATCCCCAGTATTCAAACCTTGGCACACCTTTCTACGTTTTTACGTTGGGATACGAGCAACCAATATAAAGATACCTCAGATATCCTTTTAGCAGGTTCTCCAGATACATATGAATTAATCCAGCAAATGATCGAATCGGCATCATCATCCTTCAGAAGTAACCGAATCCACATCGGCATGGATGAAGCTCATTTAATGGGAAAAGGACAATACCTAAAGAAAAATGGCTATCAATCCACTTTCCAAATCATGAATGACCATCTAAATGAAGTGTTGAACATTACAAGTGAAAAAGGGCTGAATCCCATGATATGGAGTGATATGTATTTTCGCATGGCATCTAAAGAAGGGCACTATTACGATCAATATGCCATCATTCCGAAAGACGTTATCGAGGAGATGCCAAAAGAGGTACAGTTTGTTTACTGGGATTACTATCATGAGGATGAAGCGGTTTATCGTGGCTTTTTAAAGAAACATAAAGAGTTTGGATCAACACCATTATTCGCTGGTGGACTGTGGACGTGGAACGGGATATCCATCAACTACGATAAAGCCTGGAATACGACACAAGCTGCATTATCTGCCTGTAAAAAGGAGGGCGTAACAGAGATTTTTGCCACGCTCTGGGGAGATGATGGAGCAGAGACGAATGCCTTTTCGAGTCTGTTAGGATTG
The DNA here is from genome assembly GCF_000425225.1 of Pontibacillus marinus BH030004 = DSM 16465. Taxonomy (GTDB): domain Bacteria; phylum Bacillota; class Bacilli; order Bacillales; family BH030062; genus Pontibacillus; species Pontibacillus marinus. The sequence continues at coordinate 31,811 of NZ_KE384334.1, read as the reverse complement.
CAATTATTAGCAGAACATAATTATTCCGATCATGTAGGCGTGGAAAAGGTAAAACGTCGTTTCCAATTCTGTACCGGGGCAGATGCTGACGCTTTTCTTGCTTTGGGGAAATTAGATCAACCTCCTTTTAAGTCTAAAGAGGTTCAGCTAGAACCAGACAATCCATCGAAATTTTTACTCTGGCAGGATCCTTTAATGGGGATGTTTGATAAGCAAATAGAAGGGATCCCACTTAACGACTATTATTGCGAACTTGAAGGAGAGCTGAAGGAAGCAAAGCAGAAAGTAGGTGAATGGTCATCAATTTTTGATGTACCGTCTCAAATTTGTTCTGTACTGAGTATAAAGAGTGAATTGGGGATTAGGTTGAAAAAACTTTACGATGCTCAGGATCATCAGTCATTAGAAAAATTCCTTAATCAAGACTTACCGCTATTAAAAGAAAGAATAGAAACGCTACGAACTCTCCATTGTGATGAGTGGATGAACCATCATAAGCCTTTTGGTTGGGAGACGCTAGACATTCGCTATGGTGGATTGCTAGCACGAATAGACACCACGAGAAGAAGGTTGGATCAGTACTTGCAAGGGGAAATAGATTCCATTGCAGAACTAGAACAAGAAAAACTGAAATATTTGAAAGAGCGAGATGCCCCCGGTTTTGTAAGGAGTAATGTTTATAAAAACATTGTAACTCCAAATGTATTTTAATTAGGAAATCTACAAATCCGGACTACTTTTACTAGCATGATATCGTGATAAATACCTTTTTTTGAGATATTCGTGTTTATATTTTATGCAAAATATTAACCCCCTCATAGGATAATCGTGATCAACTTATAGGGGGTGATGAATGTGGGTGACAATTATTATGGTTGTAGTGTTGTTGAGATTTTTCTAGGATTCTTAACAGGAGTAGCATGGTTATTACTTGTGTACTTTGGAGTAATTGGAAGTTTACTTGGCATACTAGGTCTTACAGGTATCACAACTGTATTGAATATTGTTATTACAATAGTTGGTCTTCTAGCATTTCTTCTCTTTGGAATATGCATCTTTAAGCGATTGTGGCGCTGCTGTTGGTGTAGAGGCAGTGGTGGATGTTAATTATATGGAAGTAGCTCTTTTTCTTTTTGAAAAAGAGATCATATTCAATAGCCTCTTTTCAGGGGCTGTTTTTTAAATTTAATAGCAGTTTTACATAGATGGTCTAATAATTGGCAGGATAACAAAAGATAATGGAGGTGCTATAAATGAGTAAGAAAAAATGGAATGAGGAAGCTGCAATGAATAACAATTTATCAGCAGAGACCTATGAAAATGAAGATCACGAATTTGCTGAAGAATTAGCCGATGGGGGAGAACGAAATCAAATGGCTGAAAAGCAAGCAAAGGCAGAGAAGAAGAGAAAGTAAATATTTGTTCCCAATAAGAGCTTTTAGCACATCACCCATGCTTGATGGTTCAGTGCAATGGGTACAGTACCAATGTGTTAACTTAATACATGTGTAAGCTGATTCATATATATCCTTAATATATGAGGATACACAGAAAGGATGAGGGAAATGAAAGTTCTTATTGTTGGAGCAAACGGCCAAATTGGAAAGCATCTCGTAACTTCTATTCAAGATCATAATCAACTTGATGCTAAAGCTATGATTCGAAAAGAAGAGCAAGCGTCTTATTTTGAAAATATGGGTGCAGAAACCGCTGTGGTGGATTTGGAAGGTGAGATAGAACCAATAGCTAAAGCGGCAGAAGGAGTAGACGCTATTGTATTTACAGCAGGTTCTGGACCAAATACAGGAGCAGACAAAACCGTTTTAGTTGACTTAGACGGTGCTGTGAAAACCATAAAGGCAGCAGAAAAGGCTGGCGTAAAGCGTTTTGTCATGATTAGTTCCTATGACACTACACGAGAAGCCATCCAATCTGCCTCGTCCTCTTTTGCACCTTATGTAGCTGCAAAGCACTATGCAGATGAATGGTTGAAGTCTACTGATTTGGATTATACGATTATCCATCCAGGGAAGCTGACAAATGATGAAGGTAGTGGAAGAGTGAATGCAGCTTCTCGAGTGGAGCGAGATGAAATACCTCGCGAGGATGTAGCAAACGTGATTGTCGCAAGTTTAGAAAATGCTTCTACGGTTGGGAAGGAATTTCAGGTTGTAAAAGGGAATACATCGATTGATGATGCAATAAAGTCACTTTAATTGAAAGTTAAAGGTTCCTTGTATAAGTGATTACAAGGAACCTTTTGCTTGTTTTATTTTGTTAGAAAGTTCTCCGTATAATATGGTCTTGCGTCTTCATTAAAAGCCACTCCCACAGCAAGCAATTCAAATTTGGAATTTAAGATGTTCTTCCTGTGCCCAAGTGAGTTCATTAGCCCTGCATGAGTGTAAATACTACTAAGCTGACCTGCTGCGATGTTCTCTCCAGCTGTGATGAACGAAATATTATCTTCGTTCATTCGATCAAAAGGAGATTGGCCTTCTGGGTTTTCGTGACTAAAGAAGTTATTTTCAGCCATATCTGAGCTATGAGCACGGGCTGTTTTTCTTGCTGAATCTGCCCATGATAAAGGTGGCAGGTCATGTTTCACTCTTGCTGCATTCGTTATATCGAATAATTGATACTCAAACCCTTTCTTTAGCTGAGCGCTAGGGTCAGGGTAGAAACCTTCCTTCTTTTGCTCGAGCTCAGAACTGATGATTTGGATGGCTGTTACCTTATTACTCTCATGTTTGTCATAAAAAATCGTTACATAATTCTCGTTAATAGAAAAGACATCATATTCTTCGTTACTTTGCCATTTATAACGTGTAAAACCTTTTCTAATTGACTGAAGAGGCTCATCTAACGTTTCAAGTACAGAGGACCTCGTACTAGTGAAGTTTATCCTAAGTTTAGACGATAATAAATCTTGGTTTGTATATAATCCCACCACTTTATTTTCTTCATTATAAGTGGCCATGAAAAAGTTATGATAATTCTCATGATACGTCACCCAATTAACACCATACTCATTCATTGAACTACGCTTGGGTTCACCCACACTTTGTTCTACTTCCGTACGAGTATCTCCAATTTCAATATTATGAATAGAAAAAGAGTTTTGATTTGGTGTATCTAGATCTGGTTTTTCAGGTGCTGGTTGATCTGAATCTGTTAGTTGGTTTCCCTCGAAAGTGTCTTCGATTTGTCTCATGATATACCGAAGTTCTCGATCAAATTGAGTTAATGCACTGCTTACTTTGGGGTTCTCTTTTATTTCCTTAATATCTTCCTGTATCTCGGCATAAGCCCCGTTTATGCCAGATTGTTTGATGCTATCTCCATAAACATTCCAGAAGACTCCTGCAATCAGTAATAACAGAAAGACTCTTATTACTTTTGACAACTATAACACTCCAGTCGTGTTGCGTATTATTATTATTATTCGGGGAGTGCCTGTCACTACCCGGAATATGTCGAATATAAACGTTAACTTCGACACATTTCAGGAGTTGATAGGCACATTTTCGAATGTAAATTAATGTCTCTTCATGAAACCTATGATCCAAAACGGTAAATAAAGAATAATAAAAGTCAAAATCGTGATGATTTCAAGCGGTAAAATATAAGCAGGCCAAGGACCTATATAATCAAGGATGGAAGGGTTGGCGGGCTTTCTCAATAAGTACATATAGTTTCCGCCAATAATCAAATTAACAAAGAAGAGAACCAAGGCATAGGTGTTTAACCACAAGAAAGCTTTCCAAATAGAGCGAACTGTGGGACGGAATTCTTCCACAAATACCATAAAAAGATTGGCAAGAACCGTTCCACCATGTGAGATGAAAAAGTGAACAAACCTATAATGGGGAAAGGTGTACGCATTAAGATCTGGAGTAACCATTGCCTGTAAAGCACTCCCTATACCTGCAAAATAGGTGAATTCAAATAAAGAAAAGCGCTTCGTTAATAGCAATAAAGCTGATAAAAGCAAAGTAATGCTACTTAAATGGAATGGGAGTGAGTGTTTATATTCCCATGCATCTATCCAATATAGCCACACATGCAAGCTAATTTCCGATAAGAGCAGCATGATGAATAACGAAAAGCGAACAATAAAATAATAAGGCTTTGTTCGTAATTTTTTCCGAAAGAAAAACATCAATACTGCTACACTAAGAACTACCAACAGCGTAACTAGATGTACAGTCGAAAATAAGTTGAACGAATTTTGACCATCCGGCAAAATGTATGATTTCATAAAAAACCCCACCAGTATTATTTTAGCTTAACTGATTTTATCAAATGACTAGTATTAAATTGAAAACGAAAAAGCCTTGGTTACATTATAACCAAGCCAATTGTGCTTTCATGCATGATCTTGTTCTGGATAATCAATATTTCTTGTTTTCAGAAAGTGCCTGGCACCACCCGGAATATGTCGAACACCAACGCTCAATTCGACGCCATTCGGGTGATGTCAGGCACTTTTTAATTCAGGCGGTTCCAGGCACTTTTTAAATTGACTGAATATTCGAAATGCGATATATTGGTTTTATGAAGACATACGATTCTATACAATCCATTCAGCGTCAATCACTCAGAGAACAAATTTATCAGCAACTTAAAACCGCAATCATACGTCTTGAACTTGAACCTGGTGAGAAAGTCCGTGATCATGATTTAGCCAATGAATTTAATGTTAGTCGTACGCCCGTTCGTGAAGCATTACGGAGGTTAGAGGATGAAGGGTTAGTTGTATCAAATCCAGGTTCATTTACACGAGTCGTTGAAATTAATTTGGAGGAGGTGAAACAAGCAACTGTTGTCGTTGCGTCTTTACATTCACTTGCAACAAAGATAGCCTTTCCGCAATTAACTGAAGAAGATATAGAAACATTAGAGTTGATAAATAAACAGCTAAAAAGAAAGTTAGAAAAAAAGGATGTAATAGGTGCAGTTGAAGCTGATGATCGTTTCCATGAAGTTTTTCTAAAGCGATCTAATAACCATGAGATTCTGAAGGCATTAGAACCTGTTGAATCTAAAATCAGACGATTGGAGTTTGCCAAGTTTAATTCTGTAGAAGGAATAAACTCTGTCAGCGACCACCATGAGATAATTAAAGCATGCAGAGAATCAAAGTCACAGACAGTCACAAACCTCGTTGAACAAAACTGGTTGAGTTTATTCGAGTTATTAACTCAATAAAAAATTGGAGGTTATTCGAATGAGCGTGACAGATTTTAAAAAAGAAGTGCATGATACTAAAGTTTTAGATTGGGCAAAGGATATTATTAATAATAGTCCTTCAGACAGACTTGTGGTTGACGAAGTGTTGAATTCAGTAAGACGGAATGAAATTTGGCGTGGGAATGAGTGTCTGAATCTTCTAGCACCCGAAGCTCCAACGAGTCCATTAGTTAGGGAGCTGCTTTCTTCAGAAGTTGGAACACGTGCAGCAGAAGGACATATTGGTAAGTTAGAACGTTGGTTTGCTGGGACTCAGTACATTGATGAAATTGAAGCACTATGTATGGAACTGCTGAAGAAAGCGTTTGGTGTAAATTATGCTGACCATCGCTTGGTTGCCAGCATGATTGGTAATATGACGGTTTATAATACGTTAACTAAACCTGGAGATAACATAATGAGTTTGTCGCAACCTTTTGGCGGTCACTCTAGTAACCGTTACGATGGTCCCGCGGGAGTTCGTGGCGTTAATATTTACGATATTCCAATGGATTCAAAGGAATTAACTGTTAATATGGATGAATTTGAAAAAGTAGCTAGGGAGGTTAAACCTAAGCTCGTTTCATTAGGTGCCTCAATGACACTATTCCCACTGCCAGTCAAAGAAATATCCAATATTGTGAGTGAGTGGGGAGGTAAAGTCTTTTTTGATGGTGCCCATCAGCTGGGACTCATTGGTGCTGGTTTATTCCAGGATCCACTTAAAGAAGGTGCAGATGTTATGACCGGTTCAGCGGGTAAGACATTTAGTGGACCTCAGAGTGGCATCATTCTTTGGGACGATCCGGAATTAACTGAATCCATAACAGAAACTATTTTTCCTACTCTTGCCGCAACGCACCAAGTAAATCGAGTAGCTGCACTTGCTGTTGCTGCTGCTGAGTTTATAGCATTTGGTGAAGCGTACATGAAACAAATTGTAGCTAACGCTAAAGCATTGGCGAAAGCTTTAAATGACCGTGGAGTTCCAGTTTTGGGTGATCATAAAGGGTTTACAGAAACACATCAAGTCATTGCTGATGTCAGTGACTTTGGCGGAGGATACCCAGTTGCGAACCTGTTGGCAGAAGCAAATATTATTGTAAATAAGAATCTTATTCCTAAAGATCGGCCAGAAGATTGGGATGAACCGAGTGGCATAAGGATTGGAACCACAGAAGTCACGCGTTTAGGGATGAAAGAGTCTGAAATGGAGGATATTGCAGAATACATCACAGGTGTAATAAAAGGGACTTCCTCCACGACTCATATAAAAAATAAAATTTTAGATATGAGAAGGAATTATAATAAATTACATTATTGTTTTGAGTAACCTTTTAGCATTGAGTTTAAAACAGGTTTATAGTTAACCGAAAGAAAAAAGCACTTATTTTAGTGCTTTTTTTTTGGCTTCAGAAATTATCGAATATTTAATCCCTAATGATCACCTTGTTTTTCTAACTTATAGACAAGCACGCCACCAATCAATAACGTAATTCCAAGTAGCTTCTGCCAAGAAAGAGCAGATGCTTCAAAGCCGAACCAGCCAATTGTATTAATGGTAAAGGCAATAAGGATTTGGGAGATAAGGGCGATGGAGATTGCGTAGGCTGGTCCTATCAGCGTTACACCTCTCATCAAAAAGAATACGATGCCTACACCAAAGACACCGCCAAACAAAAATATAGGGTTCACGTCTCCGAACTCAAGAAGACTTTTATCCTCAACGGAGAAAAAGACGACTAATGAACAAACAAGCCCAAGCCCCAGGACAAGGCTCGTTGTAGCCCAAGGGCCCGTTCTTTCTCTTACTCGAGCATTAAATACATTTTGAAGACTAATTAAGATGCCAGCGATAATGGCTAATACTATTCCTATCATCAAAAGCTCTCCTATTCATAAATATTCCCGTTCGCTAGAGTACTGAGTTTATCGAGATCTTGAATGATAATCGTACCATTAGACCGTTCAATAATATTGTCAGAAGCCATCTTCTTTAAAACACGGTTCAGATGGCGGTAACTCGTACCGATCCACTCTGCCAGCTCTCTTAAATTCGAAGTTCTCATTTCCTGATGAAACATCGTCCCTTCCCCTAAAGAGGAGATTGATAACAAATAGCTTGCAAGACGGACTTCAACAGGGTAGAGCATGTGCATACTCGTCGTATGAGATTCGGTATAAAATTTATGGGAAACGGTTTCCAGTAAAAAACGTATAAAAGCGGGATGGTCCTGTTCAAGCTTTTCTAATTCAGAGAAAGGGGCTGCAAGCATGAACCCATCCGTGCCAGCCTCTACTGAATTCATGACCACAGTCCCTTTGACATATTCAACATCACCAATAAGAGCGAGTGGACGCTTAAATCGATTAATCAAAGACTTTCCTTCAGGAGATAAAGTGAAAATCTTAATTTTCCCTTCTACAAGAAAATAGAGTTCACTTAGTTTTTCTCCAGTTGAAAAAAGAACATCTCCTGACTGAAAACGATATAACTTGATATGGTTTTGAAAATACTCAGGAAATAATCCATCTAGTTTATGTTGTTTCATGTAGGAATCTATATGAGTGGGCTGTATTTCTTTCATAATATAAACTCCTTCTTTTATAGTTGGAAAAGGATAACCCCGACAAGCATCATCGTAAGACCCACACCCTGACGTAATGTGATTGGAATTTTCCTTTCACCGAACCATCCTTTTGATTCTATAACAAATGCTGTTAGGATTTGTGAAACGAGAAGTATGGCGATGGCAGAGGCTGGGCCTATTTTATGAATCGCTGTCAGTTCTGAAAAGACAACAATAACGCCAAATGATCCCCCAATCAAATATAAAAAGGGCACCTTCTTAAAACTTCTTCCTTTTCCATCTCTTACATTCATATATATAGACATAGCTATGATAAAGGCAATAATGTGAACCATGGAAGTTGTATGCCAACCACCAATTGCGTCACTCATCCTTGCGTTAAAAATCCCCTGCATGGTAATACATAATCCACCAAACAGTGAAAATAAAGCACCTTTCATGTTACATCCTCCTATCCTGATACTATTTAAAAGGAAGAAGAATGGATATGAAAGGACATATGTCCCTAAATGTATAGAAAAGTGCCTGGCACGCCCCGGAATATGTCGAACATGAACACTCAATTCGACACCGTTCGGGTGGTGCCAGGCACATTTACAACAAAAAAAGCTTGGTACCGTGATAACCAAGCCTTTTGTTCTTTCATGCATTATCCTGTTTTGGATAATAAATATTTTATTTTCTCTACTACCTTATATTTAGAAGCAGGTTGTTTATTAATGAGTAAGAGTAACTGTATAAGCATTACAGGGAGAAAAGTTTTTTGGTAGGCTAAATACTTCGGTTCCCAGCTACTAGCAAATTTCCCCTTAAAGGTTTTTAGTCCTTTAAAATTATACTTTTTATTTCCATGGAGATACGCAAAGTGAAGAAGCTTTTCACTTATACGCGAATATTTACAATCACCAACATTTGATAAAGGTGCCATCCCAAGGCTACAAGTTTGATAGCCTTTTTCTTTTGCCCATTGGAAGATATGAATGAATAATACATCCATCGTTCCATGAGGGCTATCTGAGGCTTTTCTCATTAAGTCGATGATAATGGTTTCTTTGTAGTCAGTTGCTAATGTTGCAAAGGCAATAATGTCGCCATCTGGGTTAGATAAAAGGGCGATAGGATAACAGGAAACATATTCTTCACAAAAAGATACGACTGAAAACCCCTTCTCCTTCTGCGTTCCTAACCATGAATCTGAAACAAGCTTTAGTTCTGCCAGTATCTCTTCCGTATAAGGAGGATAAACAATACTAAATGTGTAAGAATTCCGGGCAAATTTATTGAATCTTGTTCGTAATTTTGCCCCTTGTTTCCCTGATATAGAAAAGCTTTGGAGGTTAACCTTCCCCTCTTCTCCTAGCTTTAGGAATTTATAGCCTGTTTCATGATAATATGGCATGAATTGAGGACTGATTTGATAAAATATAGGCGTTAATCCGTTCTGTTCACTATATTCATAGAACTCTTTTATAGCTTCTTTTATATAGGCTTTTTCTCCAACAGGATCTCCTAATACCACTGCTTTATTAGCAATCCGTTTATAAGCAATTAACACCCTTTGCTGTTGTCCCCAAAATATTTCTTTATCTTGTAGCAAGATTAAATGGGATATATGATTACCACCATTTTCTTTTAAAAAGGAGGTGATCTGTTCCCAAGGAAACGTTACGTTTTTATGAGAAAGTTCCGATTTAAACATAAACTTCTTTATATAATAGACAATAAAAATAACAAGTAATAGAAGGATGATATCTGAATAGGACATATGAGTACAAACCCTTCTGAAAATATTCACCTTTATAAAGATAACACATGAGATATTCAATAAGTAGAAAAATTTAAGGAAAAGTGCCTGGCACGCCCCGAAATATGTCGAACAGAAACGCTCATTTCGACACCGTTCGGGTGGTGCCAGGCACTTTTTTTATGCATAACCTCATTTCTATCTGAATATTCTTTACTTTGTGGGCGGTTCCCCATAAAATATATTGTGCATGATAATTTTTCCAATACATATTTGAAAGGAGGAGTTAGTGATGATCAGTATTATCACAATGAGTAAATATAAGGAAATGGTGATGTTTGGGCATTAGCGAACGATAAAATAGCTCGGAGGTAGTAATATGCAGACGTTAGAAAAAGTACAGATTGTTGAATATCATGATGATTACGCAAAAAGTGTTGCGCAAATGTGGAATGAGAGTGGTGAGAATTGGGGTGGTGACAAATCGGTTACCACTGAACAAGAGGTGATTGAAGAGGAAGCCAACTCTATCCATCTTGATACTTTCCTTGCCCTTGTTGACGATAAGGTCGTAGGGTATTGCGGACTCTCTGAATATAGAGAAGATGTCGGAGCGCTTTATATATCGATTATCAATGTACATCCTGAGTATCAAGGATTAAAGCTCGGGAAGAAGATGTTATTAGAATCAATCGATAAAACCGTAAAGTACGGCTGGCCACGTCTTGATCTATTTACATGGCCGGGAAATACAAAAGCGGTTCCTTTATATAAAAAGGTAGGGTTCTTTTGGGAGGATCGTGACGATACCACACACCTGATGAACTTCCTGCCTCAGGTTTTACAAATTGATTGGCTACGTCCTTTCTTTGAAAAGCATGATTGGTACGAGACTAGCCAGCGTCCTATCGAAATTAAGCCAGATGGAATAAAAGATGGTGACTATACGTTTTATGAGTACAAGTGGGAAGCAGGCGATGAGTTTGTTCGCATTCAATTTGAGCGAACAGGAAGAGGGATTCGCCTCATTGAGACAGAGGACCTTTTAGTTGAAATGAACCTTCCTGCTTTTAAACTGCTTGAAAATGAAGAGCATCAGGCAACTTACCGTGTTGTTAATAAGACATCTAAACCATGTCAGGTATCCATTTCCGATAACTCATCAGGCATTGTAGAACAAAAATCCGCAGAGGACGTTCAAGTGACTGATGAGTGGGTTGGAAAACTTCCTGTAAGCATCTCCATGCCGAAGAATGAACCAAACCCTTGGAAAACGCACCCTGTGATTGGGTCAAATATAAAAGTGAACGGTTCGACACTTCCTTTTCAAATGGGTGTTTTCCCAATAAAAATGGGAAAACTTGATCTCCGTTCTGTAACAAAGAACTGGAGGCCGAATCAAAAGGGCACATTATATCTCGATATGGAAAGTCAAATTGATGAAGACTCTACATGGATGTTAAACCTTCCAAATAACGATGTGGTGGAATGGGAGAACTTAGAGGTGAGCACGAAGGTAAAAGGCAAAGGACGTGTTTCCCTTCCGTTACCGTGTCGATTGCTTAAGAATGGTTTCCTAACAGAAGACGTTCAAGTACGTGTCCAACGTTCAAGTGGTGAAGAGCTTTCATTCACTACAAAACTAACATTGGCATTCCCAGGCTTTGGCGCAAAATTTGGTGGCGAAACCGAAGACAAATGGTACGGCTATAATGGTCCGAATTATGTTGAGATTCAAAAACGAAACAACCTGGTGAGAATTGGATCCGTTCGTTCCAAGGAGGAACCAATGACGTTCATCTCTCCTAAAATTGGGAAGCCATATAGTGAAGAACTGTCCAAACAGGAAGCAAGGGCCGTTGAATACATTGAGCTTCCAGAAGCCTTTGTAATCAAAACGACATTAGAGTCCCAAGCCTTTTCTTCCGTATTGCTCAATACCTACTACAGCATTTATGGGGATGGCATGGTTGAGGTAAAACATGAATTATTGAATAACAGTACCGATGAAAAAAGAGAGCTTTTCCTAAAACAACCGATTATTGCCGAATTAGGAGGTATCACACTTCCGTTGAGAGAGGGCGTAATGGTTGATCGAGAAAGGACTATTCCGTTTTTCGAATTGATCCGTGAAAAGGAAATCTCAGAGAAATGGCTTTTCTTGTCTAAACCAAGTGGTGAGACAAAGGGATTGTCATGGTCTGAAGACGCCTTACTAAAGAAAGATAGTTGGCGTTTTGGAATTGAATATCAAGCTGAAACACTACAACCAAATGAGAAAAAATGTTTCGGACCTATTCAAATCGGTGTAAATGTAGCCACTTCCTGGTCAGATTGGCGAGAACTCGTGTTAGGTGAAGAAGTAAAAGATCTGAAGGAAGTATCCTCTTTTGCACTAGAGGCTGAAAAGAATAGATTTATATCAACAGTTGGTGAAAAGGTCAATTTCGCTTTTCGTTCCAAGTTTACACCTCATGTCTCTGGTACATTAACGGTTCAACACGACGAACAAACGTATATCAAAGAGACAACCGAAGATGATGGTGTGAATCAAATCGATATTCAATTAGACTATCAATCTCCTGGAGTAAAAGAAGTTTCAGGAAAATTCCGTTCAAAAGGGCAAAAAGCAGAACTTCAAACTCTGCAGCTTGTGAAAGGAAAGCGAGAGATTGAAGTGAATCAAGAAGAGGATCGCTGGACAGTAAATAATGGGGTTCTGTCCTTTAAAGCATCTTCAGAATATTATCCAGGCATCTTTTCTCTGACCTATAACGGGAACGAGGCATTACACCATCAGTACCCTGAGCCAGGACCAAAAGCGTGGTGGAATCCATGGGGAGGTGGGTTAAGCTACAATTTACGAAAAGTTAGCCCATACTCGATGCGAAAAGAAAAAACAGAAGTGAAACCGATGACAAAAGAGGACCACCTCGGTAACGAATGGAAAGGCCTTTGCCTAAAGACTTCGATAACCGAGCACGAGGAAATGAAGGGTGTTACGCTTCGCCAATATGCACTAACACTACCTGAAGTGCCTGTGCTCGCGATTTACGCAGAAGTAGATCAAGGCTCAAATCGAACGTTCACAGATGAGATATTGGATTTAGAGGCATTCTTTAAACCGGCAGAAAAGCTCTCTTCTTGCTTTACGAACAAGAAAACAGAGGGCGTCTTCCACACCTACTATGCTGGTGTAGAAGAATATCTCATGAAGAGTGCGCCGAGCGTTACAGTAGGATCAGATGAACGAGATGAAAAGATTCACATGATTCATCCCACTGATAATGAGGAGGAAGGCTTGTATTTAAATCCAGAAGTATGTCTTGTAGAAACATCGCAAAAATGGTCTGCAACTTCAGGTGATGTAATCTCGCTAAATCCTACGATTCTATTTTTTGATGAGGATGAACAGTCTCATGACAATCATCCATTTCACGGGCTTTCGTTTAGGTAGGTGTAGATGATGAAAATCATTGATGCACACATCCACTTCTCAGATATCGAAACATTCAAATACACAGCCAGAAAACTATCTCACGTTGACTATTCAGGAAAAGGCTTAACGAAAGAAATGGAAGAGGGAAACATTGCATGTGCAATTGGTATGGGTGTGACGGAAACTCCAGAAATGGGGTTTCCTGACCACCATGCTTCTTCTCCTATGAGGCTAGACCTAGAGGAGTCATTACCTACTAGAGTAGCTGTCTGCCCAGGGGTGAATCCCTATCTTTTAGATCAGCCTGGATTAGATCGTTTGGAAAAAGAACTGCAAAAACCAGAGGTCGTCGGGATCAAAATTTATCTTGGCTATTATCCATACTATGCAACAGATGAAATCTATCAACCGGTTTATGATCTGGCCGCTGCTTATAATGTTCCGGTTGTCTTTCACACGGGTGATACATACTCAGAGCGGGGTTTGCTGAAATACTCACACCCTCTAACACTAGATGAAGTAGCTGTAATGCGTAGAGATGTGAATTTTATGATGGCTCACTTAGGTGATCCATGGGTGTTAACGGGAGCCGAGATCGTTTATAAAAATCCGAATATGTATGCCGATCTGTCTGGTTGGGTGGTTGGAACGAAAAGTACGCTTGAGAGGAAGCTAGAAGGAAACTATTTTTATCATGTCAGACATGCTTTAACGTACTGTGGTCATTATGAAAAATTGCTCTTTGGTTCAGACTGGCCTTTAGCGCCAATTAAGGATTATGCTGAATTTATAGGGGCGCTGGTGCCGGAGAAGCATCATAAAAACGTGTTTTATAGGAATGCGGAGGGACTATTTCCTAAGGTTGATCAATTATTATGAAGCGAAAACGAACTTACTTGCGGGTAGGTTCGTTTTTTTAAGGATGATTGATCTCAGCAGGACGGAGGGACATATACATCTTCTTTTAAATCTTAAATGGACAATGTACTTGTCCCAAAGTGCTTACTATATGAAATATGTAGTGGAATTAATAATAATATTCCTTAAGATTTGGAGGTCATTTTGATGAGGAGTTTAGGGTACACATTAGGATTCAGACCAGATTCTTAATATACTTATGGTGTTATGTATCACTTTAATAACCTATATTAAAGTGATACTATGAACTCATATGAAATATAAAAAACTCTCTAGTGTCAATAAATAATAAATTTTACATATGACTTTTAAATAGGGGAAATACAATGGAAAATCCAATATCAAATTTAATTAACAAAATATCAGATTTAACGGAAGCACAGCGAAAAGTAGCTGACTACATTTTGAAAAAGCCTATGGATGTAGCATTTTTAACGGTTGATCAACTTGCAGGAATAGTTGGGACTAGTACTACCACAATAATGAGATTAACTTATAGTCTTGGTTATTCAGGTTATACTGAATTTCAAAAAGGTCTTCAGGAACATTTTCGAAGTCAAACTGCTCCACAAAGTCGTTTAGAAGCAAATTTAAAAGGTCTCGATTCAGATGATTTATGGACAAGTTATGTTGAGCACCAAATTAACAATATTCAATCTACAGTTGAAATGATTTCTACAAGCACATTAAATGAAACAATAGAAATGATCGTATCTGCTGAAAGAATTTACTGTACAAGTGTTAGAAGTGGAATGCCAGTTGCCCAGTATTTAACTCATGGCTTTAACCGCTTACTTGGTAATTGTGAATTAATTTTGGCTGATCTTAGTGACTGGATTGACAAAGTTGTTAGTTTTACATCCTCAGATTTAATCATTGTAACAACATTTCCGAGGTACGCTAAAAGAATTATTGAGTTAGTTTATAGGGCCAAAGAAAACGGAGCGAAAGTAATAGCGATAACTGATAATTATTCTTCACCAATTGTGAAGTATTCAGATTTAGTAATTCCATCAAATTCTGACAGTATCGCATTCCACAATTCAGCTGTTCCGGCTATGTTTGTTGCAGATTATCTTATCAGTGCAGTAGCCATTAGAAATCCAGGTAAAACAAAAGAGCGTTTGGATAAGATTAATTCTATACTTACAGATATGAAATATCACCATCAATAAAATTATTATGTAATGCTATTGAATGATCAGAGAATGATCTTCAGTCTAAATAAAGTAACTTAAAATTAGAATGATTGTGTTGTATGATATTTACCTTTGAATGATGTGTGGTAAAAAATATTTCATTAATTTCTATATGAGTAATATCGAATGAAGATTCGATATTACTTATTTTTTTGCTTTTTTTTAGTTCTAATAAGACATAATTTACGTTGAAACCCCAATAAAATCGAATGCGAGAGAAGTTTTATGAATTTTTAAAAAATATTGTCTTTTGGTGTTATAGATGTTACTATAACCATACAATGTAGTAATAAATATTACATAAAAGATAAAAAGTGTTATTTTTACTACATATCTAACTGCTAAAATCAAGTTTCTATGAATAAAGTGCTCTTATTTTTGGATGTAGATGTAAACGCTTCCAATGTATGAATCTTTATTATCTTAAAATTACAAATAGGAGTGTATATCAATGAATGATTTACCAAGACTTTTATCGGAAGAATTAATAAAGAGGGCAAAACATCTGAATACAACTCTTATATCTGACGCAATGGGATGCACTGGCTCTATGGATTATAAAATAAAGCCAGTGGCGTCTGGAATGAAAGTTGTTGGAACAGCTATAACGGTAAGTATGAGACCTGGAGATAATCTGTTTCTTCACCATGCAATACATTCTGGAAAAGAAGGTTATGTATTAGTTGCAGATGGAAAAGGGCATACCCAAAATGCATATTTGGGGGAGTTAATGGCAAGAGCTGCTAAGGCAAAAGGATGTGAGGGGATAATAATTGATGGGCTTGTGCGCGACAAAGATGCACTAACAGAATTAGCATTTCCTATCTTTGCAAAAGGTTATATCCCAAATGGTCCATTTAAAGATGGTCCAGGTGAGTTTAATACACCTATTTCTTGTGGTGGTGTACCTGTACAACCTGGAGACTTGATCATGGGTGATGAAGATGGTGTCGTGGTAGTTCCGGAAGATAAAATTGAGACTACGCTTTCTAAAGCAGAAAAGAAACTAGAATATGAAGAAGTACGTCTTAAAACAATTAGAGAATATGAGGAAAGTAGAAAACAGGGGATGAATCCTGAAAAGTCCATTGAACCAGTGTGGTTAGAAGAAAAGTTAAAATCGTTTTTGTAAAAAAAATTTAATGAAATGAACCTCAATTAAAGGGGGTGAGGATTATGCAGTAAAAGGTCTATAGAGTAAGGGTGATATACCTGTTACTCAATTCGACCAGGCTGTAAAAATTAATTTGCAAAGAAAGTAAGTGAATTCTAAAAAAATCTACTAAGTATCAAACGCTAGGAGTATCTAACATGAAAATAGGGTTTATTGGTTTTGGTGAAGTTGGTTATGAAATGTCAAAAGGATTATTGGAAGATGGTGTAAAAGAAGTTTTTGCTTATGATCCCTTATATGACCAGGATTTTGTAAAGGAGAAGGCAAACTCAGTTGGAGTAAAACTTGTATCAAGTCCAGAGCGAGTACTACAACCAGAAGTTGATGTTGTCATTGTTGCAGTACCAGCTCATCACGCTTATAATGCTTGGGATAACATATATAAGCATCTCAATGATAATATATTATGCATTGATGTTTCAACTGCAAGTGCTAAAGTAAAAACTGAAATCTATGAAAAGCTATTAAACAAAGAGAAAAAGTTTGTCGATGCTGCATTAATGGGTCCGTTGCAAGTGCATAAACATCGTGTACCTATTATTGCTAGCGGTGATGGAGTCGATTTATTTATTAAATTAATGGGTCCATATAATATGAATATTGAGAAAGTTAGTGAAGTACTTGGAGATGCAACAAATATAAAATTCACTAGAAGTATTTTCATGAAAGGTGTATCAGCTCTTCTATTTGAGGTGCTAGAGTTAGCCCAAGATTTGAATATTGGCGATCGTGTTGTCAATTCAATTTCAGCAACAATCGATGAAAAGCCATTTGAGGAAATAATAAATAGGTTGATTACAGGTACTGCCATCCACTCTGAAAGGCGAGTTATAGAGATGGAAAATGTAATTAATCTATTAGACGAAAATAACAAAATGCCTGTTATGACAAATGCTACTAAGCAGAAGCTAATATCCCTAACAGAACATGAATTAAAAAATAAGTTTGATAATCAAACCCCTGAGGATTGGAAGTTAGTGATCGAAAAAATCAATAAAAAGGTGTGTGAAGAAAATGAAAGCGTTTAAGATGAAAGGCCTTTTAACTTTATTGTTTATCATATCAATCGTTTTATCAGCTTGTGGTAACCAGGAAACAAGTGGAGGGACAAGTGAAGACTTCCCAGATAAACCAATTAAAATTATTGTACCATTTGCAGCAGGTGGAGCTGCAACCCATACAGCACGTATCATCGCACAATATTCTGAGGAACATATGGGACAATCAATCGTCATTGAGAATAGAGAAGGCGGAGGCGGTACTGCTGGCCAGGGGTATGTAGCTTCTGCAGATGCTGATGGATATACTTTGCTTTTAGCTACTACTTCTGTTGTAACGAATCCTATCTTTAATAAAACTTCATATACGTATGAAGATTATCAGCCAATTATGCAACTAGTTAGTGATGTAACTATTATGTATGCGTCATCTGATGCTCCATATGATGACTTTGACTCCTTTGTAGAATATGCAAAACAGAATCCAGGTGAAGTGACAATTGCAACTTCTGGAGCTCAAGCATCAGATAATATTGCCGGACAAGAAATGATAAAGGCTTTAGGAATAGACGCAACTACTATTCCGTATGATGGTGGAGCGCCAGCAGTTGCTTCAGCAGCCGGTGGTCATGATGATATTGCTCTCGCAAGCTTTTCAGAAGGTGAAGGACAAGTTCAATCAGAAAATTTGAAGCCTATATTAGTGTTAGGAGAGAAGAGCCACAAAGAATATCCAAACATTCCGACATCCGTTGATAAAGGGTTTGATGTCACGGATGAGTCGTGGAGAGGGTTGGTTGCTCCTGCAGGAACAGATCCTGAAGTTATAGAGCATTTACATGAGGCGTTTAAAAAAGGATTTGAGAATGAAGAATACCAAGAAAAGATGGAAAACATGGGTATGGTAACTAGGGCTAGAGGTCCTGAAGAATTTAAAAAGTTGATGGATAAAGACTTTGAACGTATGAGTAAACTAAAATAGAAATGTAATGGCCCTCGTTGAGAGGGCTATACTTTTCATAGCAACAAGAACCTTAATGCCCTAGGAGGTAAAAATATGAAAAAAGTAAATTATGTATTAGCAGGATTCATGGTATTAATTTCATTGTATTTTTACTTTATAGGTAGTACCTATACTGAAGATGCAGGAATGTGGCCAGAGTTCTTCTCAATAGTTCTTATTTTACTTTCAATCGGTTTAATAATAGATACACATCTAAAGCCTAATAGGGAGAAGGATGACGGTAATGAACCACTAGAAAAAAATAGTAGAAATCATTATGTCATCTATACAGCAATTTCAATGATTGTTTATTTGCTGTTAATGAAGTATATAGGCTTCCTAATCTTGACACCACTATTCATTTGGCTATTACTTTGGCTATTAAATTATCGATCTATCAAAAAATTAATAGCCCTCTCATTTGGTGTAACCGTAGGAATCACATTAATCTTTCAAATATTACTGAAAATTCCTATCCCGCAAGGTATCTTCAGTAATCTGTTTACATAAAGGAGGAGCAGTTTATGGATATCTGGATTAATGCAATAGCAGATGTTTTCTCAATTTCGGTATTATTAATTATATTATGTGGGACTTTATTCGGAATCATCATGGGTTGTTTACCTGGTTTAAGTTCTACAATGTCAATTGCCATCATTATTCCATTTACTTTTACAATGGAGCCTGCACATGGAATCATTTTACTTGGGTCAATATATTGTTCATCCGTTTATGGTGGCTCTATCTCAGCCATACTATTAAACACTCCTGGGACACCAGCAGGAGCGGCAACAGTATTGGATGGTTATGAAATGACTAAACAAGGGTTGAGTAGGAAAGCTTTAGGATTATCTGCTATTTCATCTGGAGTTGGAGGAATAATAAGTGCAATTATTCTTTCGACTACTGCTCCTTTTTTAGCTCAGCAAGCCTTACGATTTGGTGCTCCTGAATATTTTGCTTTAGCGATTTTTGGTATATCTGTTATTTCTAGTTTAGGTGGGGTTAATCCAATTAAAGGTCTAATGGCCGGAACTTTTGGTATTTTGATTGCATCTGTAGGGATGGATCCAATTAATGGGTACCCAAGATTTAATTTTTCCTTACCTGAGCTTGCAATGGGTTTTTCTCTAATCCCGGTGTTAATAGGATTGTTTTCAGCGTCCCAAGCTTTTGAATTAATCAAAAGTTCAGCTTCTTCAAGCTCAAAATCTTCTATTAATAAGCCATCAGAAGGTGGCTTGCCAACCTTTAAAGAAGTAAGAAGGTTATTTCCAAATATGTTTCGATCCGGTATTATAGGTACTTTTATCGGAATTATTCCTGGAATTGGCGGAGATCCAGCAGCTTTTATAGCATATAACGAAGCAAAACGGTGGTCAAAACATCCTGAGCGATTCGGAAAAGGAGAACCTGGAGGTGTAGTCGCACCAGAGGCTTCAAATAATGCGGTAACTGGAGGAGCATTAATTCCACTACTGACCCTAGGGATACCTGGTAATACTGTAACTGCGATTCTTATTGGAGGATTATTAATTCATGGTCTTAGACCGGGACCGATGTTGTTTCAAAATAACGGCGATGTTGTGTACTCTTTATTCTTCAGCTTATTCATTTGTAATATTTTATTTATTGTAATTGGTTTGGTGGGTATAAAATATTTCTCATCCATTCTAAAAGTACCAGCTAAAATTTTAGGTCCTATTATTTTAATGCTAAGTGTAGTGGGAGCTTTTGCTATTCATAATAGTTATTTTGATATTTGGGTAATGCTAGCATTTGGTATTGTCGGCTATATGTTTAGACAAATTAATGTACCTGTTACTCCAATCGTTTTAGCAATTATTTTAGGTCCTATTGCTGAACAATCATTTAGACAAGCTCTATTACAGTCAAGTAATGATCCAAGTGTATTCTTTACAAGACCAATTAGTGCTGTATTCTTAATTCTTGCCTTTATTACTTTCTTAACACCGTTTGTAAGAGATTATCTTTTGAATAAGAATAGAAGTGCATCCGAAAGCATCGATAAGTAAATTATTACTTTAGTAATAGGTTCGTTGGAGGTTATGAATGTTATTTAAAAAGCGTTACAAGAAGAATCCAAAGACTATCAATATTAATGAGTATATTAACTATAATCGAACGCTTAGAGACCTTATAGAATTGATTTATTTGAAAAATAGTAAGGGAAATAATGGTTTGATAGTAAAAGGTATAAAGGAAGAATGTTTTCCTGAAGAACTTAAATTTGTAGAAAATGAAATAGAAAAAGTAAATACTGAGAGTTTTGAAGAGGATATATTTAATAAATCAAGTACTGAATTATATGCTCAGTTTGAAGCTAAGGCTAAAAAAGAATTTAATTACTCGATAGCAGAAAGTCGCTTAGAACAATTATTCACATTATTTACAATGAATTATGTATTTTCTACCTACAAGAATAGGAGGTTTAGGCGATTTTTAGGAATAAAAAAATAGTATTTTAATAGTTCAATAAATGAATCTTCACAAGCCTCTTTTCTGATATATTGAATTACATGTAAAAATGTCTCTCTCCGAATTCCATTTATGAAGAATGTAAAAGACAAGAGGTTGAGAGAATTGAAAAGAAAAGGATGGGCTTTAAAATGTCAATTGTGGAAGCTAATATAAGTGAACTCAAAAACAAATGTACAACTATTTTAGAAAATGCTGGACTAAATACTGAGGACGCTAATATCGTTGTTGACACCTTATTAGATGCTGAAATGCGTGGTGTCCATTCCCATGGGCTAATGAGATTAAAATATTATGTCCAGAGAATTGAGAACGGTTTGATCAACCTTGACCCAAACGTTAAGGTCATAAAAGAAAATGGTGCACTATTATTAATTGATGGTGACAACGGCTTAGGCCAAGTTGTAGCTAATAAAGTGTTAGATTTATGTATGGCCCACTCAGAGAAACACGGAGTTACCGCAGCAACCGTAAGAAATAGCAATCACTTTGGAACATGTGGTTATTATACAAGAAAAGCAGCTTCAGAAGGGTTTTATTCTATGGTTCAGTCAAATGCTGGCCCTACAATGGCTCCGTGGGGAGGTAAAGACCCAATGTTAGGTACTAACCCACTATCTATATCGTTTCCAGCTAGTGATTATGATGATTTCACACTAGATATTGCTGTTAGTGCAACAGCTAAAGGGAAAATTCGAAGTTACGAAAGGGAGAACAAAAAAATCCCCTTAGGATGGGCCCAAGATAAAGATGGGTTTGATACTACAGATCCAACAAAGGCAATAGAAGGTACCATTCTTCCAATGGGGGGGCATAAAGGTTACGGACTTGCTATTGCAGTTGATGCATTATGTGGAGGCCTTAATTTAGGTAATTTTAGTTATGAAACAGAATCGGTTACAAAAACTACGAAAAATGCTGGGACTGGACACTTTTTTTTAACAATGAAAATAGATGACTTAATCCCTGTTAATGAATTTGAAAATCATATAGGTAACTGGTTTCACAAAATGAAGGCTTCATCGAAAAAAGATGGTGTAGATGAAATCTTAATTCCTGGTGAAATAGAAAATAGACTGATGAAGGGGAATGAAGTAAGAATTTCTGTTCAAGAAGAAACATTAAATGAAATAGAAGAATTACATTTAGCGTGAAACGAAGATACAAAATTAATTTAAGTACTTATGGCAGAATTAATAAGAAGGAAATAGTACTTTTCTACCCTAATAACAATGGAGAAGTTTAGTATGAGGAGAAAAGTAATGAAAAAAAACTACAACCAATATTTAATTTTTATTTCTACAACTTTCTTTATGTTTAGTGTTGCAGGAACTAGACCTTTAGTTCCCTTGTTCTCAAGTCAATTAGGTGCAAGTAATATGCAAATAGGGATAATTGTATCCCTTTTTTCTTTGCTACCATTATTTTTATCTATTAGGTTAGGAAAGATTGTTGATAAAGTAGGAAGCAAAGTACCGCTTATAATAGCTATAACACTTGGTGGTTTTTCTCTCATTGTTCCTTACATTTTCTATAATTTAGGTGGGGTGCACGCGTCTCAAATAATATCAGGACTTTCACAAGTACTTTATGTCATCTCCATGCAAGCGTATATAGGTAGTTTTAGCAAAAGTAAAATACGTGATTATTACATCAACATATTTAGTATTAGTGTTGCGTTTGGTAGTTTTATCGGACCACTTATTGGTGGGTTTTTATCTGATAAAATTGGCTACTCAACTACCTTAGCAATATTAGGACTTATTTTATTCCTGTCACTACCTTCCATTGCGTTATTTGAAAAATCCAGAAAAAGAGAAGTGAAAGCACCAGAAGAAAAAAAGGTTCAGTCATTTGACTTATTACTTATACCCGAATTACGAAAAGCATTTCTTATTAGTGCCATAGTCCTTTTGTCTAAAGATATTTATATAGCTTTTTTTCCATTACTTGCATCAAGTAGTGGTGTTTCGAATTCATTAATAGGAATTATCATTTCTTTAAATGCAGGTGCAGGTATTCTAATAAGAGTAATCCTTCCTTTATTAGTGAAAATGTATGATAGAAGTTTCATTATATCAATTTCAATTGTAGTGGCAGGAAGCATATATCTAATTTATCCTTTGTTTAGCAATGTATATATGCTAGGCTTTTTATCATTTATTCTTGGACTCAGCATGGGAGTAGGACAGCCTTTGGCTATATCTAGTACTATATCGTTATTGCCCGAACAACGGGTAGGGGAGGGCTTAGGGTTAAGGTTATCTATAAACAAACTTACTCAATTCGTCACACCAGTTCTTTTAGGAGCAGCATCTTCAATAGTTGGTATGGGTGGAGTTTTTTATATATCTGGTTTCATCATAATGACAGGCTCTATAAATTATAAAAAATTCATGAAAATCATTAGAAGGTAACTTTGGGACGA
This sequence comes from Pontibacillus marinus BH030004 = DSM 16465, assembly GCF_000425225.1. Lineage (GTDB taxonomy): Bacteria > Bacillota > Bacilli > Bacillales > BH030062 > Pontibacillus > Pontibacillus marinus. Next base: position 8,586 of record NZ_KE384334.1, on the reverse strand, counting down.
AGGGACAGGTCCATCGTCTTTGAGTCTGAATAGGGACAGTGTACCTGTCCCTGTGTTCCTCTATATTGATCATATATTGTGAAATGAAACGAACTTACTTTTGGGTAGGTTCGTTTTTTACAAAGAATTGATCGTCCTTAAGTTCCCGCTAGATTAATCAGAGAATTGTTAAGTGAGGTGACAGTTGGTGTGAAAAGAATTCTCGGTGTTATTGTTTCACTATTAATAATGACTGGCTGTGGCCTAGAATACTCGCCAGAAAAAATAAGAGATACAGCAGACTTTCAGGTTTTACTTCCAGAGTACATTCCAAATGGCTTTGAGTATGAACGTGAAAGCATAAGTGAAGATGAAGTATTTATTAGCTTTTTGAAAGAAGATAAAGCAATTGATATTCATCAGGAAAAGTTCTCTACAGTAACATATCAAGATAGCTTAATGAAATATCTTGAAACTGGTGAAAATATTGAGGAATTAAATCATGAGATTCTGAAGGTAGGGGATTTCATTGGATTGTTAAGCAAATCTGCCAAAAGATCCGGTGTATATGATTATAGATTTGTTCCGAAAGATGTTCAGCATAATAATGATAGCTTGTACAACTTGCAGACGAATGTTACTAAAGAAGAGTTTATAAAGATCGTAGAAAGCCTGAAATAATACAATACGAGTGAGAATCTCTAGACAGGTACTCACCCTTTCTAGTCTCTACCTGTCCCTTATCCAGCTCCTGCAGATACTATTAGTCTTAATTATAATTGAGGGAGGGAAGAATCGTTGAGAATGTTTCTTTATTTGACCTTGTTGTTCGTGTTTATTTCAACAACAGGTTGTTCCTTTTATGAAGAATTTCAAGAAAAAGAAGATGCAATACATGCTATGAAGTCTGAGCAAGATGGTTTTTATGACATTTATATATTCGGGGAGTTTGATTCGAAGGTTCGTTTCCCAAAAGGATTAAACCAGAAATACTTAGTAACTAGAATGGAGGATCCTTTTTCAGCAGATAAGGATTATTTAAAGGTACTAGATTTAAACTAAACTACCCTGCAATATTGATTTTTGATGATGATGGTTTGGTCCTTGCTACTGAAAAACCAAAAGAGGCAATTGATTTTGTCAAGAGAAGGGAATAAAATTTAAATCAAATGGCAAAGAGATAATTTTTGTTTCCTACTGGATATTTTTAGAATATAATTAGATTATATTCTATCGAATGGAAGGTGTTCCATCTTGGTATCAACCACAATTCAGGAACAAACCATTTTTTCTCACCGAGGCAATCACATTGACACAGAAGACAAAGTCATCGATGTTGTATCAAAATACGAGGACCCTCTCGTCGTAATCTTGGACAATGTCGCAACTCACGAAGAGTGCAATACATTAATTGCTCAAGCCAGAGACCGCTTATCCCGATCGAAAATCGGACAAACGAAAGAGACAAGTCAAGAACGCACGAGCAGCGGCATGTTCTTTGAAGAGAACGAAAACGATCTTATCAACCGAATCGAAAAACGTTTGAGCGATGTGATGTGTATCCCCATCGACCACGCGGAAGGGCTCCAAATTCTACACTATAAACCTGGCCAAGAGTATAAACCCCACTACGACTACTTTAAACAATCTGAAAATAATCGTATCTCTACCCTTATACTATATCTGAACGACGTTGAAGAAGGCGGGGAAACCCTTTTTCCGAATTTGAACTTGGCAGTATCTCCGAAAAAAGGCATGGCTGTTTATTTTGAGTATTTTTATAGCAACAGTAAACTAAATGAGTTAACGCTCCATAGCGGCAATCCTGTTGTAAAGGGAGAAAAATGGGTCGCAACCCAGTGGATGCGGAGAAAGAAAGTTAGATAAATAAAAAGGTAGAAGGTTACTTTCCGTTCCCTCTGCTTCTTCGCTGATGAACAATAAGGTTTCAACAAACCATCAATTAAGAGTAAGAAAATTCAATTGAAATATACAAGGCAAATTTTAAGGATCATTTGCGAAAAATATGTTGCAATATTTTATGTAATAACACGAACATTAAAGCGTTATATTATGAAAATGTTCATGTTTTTATTGATGATCTCTTATAAATTTGCTATATTTTCATTGTAAATCTTAAATATCATGACTCGTATATCCTCGGTAATATGGTCTGAGTGTCTCTACCTGGTTCCCATTAAAGAACTAGACTACGAGTTAAAGTATTGGTTGTTCGGCTTTTTGCGTCGAATTTATTTAATAATCAGGCATTTAGTTCATTTTTTGCTTAGTTTTAACTATACTTTGACTTGAGTAGGTCTAGAAGGTAGAAATTATTCTATTTTCTGGACCTTTTTTTGACCAAAATAATTACGAGTATATCACACATCAAGGGGGAAAACGGAATGCAAACAACAAAGAAACAAACAAAAAGGCTATTTGAAAAGTTCGCTTCAATAACATTTGTTATTGTACTGCTATTATTAGCAGCTGTAGGGTGTAGTTCTTCAGAAGAGAATAAGACGAAACAAGAAAGCTCTAAAAGGCCAATAATCGTTCAAGGTCCAATGCCAATAGAAGCAGAGAAATTTGCGGATAAGTTAGAAAATGTAAAAGAAGAAAAGTCAGGAATTTATGAATTTTATATTGGAACTATAAACAACTATCCTGTTATCGTTTCGAAGACGAGTAAGGGAATGGAAAATACAGCAGCAGCTACAGCAGTAGCTATTGAAAGATATAATCCTATCGCTATCATCAACCAAGGAACATCTGGTGGCCATGATCCTAAATTACACGTGTTTGATATTGTTTTAGGGAAAAGGTCAGTAAATATAGGTTCTTTAAAAACAGGAAACAGGGGTGAAAACGAAGGAATAGCCCCAACTGAGTGGATCCCAATGGATTTAATGGCTTCTGAAGGAAGTGCAGGAGAAGACCCTGATGCTGAAAATATCCGTTACTATAAGGGAGATAAAGACTTACTAGAGGCTGCTAATGCCGTTAAAGACAAATATACGAAGGGGAAAGTTGTTGAGGGGACGATCGGTTCTGCTGATGTATGGAATAATGAAGTTGATCGAATTAAATGGTTCCATAATAAATATGGTACATCAGTAGAGGAAATGGAAACAGCATCAGCAGCACAAATCTCCAAGGCTTATGACATACCATTTTTAGGCATTAGAATACTTTCTAATAATAAAACAAACGGTGGCGAGTACAATCCAGATACAGCAACAGCGAATCAAAAATATGTTTATGAGGTAGTTAAAAAATATATATCTACGTTGCCAACCAAATAACATACCAATATTTGGTGCGACATTTCGTGGGTATAGAGTTACTCAATTATCAAGATCTTTCTAGTATGAACGTTATAACTATGTAGAGGAGAGGGTAAAGCCTCACCTTAAAGAAAACATTAAAAACTAAAGGTACCTGACCCATTTCATTATGAGATAGGTCAGGTACCTTTTTTACGGTTCTCAAGTTTGTTAATAACTTCACAAACGCTAGAACCGTCCCCATGTTTTCAGATCTGTTTGAACCAGAAGAATTTGATCATATTCTGATTGATGAAGTTCATAAAGCTGGAACAGAGTCTTATCGTAGAGTATATATAACATAGGGAGGCCCCCCCTTTTGTTTATAATTTCACAAACAGGAAAAGGTGGCGCTATCATCTCCACTGCTTTATAGATATAGCAGTGAGGGGAGCGGACACCTTTTTTCTACTTTATAATTTAGTCATCTCGACACATTTTTTAAAGTAATGAAAGTTACATGTAACGGAAAAGTCAGAAAATGTAGAATTACCCAAGTAACTGGCGAAAGAAAAGTAGCTTTGATATAAGGTTTCTACATAAATTTTTTAAATTATCTGATATATTGATGAAGCGTGACTAGTCCAAATGGTTCAAGGAGGTATTATTTGTAGTCAATTCGTAGGTAACGCAAATTAAATTTATGGGAGTGGTACGATTGAAGAAAAGAAAGATCTGGTCAACAGCACTTGCATTATCGTTAGGAGTTGGATTAATAGCATCCTCAGTTTTTGCGCAAACAAGCCCACAACAAAATCTATCTTTTTCACCAAAACTTCCAGATTATCAAAAGGTAGATCGCGATTTTGCAAATGAGGTTAAATCTAGGGGCGGAATAGTTCAGGGGAAAGAGATTCATGGCTATAATGGTAAGTCATATAGCAAGCCTCAGGAAACGGAAAGATTGCACCCTAAGAATGTTGAAGATCTTCACAAAAAGGGAATTGCTATCGTTGTTGATTTCCCTGTGGAAACAGAAGGTAATGTAAGTGATGTGCCTGGTGTTGACTTTGAACGAATTGGTGTAAATTATTTTGATGATTTAATTAATGGAGATGTTTATAATCCTTACGATATGCCTATGTTTGAACATCTTGCAGAATTTAAGGGTGAGTCAGCATCTACAAACAGAACTATGAAAAACTATTTTGAGGAAGCAAGCTATGGGCAATTTAGTATGGATATAGATGTCGCAGGTTGGTATGAACTCCCACATTCTTATGAGTACTATTTAGGTCAAGATAAAGGGTACTATAACGAAAATGGAGATGCCCATATTGGGGAGTTGGTAAGGGATGCGATTGAACTTGCATCAAAAGATGTAGATTTTTCACAATATGCAGTGCCAGCCAAGCCAGGGGATTTCTGGTTAAATGGAGATGCAACATCTATTGAAGTAGGTGGGGAAACGGTTGATATGATTGTTCCTAATTTACTTATTATCCACCGAGGTACAGGTGCTGAATTTAGTTTAGATCCAAGTGTGATTTGGTCTCATAAATGGGATATAACAAGTGCAAGTTATTTTGGGGAGTATTACAAAACTGGTACACCTCCTGATGTGTCATCATTAGAGCATACCGTAGTTGATGGGGTAGTAGTTGACACGTACAATATTGTTCCTGAAGTGGGGCAAGATATTACGGGGTATTTAAAATATTCATACCCTGAGTATTTTGGGCCAGACTATGAAGGTAGAGACCCTTCCCCACCTTCTGTTGGAGTATTTGCTCATGAATTTGCTCATGTACTAGGATTACCAGATTTATATGATTATGGATATGATTCAGAGGGAGTTGGAATGTTCAGCTTAATGGCGGGAGGTTCTTATGGTCGTGATATGCCTGACCGCTATTATAGTGGTAATTCACCAGTTCATCCAGATGCATGGTCCAAAACATATCTTGGATTTGCTGATCCTATTGAGGTCAATGAAAACCAATCATTAACACTAAGACCTGTTGAAGAATTCAAAGACATTTACAAAATAAATGTACCTGGTTCAGATGGCCGTGAGTACTTCCTATTAGAAAATCGACAACAAAAAGGATTTGATGCTGGCTTAGAAAATAACCTTGATGGAGCGGACTTACATGGCTTAGTCGTGTACCATGTGGTCGAAGATATTCTTGCACGTAATTTTAGTCGTCCAAACGAAGCTCAGAATTGGGATTTAAACCATCTTGGTCAATCGCAAGTTCCAGTAAATGCGGATAATGGTGAACGACACTATGCAGTAAGTGTAGTACAGGCAGATGGAAATTTTGATTTGGAGAAGTATATGAATGATGGAGATTCAGGAGATGTGTTCCCTGGTAAAAACAATGTTACTTCTATTAGCACAAAAGGAAATGTTGGGCCTAACACAACTTCATTATACAAATGGTCTAATAAAAGCACTCAAACAGGAATTCAGTTTGATAACATTGTAGAGAAAGCAGACGGGACAGTAACATTAGATGTTTCTTTTAACAAACAGTAAGTTATTGTTTGAATTGAGAGTGAATCCCCTTTAAGAGAGTAGATTGTGTTGAAATGTAATTTAAGCAAAACAAAACGCTAATTTAGTGAGTATTACTAGAGGCATCTCATTAGTTGAACTAACTTTTGAGATGCCTCTTTTATTTAGTTTATCTTCGATAATTAAAAACCTATTGCACATAGAACATTATCCCCGTAATTTTAAGAAGTGGGTGCTTCTTTTGTAACCATGAAGAAAGGGGCAATGGTACTGGTTCATCGTCCCTGCATGTCTAGAAAGAGGAACAGTGGAACTGTACCTGTGTGTTTCTTAGATTATATCAATTGGTAAAAAGATAATTTTGTTCCCTGCTGGATTTTTTTAGAATATAATGAGAATATATTCTATCGAATGGAAGGTGTTCCATCTTGGTATCGACCACAAATCAGGAACAAACCATTTTTTCTCACCAAGGTAATCTCATTGACTCAGAAGACAAAGTCATCGATGTTGTATCAAAATACGAGGACCCTCTCGTCGTTATCTTGGACAATGTCGCAACTCACGAAGAGTGCAATACATTAATTGCTCAAGCCAGAGACCGCTTATCCCGATCGAAAATCGGACAAACGAAAGAGACAAGTCAAGAGCGTACGAGTAGCGGCATGTTCTTTGAAGAGAACGAAAACGATCTTATCAACCGAATTGAAAAACGTTTGAGCGATGTGATGTGCATCCCCATCGACCACGCGGAAGGGCTCCAAATTCTACACTATAAACCTGGCCAAGAGTACAAACCCCACTACGACTACTTTAAAAAATCCGATAATAATCGCATCTCTACCCTTATACTATATCTGAACGACGTTGAAGAAGGAGGGGAAACCCTTTTTCCGAATTTGAACTTGGCAGTATCTCCAAAAAAAGGCATGGCTGTTTATTTTGAGTATTTTTATAGAGACAGTAAACTAAATGAGTTAACGCTTCATAGCGGAAATCCTGTTGTGAAGGGAGAAAAATGGGTCGCAACCCAGTGGATGCGGAGGAAGAAAGTGAGATAAATAAAAAGAAGAGTTTTTAACATAGGCAGTAACATAGGGACGTTTCTCATGTTTGTTTATAGCTTCACAAACACTAGAACAGTTCGAGATCAGTGAAAAAGTAGGCTTTTTTCGGATGAAATGGTAGGGTGAGAAGTTCAAATTGTTATATATACCATTAAATTTGGATTTGGCATCAAAAAAGAAGGAGTTTTGGAGGATAGTAGGGCTGCTATCCTCTTGAAATTAACCGCTATGGCGGTTAATTTCGCCTGATTGTCCATGCTTAAGAGGCCATACCCCCTAGCTCGGGATAGACCGTGGAATCGTTTGAGCTCCGCATTCTTTCCTTCTATGGAAGCTCGCTTTTTATACTTTTCCTTAAACGCCTCTGTCTTCTGGTATTGGGAAATGCGGTAAAATTCAGGCGTGTTTACCCCTACCGTTAGTATTCTTCTAGCCGATCTCTTGGCACACTGGTCATGGAGGGGACAAGCTTTACACTGATTCATTTCAAAATAATACTTATACCCTTCTCGTTTGCCATCTTTATTATTTGAGGTGTAATACTTCTTCTTGACTGTCGTATTTCCCTGGCTACAGTGCCATTCGTCGGCATCCTTATTGTAAGAGAATTGTTCTTCATCCATTCGGTACACGAGAGGACTCACAGGAATATATGCTTTCGCTCCAAGCGATTTGATGTCATCTAAAATATCTTTTCTGAAATAGGCTTTATCTCCGAACACTTCTTCGACACACAGCCCCGATTTCTTCGTTTCCGTCAACAAATCCTTCGTATCACTACCGTCGATTGCGGCACCATCGGAGGTGCGCACGGAGGTAATGATTCGCTCGTCTGTTGTCATCATAAATTCTGTTTTGTATCCATAAAACGATTGGTTCTTACCTTTTCTTCCTACACGAGCATCCAAATCAACAAGGGAACGAATACCTTTTTGAGCCATAAACTTCGGATCAGCCAGAATGTCCTTAGCCTCTTGAATTGCCTCAGATGTTTGTGGTTCGGTAGATGAACCTTGATTTTCGGCTTCATGAATTACTAATTCTAAATGGTTTTTCATGACGGCTTTAGCTTCTTTGTGATCTTCAATCTCTTGATAATCAGGGGTTTCAGGGATGTTGGTTAACGCCTCTTCCTTTTCTTCTTCAAAGAGCTGTTTAATGTTTCGTGCTAAATGTTTCATCATTCGTTCAGGGGTCTTTTTAATCGTATTCGCTTCGACATGGGTGGCATCAATACTGACGCCAGTTCCCTTGATAATACCTAATTCCACACACTGTTTGGTGATTTCAATCATCATTTCATCTAGTGTGGAATTACCTAGACGATGTCGACGAAATTTGCATAGAAGGCTTTTATCCGGAAGTTCATCTTCAGGATTGACGCCGATAAAATACATATAAGCTAAGTTTAAGTTAGCTTCCCGTATCGTTACTTCATCCGAAAGCTCGTAAAGATGTTGTATAAACAACAACTTACACATCAATTCAGGTTCTTTGGCAGGACGTCCAAAATTTGTACAGTAGGTCTCTTTGAGAAGCTCATTGATAAAACTGAAATCGATATAGGTATCAATCAATTTAAGGATATGATGTTCTGGAATTTTACTATATAATATAGAGTGAAGACTGAGTTGCTTTGGCTCTTGTCGAAGCACAAGAAAAACCCCCTCATGGTTCGGTATTTGGTCGTACTCATTATACCATGTAGGGGGTTTTTATTTTATATTGGTGGACTTTTTCACTGGTCTCGAAC
>NZ_KE384333.1:113562-174255 GCF_000425225.1 Pontibacillus marinus BH030004 = DSM 16465 | reverse complement strand
TCACAGAAGTTGCTCAAAACCTTGTCATGATAGGATTATACTACCTGGAATTAGAACACCTCATCCCAGAACTACGGTGGTTCCGTTAGTCACCATTCGGCCAAGGTGGGCTGTGGAACGGGTTGACTCCAGCGGAAGAACGGAGTGACGAGACCCCGCAGAGAGCTTGCGAATGAGGAGGCTCGGCGCTTCGTCCGCAGGAAGGCCCCCCGTTCCCCAGCCCGCCGCTCTCCACTAAAGTAACGGAACCATACTCAACTTATCTCGAATCCAAGTCTTCCACATAAGGGGGCTATAATGAAACATTATGGAAAGGTGTCATTGATGAAAGCTATTTATATTTCTTGTCTTTAAAAGGCGAATAATGTCGTATTGTGCGAGGGATAGAAGTGAGGGTTCTGATTTGGTTTATCCACATGTGGATAATTAGAAACACCTATAAATGGTTATACTGATCAAAAAACACTTTTCAAATAAAGAGGTTATATGCTAATCTAATAAGTTAGTGACTATATATTGAAATCCCGACTTGTGGATAACTATAAATGAGAAAGAAAGGGGTGAGAGCATGGAAACAGATACGATAAGTGCGATTTCAACGCCGCTTGGTGAGGGAGCGATTGCCATTGTTCGTTTAAGCGGTCCTGAGGCGTTGGAATATGCCAATCAAATGTTCAGAGGTAAGGATCTACTGGAAGTAGATACGCATACGATCCATTATGGAAAATTGGTTGATCCAGAAACTGATGAGCTAGTAGAGGAAGTTATGGTTTCTGTCATGCGTGCTCCTAAAACATTTACCCGTGAAGATATTGTAGAGATCAATTGTCATGGGGGAATGGTGTCAGTAAACCGTGTGTTGGAATTAGTTCTTGCACAAGGTGCTCGTCTAGCTGAACCAGGTGAATTTACGAAACGAGCATTTTTAAATGGACGAATTGATCTTTCACAAGCTGAAGCGGTTATGGACTTGATTCGTGCTAAAACGGATCGAGCGATGAATGTTGCTTTAAAACAGATGGATGGTCGACTGTCTAATTTAATTCAAAATTTAAGACAACAACTTCTAGAAACATTAGCTCAGGTAGAAGTTAACATTGATTACCCAGAGTATGATGATGTTGAAGAGATGACAAATGAGTTAATGATAGAAAATACAAAACATGTGCATGATGAGATTGAACGAATTTTACAGACGGCAAAACAAGGGAAAATTCTACGTGAGGGGCTTGGTACAGCTATCGTAGGTCGCCCAAACGTAGGAAAGTCTTCATTAATGAACTCACTTGTACATGAAAATAAAGCAATTGTTACAGAGATCCCAGGAACCACAAGAGACGTAATAGAGGAATATGTAAATGTACGTGGAGTTCCATTACGCTTAATTGATACAGCTGGTATTCGTGAAACAGAAGATTTGGTTGAAAAAATCGGTGTAGAACGTTCCCGTCAGGTACTTCAAGAAGCTGATTTAATTCTTCTCGTGTTAAACTATGGTGATGAGTTAACGGAAGAAGATAAGAAGTTATTTGAAGCGGTTCATGACATGGATGTCATTGTTATTGTCAATAAGACGGATCTTCCGCAAAAACTTGATCTAGAAGAGTTGAATAGAGTAGCAGGGGATCATCCTTTAGTGAACACATCCCTCATAGAAGAAAAAGGCATTGATCAATTAGAAGAATCCATTTCAGATATCTTTTTCGAAGGCGACATTGATACTGGTGATATGACGTATGTTTCAAACGTACGTCACGTACAGCTTTTAAAACAAGCTAAAGATGCACTTAAAGATGCAACAAACGGTATGGAAGCTGGAATGCCAATTGATCTAGTTCAAATTGATGTCACGCGAACGTGGGAGCTTCTTGGTGAAATTGTTGGGGATACGGTTAATGAAAGTCTCATCGATCAGTTATTCTCTCAATTCTGTTTAGGAAAATAACGTAAAAAATAAGGAGAGAGTGTTATGTCAACATTCGAAGCAGGACGTTATGATGTTATTGTCATTGGTGCTGGGCATGCCGGTGTTGAAGCAGCGTTAGCCTCTGCACGTCGCGGAGCAAGTACGTTGATGCTGACATTGAACCTCGATATGGTGGCTTTCATGCCATGTAACCCATCAATTGGAGGACCAGCGAAAGGAATTGTAGTGCGTGAAATTGATGCATTAGGCGGCGAAATGGCTAAAACGATCGATCAAACGTACATTCAAATGCGTCTTTTAAATACAAGAAAAGGCCCAGCTGTACGTGCACTTAGGGCTCAAGCTGATAAGCATTTATATATTCAACGCATGAAAGAAGTTCTAGAAGAAGAAGAAAACCTAACGCTCCGCCAGGGAATGGTTAAGCGTCTAATTGTAGAAGATGGTGTTTGTAAAGGTGTTGAGACTGAAACAAAAGCAGCTTATTATGCAGACAACGTTATCGTCACAACAGGTACATTCATGCGTAGTAAAGTACTAATTGGAGATCTTGCGTATGAAAGTGGGCCAAACAATCAACGTTCTTCTACAGATCTCTCAGATCAGATTCAGGAACTTGGAATTGAAATGGTTCGGTTCAAAACAGGTACGCCAATGCGTGTTCATGGTCGTACAATTGACTATTCAAAAACTGAAGAACAACCAGGAGATGAAGTGCCGCGCGCATTCTCCTATGAGACAACTGAATTTATCATGGATCAAATCCCATGCTGGTTAACGTACACGAATGAATTTACGCATACAATTATTAATGACAACTTAAGCTCGTCTGCTATGTATTCAGGGATGGTAGAGGGCACAGGACCTCGTTATTGTCCTTCCGTCGAAGATAAAATTGTGCGCTTTAATGATAAGCCACGACACCAGGTGTTCTTGGAGCCAGAAGGTCGCAATACAGATGAAGTGTACGTCCAAGGCTTGTCTACCTCATTACCTGAAGACGTTCAAAATCAGATGATGAGAACTGTACCTGGTCTTGAAAAGGCTGAAATTATGCGTGCTGGATATGCAATTGAATATGATTCTGTTATCCCAACTCAATTATGGCCAACTCTTGAAACGAAGAAGATTGAAGGCCTATTTACTGCAGGTCAAATTAACGGTACTTCCGGTTATGAAGAGGCAGCAGCCCAGGGAATTATGGCAGGTATCAACGCAGCATCTAAGGTACTTGGAAAGGACCCTGTAATATTGGATCGTTCCCAAGCTTATATTGGCGTATTAATTGATGACCTTGTAACTAAAGGAACGGATGAACCATATCGTTTACTAACTTCTCGTGCTGAGTATCGTTTAGTATTGCGTCATGACAACGCTGACCTTCGTTTAACAGAAATCGGTCATGATATTGGCTTGATTCCTGATGAACGGTATGAACGTTTCCAAGAGAAGAAACGACTTATTGCTGAAGAAATTGAGCGTCTTGAAGGTATTATTATAAAGCCTTCTGAAGCGGTTCAAGCTGCTGTAGAAGCTGCTGGAGGTTCACAGCTTAAGGAAGCCGCTCGTGCATCAGATTTACTGAAACGCCCAGAAATGGGATACCAAGCAGTTGCTGATTTAACTGAGGGCGGAAAAGAGTTGCCAGAAGACGTTAAAGAACAAGTAGAAATTCAAGTGAAGTACGCAGGCTATATTCAAAAATCGAATCAACAAATTGAACGTATGCGCAAGATGGAAACGAAGAAGATTCCAGAAAATATCGATTACGATGATATACATGGACTTGCATCTGAAGCACGTGAAAAATTAAAAGAAGTTCGTCCATTATCTGTTGGGCAAGCTTCACGTATTTCTGGTGTTAATCCTGCAGATGTATCCATTTTACTTGTTTATATTGAACAAGGAAAAATCGCTAAAGTAGCGGATGAATCCTAAAGTGAAGGGATTGGATCGATGAATACAGAAGCATTTTATCAAGCCTTACAAGAGCAGGGTATCACCTTAAATGATAAACAAATAAGTCAATTTGAAACGTACTTTCAAACTCTTGTTGAGTGGAATGAAAAGATGAATTTAACAGCTATAACAGATCAACAAGAAGTGTATTTAAAACACTTCTATGATTCGTTAACAGCAGCTTTCTATATGGATTTCAACCAACCTCTTCATATTTGTGATGTTGGAGCAGGAGCAGGATTCCCAAGTATTCCGCTTAAAATTGTTTTTCCAGATCTAAAAGTAACGATTGTAGATTCATTAAAGAAGCGGATCACTTTTTTAAATCACTTAGCAACTCAATTAGAGCTTAATGATGTAGCATTTTATCATGATCGCGCTGAGAACTTTGGTAAAAATGCTAAGTTCCGTGAGCAATACGACGTAGTGACAGCTCGAGCTGTTGCACGCTTATCTGTATTAAGTGAATTATGTCTTCCACTTACCAAAGTGGGAGGTACCTTCCTCGTTATGAAAGCTTCAGGCTTCAAGGATGAAATGAAGGATGCAGAGTTTGCTATTCAATTTCTAGGTGGGGAAGTACGTGATGTACATGCATTTTCGTTACCAGAAGAGGATAGTGAGCGTAATATCGCTATTATTGATAAACGTCGTAAAACGCCAAAGAAGTATCCGAGAAAAGCTGGAACACCAAATAAAAGTCCTTTATCAGCAGAGTAAAGATTTGAGCACAGGAGGTATTTATATAACTTCCTGTGCTTTTTTATAGGTAGAGTTCATATGGTAAGTTACTTTTTGGAAAAAATAAATTTAAACATAAGAGTAAATGTATTCCATTAGGGAATCAGTCCCTATAAGGAGGGGTACTGCTATGAAAAAATATGTAGCTATAGCCAGCATAATATCGGTTGTAGGTTTGGCTCTTGCGATAGGATTTAAAGAAGTTTACTTCGATTCTGAAGGTTTTGATTTCACATTCAAAAATCAAACTGAGTATGAGACTCCTGAATTATTTTTATCATATAAGGGGAGCTATGGGGATATAAAAATACAACCCATATCTCCTGGGGGGAATTCCCACGTTCATATTAATCCATTAAGCATATCTGGTGAAAGTGACATGACCTTATATTATAAAGACCAAAAGGGACAAGTACACAAAGAAACAGCCATTGGATATTTTGAAAAAGGATATTTTGGAACGATTACAGTTACTGCCAAATCAATTGACTCAACAGGGAAAATTGATTTTGAGTTTACGGAAAAAATGTTCAATTTTTAAATGGATTACTCATACAAAAGTAGCAGCTGAAATCTTCTTAGTATGTAATCTAATGGATATATCGATAAAAAGAGTGGGGGAGACAAAATGAATTTGTTACGAACGATAACGGTAATCTTTTTGTTTTTGCTAACCATTTTTATACCAACTCGAAAAGTCCAAGCAAAAACCGAATCTCAGCACCTTTTATCACCGGAAAATAGATCAAGATAAATTCATTGCAAGTTGGGAACAAATGGGCCAACAAACTATATCCTATGTTTCAAAAAGGGAAAAGGCAAAATAGTTGTTCTTATACTATTCTTATCGCTATGATAGTTTCATATGAATGTTTTGAACGATGGAAGAAATGAAAAGATTTTCTAGCAGTCACTGCTATTTTTCTAATAAATATGATAAAATGAAGATAGAGTTGATAGAAACGGTATTGCATGCGCGGCAGCATTCCCGCTGAAGCGCTTTTTTGCACGTTAAAAATAAGTTTTATTTAAATGAATTTTTGTTCATGTTTCACGTGAAACATTCATGATTACCTAAGCATTGTGAGAGTAAAGAAGGTGGTGACCAAGGATGAAACACCCATTCAGCCGTTTGTTTGGAATTGGAGATAAAGCAGAAGCGGATCAAGAAACAAGCGAGCAAGGTCAGGAGCAAGAACAAGAGAAAGAACCTGACTATCATCCAGATGAAGTGATTCAAGTTCCTGTAAACCAAATTCAGCCAAACCGTTACCAACCAAGATCAATCTTTAATGATGAAAAAATTGAGGAACTAGCCCAAACGATACATACACACGGGTTAATTCAACCTATTGTCGTACGTAGGGTTCAAGATGAAGCGGATGGCTTTGAACTAATTGCTGGTGAGCGTAGGTGGAGAGCTGCTCAGTCTCTTGGATGGGAAGAAGTACCTGCTATTATCCGTGAGATGGACGAGACCCAAACGGCATCTGTAGCGCTGATAGAGAACCTCCAACGTGAAGAGTTAACGGTTATTGAGGAAGCAATGGCTTATGCCAAGTTATTAGAAATACATGGACTGACACAGGAGGCTTTAGCTCAACGACTTGGTAAGAGTCAATCAACTATAGCTAATAAGTTAAGGTTATTGAAATTACCTGAAGCTGTCCAATACGCAATCTTAGAAAAAAGTATTACTGAAAGACATGCACGTGCACTTATAGCTCTTAAAGAACCTGAAAAACAAGAAAAGCTGTTGAATGAGATTATCGAAAAGAGTTTGAATGTAAAACAGACAGAAGAACGCATTGCCAAAATGCTTGATACTTCTGAACCAAAGAAAAGTAAGCCGAAGCTAAAAGGTATCAGTAAAGACATGAGAATTGCTATGAATACAATTCGTCAGTCATTGACCATGGTCTCTGACACAGGAATTAATGTGGAGACTGATGAAGAAGAACATGATGATTATTATCAAATCACGATCAAATTACCAAAAAACAATCGTAAGTAGCTTTTTATCCCATCTTCTGTATAAACTTAAGATGGGTATTTTTTGAACCGTTTATCGAGTTTTAGTTAGAAGCAATCGTTTACATCCCTAATAATGGGTGTTAAGTTGTGTTTTTTGATTAGATTTTAAAATTTTTCTTCATTTTTTGAAAAAAATGATAAAATAGGGATTATAGATTTGTCAGTATAGGGGTAGGTGACATCATGGGCAAAGTGATCTCCGTTGCCAACCAAAAAGGCGGAGTAGGAAAAACGACAACAGCGGTAAACTTAAGTGCTTGCTTAGCCTATTTAAATCATAAGGTTCTACTTGTTGATATCGACCCTCAGGGAAATGCAACAAGTGGTGTAGGACTAGACAAAGCTGATATGGATCAGTGTGTATATGATGTACTAGTCGAAAACGCTGAAGCGGAAGATGTATGCGTTTCTACGATGGTTGAAAATCTGGATTGTATTCCGGCTACTATTCAATTGGCAGGAGCGGAGATTGAGCTAGTCCCAACGATCTCACGTGAGGTGCGGTTGAAAAAAGCAATTGACTCTGTGAAAGACGGATATGATTTTGTTATTATAGATTGTCCGCCATCATTAGGATTATTGACGATCAATTCTTTAACTGCATCTGATACCGTATTAATTCCTGTTCAGTGTGAGTATTATGCTTTAGAAGGGTTAAGTCAGTTATTAAATACCGTTCGATTAGTTCAAAAACACCTAAATAAGCAACTTATGATCGAGGGTGTACTATTAACGATGTTGGATGCACGTACGAATTTAGGCTTACAGGTGATTGAGGAAGTAAAGAAATACTTCCAAGACAAAGTCTACCAATCTGTTATCCCTCGTAACATTCGATTAGGGGAGGCACCAAGTCACGGTCAGCCAATCATTTTATATGATCCTAAGTCACGCGGAGCCGAAGTGTACTTAGAATTAGCAAAGGAAGTGATGTCTAATGGCCAGAGGGTTGGGTAAAGGAATAAGCGCTTTTTTTCCTGATATAGAAGCAAAGGAGGAAGAGGCTGTTCAAGAGGTCCCTGTTAAGGAATGTAGACCAAATCCTTATCAACCTCGTAAATCGTTTCAAGCTGATGCTATTGAAGAGCTAAAGGAATCCATTATTCAACATGGTATTCTTCAGCCAATTATTGTTCGCACTAGTATTAAAGGATACGAAATTGTAGTTGGAGAAAGACGCTTTCGAGCAGCTAAAGAAGCCGGTTTAGATACCATTCCTGCGGTAATCCGAGACTTAACTGATGACAACATGATGGAATTAGCATTGCTAGAAAACCTACAACGAGAAGATTTAACACCTATGGAAGAAGCCCAAGCGTATTCAAATTTAATGAAAGAGCTCGGAATGACTCAAGAACAACTAGCTAAAAGACTTGGGAAAAGAAGACCGCATATTGCTAACCTTGTTCGATTACTATCACTTCCTGAGCAAGTTGGAGCCTTAATTAATAATGGTGAATTAACTATGGGTCATGGACGAGCTTTACTTGGTTTAAAGAATAAAGAGCAGCTCATGCCCCTCGTAGAAAAGATTCGAAAAGAAGGTTTAAATGTACGCCAAGTTGAACAGATCATTATTAAGATGAATGAAAAATCAGTTCAAAAAAGAAAGAAATCAAAAGAGAAAAAAGATGTTTTCATTCAAGAGCGCGAAAATGCCTTGCAAGAAAGGTTTGGCACTGGAGTGAAAATTCATAAAGGGAAACGTAAGGGGAAGATCGAAATAGAATTTTTCTCTGAAGATGATTTAGATCGTATTCTACAAGTCCTCGATCAATAATCATGACTAACCTGCTACTTTTTCATAAGTAGCGGGCTTTTTTTTAATGGCTATGCCAAAGGTTACTGTTTTATCATCATAAACCTATTCGTTAACCCAAAATACATTGTAGAATCATATTTAAGTTCCAACAGGAAGGGTGTTAAGATGATTTACTTCGATCAAGCAGCATCTTCTTTTCCGAAACCACCAGGTGTAGTTGAGGCTGTTACGCAAGCGATAACAGAATATGGAGCTAACCCAGGGCGAGGGGGACATGCCTTATCTCGAAAAGCTACTGAAGTAATTGATGAAACGAGGAAACGTCTGTCTGTTTTTTTCGATAGCTCTGATCCTCAGAAAGTTCTTTTTTTGCCCAGTGCTACAGCTGGCTTGAACCAGGCCATAAAAGGTTTTCCCTTTCAAGAAGGAGATCATGTTATAACGACTACCTTTGAACATAATGCTGTTCGCCGTCCACTAGAAGACGTTAAAAAAAATAAAAACTTACAGATTACATATATCAATCCCTTGGGTGAAGGTATTATTGAAGAGGTTTTAGGAGAAGTCATTCAATCAAATACTAAACTCCTTATTCTAAATCATGCTTCCAATCTCACGGGAGACATTTTACCTATTGATACTATGATACATGTAGCAAAATCAAAAGGAATTAAAGTACTTCTTGATGCATCACAAACAGCAGGGGTCATCCCTATATCAATGAAGGATGATCAAATTGATATGTTAGCTATTCCTGGGCATAAAGGTTTGTTGGGACCACAAGGTATAGGAGTTCTGATTGTAGAAGGGGAAATTCCTTTACGTCCACTTATTCATGGTGGAACAGGTAAACACTCTGAATCTATAGAACAGCCTACTGTTTGGCCTGAACAATATGAAAGTGGAACTTTGAACACCCCTGGGATTGCAGGTCTGAATGCTTCCATCAAAGCAATTGAGGAGTGGGGGATGGAAGAAATTGTTTCACGTGAAACAATTTTACTAGAGCGTTGCGTAAAGGGTTTGAATGATTTAGAAGGTGTCATAGTATATGGTTCAAAAGACCTCCAAAGTCGTGTAGGGGTTATTGCGTTTAATATCGATGGAGTTTCATCACAAGAAGTGACCATGATATTAGATCAACATTATGAGATTTGTGTAAGAGGTGGCATCCATTGTACACCCTTAAGTCATGAATCTATGAATACCATGGAGAATGGAGGAGCTGTCCGTGTAAGCTTCGGTCCCTATAATACGATGGAGGAAGTTGATCAATTCTTAAGAGCGATTGAAGAAATTAAAGTGGGGTTACAAGGAGGATTCTGATGGTTTTATTCGGAACTTTAATGAATGGATTGGGGATATTAGTAGGTGGAGTACTAGGGCTATTTTTAAATAGGGTACCTGAGCGTGTTAAAGAGACTACCATGAACGGTATAGGTTTAGCTGTACTTTTAATAGGTTTGCAAATGGCCATTCAGTCTAATGAAATTATTGTATTATTATTAAGCTTATTAATAGGTGCCTTCATAGGTGAAGGGTTAAGATTAGAGGAAAAGTTCGAAAGCCTAGGAGGTTGGGTTGAAAAGCGATTCCAAAAGAATAGTTCTTCTAGTGTATCCCAGGGGTTTATGACAGCATCATTAATATTTGTGATTGGGGCTATGGCGGTCGTTGGTGCATTGGATAGCGGCATCCGTGGTGATCATGATGTTTTAGTAACAAAAGCCATTATCGATGGGTTTGTAGCGTTAGTATTATCCACGACATTAGGTTTCGGAGTTTTATTCTCAATCATTCCTGTCTTGCTATATGAAGGTGGTATTACTCTATTAGCTACTCAGATTCAAAAGTGGGTTCCTGATACTTTCTTGGATGGTTTTATTGTAGAAATGACAGCTACTGGTGGGTTACTCATCATTGCAATTGGCCTTAACTTATTAAACATTACAAAAATAAGGGTAGCAAACTTATTGCCAAGCTTAATCATGGTTGGATTTGTTCTTTATGTTAGTACACATATCACTGGATAGAAAATATACGCCTGATAAAAAAGCTGACCGTTCTTTTAATGAACAGTCAGCTTTTTTCTTACTCTTCAACAGGGCTAAATTGACTCCACTTTTTTGTTAATGCTTCTGGAGAAGGAGTGATCGTTCGATTTAGGCCAATTTGTTGGTCGAAATTCTCAAAAGTCTTGGAGATCCGTTTTGCCATATGCATAACAATGTTTAGTCTTGTGTTTTGTAAAACAAAGTACTCCATAAATCCACTTACATTAACGACACCCGTCACATGAATTTCTCCCACATCAGGAAGTTGCTTTTTAACAGCAGCTCCAGGCTTGACTGGCCCTTCGCCTAAGATAATATTACCAACGGATGATACTTTGCCTAGGCATGCATCAATGCCAATAATGTAAGGTCGACGGTGTCTTTCCTTAATGAGGTCAAGTTTTTCCTGA
This sequence comes from Pontibacillus marinus BH030004 = DSM 16465, assembly GCF_000425225.1. GTDB lineage: Bacteria > Bacillota > Bacilli > Bacillales > BH030062 > Pontibacillus > Pontibacillus marinus. Next base: position 163,368 of record NZ_KE384333.1, on the reverse strand, counting down.
AGATTTACAGCATGAACAGGTTCATCTAAAGTCCCGTACACTTTAATGTGTTTTAAATTCGCATCTTCTAAAAGGCTGCCAATTAATGGTCCAAGGGAATCCCCTGTCGAGCGGTCTGTACCAATACAAACAATAACAACATCCCGATTAGCAGGAACCCATTCTTTTAGGGTCTGCGTCATATCAAGAATCATTTTCTCATCTTCATAATGATAACGTTCTTCTTGTTTTTGAGAAAAAAGTCTCCGCTTTAGATTCATAGCTTTTCCTCCGTAGTCATATTGTTATTAGTATACAGCTATTTTCAGAAATCTATACATGGACGAAGCTAGAAGGTAGGAGGAAATTACATGATTCGATCTGGTATGAAGTGGATGTTTTTAATTGTTGGAACAATGATTGGTGCAGGATATGCCTCAGGTAGAGAGTTGTGGCAATTTTTTGGCCATGATAGTGGACTAGCTATACTTTTATTTACAATATTATTTTCGATTTGTTGTTACGTCATTTTATCAATAAGTTACGAGAAGCAATCTCAGCATTACCTTCCAGTTCTTCGTACGATCGTCGGAAAACACCTAACCCTTTTATATGATGGGATGATTCTTTTATATTTGTTTACGACAACTGTGATCATGTTGGCTGGTAGTGGAGCAACATGGCAAGCGTTTCATTTTTCTTACTGGGTTGGGATTTTAGCTATCGCTATCCCGCTAGTTCTTGTGTTTGTTTGGGACATAAAAGGTATCTTGTCTATGAATAGCTTTATTTTGCCTCTTTTAATAGGTGGATTATTATATGTGCTTATCCTATTTACAGTGCAACAAGAATTATCAATCTTTGCTCATCTTGGTGAACAGAAAAATTGGACAGCCGCATTTCCATTTACTGCTTTAAATATTCTCCCTTTAATTGCTGTACTAGGAGCAGTCGGTAACCAGATGAAGGTTAAGGGAGAAATATGGATCGCTAGTATAGGAAGTGGCATGATCTTAGGAACAATATCCTTTATCTATAACAATAGTTTAATCCAGATTTCAGAAGATATTTTATTATATGAAATTCCCCTGTTCGCAATTCTTAAACATTACCCATATGAGATGTTCCTATTCATATCAGTACTTTTATGGATTGCGATATTCACAACAGCTGCTTCAGGTATGCTTGGATTAATTACCCGTTTTCGTAAACGCTTCACAGGTCCTATGTGGTTACTTGCACTATTAACGCTTATGTTAATGGCACCATTAACGAGTTTTGGTTTTTCTACATTGATAAAGTATTTATATCCGTTATATGGATTGCTAAACCTTTATGTGCTCTCATCCCTTTTGCTCTATCCTTTAACAAACCGATACAAAAGCCAGTAAAAAACTGATACAATGGAGTATCATGGGCATGTATTGGGGAGGTGTGGACCTGTCTTGGATTGGTTTAATAATAAACTGAATGAATTTATAAAATATGTGGCTGGACCTGATCTCTGGGCTACCATTGGACTGGGGATAGGGAAGATTATTGTCATCTTTCTTTTTTCTTTTCTCATTATTCGAGTTGGGAAAAGTGTCATACGTAATCTATTTAAACGAAGAAGAAGAGGTCCGTTTCAAATAACACCTCGGAGAGAAACTACTTTAATTAAGCTCTTAGAGAATACACTAACTTATACCGTGTATTTTGCAGCAGTTATTATGATGCTTGAAACCATTAATATTCAAGTAGGTGCTCTTTTAGCTGGTGCTGGTATTGCAGGTCTTGCCATTGGATTTGGTGCTCAAAACTTAGTGAAAGATATCATTACAGGGTTTTTCATTATTTTTGAGGATCAGTTCTCAGTAGGCGATTATATAAAAACAGCAAACTTCGAAGGTTTCGTAGAGGAAATTGGACTCAGAACAACGAAAATAAAAAGTTGGACAGGGTTGCTCCATATTATCCCGAACGGAAGTATAAATGAAGTCACGAATTATTCCATTCACAATAGTGTTGCCATAGTGGATATTAGCGTTGCATATGAGGGAGATATAGCAACTGCTGAACAAACGATTGAGGAACTGTTAAAAGAGCTACCTGAACGATATGAAGAATTAGTAGGTGTACCTGAATTGTTGGGTGTTCAAAACTTAGGTTCGTCCGATGTGGTTCTACGAGTTGTTGCAGAAGTCATCCCTATGGAACACTGGAGTATGGCTAGGAAGATTCGTAAAGAATTGAAAAACCGCTTAGACGAGCGTGGAATTGAGATTCCATTCCCTCGCTTAGTCATGTATAGTAGACAAGAAGAAGAAACACTAGAAATAGAAAACAAATGAGGTGAAAATTGATGACAGATAAAGAATATAGTTTAAATGATGTTGTTCAAATGAAAAAACCTCATCCATGTGGAGAAAATCGGTGGAGAATCATTCGCTTAGGTATGGATATCCGTATTAAATGTGAAGGATGTGGACATAGTGTTATGATTCCACGTCGTCGATTTGAATCAAAAATGAAGAAGATTCTTGAAAAACATGAAGAAGAATGAGCCGTAACATGTTTCACGTGGAACAAATTAAAAATTATTAAAAATGTAAAATAGTGCTGTGTCATTAGTTAGAAATATAAATTCTATTATGGAAATTATGAGAAACAGGGGATTCAATTCCCTTGTTTTTCTATTTTAGTAGCTTGTCAATATGTTCAAGTGTCATCTATAATTGGATTCATGCAGAACGTTCATATGGACGGAAATCCTTAAGGAGTGGAAATGTATTATGTCTCTTACAACAGGAATTGTAGGCTTACCAAACGTAGGTAAATCAACATTGTTTAATGCAATAACGCAAGCAGGTGCAGAATCAGCAAACTATCCTTTCTGTACAATTGATCCCAATGTAGGGATTGTGGAAGTACCTGATTATCGCCTGGAGAAGTTAACAGAATTAGTAAACCCAAAGAAAACCGTACCAACAGCATTTGAATTTACCGATATTGCTGGAATCGTTAAAGGTGCAAGTAAAGGAGAGGGTCTTGGAAACCAATTCCTATCTCACATTCGTCAGGTAGACGCAATCTCACATGTTGTTCGTTGCTTCCAAGATGATAACATCACGCACGTATCAGGTGGAGTTGATCCAATTGCTGATATTGAAACGATTAACTTGGAGTTAATTCTTGCTGACCTTGAAACGGTTAACAAGCGATTAGAACGTGTGCAAAAGTTAGTTCGACAAAAAGATAAAGAAGCGTTAGCTGAACATGAAGTTCTTGAAAAATTAAAGGAAGCTCTAGAAAATGAAACACCAGCTCGTGCCGTTGAGTTTACTGAAGAGCAGCAAAAGCTAGTTAAAGGTCTGCATCTACTAACAAGCAAACCTGTGCTTTATGTAGCTAACGTAAGCGAGGATGAAGTAGCAGATCCAAGTGGTAATGAATATGTCCAACAAGTTCGTGAGTATGCAGAACAAGAAGGTGCTCAAGTAATCGTTGTATGTGCGAAGATTGAATCTGAAATTGCTGAGCTTGAAGGAGAAGAAAAGCAAGAATTCTTAGATGATCTAGGTATTGCAGAATCAGGCCTGGATCAGCTGATTAAAGCTGCTTATAATCTACTAGGCTTAGCTACGTACTTCACAGCTGGTGAGCAAGAAGTACGTGCTTGGACGTTTAAAGAAGGGATGACAGCACCACAGGCTGCTGGTATCATTCACACTGACTTCGAGCGTGGATTCATTCGTGCTGAGACGGTATCTTATGATGACCTTGTAAAAGCTGGTAAAATGTCGGTTGCAAAAGAACAAGGAACAGTTCGCTTAGAAGGTAAAGAGTATTTAGTGAAAGACGGAGACGTTATTCACTTCCGCTTTAATGTATAGTTCGCAAATCAGGATAAGCTATTGTGCTTTGAAGACAAGTTTGTTATAATACTACATTGTGTGAGTAATCGAAATGATTTACTCCTTGCTCCCAAGAGGAGCCGTAAGTCCAAAAGGAGGTGAAGACGGATGAGAAATTATGAAATCATGTACATCATCCGCCCAAACATTGATGAGGAATCTCAAAAATCAGTAATTGAGCGTTTCAATAACGTTCTAACTGAACAGGGTGCGGAGATTAATGAAACAAAAGAAATCGGTAAGCGTCGCCTTGCTTATGAAATTAACGACTTCCGTGATGGTTATTACGTAGTCCTTAAATTCAACGGTGAACGTGATGCGATTAATGAATTCGACCGCCTAGCGAAGTATTCTGACGATATTATTCGTCATATCGCTGTACGCGAAGACGATCAATAAGGAGTGGTTCTGTGTTAAATCGTGTCGTGCTTGTCGGCAGATTAACGAAGGATCCTGATTTGCGCTATACACCCAACGGAGTAGCCGTTGCGAACTTTACAATTGCAGTAAACCGACCTTTTAACAGTCAACAGGGAGGAAAAGACGCAGACTTCATTAATTGTGTTGTATGGCGTCGTGCTGCAGAAAACCTTGCGAACTTTATGAAAAAAGGTAGCCAGGTTGGTGTTGATGGAAGATTGCAAAGCCGCAGTTTTGACAACTCAGAAGGTAAGAGAGTATTTGTGACTGAGGTTGTAGCAGATAGTGTACAATTCTTAGAATCAAAAGGCTCTGGATCAGGTGGCGCAGGTTCTCAAGGATTCCAGAATAATAATCAGAACCAATATGGAAATAACAATCAAAATCAACAATCGAACCAAAACCAAGAGGATCCATTCTCGAATAATGGAGATCCAATTGATATATCTGACGATGATTTACCATTCTAAATTAATCTAAAGGAGGTTATCACCTATGGCTCGTCGTGGTCGCGCAAAACGTAAAAAGGTGTGTTTCTTCACAGCGAACGGAATTACGCACATCGATTATAAAGATGTAGATCTTCTTAAGCGTTTCGTATCTGAGCGTGGAAAGATTCTTCCTCGCCGTGTAACTGGAACATCTGCAAAATACCAACGTAAACTTACAAAAGCGATTAAGCGTGCACGTCAGATGGCATTATTGCCATACGTGAACGACTAATATCTTTTGTCGTGAGAATTAAAGCACAGCATTGCGCTGTGCTTTTTTCTCTAAAGAACATCTATTTAGGAAGTAAATACCACTTGTATAAAGCTCGCCTTTTGGCGAGTTTTTGTTTTTACATGTTGATGTTGACTGGTTAAACGGATACTTTCACTTTTCTAGAAAGACTAATGGTTCAAAGTCTTTCATTTTATTCTGTTTTCTACTGATTTGGGGTAAAATGGGAAAGAAGGCTTAAGATTATTTGAAAAGAGAAAAGATCGTTTGGTAATGTTATTATTATGGTTATGAACTTAACTTTAGAAAATATACTCTTATATCTTCTTTTGAGAAAGATTTGAAAGGGTGTATTTTCTAATGTTTGCTTAAAGAGGAGCGCATTGTTATATGAAAGGTTCTAGTTTCATTCGAGAAGGCTTAATCTATGCAAGTATCTATTTGGCATTGTTACTAATCAGTCTATTTATACCAGCTATTGGTCTAATTACGATGTTTCTTTTGCCAATTCCATTTTTGATTTTTTCAAGACGAAATGGCTGGAAAGCATCCCTGGTTTTAATTAGTGTAGTCTTATTTATCACAGCTTTAGCAGTACACATCGTTACATTACCATTTACGATTGTAGCTGGTTTTGGCGGAATTGCGTTAGGTAGTGCCTTACATCAGGATAAGAGTCCTTATGAAGCATGGGCACAAGGTACAGTTGGGTATGTAGTTGGTTTATTACTCACATACCTAATATCTCTTTGGTTATTCAATATCAATTGGATCGAAGAGATTCGTAAAACGATAGATCAATCGATTGCCAATTCGGTTGAACTTATTGAATCAGTCAGCGGAGATGTCTCACAAGAACAACTAAAAGCTCTTGAAAGCCAGTTCGGGAACATTCCGTCAATGCTTCCAAGCATTATGGGGATTTTGGCTATATCTTTTGCCTTTATAACTCTTTGGATAGGGTTTAAAATATTGAATAAACAGTTTCGTGAACATCATTACTTTCCGCCAGTAAAAAAGCTTTCGTTTCCAAGGGTAATTATTTGGTATTATTTTATTGCTCTACTTGTGACATTTATTGAATTTGAAAACGGAAGTATATGGGGAGATGCTGCTCAGAATGTCTACGTCCTTACTGGAGCACTCTTTACCATACAAGGCTTTTCGTTTATGTTCGCTTATGCCGATATTAAGGGGTTATCTAAAAAGATGCCAATCATTGGTGTAGTGATCTCTTTATTATTTTCATTCTTGTTGCTTTATCCTGTACGAATCTTAGGTATAATTGACTTAGGTTTTTCTTTACGAGAACGTTTAGCAAATAAGAAGTAAATTAGGATTCGTGATGTAGGAGATGACGGTTATGCCGAATTTCTTTAAAAAACCAACATTGAGCAGTCACTTATGGGTCATATATACACTATCTGTATTACTTTTGTTTCTTATCTTCTATTATGAGTGGAAGTTAGGATTTGTGATGGCCTCTTTTTTGATTGCCTCCATTTATTATAGTGTGCGAACAGAAAAACACTTAATAAATGAAACGGAGGAGTACATTTCAACACTTTCTTACCGAGTAAAAAAAGTGGGTGAGGAAGCGTTAATGGAAATGCCAATTGGGATTGTTCTATTTAGTGAAGATTACAATATTGAATGGGCAAACCCTTATATGAACAAATTCTTTCCCCAAGATACTTTAGTAGGAGAATCATTGAATGAAATTTCTGGTCAACTGATTCCAAACATTAAAGAAGATAAGGAAGAGGTATGGGTGTCAGTTGGGGAGTATGAGCTTCAGACACTAGTGAAGAAAGATGAACGATTGCTTTATCTTTTTGATCGTACGAAGCAAACAGAACTTCAGAATATCTATGAACACGACCGTACCGTGATTGCGATCATCTTTTTAGATAACTATGAAGAGATTACCCAAGCAATGGACGATACGGCTAAGAGCCATATTAACTCGCAAGTGACCTCTATTTTAAATCAGTGGTCTCAAGAGAATGGCATCTATTTAAAACGTTCATCTCAAGATCGATTTTTTGCTGTTATGAACAAAGGGATCTTATCAAAACTTGAAAAAACAAAGTTCGAAATTTTAGATGAGGTTCGTGAACTCATATCCGATAAAAACGTACCACTAACCCTGAGTTTTGGAATTGGGGTAGGAGAAGCCTCACTTCCTGAGCTTGGAGAAATTGCTCAATCCAGTTTGGATTTGGCTCTTGGAAGGGGTGGAGACCAAGTCGTTGTTAAGGATGAGAACGGGAAAGTACGTTTCTATGGTGGTAAAACTAATCCTATGGAAAAACGTACACGTGTACGTGCCCGCGTTATCTCACATGCATTAAAAGAGCTTGTACAAGATGCTGATAAAGTCATCGTTATGGGACACAAAAATCCAGACATGGACTCTATAGGTGCTTGTATAGGCATTTTAAAGGTCGCACAGGCCAATGATAAAGATGGCTTTATTGTGTACGATCCTGATGACATGAATACAGGCGTACACCGATTAATGGATGAGGTTCAGGAGAATGAACAACTATGGTCCTGGTTTATTACACCAGACGAGGCTCATGAGGTTGTTAATAAGAATACACTTCTTGTTGTTGTGGATACGCACAAGCCTTCTCTTGTAATTGAGGAAAAGCTTCTAAATCGAACAGAGCACGTCGTGGTGATTGACCACCACCGCCGTGCAGAAGAGTTCATTAAAGATCCTACACTCGTTTATATGGAGCCTTATGCATCTTCTACAGCTGAACTCGTGACAGAGATGTTAGAATATCAACCAAAGAAATTAAAACTAAATATGCTTGAATCTACTGCTTTATTAGCTGGTATAATCGTAGATACAAAAAGCTTTACTTTGCGTACTGGTTCGAGAACTTTTGACGCTGCAAGTTATTTAAGGGCAAAAGGAGCAGACACAGTACTTGTGCAGAAGTTTATGAAAGAAGACTTAGACGTTTATGTTCGACGAAGTCAGCTTATTGAAAATGCTGAAATCTATCGTGATGGGATTGCGATTTCAAAAGCAGAGTCAGGTGAAACCTATGGACCTGTTCTTATAGCACAAGCAGCAGATACACTCCTTACAATGAGTGGGATTGTCGCTTCATTTGTTATCTCAGAACGTTCAGATGGGCGAATTGGAATAAGTGCTCGCTCTCTTGGAGATGTCAACGTCCAAATCATTATGGAAAGTATGGATGGTGGAGGACACTTAACCAATGCAGCAACCCAACTAGATGATTCTTCAATTGAAGATGCTGCAGATCAACTTAAAGAGATTATCGATGAGTATTTTGAAGGGGGTAGTGAATCATGAAAGTAATTTTCAAACAAGATGTAAAAGGTAAAGGGAAAAAAGGAGAAGTAAAAAACGTCTCAGATGGTTATGCGCGTAACTACCTTTTAAAGCATAATCTTGCTGTTGAAGCTACTAAAGCGAACCTAAAAGAACATGAGGCGCAAGAAAACAAGAAACAAAAAGAAGCACAAGCAGAAATCGATGAAGCAAAACGCCTTAAAGAAACTCTAGAAAATCTTACGGTAGAGCTACAAGCGAAATCTGGAGATAAGGGAAGTCTTTTCGGGTCTATAACGAGTAAGCATATCTCTGAAGAATTAAAGAAAAATCACAATATCAAAATTGATAAAAGAAAAATTGAGATGGATTCACCGATTCGTACTCTAGGATACACGAATGTGCCTGTTAAATTGCATAATGAAGTAATGGGTACAATTAAAGTACACGTATCAGAAAAATAAAGGAATTCATCCTCTTAAAAGCTGAAGGGGGGAATACAGCTTGAACGATGTAATGAATGACCGTACACCGCCCCATAATATTGAAGCTGAACAAGCTGTGTTGGGGGCCATTTTCTTAGAACCTCAGGCCATAGCAACAGCTTCAGAAGTTCTTTTACCAGAGGATTTTTATCGTGCTAGTCACCAACGTATATATGAGGTTATGACGAACCTTTCTGAAAAAGGAGAGCCAATTGACCTTGTTACCGTAACGACTGCACTCTCTAATCAGAGCGTACTAGATGAAGTAGGTGGGGTATCCTACCTTAGTGATCTAGCAAACTCTGTACCAACAGCTGCTAATATTGAATACTACACAAAAATTGTAGAAGAAAAGTCCATTTTACGCAGACTTATAAAAACAGCTACAAACATTGTAACAAGTGGATATTCTGATGAAGGTGAAGTTGAGAGCGTATTAAATGAAGCAGAGAAAAGTATTTTAGAAGTAGCCCAAAGTAAGGACTCCGGGCGTTTTAAAAATATAAAAGATGTCTTAATTGATGTGTATGATAATATCGAGCAACTTCATAATAATGATGAAGAGGTGACAGGCGTTCCTACTGGTTTCCGTGACTTAGATCAAATCACTTCAGGATTCCAAAAGAACGACCTCATTATTGTAGCTGCTCGTCCTTCAGTAGGTAAGACAGCTTTTGCCTTAAATATCGCGCAAAACGTAGCGGTTACTGCACAAGAAAATGTTGCGATTTTCTCTCTTGAGATGGGAGCAGATCAGCTTGTTATGCGTATGCTATGTGCAGAAGGAAATATCAACGCTCAGAAACTCCGTACAGGAAGCCTTGAAGAGGAAGACTGGGGTAAACTCACAATGGCCATGGGTAGCCTTTCAAACGCAGGAGTATTTATCGATGATACACCGGGTATTAAGGTTAATGAGATTCGGTCTAAGTGTCGCCGACTTAAACAAGAGCATGGTCTGGGAATGATCCTAATTGACTACCTCCAGTTAATCCAAGGTAATGGTAATTCTAAAGAAAACCGTCAACAAGAGGTATCAGAAATATCTCGTGCTTTGAAAGGACTAGCTCGTGAGCTAAATGTTCCATTAATTGCACTATCTCAGCTTTCTCGTGGCGTTGAAGGACGTCAGGATAAGCGTCCAATGATGTCCGATATCCGTGAATCAGGAAGTATTGAGCAGGATGCCGATATTGTAGGATTCCTATATCGTGATGATTACTATGATCAAGAATCAGAAAAACAAAACATCATTGAGATCATTCTGGCAAAGCAACGTAACGGTCCAGTTGGGACAGTTGAACTAGCCTTCGTAAAAGAATACAACAAATTCGTAGACTTGGATCATCGCTATGACCAGAGTGATATTCCACCTGCGTAATCAAGCCCAGTGAAATGAAATCACTGGGCTTTTTTATGTGTTAAATCTTATTATGGTGTTATTTCAGTAAAGCCCCCTATTGTTGAAGGCTTGGATTCGAGATAAAGTGTGGTGGAGGTCCGTTGCTTTTGTGAGAGTAAGGGGATCGGTGAAACGGCAATACTCCTGCGGAAGACCGGCCGAGCTTCCTCGTTCGCAAGCTCTCTGCGGGATCTCGTCCGCCCTTTCTACCGCGGGAGTTTGCCGTTTCCCTCACCCCTTTGCTGATATGGAGATTAACGGACCCTTGGCTGTGATCATCTAATTCTTTGCTTAAGGAATATGTAGTTTAGATACTAAAACCCTCTGCATATAAGGGTTTAGATCACTTTGGTGCATACAATGATTTAAATACATAATCCAATGGAGAAAACTATACGATCGCTGCGGTTCCGTTCATCACCATTCTGCTAAGGTGGGGTGTGGAACGGGTTGACTCCTCCGGTAGAAAGGGCGAGCGAGATCCCGCAGGAACGAAGTGACGAGGAAGCTCGATCGGTCTTCCGGGGAAAGCAACCCGTTCCACAGCCCGCCGCACTGCATTATCATAACGGAACCACCCCGCACCAGCTTATTCCAGATAACTGCCATAATACTGAATAACTCCCATAACCTTTTAACGAACAAAAATAAATAATGCATTATTATCGTTCGTATTTTGGATTGACTTTTGCAATATGAATTGATACGCTACATACGTTGTCAATAAAACGGAAATTATATAGGCGGAGGTGCCATTTATATATGTCTTCAGTAGTTGTTGTCGGTACACAATGGGGAGATGAAGGTAAAGGTAAGGTCACAGACTTTTTATCTGAACAAGCAAAGGTCGTAGCTCGTTACCAAGGTGGTGACAATGCAGGTCACACCATTCAATTTGAAGGAGAAACATACAAGCTTCACTTGATCCCATCTGGTATCTTTTACAAAGATAAGGATTGTGTAATGGGGAATGGAATGGTTATTAACCCAAAGGCATTGGTAAGAGAACTTAAATATTTACATGACCGAGGTATCTCAACAGATAATCTTAGAATCAGTAACCGTGCGCACGTTATTTTACCGTATCACATTAAACTAGATGAAATGCAGGAACAACATAAGGGAACGAATAAAATCGGTACCACGAAAAAAGGTATTGGCCCAGCATATATGGATAAAGTAGGACGTAACGGCATTCGAATTGCTGATTTATTGGATAAAAATACATTCCGTGAGAAGTTAGAAACGAACGTAAGAGAAAAGAATGCTGTTTTAGAACACGTATATGGAGTAGAACCATATAAGGTAGATGATATTCTAGATGAATATTATGAATATGCAGAGCAATTCTCGGCTTATGTATGTGATACATCTAAACTTCTTAATAACGCAATTGATGAAGATCTGCCTGTTCTTTTTGAAGGGGCACAAGGGGTTATGTTAGACATTGATCATGGAACATACCCATTTGTTACGTCTTCTAACCCTTCTGCTGGTGGTGTAACGGTTGGTGCTGGCGTAGGACCTACACAAATAAAACAAGTTGTGGGCGTATCGAAAGCCTATACAACGCGTGTAGGAGATGGACCTTTTCCAACTGAATTACATGATGAAACAGGAGATAAAATTCGAGAAGTAGGTCGTGAATATGGAACGACTACTGGCCGTCCAAGACGTGTTGGATGGTTTGATACTGTAGTTGTTCGTCATGCACGTCGCGTGAGCGGAATAACAGCATTGTCTCTAAATTCCATTGATGTATTAACAGGAATCGATACGTTAAAAATCTGCACAGGCTATCAGTACAACGGTAATGTGTTAGATGAGTATCCAGCTAATTTAAATGTATTAGCTGAGTGTGAACCGGTATATGAAGAAATGCCAGGATGGAAAGAAGATATCACTGGAGTTCGTCGCTTTGAAGACCTCCCTGATAATGCACAGAACTATGTGAATCGCATTTCTGAATTAACTGGCATACCGATTGCTGTATTTTCAGTAGGGCCTGATCGTGTACAGACGAATGTTTTAATTGATGTATATAAATAAACAATTAGGCGTGTAAGACGATTCATTCGTTTTACACGCTTTTTTTAAGAAGGAAAGAAGTAGGTCATAATGATCTAGGTCCAGCGCCGGCTATGAGATATTCTATCTGTTAAAAACATTGAGAGATAGTGAAAAAACTTTAATAAGAAGCAGGAGGGGATTTTAAATGCAAAAAGAGATGCTGAAAGTGTTTAATGAAAAGTATCAGGAACAAGGTGTAAAATCACGAGATGAAGTACATAAACAAGGCTTATGGCATGAAACCTTTCATTGTTGGTTAGTTAGTAGAGAAAGGGATACAAATTATATCTATTTACAGTTAAGAAGTGAGACAAAAAAAGACTTCCCGAACTTACTTGATATAACAGCAGCAGGTCATTTGCTTGAAGATGAAACTGTAAATGAGGGGGTAAGAGAGGTGGAAGAGGAGCTAGGAATTAGTGTAGACTTTAATGATCTAATATCTCTAGGAGTCATTAAAGATTGTCTTATAACGGATGACATACAAGATTATGAGTTAACGAATGTATTTTTGTTGATATGGAATGGAGATATCAAAGATTTTAATGTACAAGAAGATGAGGTCTCTGGAATTGTGAAAGCTGATTTAAAAGATTTCATTGGTCTTTGGTCAGGAGTGACGGAGAGTATTTCAGTTGAAGGTTTGGACTACTTAAATAAGCCCATATATACCGAGGTTGGATTACAAGATTTTGTTCCACATGAAACTTCTTATATGAGAAATGTGTTAAGTAAAATAGGTAGTATGCTTTAAGAATTACTACAATAGAAGAATATCGATCATTACTGTTATAAGTGTCAGTATATCCAAAAGTTTTACCTTTTTCGATAAAAATCACAAAAATGTATTGTAAAATAAATTGGATCATGCTAATATTAATATCGCTGTCACTGATTGAGTTTTAACAAGTGGCCCGTTGGTCAAGTGGTTAAGACACCGCCCTTTCACGGCGGTAACACGGGTTCGAATCCCGTACGGGTCACCACTAATACATAGCAGTATGAGGTCCGGTAGTTCAGTTGGTTAGAATGCCTGCCTGTCACGCAGGAGGTCGCGGGTTCGAGTCCCGTCCGGACCGCCATTTACTTAACAAAAGAAGCGGCACCATATTTTATGGATCGGTAATTCAGTCGGTAGAGGATCCGTAAACTTCAATGTACTTCTTCATGGTAGGATCTGCGAGGAACAGCCCATCATCTAGCAGAATAAGCTTGGGTCGTGACGAGCACAGCAAGAATGAACGTCCCTGAATGAACATCTTAAATACCGCACAAAAGAAGCGGCACCATATCACTTATGGCTCGGTAGCTCAGTCGGTAGAGCAACGGACTGAAAATCCGTGTGTCGGCGGTTCGATTCCGTCCCGAGCCATCCATTAAGAGAGGATAAACTACTATGGTTTATCCTCTCTTTTTATTTCTATTTTTAGACAATGGTATAGGAAATAATGTCGAATCCAATATAGGAATAATGTGGGTCTTATGACATAATTCGAAAGTTTATGTTTGTAATATTACTGTAACATTAAAGCAAGAATTACGAAAAAAACGCTTCCAAAATAGTGTGATTATACACTAATGGAGTCAATTGAAATTAGTCATTTGGTAGTATAGTGGAAATTATAATACAAGTTTATTACATCATCTCCTAATCTATTTCATACGAATTAGAAAGTATGATAAATTATTTAAGTGTAAACAAAAACAGAGAATAAATTTATAGATAAAGACGATTTATAGATAAAAAGCGACTGGGAATTTGTGGGGAGGAGGTTTATACCGTGTGGCCGAAGAAGAGTAATGCAAAAAAAGGCAATCAAATCAATGCCACAAAACAAGATTCAGCACCGATCTGGAAAAAAGTTATTCTCACAACTTGTTTAGGTTTAGGCATAACAGCAGGATCCGTATATGCCGAGAGTTTCGAGAGTTCAATTCCGACGGTGTATCATGTTTATGTGGATGGTGAGCATATCGGCACGGTAGATGACCGTGAAGTTGTAAAAACTTATATTGGTGAACGTGTAGGTCAAGCTGAACAACAATTCAAAGATCTAGATTTAACAGTTGGTGAAAACGTAACCTACATACCTGAGAAGATGTTCAGACCATCTTATAACAATAAAAAGGTATTAAATAGTCTAAAAGAAGACTTATCAATAAAAGTAGAAGCTACAAAGATCGAAATTGATGGTGAACTACTTGGTTATGTAGAAGATCGTAAAGATGCTGATCAAGCCATTGAGCAAATTAAGCGAAAGTATGTATCAAAAGCTGTTTTAGATAAAGTATCTAAATCCAACTTTGATGCAAATGCTATTGATCTGGAAATTGGCGATTCTACAGTATTAGACGTTTCACTATCTCAAAAAGTTTCATTTTCAGAAGAAAAAGTAGTACCTGAAGAGATTTTTTCTGTGAAACAGTTAGTAAAGCTTTTAGAAAAAGGGACATTAAAAGAAAAAGTTCACACAATTAAATCTGGGGAAGTATTAGGTAAAGTAGCGAGTAACTATAATTTATCTACCCAAGAAGTGTTGGACTTAAACCCTAAAATAAATCAAAACTCCATTTTACATGTTGGTCAAAAAGTTAAAGTGACAGCTCCTGACTCTTTACTAGATGTTCAGGTCACAGAAGAGATCCGTAAGAAAGAAACGATTGATTATGAGACGGAAGTAAAAGAATCAGATGATATGTATAAAGGACAAAAGAGAGTAGAGCAACAAGGGCAAGAAGGTTCTAAAGAAATGCATTTTAAAGTCATCAAAAAGAATGGTGAAGTTGTTGAGAAAGAATTGCTCAAGGAAAAAGTGCTAAAAGAACCTGTTAAGAAAATTGTCATTAAAGGCACAAAGGTTATTCCATCTCGTGGTACTGGAAACTTTAGTTGGCCAGCAGTTGGTGGTGTCATTACCAGTAAGCTAGGTATGAGATGGGGGTCCTACCATAAAGGTATTGATATTGCAGGCGTAAGTAATCGTACACTTAAAGCTGCTGATAACGGTGTTGTTGAATCTGCTGGATGGGCCGGTGGATACGGGAATAAGGTAGTTATTGATCATAATAATGGCTACAAAACCGTATATGCACACATGTCCTCCGTTAAAGTAAAAGCTGGTCAGACAGTAAGAAAAGGTCAAGCGATTGGTACGATGGGAACAACCGGACATTCAACTGGTGTTCACCTGCATTTTGAACTTTATAAAAATGGCAGCGTTCAAAACCCATTAAAATATATAAGTCGATAAAAATATTTACAAACCTCTAGTGAAACAAAACTAGGGGTTTTCTTATTTAGTATATGGGACAAGTTAAGAAAGTAGAACCAACATCATTTTGATCTGAAAGACATTTCGGATATAATACGTTAAAATAAAGAATTAAAGATATATATGTCCTTAAAGAAGGAAGGGATAAAAAAATGAGTTTTAAAGTTCTAGTAGTAGATGATGAAAAACCCATTGCAGATATTTTGAAATTTAATCTTGAAAAAGAAGGGTATCAGGTTGTGTGTGCCTATGACGGAGACGAGGCCATTGAGCTTGCTAACCAGGAAAAACCGAACTTAGTCTTATTAGATATTATGTTGCCTAGTAAAGACGGTATGGAGGTTTGTCGAGAAATTCGTAAAAACCATAATATGCCGATTATCATGTTAACAGCAAAGGATTCTGAAATTGATAAAGTATTGGGGCTTGAATTAGGAGCTGATGATTACGTAACGAAGCCATTTAACAATCGTGAGTTAATTGCACGTGTTAAAGCGAATTTACGACGCCATCAGCAGCAGCCTGAGGATGCAACGAAGACCAATAATGATATAAAAATAGGAAAACTGGTTATTCATCCAGATGCATATACCGTAACACGCGATGGAGAGCAGATTGAGCTTACTCATCGTGAATTTGAATTGCTTCATTATTTAGCTAGAAATATTGGACAAGTTATGACCCGTGAACATCTTCTTGAAACGGTATGGGGATATGATTATTACGGAGATGTACGTACAGTAGACGTAACTGTACGTCGACTTCGAGAGAAGATTGAAGAGAACCCAAGTACACCGATGTGGATCGTAACAAGAAGAGGAGTCGGCTACTATTTAAGAAATCCTGAGCAGGAGTAGTTTGTATGAAGAAAGTCGGATTTTTTCAATCCATTCGCTTAAAGTTTATTATTGTCATCATATTGCTCCTATTGTTTCCTATTCAGGTAATAGGAGCATACTTTGCACAGCAATTAGAAACTCAACTACTACAAAATTTTAAAGAATCGATTGTCGATAATGTTGAGCTGTTAAATTATCAGCTCGAACAGGCTTTTGCGAAGGAACGGTCTGAGGAAGATCCTTCTTTACAAAAGGAAGTCCAATCGATTCTTTCTGATTTTGACGCGGAGTCCATTTCAGAACTTCGGGTAATCAATAATAAAAGTCGTGTAATTGGGACAACCAACCAATTAAATCAAAGCGACGTAGGAAAGCGTACAATAGATTACCGAGTAAACCGTACATTAGTATTGGGGCAAAGCGATGAGGAAGTTTTACTAAATAAAAATACGGGTGATCGAACGTTAGTAATGACGGTTCCTATTTATCAATCAAATGGGAATGGAGATCAAGAGAACGTGGCAGGGGTTATTTATTTAGAAGCAAGCCTTGAAGGGGTTTATGGCCAGCTTCAAGAAATTAATCGTATTTTTGCCAATGGAACGTTTTTAGGTGTGTCGATATCCGTTTTACTCGGTATAGTCATTGCGCGTACGATTACAAAACCTATTACTGAAATGAGAAAACAAGCTAAGTTAATGGGAGACGGAGACTTTTCTCAAAAAGTAAACGTGTATGGACGAGATGAGATTGGTCAATTAGCTCTGTCTTTTAATGAATTAAATGATAAGTTAAAAGTTGCTCAAGCAACAACAGAGAGTGAAAGAAGGAAATTGAGCTCCGTACTTTCCAACATGACTGAAGGAGTTATCGCTACAGACCAAACTGGATCCATTATTTTAATGAATGAGCCAGCTGCGAGACTTATTGGTAAGCGGATTGATGATGTGGAAGGCGAACCATTATTAGATGTACTTAATATACATGACCGTCTTGATGACATTAATGAAATACAAGATACAGGCTCCATTATTATTGACTTCAGTGAAGAAGACCAGCAATTACTTCT
This sequence comes from Pontibacillus marinus BH030004 = DSM 16465, assembly GCF_000425225.1. Classification (GTDB taxonomy): domain Bacteria; phylum Bacillota; class Bacilli; order Bacillales; family BH030062; genus Pontibacillus; species Pontibacillus marinus. The sequence goes on along the minus strand of NZ_KE384333.1, from coordinate 145,897 downwards.
AAAAGCTAGTTTTTCTATGGTTCAATTCGAGAGTGAAGAGATGAATGGTTTTATTACGGTACTTAGCGATGTCACTGAACAAGAAAAGATTGAGAGAGAACGTCGAGAATTTGTGGCTAATGTTTCACATGAATTAAGGACACCTCTTACAACAATGAGAAGCTATTTAGAAGCTCTAACAGATGGGGCGTGGGAAGACAAAGAAATTGCTCCACGTTTTCTAGGTGTTACACAAACTGAAACAGAACGAATGATTCGTCTTGTGAATGACTTGCTTCAACTGTCTAAGATGGATAATAAAGATTATAAGATGTATAAAGAACAAGTAGATTTCACTAACTTATTTCAACATACAATTGAACGATTTGAGTTTAATAAGACAGAGAAAATAGAGTTTGTTCGACATTTACCTGAGGAAGAAGTGTGGGTGTGGATTGATAAAGATAAGATGACTCAGGTGCTCGATAATATTATATCGAATGCCATTAAGTATTCCCCAGAGGGAGGAACGATTACATTTACCGTTGATGTAATGAAACAACAGCAGAAGCTTGTTGTGAAAATATCGGATGAAGGAGTCGGCATTCCAGATGAAAAACTTAATAAGATCTTTGAGCGTTTCTATCGTGTAGATAAGGCACGTTCGAGAAATCTTGGAGGAACCGGCTTAGGATTAGCTATTTCCAGGGAAATGATCGAAGCACATGGAGGTAACATCTGGGCTGAAAGTAAGGAAGGAGAAGGGACAACTGTTCTCTTTACACTTCCGCTCATGAGTCAATCGCGGGGTGATGAAGAATGACATGGGAAAATGTCAAATCAGTATTATTAACCACTTTAGTAGGTACAAGTCTATTACTGACACTCGCGATTTGGAATTATCAACCTCAATACGATGTCCTTGATAAAGAAAATATAATTAACGATGCAACGAAAATAAGAAGTGGTAGTAAGGAATCGGTTAAGAGTATTATAGAACCCAAGCATATTATTTTTCATCAAAATAATCGTATCTTTTCTTTAGACAAATTATCTGAGGAAAATGAACTGTATAAAGAGATTAGAACTTGGCCACTAACTGACTTTCAGTATCGTGCTAAAGGAACATATGAAAGAGATTCTACAATCGAGATTGTATTACCAACACCCGTACCAATCCAAACACTCGCTAATACATTTACTGTAAAGGAAAAAGAGAAGGAGGACTTACCTGAGCTCAGTGTTGACCGTGTGTTAATACAGATGTCGCATCGGCAATCCTCAAGTCTTGTTCACTTTGTATCAAGTGAAAATGAAGAAAATATTAAGGCTGAAATTCAAAACTTTGATGTGTATAGTAATGTAGAAGACTATCTTGTAAATCCGTATGGGCAAGTAAATTACGTAGCCTATGAGAAAAATCGTAAATCACCAATTTATTTACCGGAGGGACAAGTAACCCTTCCGATGAACACGTATCCAACTAGATCCATCAATCCAAACACCTTCATTAACGTTCTCTTTAGTAATCCAAATTTAGTCCGTCCGAACTCTTCTAATATAGGAGAGGAATATTATTCAGATGGAACAACAAGATTACGTATTTATGAAAATGAGACCATGATGGAATTTATAAACCCAGCAGAAACTGAATACACACTTATGGACCGTTCGAGTTTGATTCGACAAAGCCTTGAATTTGTCAATGACCATAATGGTTGGACAGACCATTATAATATTTATCATCTTAGTCAGAATCAGAATTACATTCGTTACCGTTTAATCAAAGAAGGATATCCAGTATTTGATGATGAAAACCGTAGCTTAATTGAACAGACATGGAAGAACCAGGAGATATTTGAATACCAACGTGCGCTTATTCAGCTTCAACCTCCATTTGGTAGTCAGGAAATTACATTGCGTTCAGGTAATGATGTTCTTGCCTATCTTGAAGAAGCTTGGAAGAAGTATCCTCCATATTTAATTAAAGATATCTCGGTGGGTTACGAAATGAAAAGAACTGGTTCATCAGCAGAAGTGTTCACATTGCAGCCTAGCTGGTTTATTAAGTTGAATGATTGGCAAAAAATCGAATTTGATGAAGGACTTATGAATCAAGGGGGCGGTAGATAGTGCAATGGGGACAAATTAAAACACTATTTATTGTTTGCTTTCTGATTCTAGATGTCTTTCTCGTTCAACAATTCTTTGAAAAAAGAGAGCAAGCACAAATCGGATTGTTACCTGATTCAACTATTGAAGAACAGTTGGAAGCAGAAAAAATCACACTTGGTGATTTACCTAAAGAAAGTATAAAGGAAACCTATATTTCTGCGCGCCGTTATGTCTTTAATGATGAGGATCAAAAGAAGCTAGATGAATCAGAAAATCAATCGTACCAGCTTTTTAATGATGGAACGATATTATTATCTGAGCTTGAAGAATCTGTTCCTATAGATGTTGAAGCATCTGATGAGGATATAACAACCAAAGTAAAGGATCAGATTTTACATGGGGAAAACTATGAGTATTGGGGATACAATAAAGAAGCCAATAAACTTCTTTTCTTCCAATCCTATAAAGATAACCCGATTTTCTTTAATGAGAGTGGCGTTGTAATTGTTTTTCTAAATGAAAATCAGGAAATGACTCGATATGTTCAAACAATGCTTGATGATTTCAATAAAACAGGCGAAAAACAAGAGCTTATTAAACCTAAGCAAGCAGCGATTACCTTGTTCTCTCGTAATGAGTTATATAACGGTGATAATGTATCCGATATGAATTTAGGATATTACACGTTAGTCCCACTTTCGAATGGATTACAGGTATTTGCACCAACGTGGAAGATTCTTGTGAACGGGGAACGTCAGTATTATGTTAATGCCATGGAAGGTCAATTGATTTCTATGGATGAAAACACCTTTGTAGAAGATACAATTCAAAACCTTCTAGATCAAATTGAACAATAATTTTGGAGTGGAGAGCTATATGAGTTTGCACTTTAGTGTGTTGGCATCAGGAAGTACTGGAAATGCTTTTTATATAGGAACAGACAATCAAAAATTGCTTGTTGATGCAGGATTAAGCGGCAAGCAAATGGAGCGTCTCATGAATGAAGTGAATATTGATCCAAGTGAGCTAGATGGAATCTTAGTGACTCATGAGCACAGCGATCATATTAAAGGGCTTGGTATCATGGCTAGGCGCTATCAATTGCCAATCTATGCAAATGAGAAGACATGGATGGCTATGGAGGATCAGATCGGAAAGATTTCAACGGATCAAAAGTTTGAATTTCCGATGGCTTCTGTAAAAGATTTTGGAGATATTGAAGTTGAATCCTTTGGCGTCTCCCATGATGCGGCAGAACCGATGTTTTTTGTTTTTCGTAATGGAGGGAAAAAGGTAGCCTTAGCTACAGATATGGGTTATGTTTCAGACCGAATAAAGAAAACAATTGAAGATGCGGATGCTTATATTTTTGAGTCTAATCATGATGTTGAAATGTTGCGTATGGGACGTTATCCATGGAATGTGAAGCGAAGAATTCTTGGGGATAAAGGTCACGTATCAAATGAGGATTCGGCCATCGCTTTAACAGATATAATTGGAAATCGAACCAAGCGTATTTATTTAGCCCATTTAAGTCAAGATAACAATATGAAGGACCTTGCACGTATGTCTGTGGCAAATATCTTGAATGAACGAGGCATACCTCTAGGAAACTCCATTGATTTATATGACACAGATCCAAAATCAGCGACCCCGATCTATACGCTGAATGATGTTTAACCAATTTTTGATGGAGGAATCATTTAGTAAAGAATGAGAAAATCCTATGAACAAAGAGAGGATTGGTGAGGGAATGGGTTATTATGATGATCATGTTTCTAGTAAAAACCAACATAAACGTCCAAGCTGGATCATGCCGACGGTGGTTGGTCTCATACTAGGAGCTGTACTTATTGTTTTGGCATTGCCAGCATTAATTCAATCCAACATATTACCGTATGATATTACAACTCCTGACGAATCAAATGACCAAGTACAAGCTGATGAAGATGAAAACCAAAATGATAATGATGCTGCTTCTGAAACACAAGATGTAAATGTTGATGTCACCACACAAGTTACGAAAGTCGTCGCTGATGTTCAAGAAACCGTTGTGGGTGTCATCAATATTCGTCGCGGTTCATCTAATTTTTTTGAAAGTCAATCAGCTCAACAAGGTACGGGGTCTGGCGTTATTTACAAAAAGTCGGATGGAAAAGCTTATGTGGTGACGAATCACCATGTAATTCAAGGAGCAGATGAGCTCGAAGTTGAACTAATTGATGGTACTCGTATCGAAGCGCAATTACTTGGAAGTGATCCTTATATGGATTTAGCGGTTTTAGAGATGAGTTCTGAAAAGGTAGGTAAAGCCATTAAGCTAGGGTCCTCAGATGATCTAAAAGTAGGGGAGCCAGCATTAGCGATTGGGAACCCATTAGGTCTTAAATTCGCCGGATCTGTTACAAAAGGAATTATTAGTGGTAAAGAAAGAGCAATCCCACAAGATTTAAATGGAGATGGTCGAGTCGATTGGAATGCAGAAGTAGTCCAAACAGATGCTGCCATTAACCCAGGTAATAGTGGAGGTGCCTTAATCAATATTAAGGGACAGTTAATCGGGATTAACTCCATGAAAATTGCAAAATCAGCAGTAGAAGGGATTGGGTTCTCTATCCCAATTGACATCGCAAAACCAATCATTCAGGATATCGAAGAAGATGGTGAGGTAACACGTCCGTATATGGGTGTTGAGGCATATTCATTAGCTGATGTTCCGAGAGCTGAATGGGAGCGTACACTTAAATTGCCTGAAGAGGTAACACAAGGTGTATTCTTAAGAAGAGTAGAACCTGCTTCCCCAGCTGATGCTGCGGGCCTTAAAAAGTACGACGTGATTACTCAATTAGATGGTAAACCTGTTAAAGATATTGTTGATTTAAGAAAGCATTTATATCAAGAAAAAGAAGTAGGCGACCAAATGGAAGTTACGTTGTATCGTGAGGGAGAAAAACAAACACTTACAATGGAACTGTCATCGTCAAGTTATTAAATAAAGAAAGCGGGGACTTAAAGTGTCCCTGCTTTTTCTACGTGAAAGAGGTGAAATGATGAAAGTTTATGTATGTTCTCAACATGTGGATAAAGCAATGGATGTAGTCGTAGATGAATATGGTACATTCCCTGCATTTGAAGAAGCGGACATATCCACAGACTGTGAATATTGTGAGGATAACGCAGCATATATGGTAGCGAACACTGGTTCTTCTACAAAATAAGGGTCTGTGGATTGTGTATATGTGGATAACTTTGTGCATAAGTTGTTTACTGTCGTTAATAAGATGTGAATATGAAGCCTGTGCATAGACTTGTGGATAACCTTCATGACCATGATGGTCTTATGTATATGTAGGTCAAGTTTAAATACGAAATGAAACATGATTTAAGGTTATTTAGAGTGAAGTCAATAAACAGATAATGAGCAAAAACGTCTAGGATCCTAGGCGTTTTTTAAAGGATTAATATTATAATCGCTTCCTATTGCTGAAGACCAAACTCCGACAAAACTAGTGGAAATCTTACCTAATTTATGGTTGAAATGGAAGTGCTGAATGCATAGGATTAAAGTATCAGATATGCATATTAAAATTTTTTCATTATATAGGTAAAAGGAGTCATCTGACTAAGCAATATAAAATATTTCAAGTTACCTTTTATATTTATGCATATTTATTAAGAAGGAGTGATAGTTCTGGAAGCTCTAATGAAAAAGTTAAGTGCAAATGGACGTGTAATCGTCCAAGGTACTAAGGATTATGAAGAAAAAAGACAAATCTTTAATAAAGGGATTCAGCGTTTCCCTTCTGTCATTGTGTTATGTAAAACAGAACAGGATGTAACTGAAGCAGTACGCTTTGCTAGGCAGGAAGATTTAGAAATATCTGTTCGAGCTGGTGGACATCATATTGCTGGTACATCTGTTACTCATAAAGGATTAATGATAGATCTATCAGAAATGAAGGAAGTACGCGTTGATGAAAAGCAAAAGGTAGCTTTTGTTCAAGGTGGCGCAACTTTAGGTGATGTCGATCAGGAGACACAGAAATACGGATTAGCTACACCAACAGGAACTGTATCTGAAACAGGTATTGCGGGTTTAGCACTTGGTGGTGGATTAGGTTACTTACGAGCTAAATATGGATTGACTTGTGACAACATCGTAGCAGCTAATGTGGTAACGGCTGAAGGTGAATTAATCCGTGTAAGTGAAGAGGATTATGAGGATTTATTTTGGGCGATCCGTGGTGGTGGCGGTAACTTTGGAATTGTGACAACATTTGAATTTCAGTTGTACCAAGTAGGACCAGAAGTTTTAGCTATTGATGTGATGTATGACTATAAAGATGCTAAACAAGTTTACCAGAAGCTTGATGAGTATTTAGAAACAGCACCGAATGAAGTTAGCTTAAACACGATGATGATGACAATGCCTCCAGCTCCATTCATTCCGGATTTTTTACATAATAGAAGTGTTATAACATTAACAGGAATGTATGATGGTGATCCAAAAGAAGGAGAGGAGCTTATTCAATCTTTACGGGATCTTGCTGAACCAATAGTGGATGCCACAGCAGTAATCCCTTATACGAAGTTACAAAGTAAACTAGACGCTATGGTACCACCAGCTGCGAATTTCTATGGTACGTCACTGTATTTTAATGAACTCAGTAACGGTTTGTTAGATGAGCTATCTACCTTATTAGGTCATGCAGCATTCCCGGCTATGTTTCAGCTATGGGAGCTTCATGGCAAAATGAATGAAAAATCTGAGGATGAGAATGCCTATTCTGTTCGTGATGCTAAATATGTACTTCTGGTGGATGTAATGTATGAAGGAGGAGGTCAAAAAGAAGCTTGTGTAAATTGGACAGAGGATTTATACAACCGTCTTGTACGTTATTCTTATAATCGTGCTTCTTATATGAATGGTGTAGAGCCTCACGAAGATATAATTGAACAAACTTATGGAGATAATTTTAGTCGTTTACAGGGGATTAAGAGAAAATATGATCCCCACAACATATTCCGTATGAACCACAACATAGATCCAACTAAAAAGAAACCAGTTAAAGAATAAAGAAAAGGGCTCCCATGAAGGAGCCCTTTTATATATAATTTATTTCTTTACCTCTTCACCATTCTTACCTTCGAAACGTAGTCCCCAACCAGTAAGGGCAGCGATAAGCATTACGATGAGTAATCCCCAACCTTGGAATACGTATGGGAATACTTCGGCAGGTCCGACAATTGGAATGAATCCATACTCGTCTGCAGCACCCTTAATCGTTGCCCATGCTAATAGAACACCACCACTCCAAGGGAAAATATAACCTAGAGAAGAGGAAACTGTGTCTAGGAAGTTCGCGCGTCGATAAGGATGAATGTTAAACTCTTTCCCTAGCTTGCGCACAAATGGTCCGGCTGCAATCTCAGCAGCTGTATTGATTGTAATAAATAAATTTAGGAAAGCTACGATACCATAGATCGCTAACTCAGCACGTTTTACAACACCATTAATGAGTTTAAGGAAGAAGTTTTTGATGGCCTCCATTGTCCCCGCTAATTCCATTAGATGTGCCGCTGCTAAAATGAATAGAATAAGAATTGCCATGTTAAAATAGCCACCAATACCATTCATTAGAGCACCGCCAATAGCAGCATCCCCTGCATCATTACGATAAATATGGATAACTTCTGTAAATGGAGTTCCCGTAAAGAGCATTACAATAATAGATGCCACAATACCGATTGTAAGAGATGTAAGTAAATGGCGACCTGATAGAGCTAAAAATAGAACTAATGCAAATGGAAGGAGCATGATTAATCCTTCTGGTGAAACTTTCTCCTTCAATTGCATGAAGGCTTCTTGATTACCACCTGATCCGCCACCGCCGAAAATAACAAATAATATAAGAGCCGGAATAGCGGCAGTTATTGAGTATTTAAAACGAGAACGTACTACTCCAGGTACATCAGCATCTTGTGTTGTTGCAGATACGATTGTTGTATCTGAAACAGGTGCTAGGTTATCTCCAAATACAGCACCACTTAAAATGGCAGCTAGAAGAATAACGGGGTCTGCACCTAAAATGATTCCTGCAGGATACATAAGAATACCAAACGTTGCTACAGTTCCATACCCTGTACCAACTGCTGTTGAAAAAATGGCTGCTAGTATGAAGGTTAGTCCAACAATAAAGCCACCTTCTAAACCTGTTTGAAAACCAAACCAGATAAGTCCGTCTACAAGTCCACCTGCAGCTAATAGCTTAGCGAACATTCCTGCCCAAAACCAAGCAATTACGGCAATAACACCAATTGGTTGTGCCATACCTTGAACAAGTCCTTGAGCATAATCTTTCCATTGCGACTTACAAAAGAATAACCCAATTGCTACACCAATTACCATACCGAGAACTAGTGCTTCTTCGGTTACAAGCTTCATGGCACTTAGAGAAATGGCCCAAATAATAAAGAAAATTAATGGGATTGTGGCTGCAAATGCACCACCATAAAAGTCGAGTTTCTTGATCTGATGGTCACCAACAGCCTCTCTTGCATCTTGAATTTGTTGATCATCATCCTTTGTCATAATCGAACAACCTCCTTTACCATACATCCTATGTTTATAACTGTTGTTCATGATGTGTTATATAACATTGTAAAAGTGAAGGAGTAGGATGGCAAGAATTTTTGTGCAGTAAATTCCTTCAAGTGTAAACATTTGTTTTTGCACAATAAACAAACATCACTATTGGTCAGGGTTCCTTCTGGCTACTCCAGTCTCTATTGCAGCCTTTATGACAGCGTTTCGGATCGATTGAACAACGTCTTCATTAAATACACTTGGAATGATGTAATCCTCATTCACTTCATCCTCGCTTATGGTAGAAGCGATAGCTTTCGCAGCTGCAAGCTTCATTTCCTCATTAATTTCACGAGCTCGACAATCTAGCGCCCCTCGAAAAATACCTGGGAAACAGAGAACATTATTCACCTGGTTTGGATAATCAGATCGCCCGGTAGCCATCACTTTTGCATATGGTCTAGCCTCATCAGGTGTAATTTCAGGGTGAGGATTTGCAAGCGCAAATACAATCGGATCATTAGCCATCGATTGTATGTTTTCATTTTTAAGAATCCCTGGCGCGGATACACCAATAAAGACATCCGCATCTTTAATGACATCATGCAACGCTCCTGTTTCTTTTTGAGGGTTAGTTTTTCCAGCAAATTCATTCCAACCAGGGCGATCATAAGACAGATCTCTAGTAAGAGCACCTTCCATATCTACCCCGATAATGTTTGTAGCGCCTGCTGTTAGCAACATATTTGTAATGGCCATTCCTGCTGCTCCAATACCACATACAATAATCTTACATGAAGCTATATCTTTATTAACGATGTGTAGGGCATTTAAGAGTCCCGCTAAAGCAACGATGGCTGTGCCGTGTTGATCATCATGAAATACGGGAATGTCGAGTTCTTGTTTTAATCGCTCTTCTATTTCAAAACATTGAGGAGATCCAATATCCTCTAGGTTAATGCCTCCAAAAGTAGGACTAAGGGCCTTTACAATACGAATGGTTTCTTCCGGTTTACAAGGATTAATACAAATTGGGAATGCATCAACATTAGCAAATTGCTTAAAGAGCATAGCTTTTCCTTCCATAACGGGCATGGCTGCTTCTGGACGAATCGTTCCAAGCCCTAACACAGCTGTCCCATCTGATATAACAGCTACTGTATTCCGTTTGATTGTAAATTGATAAGCTAAGTTTGGATCTTCATCAATCGCTTCACAAACACGTGCCACTTCAGGTGTGTACACACGAGACATTTCCTCTCGATTATCAATTTCTACTTTTGAGGACACATGAATTTTGCCTCCAAGGTGTACTAAAAACGTACGATCAGATATGTGTTTGATCACTACCCCAGGAAGCTGCTTAATCGACTGAATAATTCTTTCTTGTTTAGTCTCATCATTCACATTAATACTGATATCTCGTATCGTTTTATGCTTACCTTCTTTAATAACATCAATCGCAACAATATCGCCCCCAACATTGCTAACGATTGTTGCAATCTCACCAAAAGAGACGTTTTCTTTTTCCATTTCTAATCGAAGAATGATACTCATCATTGCTCTAGACATATTGGGCCTTCCTTTCTGTCTTCATACTTCATTAGGATTAGCGTTCCACTACTTTTGGGGAAATATGAGAAGTTTTCGGATTGTATTACATAAGAAGCATGAAATAGAGGCACATTACGAATACAACCATGAGATTGTGGAGGAATGAATATGACTGCAGAAGAACATAAAGTCGAGGCGGATATCTCGACACATGACCAAAATCCATATGATATTGTAAAAGAACTTTTAAAGGAATCTGTTGATAGCTTAGGGTTGGATGAAAGCATTTATCATATTTTGAAAAAACCAATGCGTGTACTTGAGGTATCCATCCCCCTTCGTATGGACAATGGTAAAATGGAGAACTTTACAGCTTACCGAGCCCAACACATAGATATTTTAGGGCCAACAAAAGGTGGGATTCGTTTCCATCCATCTGTAACATTAGATGAAGTAAAAGCCTTGTCTATTTGGATGTCTTTAAAGTCTGCAATCATTGAATTGCCCCTTGGTGGAGGAAAAGGTGGCGTTATCGTAGATCCAGATGAGTTAAACGAACGCGAATTAGAGGAATTAAGTCGTAATTTCATTCGTAAGATCACTCCGATCATTGGGCCGGAAAAAGATATCCCTGCTCCAGATATGAATACAGACCCAGAGGTTATGGGGTGGATGATTGACGAATACGATAAGCTTCGAGGCTATAATATTCCGGGACTCATTACAGGGAAGCCGATTGTTATTGGAGGTTCCCAGGGACGACTTGATGCAACAGGTAGAGGTGTTGTCATTACAATTAGAGAAGCGGCTAATGTGTTGAATATGGACTTATCAAAAGCTACAGCAGCGATTCAAGGATTTGGGAATGTTGGAAGTGCAACAGCTAAATTTTTAAATGAGTTAGGGGTCAAAATTGTAGCTGTAACAGATGCATCTGGTGGAATTTACAAAGAGGATGGACTTGATATTCAGGCGTTAATTGAACATGTGGACCAAGGAGAAGTCATTGCTGATTTTAACAAAGCAGATTCCATATCAAATGATAAGATGTTTGCATTGCCTGTCGATATACTAATCCCAGCAGCAATTGAAAATCAGATAACAGCCGAGACAGCACCAAATATTCAAGCAAAAATCGTAGCAGAAGCGGCGAATGGGCCAACTACTCCAGAAGGGAATGATATTTTGGAGGAGAAAGGTACGTTTATCATCCCGGATATCCTTTGTAATGCTGGTGGAGTAACGGTTTCGTATTTCGAATGGGTTCAAAACACGATGAATTATTATTGGAAAGAAGAAAAGATCAACGGTGAACTAGAAGAGAAAATGATTTCTGCTTTCACACGTGTCCATGATATGAAAAAGGACAAAGAGTGCGGTATGCGCCAAGCTGCCTATATGGTTGGGATTAATCATATTGTTACTGCCTTACGTGCTCGTGGATGGATTAAAAATGGGGATTTATCAAAACTGTAGGATAAGAAACTGGCTCTTAGAAAGAGAGTCAGTTTTTTTATAATTATGGTTACTTTCTAGTATAATGAGGGTATTGACCTACAACGATTGGACTAGGGAGTTGTTTGATAATGAATCGAAACTGGACACCTATTGCGTTTATGGTAGGAGGTTTCATTGGCTATTATATAACAAGTGATTTCTCTGATATTAAAAACGCAATTTTGGCGGGTGTTTTTGCTGGTGTAGGTGGTTTTGTCTTTTTATTACTACAAAAGTGGATGGAGAAACGAAAAGGGTGATCCAGGTGGAGCACTCTTTTTTCATGTAGTAAAATAGAAAAAAGAAGTTGTACGAAGGAAGGAAGATTCTTATGAAAATATCCATCATATCTGTTGGAAAGCTTAAAGAAAAGTACCTTAAACAAGGTATTGAAGAATACATAAAACGCTTAGGCCCATATGCTTCGGTCGATATTCAAGAGGTTCCAGACGAAAAAGCACCGGAAAACTTAAGTGAAGCTCAAATGCTTGAGGTTAAGCAAAAAGAAGGCGAGCGCATTCTTTCAAAAATAGGACAAGATACGTATGTCATCACACTAGAAATTGAAGGGAAGATGATCACTTCAGAAAAGCTAGCAGACCAACTTGATCAACTAGCTACCTATGGGAGAAGTAAAGTTGCGTTTGTAATTGGGGGGTCACTTGGCATAAGTGAGGATGTCCGGAAGCGCTCGGATTTTGCTTTATCTTTTTCAAAATTAACGTTCCCTCATCAGTTAATGCGCTTGATGCTGTTGGAGCAGGTATATCGGGCTTTTCGGATTATGAGGAATGAACCGTATCACAAATAGAATCATTTTTTACCAGGTAAACACTTTCCTTATTCTGAAGTGGAATTAATCTTGATATCAAAAAAATCTCTTATACAGGATATAATATATCCTTGGTGGTCTTCCGTTAGTGTCGGACCAATTGGAAGAGCTAGTATATTCTCAGAAGAGAACTCAGCGACCGGGAATTTTCCATTTTGATAATTTAAATACTTAAATGCCTCTTGTAGATGTAACGGAGTCGGGTAGTAAATAGCGGTGGATATCTGCTTTTGTTGTAGATAATTAGAAAGCTCATTGCGGTATGGTGTTTCAATGCTATATTGATGGAAGGTATGCTCCCTAGTTGTATAAATGGGCGGGGTTTTAACTATATCGGAAAGTTCTCTCGAATAGTTTGTTGCGATTTTTTTTCTCGCTTCTAAAAAAATATCAAGATATTTAAGTTTCTCTAATAATATGGCTGCTTGGATTTCATCTAAACGGCTATTAAATCCCAAGGTCGTATGGTTATATTTTATATTACTTCCATGATTTCTTAGCTCTATCACTTTATCATATAGCTCTTTTGAATTGGTCACAATCATTCCTGCATCTCCGAACGCACCAAGGTTTTTAGAAGGGAAAAACGAGAAACACCCTATGTCCCCTATGCTACCAATTCTTTTTCCTTTATACTCTGTTCCAATTGCTTGACACGCATCTTCAATGACCTTAAGGTTATTTTCTTTAGCAATTTCTAATAAAGAATCCATTTTAGCCGTCTGTCCAAAAATGTGAACAATCATGATAGCCTTCGTCTTTGGCGTAACTGCCTTCTTAACCTCTTGTGGGTCTATATTATAGGTGTTCGGATCAATATCTACAAAGACTGGTGTTGCATCAACATTTGCAATGACTTCTCCAGATGCAAAGAAGGTGAAAGGTGTGGTGATTACTTCATCTCCTGCACCAATACCTAGTGCTTTAAGTGACAATAAGAGTGCATCAGTTCCGTTGGCAACCCCTATACCATATTTGGCATCTACATATTCAGCAATTTGTTTTTCTAATGTTGCTCCTTTATCTCCAAGAATATAGGATGTACTTTCCACAACTTCTTTTATCGCATTCAATATAGGTTCTTTCATTAATTCTAATTCACTTTTTAAATCAACCATTGGAATCATTGGGTTTCACCTGCCTTTTAGACATTTTTACTATAAATTTTTGGATGCAATTACATACTCTTTCAACAGGAATATCCTCATAACAAGGTAACGTTATCGTATGGTTTTCCAGAAAAAGTGCGTTAGATTGTACTTGATTGTACTTCTTTTTATAATAGGATGTATTGCTTAAGCAGTACGTCCCTATAGTGGATTCTATGTTATGATCCATTAGGCATGCTATTAAATCATCCCTTTTAACAGTAGTGGGAACTGTAAAAACAATGGATTGGACATTATGAATAACATTTTGGTCAATCATTTGAGCCTTGAATCCTAATGGTGTTAACAAATCTTCATATTTTTTCTTAATTTGATTTCTATTTTTAATAATAGAGTCCAGCTTTCTTAGTTGAACTATTCCCATAACACATTGTAAATCAGGTAATCTGTAATTGTATCCATAAGTGACAAAATCTAATTTCCCTTTATGAGAAGCAGCACCATGATTTAGCTTTACTTGCAGAAACCTCGCATAATCATCGTTATTTGTTACAATTGCACCACCTTCACCTGTTGTTATCATTTTTCGTGGATGAAAACTGAAGCATGTCAGGTCAGCAATATTTCCAACTTTCTTTTGATTAATACTGCTACCAAAAGCACATGCGCTATCCTGGATTAACGGGATATTATATGATTCACAAATTTTTTTAACCTCAAATAACCCGCTTGGATTTCCAAGAGCATCTACAAATATTACAGCTTTTGTTTTATCAGATATTTTCCTTTTTAGTTCATAAGGCCTCATATTAAAAGTATCGAGGTTTACATCAGCAAATATAGGAGTTGCCTCTAAATCTTCTACCACGTTCACTGTTGCTGGGAATGAAAAGTCTGAGATAATTACTTCGTCACCAGGACCAACTTTTAGCGTTTTTAATGCCATAGTTAAGGATGTGGTAGCTGAAGTAGTAAAAAAACAATATTTCGAATCTAAATAGCTGTTAATTTCATCTCGGAATTTGTTTACGTATTCACCTTTTGTAAAGATCCCAGATTCAAAAATTCTCCGATAATCGGATTCTACTTCATCGAAAGAAATATAAGGTTTAATTAATCTGATCTTGTTCTCATTTTCCATTTTGAATAACACCTTTATACCAGTTTACGGTCTTTTTTAGACCTGAATCAAAATCAGTCATAATTACTTTATCATTAAGTGAATTAAGCTTTTCATTGCTTCCTAAATGGATTTTAACATCAGATACACGTTCCTCTTTACGAATAATTTCACCTTTATACTGTAAAATGGTAGCGATTTTGTTAATAACATCATTTATAGGTATTTGATTATTGGAGGAGATATTTACACATTCACCTGATGGGAGTTTTTGGTACACATTTAGAACAGCCTCGATTGTATCTGATACGTAAATAAAGTCCCTCATTTGTTCTCCGGATCCATGAATTTCAGGGGTTTCTCCGTTTAGTATTTTTTGAACTGTTCGAGGTATAACCCCCGCGAGTTTGCCTTTATAATTTTGTCGTGGTCCATAATTGTTAAAGGGCCTTACAATAAAAGCATCTACCCCGAACATTTTGACATAGCTTTGCAAGAGAATATCCGCAGAAGCTTTCCCCGCTGCATAAGTCGTCGTTGGAAGCAGTGGATGAGATTCATCCATAGGCTCATAAACTGCTGAACCATATACCTCAGAGGAAGAGAAATGGCATAATGTTTGATATGCTTGCTTACGTTGTAATTCTAATAAATTCTTTAGTACAATCACATTTGTCATGTAAGCATTGGCTGGGTTATAAAAAGAATAGTTGAGTGCTTTTGTTGCACAATTAAAAACGACGTCAATTTGATGTCTATCAAAGATATATTGTAATGTTCCTTCAATTTCCGCATCATCAGTATAAAGAATCAATCCCTTTTCTAATGCATCCTCTAAATTATGCCTATTCCCAACAAAGAAATTTTCTACTGTGATTACTTGTTTAGCCCCTATTTTTATTAGATGATCAATCAAATGACTCCCGATGAATCCCCCTCCGCCTGTTACTAAGATGGTTTTTCCTTTAAGCAATGGCCTCATTTTTCACACTCCTGGAGAATTTATTCATTAGTCGTTTTTCTTAAAAAACTTGCTGGAGAACCTACCATAACACTGTTCTCTTTAACGTCAGACAGAACAACGCTTCCCATTCCAATTAGTGATTGATCTCCAATTGTAATATCTTCGATGATAGAGCTATTTGTTCCTAAATAACAACTCTTCCCTACCTTGACTCCGCCAGAAATACAAACTCCCCCTGTAATACAAGTGTAATCATCAATGAAATCATCATGGCTGATTACTGAATTAGGGAGAACCATCACCTGGTGTCCAATTTTTACGTTTGAAGCAATAGTTACATTTTGCAGTATGACAACTCCTTTCCCAATTTGAGCTGTTTCCGATACGGATGCAGTGGGGTGAATAATTGTTTCAAACCTATTCAATGGGATATGAGTATCTTGAATAATTTTATTTCTTCTAAAGAAGTTCCTTTGACTTCCGATTCCATTTACGAAAAAACATGAGTTTCCAAGATTTTGTGCAATATTTAATGGACCTATTACTTCAATATTTAGGAACTTTTTACCCCATTTTTCTTGATTATCATCTAAAAAACCAATGCATCTATAGGTTTCTTTATCCTTATTAATTTCATTGATCGCATCTATGATGTCCAGACAATTACCTCCGGTTCCTAAAATCACAATATCTTTCAACCCGTCACCCCCTTTTGTTACAAATAGTTTTGTTTTATGAAACTATTTTTTCATAGAGTTGGCTGGTACTCCTGCTATCTTTTCTCCGTCCTGGATATTTTTTGTAACTACAGAACCAGCACCAACAATTACGTCCTTTCCAATCACCACATTTGGAAGTAAGGAAGAATTATTCCCTATTTTTGCATTTTCCTTAATAGTAGGACCTTTGAGTTCATACTTTTCTGCCCCCATGTATTTATCATTGGACATGGAAACACAAGGTCCAATAAAAACATGATCTTCAAGAGTTGTATCTCCTGTAACATATGCTAGTGTCTGAACGGTACAAGCTTTTCCGATTTTTGTATTAAGTTCGATTATTGCTCCTCTGCCTATTACGGATTCAGAATCAACTAATACATTTTCTCGAATACTTGCATGATCTCCAACGAATACATTCTTAGAAATAATACTGCCAGAATAAATAGATACAATGTTTCCAATATAGGTATTATCTTTTATGATCAACTTATTTCCCATCTCATCAGACTTGCGCATTCTTGTATTTCCACCTTGTTGTATTCCAATAACACAATTACAACCAATATTGACGTTATCGCCTATTACTGTACCCTTCAAAATTACGGTATTGTGCCCAATGGATACATTTTCCCCAA
This sequence comes from Pontibacillus marinus BH030004 = DSM 16465, assembly GCF_000425225.1. Classification (GTDB taxonomy): domain Bacteria; phylum Bacillota; class Bacilli; order Bacillales; family BH030062; genus Pontibacillus; species Pontibacillus marinus. Next base: position 128,784 of record NZ_KE384333.1, on the reverse strand, counting down.
TGTCAACTTCATCTTCAATAACGACAAATTCCCCTTTTTTTAAGCTATTTGGATGATTTTCCATTGCAATCCCCCCGTTCTATTAATCTAGTTAGTTGAAATAATCTCTTCGATTTTATCAACTAACTGTCTCGCTCTTATTTGGATGGTATGATTATTTAAAATAAAATTGTATCCTTGTTCAATAATCTTGTTCCGGAGTTGTTCGTTTTCTAAATAGTATTGTGCTTTGCTAGAAAAGTCATTTTCTGTAATGGGAACAAAATGTACGCCTGGAATAAAGCCTAAATCCTCAAGTTCGGGGAAGGTTGGTGCCATCAGTAAAGTTTTACAAGCTGGAACCTCGAAGTACTTTAATACTGGGTATTCTAATGTAGAGGGATCTGTAAAGAAGATCTTTGCTTTATTAATTTCCTTGGCATAATTCTCTCCTAGCAGCAATTCATTTTGTTCTTGATTTGAAAAATTCCTATATCCAGGGTGCATTTTATAAACAAACCCCTGATTGTTATTGTAATAGTTTTTTATGATTTTTCTGAGCGGATAGAGATTAGTTATCACACCTAACATCAACATGTCATTTTCCTTTGACAGTTTATAATCCCTAATGATAGCTGGATTAATAAAGTGAGGGAACCAGATGAATCTGTCTTTGTAAAATGGGTATTCTTTGTAAAATCTTTCACGAACAACTGAAAATAGGTATTGAATATTATTTTTCTTAATATAAGAATCCCTCATTCTGAGACGATGAACATCATTAATAAAAAGCCCTGCTGGTATTTCCGTTTCCTCAAGGCCGTCTACAATAGGGCCAAACCCCCCGATGTCATTTAATATTAAAATAAAGTCTGGCCGTGCAGGGAGTTTCTCTAAAATATCTTTAATGTTTCCGGATTCTTTCCATATCATCAGGTTTGTTAATTTTTTCAGCTCTTTTTCTAAATAAAAGTAATTTTTAAAGATGAGGTTCGACGTGTCTTTAGTGATGAATAATAGGTTTAGCATAAAAATTTACCTCCTCATTAAACTGGTATTTATTATGTTATATGTGAAGGACTGATAACTTGTGTAAACCATATTTCTTTTAAAGCACCTAATTTTTGTTCATAGCATCACCCTCTTTTATTTCCTTCATAGGATGCTATTATTACAGCATAAAAAAGGAGATTGGAGATGGAAGTTGGAGTTATAGGAGCTGGATCGATGGGGGAAAATCATATAAGAGTCTATTCAAATTTAATAGATCATTGTAAGCTTGTGGGAATTTATGAAGTAAATGAAGAAAGGGCAATTGAGGTGTCTAAAAGGTATGGAGTAAAGCATTTTAAAAGTTTAGATCAGCTTCTTCAATCAGTAGAAGCAGTGAGCATTGCTGTTCCAACAGAATATCACTATGAAATAGGACTAAAGTGTATAGAACACAAGGTCCATATGTTGATAGAGAAGCCCATTGCGAAAACCGTTGCAGAAGCGGAAGATTTAGAAGAAAAAGCAAAAATTGCGGGTGTTAAGATACAAGTAGGGCATGTTGAATTATATAATCCGACAGTGGAAATCTTAAAAAAAATACTGGTTAACGAAAAAATTATAGCTATAGATGTTCACAGACTTAGCCCGTTTAACAGGAGAATCGAGAGCGTCGATGTTGTACATGACCTCATGATTCATGATCTTTATATTCTATATCACCTGTTGTCTGATGAAATTGATACATTTGATGCTATAGGGAGATTTTATGATAATACCATTAAGCATGCGATAGCCATTGCTACATTCCAAAAAGGTACGATTGCACAACTTACTGCCAGTTTTAAAACAGAAGGGAAAATCCGTACAATTCGAGTGATTACAGAAGATGCCTTTATTCAAGCAGATCTATTAAACAAGACTATCCTTATATCAAGATCTACAAGTTTTTTTGTGAATTCTTTTAGTTCTAACTATAATCAACAGAGTATTGTTGAAAAAGTGATGATTCCACAAAAAGAGCCTTTATCAGTTGAACTAGAGGAATTTTTAAACAATATCCAAAATAACAAAGATCCTGCCATTACCGCTAAAGACGGAATAAAAGCTCTATCCATGACGACAGCTATAAGTGAAAAAATAATATCTAAAAGGAAGTAGTTTCACCCCATATTTACCTTCTCTTCTTTACAAATACTCTTTTCACAATCACTGTTAAGGCGCATCTGGATAAAATAAATTACACGAGAAAAATAAATCAAACCATATAGAGCTCAGTAAAATCTATCCTCCAAAACTCTACTGCTAATCCAGTCAAAGAGGTAAAAGGTAGAAATAAATAACCCTCGTATGGTGTCACATTTTCACTAGGGTTATTTATTTTATTACATAAAATTAGACAGGTTTGTTTTTCATACAGAAGTCCCCATAGAAAGATGATAACAACTTGATAAACCATAGTGGTGAGGTTGTTAGTACAATGCTAGGCACCAGCTTGATTGCCTCAATTCTCTTTTTGTTTATAAAAAGAGAGAAGAGCACGAATGGCTCTCCTCTCCTTGTGAAAATCTATGAATGATTCGGTTCAAAGGAAGGGTCTTTATTTAGGAAATAGAAAAACCTTCCTCTTCTTTTACTCCATTTTTCTCTGTAAACTCGTCAAGCAGAGCACGCACTTCATCAGTAGATTCTGTTTCCATCAACTGATTTCTTAATTGACTTGCTCCGCGGAATCCTTTTACGTAAATCTTAAAGAAGCGGCGAAGTGGTTTAAATAGACGTGGCTCTAACTCTGCAGAATACTTATCATGAAGATCAAGCTGCAGACGTAAAAGATCAAGTAGTTCTTCGCTCGTGTGCTCTTTCTTTTCTGTTTCGAAGCAGAACGGATTGTGGAAGACTCCTCGCCCAATCATCACTCCGTCGACACCATATTTTTCAACAAGTTCAAGTCCCTTTTGACGATCAGGGATGTCCCCGTTGATGGTCAGAAGTGTATCAGGAGCAACTTCATCACGAAGCTTTTTGATCTCCGGAATCAGCTCCCAGTGAGCATCGACGTTACTCATTTCTTTTTTCGTACTGAGGTGGATGGAAAGATTGGCGATATCCTGTTCCAGGATGTGCTTCAGCCAGTCGTGCCATTCCTCGACTTCTGTATAACCAAGACGAGTCTTCACACTAACGGGCAGTCCTCCTGCTTTAGCTGCCTGGACAATGTCCGCTGCAACATCCGGACGACGGATCAACCCACAGCCTTTTCCTTTCGTAGCGACATTAGGTGCAGGGCAACCCATGTTGATATCGACTCCACGGTACCCCATTTCAGCCATACCAATACTCATTTGTCGGAAGTATTCAGGCTTATCTCCCCAAATGTGGGCGACAATCGGCTGTTCATCCTCCGTGAACGTCAGACGCCCGCGTACGCTGTCTCTTCCATTCGGGTGGCAGTAGCTTTCCGTATTCGTAAACTCTGTGAAAAACACGTCAGGTCTCGCTGCTTCACTCACGACATGACGAAAAACGACATCCGTAACGGCTTCCATTGGTGCCAGAACAAAAAACGGACGCGGCAATTCATGCCAAAAATTATCTTTCATAATATATCTTAACCCTTTCCTTAAGGGGAAAATATCCCCAAAATTAAAAAGCGAAACTGTCTCTGTCTTATTTTAACTAGTTAGGCTGAAATTCAACCATTACATATCTTAATAGTATCGTACCAAAAGTGCAAGGGAACGAGCGTCTTATTTAGCAAATTCCTCCTGGAAATGAATCCTATTTTCAAAGATGGAGCACAGGGGAACAGCAGAATGAACCGTACAATATGCCCCCCTCCAGATTCACCTATAGAAATGAATATGAATAAATATAAATAAGGATTTTTTAATCTTTTGTAAATAATGATACACTAGTATTAGATTAAAAATTTTTAGAAAAGATGCTTAATTAAGTCGAAACTTGTCTATTTATATCACTTAGTTGCTGCGGTTGCATCTTTTCTGTAAACATAGGGAGAATGGGACATGAGCAAAAATTATCATAAAACAGACGCTATCTTAATTGGTGCAGGAATTATGAGTGCGACGTTAGGAACGTTGCTGAAAGAATTAGCACCAAATTGGAATATTAGAGTGTTTGAAAAATTGGAAAGAGCAGGAGAAGAGAGTTCTAATGTATGGAATAATGCAGGTACTGGGCATGCTGCATTATGCGAACTAAACTATACGAAAGAACAAGCTGACGGATCAATTGATATTACAAAAGCGATCAAAGTAAATGAACAATTTCAAATTTCAAAACAATTTTGGTCTTACCTTGTAAATACCAATCTTATTCGTAACCCACAAGATTTTATTATGCCGTTACCTCATATGAGCTTTGTGCAAGGGGAGCAAAACGTCGAATTCTTGAGAAAGCGTTACCAAACGATGGGGGACCATCCATTATTTACAGATATGGAATTTTCGGACGATCCAGATCAACTGAAGAAATGGATTCCCCTTATGATGAAAGACCGTTATTTTACCGAACCTATAGCGGCAACAAAGATTGATTCTGGAACAGATGTGAATTTTGGCTCCATCACTCGTAAAATGTTTGATCATTTAGAAAGTCAAGACACTGAAGTGAACTATAGTCACAGTGTTCAAGATATTAAACGAAACAGCGATGGCGAATGGGAAGTAAAAGTATATGATATGGTTAACCATAGACTTGAATACCATACAACAGACTTTGTCTTTATCGGTGGTGGTGGAGGTAGTCTACACTTACTTCAAAAAACGGGTATCCCTGAATCCAAACATATTGGAGGATTCCCTGTAAGTGGACTATTTATGGTTTGTAACAATCCAGAGGTAGTAGCAGAGCATCATGCCAAAGTGTATGGTAAAGCGAAGGTAGGCGCACCTCCTATGTCAGTACCTCACCTTGATACAAGATTTATCGACAATGAAAAATCACTACTATTTGGACCGTTTGCCGGCTTTTCACCAAGATTTTTAAAAACCGGGTCTATGCTTGATTTGTTAACATCCGTGAAAACAGATAACTTTGTAACAATGTCAGCAGCTGGCATGAAAAACGCATCGTTAACAAAGTATTTGATTGAACAAGTGATATCTTCTAAGGAACAACGCATGGAAGACCTACGTGAGTTTATCCCTAATGCTAAAAGCGAAGATTGGCATTTAGTAGAAGCGGGTCAACGTGTACAAATTATTAAAGATACGGATTCTGAAGGAAAAGGAACACTTCAATTTGGAACAGAGGTTGTAAGTTCTGCTGATGGATCTGTGGCTGCGTTGTTAGGAGCTTCTCCTGGGGCTTCAACTGCTGTTCACGTCATGTTAGAAGTAATTGAAAAGTGTTTCCCAGAACAGGTAAAAGAATGGGAGCCGAAAATCAAAGAAATGATTCCTTCTTATGGGATATCGCTAGCTGAAAACCCTGAACTTCTACAAGAAATTCATCAAACAGCCGATGAGGCACTTGGTCTTAATCAGAAAGAAGAGGTCTATAGTTGATTGTGTAGGTTTCAAAGAATAATTGTATGAGCTCGTGATTGTAAAATAGAGAAAAGCCCAGAATCTTTGATCTACCAATAGATGGAGGTTCTGGGCTTTTGTTATTTCTTATCATAAGGCTGCAGTGCGAATAAGGTAATAATATCTTTCTTTATTTGTCAGATCCATTCTCATTAAAAGAATTCGCCCAACCCGTAGCTCGTTCGTTTCAGGACGTTGTTTTAATAACATGATTCACTTCCTAACCCAAAATAGATGTAATCCTTCGATTTTAGTGGGGAGATGTTTTCGGTATGATGCCAATCCCAGAAAATGTCTTCGTCTTTTTTACCAATAATGCCGTGCATGAGAATACCGGGACGAATTAGCTTTTCGGGTAAACCGATAATTGAGTAGGAGCGGGAAGTTTTGAGGTCATACATAAGAGCAATATCCTGGTCAATTTTCTTAATCTCAAACATGCTATGAACCGTTGAGTCATACTCAGTATACCTTTCTAGTAATAGGTCTAGATCATGCTCGTAATCCCAGTCATTTTGAAATACTTTCGGGAAATCGGTTAAATAGAGATGGTTGATGAGGCTTTCACAGGCTTTAAGCTCAGATCTATGCCTTTTACTGTAATTTAAAATGTATTTGTACCACGATGTATGTGCTCGTCTATCGAGCCATTTCACAAAAAGTTTCAGCTGCTTCATGATTGTCTCAACCTGTTTTTGGTCCTCGGTCACTTTTATAATAAGAGGGATATAACAGACGATGAACTCTTCCCAAAATTGAGGGGTGCATTGTTTCCATGATGGGGGGCAGTCATCTTCAAGGATATCTGCCATATAGGAAGAAAAATAACGGAGGAAGTCGTTGCGGTCTTGGTCAAAGTATTGCTCCTGCTTATAAGCGATAAAATCCTTTCCATAGAATTCCACTAGTCCACGATAGCGCATATCAAATTCTGAACCTATTTGTAAGTTGTTCAGAAACTCCTGACGCTCGCTGTCATTGGAAAAAGGGACCATCCATACTCTTGTTTCTGTCGTGTTTTCACAACATACTTCTTGGGCTTTTCCACTGCCACAAGAGCAAACATTACTTCTCATAGTGAATCGACCTACTTTCTTAAATTTTAATAGTTTGGGAATATAGTAACTTCATGAAGGGGGAGAACGAGGATACATAAAACATACCATATTTATGTAAATGATTAATAAAATAAAATGATTACTTTCTAAATTTTCCATTTTATTAAAAATCGCTTTACACCTATATTGGTGAAAAGCGACTCTTAATAAAAATATTAGTTCCGAATCAGATAATCAAATGCACCTAATGAAGCATTTGCACCATCGCCCATGGCAATGATGATCTGATTGTTAGGATTGTCTGTGACATCTCCTGCTGCATATAGGCCGGGGATGTTTGTAGCGTTGGCCTTATTGACTACGATTTCACCAATGCGGTTCGTCTCAACGCCTTCTAGCCATTCGGTGTTTGGAATAAGTCCGATTTGGACGAAGACGCCTTCTAAATCAATGCGGTGTTCTTCTTCGGTTTCACGATCGATATAGGTTAGACCATCGACATTGTCTGTACCTGTGATTTCCGTTGTTTGGGCATTGGTTTTGACTGTAACGTTTGGAAGGCTGTGCAGGCGATTCTGTAGAACTTCATCTGCTTTCATTTCTGCGCCAAACTCAAGGACTGTTACGTGTTTAACGATACCTGCTAGGTCAATCGCTGCTTCAACGCCAGAGTTACCTCCACCGACAACAGCTACGTCTTTTCCTTCAAACAATGGTCCATCACAGTGAGGACAATAGGCTACGCCTTTGTTTTGCAATTCCTTTTCACCAGGAACTCCAAGCTGACGCCAGCGTGCGCCTGTTGAAACAATGACACTTTTACTTTTCAGAACTGCACCATTATCGAGCTCAAGCTCGAACATATCATTCTTTTGTAAGCCGCTTGCACGCTGAAGATTCATGACATCAATATCATAATCTTTTACGTGTTCCTCAAGGCTTGCAACAAATTTAGGTCCTTCTGTATGGGTTACGCTGATAAAGTTTTCAATGCTCATTGTGTCAAGAACTTGTCCACCAAAGCGCTCTGCAACGATACCTGTGCGGATGCCTTTACGTGCAGCATAGATTGCAGCACTTGCTCCAGCAGGACCTCCGCCGACAACAAGGACATCGTACGGATCTTTACTTGATAGTTCTTCAGCACTTGGACCATCAACTAACTTATCCAGGATCTCTTCAAGTGTCATACGTCCGCCGCTAAAGAAGTCGCCATTTAAGTGAACAGATGGAACGGCCATAACGTTCTTACTTTCTGCCTCTTCTTTGAACGCTGCACCATCAATCATGGTATGAGAGATTCCTGGGTTCAGAATACTCATCATGTTTAATGCTTGTACGACGTCAGGGCAGTTATGGCAACTTAAGCTTACGTATGATTCAAAGTTGTATTCAACACTAATACTTTTAATTTGATCAATTTTTTCCTGATCAATCTTAGGAGCTCTGCCACTCACTTGTAGAAGAGCTAATACTAGAGAAGTAAATTCGTGTCCTAAAGGAATACCAGCAAACGTAACGCCAGTGTCTTCCCCAATACGATTTACACTAAAGCTAGGGGTTCTAGATAATTCTGCTTCCTCATAATTAATCTTAGAAGACATAGATGCTAGCTCTTCAACTAGAGCTAGCATCTCTTTAGATACATCATCTGAACCTGCACTAACTTTAAGCAGTATATCATTCTCCATTAATTGGAGGTATTGTTCTAATTGTGACTTAATATCTGCTTCAAGCATGGTTCATGCACTCCTTAAATCTATTAAATCTTGCCTACAAGATCTAGACTAGGCTTAAGCGTTTCTGATCCTTCTTCCCATTTAGCCGGGCAAACTTCGCCTGGGTTGTTGCGAACGTATTGTGCTGCTCTAATTTTTTGTACTAGAGTGTCTGCATCGCGACCAATTCCGCCAGCGTTTACCTCTACTGTTTGGATAACGCCATCTGGGTCGATTACGAATGTACCACGTTCAGCAAGACCTTCTTCTTCATTTAGTACCTCAAAGTTACGAGATAATGTTTGGGAAGGGTCACCAACCATTGCATATTGAATTTTGTTGATTGTTTCAGAGCTATCGTGCCAGCCTTTGTGAGTGAAGTGCGTATCTGTTGAAACAGAATATACTTCTACGCCAAGTTCTTTAAGCGTTTCATAGTTATTTTGAAGATCTTCAAGTTCAGTTGGGCAAACGAATGTAAAGTCTGCTGGGTAGAAGCAAATTACGCTCCACTGACCTTTAAGACTTTCGTTTGTTACATCGATAAATTCTCCGTTTTTGAATGCTTTTGCACTAAATGGTTGTACTTCAGTTCCGATTAAATTCATAATGTATAGCCTCCTAGAAAAGAAAATGTGTTTGATTAATAAACTCATGAAAAAGAGTTATTAATTTATAATAATTCTAATTCAGTAATTTATATTATACAATCTATGTTTTATTGTCAAGAATCTATAACGTAAAAAAGATTAATTTACTTATGTAAATATTTATAAGGGAACACAAAAAAACTCCTAGTTCATTTATTAAACTAGGAGTTTTTTCTATTAATTTTTACAGGTTTTTATTTCAAGAGAGGCATCTAACACCGGTCTTTCAATCACTTTTAAAAAGGAAATATACTTTATATATTCTCAAATTCACATGTAGAATGATAATCATTTAAGGTGCATGATCATCTCCATTATAGACAGGTAGAATGACACTAATCATTTTTCATAATTCCTTCAAAGAAACTTTTATTTTGGAGTATGCTTGGGTTGTTGGGTTCGAAACCTCTAGCTAGTTCATTATGATCATAAGCTCTTTTCACATCTCCTAATTGCCAGTAGCATACAGATAATTGAAGGTGGGGAGTCGTTGTAGACATGTGTGAACTATTACCTGTTGCTTCACCAACTTTAACAGCTTGCTTATACCAATAGGCTGCAGTTTTAAAGTCATCTCGTATAAAGTAGTAATAAGCCATTTCACAACAGTATTCTGAGTTAATGGTTCCGTTATCTAATGATCGCACTTGTGCATGGCCCATTAACAACCAGTCTATAGCATGCCCGAAATCAATCGCTACTTTATGATCTTCAGCAAGCATTCCACATATCAAATTTGCCGGAATGCCAGAAGAAACAAAGGCTACATCATAATCATATTCTTTTGTTTTTTCTACAACATCAGGAACTGCTTTCATTCCATTAACCGGGATGTTACCTACAATATTATTATAGCCCAGGTTTTCAAAGTACGCTTTACCCTTTTCCATCTTATTTCCAATTAATAATACTTTATATTTGCTAAGAATTTCATGAAGCAAAGTCGTGTAATGACATATTTCGAAATGAACAGTGGAACTAGCTAAGTTCATCTTATTTAAATCCCAATTGTGATACTTAACTAGTTTGGTGAAAAGGGTTTGAAAAGTCGGGAATCTAGCTACGGGGATCCCGATAGCATCACCTTGTAATAGCCTAGAAGCCAAAGCATCTCTTGCCTCATAGTCAGGCAATGTAACACCTGCATATTTCAGAAATTTAAGTCTTGGTTCTTTTTCGATTTCTTCACTTGAATACAATAAATCATGTGATAAAAAGACTAATTCTCCATCTCCAAGTCGAACAAGTGAATAGCCACGCTTCTTTTCTAATGCATCTCTTATCTCATTGGCAATTTCTTCTGCATTTTTTAAGTTGATCTTTTTATCTTTTAATTTTTCCATTCCTGCACTAATGATTTCTTCAATATTGTAGGGGAGGTAATGGTATTTTTTTAGCTTATTTTCGACGAGTTTATCTCCTCCATAATAAAGACCTTCAACGGCAAGGTTTTTTTCATCGCCTTTTTCTATATGTCCGAACTTCTTTAATCTTTCCCATTCCTCCCTTGGAAGGTTATGCATGATCATCCCTCCTTAGGTAAAGATGCTGATTAAAAGGCGAAGATATATGATTTATATATTCAGCCTTTATTTCGTTTACTCTATTTATGATCTTATCTCGTTCTTGATTAATTAAAGCTTCCATCTCCATTAGTTCACTCTTCATTTGCATAGAATCAGTTGGAATGACGAACTGATCTAATTGAGTTGATTTTGCGAAATCATATACTTTAAAGCCATAAGCAAGTGCAATTGGGGGTGTATTTGCTGCTAAAGAAATGAGGTTGGCATGTAGTTTTAAATTAATTGTAAAGTGGAAGTGAGAGGCTAAGTCTATTAAGAAATTCTGATCATGAAGTTTGGTGTCTAAAATGACATTTTTGTGATCATTAACCTTTTTATACAATTGCTTCAGAGCGGTTGTGTCGTGATCCCAAACAGAATATAAATATATTTTATATCCATTGTTGATATATTCTTTTAGTGCTTCAGCTAATTGATCTTCAACATTTCGTTCATTCGCCCCGTACACATGGTTAAAAGATGTTCCCCAATTAACACCGATAATCTTATTTCCTTTAAACGGAAGAATGGCTACCTTAACTTCTTCATCAACTTTCTCTTTTTGGGTGAGGAGTAATCCTGGGTCTCCGCTAATCATTAATTTTTCTTCATTTGCTCCCACTTGTCTAATTATTTCGTACGTTAAAGGGCCACGAACACCTGCAAATTCAGCATGTTCAATTATTTCAACTAGTTTTTTTTGTATATCTTCAGCCAAATAGTTATGAACATTTATCTTCTCACCCGCTGCTAATAATGGAATATCACTTTTCTCAATTAAATCTATCCCTGATCCCCAAATCATTACTTTTTTTCCTTTCTTCATTGCTTCATGTAAAACGGGAGTATTGTTTTTACATATAATGGATCCTCCGCCGAGCACGATTAAATCAAATTGATCTAAGTCAAAGTCTCTTGCTGGCTTTCGTATAGTACCGTGCAATTCCCAGTTTTCATTTCCTAATGACTCATCAAATTTTTCTTTGAAGAGATTCCACATTAATTCATCACCAAGGTTTTTGTGCCCAATCCACCCTATATATAGAACTTTCTTTTTTCCGTTAGGGGTAGGATTAGGTTCCTGCTTAAAATAGTCTTTAAAGAAATTATTATTAAACTCAACACTTGGATCATTAGGGATAAATTTTTCAGCCATTTTATTATGTTCATAAGACATTTCCATATTTCCTGTTTCCCAATAACATAACACTAAATGTAGATGGGGGAACCATGTAGAATAGGCAGGTTTTTGAAAACCTCCGTTATCCTTTTGTTTCGTGTTGATAGCGGTGTTAAACCAAAAGATCGCGCTTTGATAATCCTTTTTGCCCATAAAATATTCACCTAGACGACAGCTTATCTCTGGACGAGGTAAATCATATTGAAAAGATTTACATAAAGCATTTAATTCTTCATCCTTTTCACCAAGTCGCCTATAACAGTCAGCCATATTAATACAAGCCATTATCTCATCTTCAACCCATCCCTTTTTGGTTGCTAAAAATTCTTTATAGTAGAGGGTGGCTTTTTTATGGTGGTGATTGTCTTTCAATTCGTTTGCATAATAATACAAATCACGTGGGGTGAATGGTTCGCCTCTCTTTAACTTTTTTTCATAAATTCTTAGGTTTCGTCCCCCTTCAATACTGGTGTTTTTCTTCTTCTGTTTATTATGAGTGATTGCGATATCAGAACCGATAATGTTTCCTGATACCTCTAAATACTCATGAACAACTCCATGCCATTTAAAATTTCTTTCTCGTTTAACAAGGCGGTTACGACGAAGGTTGAAAGTTGGATTTCCATGTTCATCAAAAGCTAAATGATAAAACATGGAAACTGCATCCACTGACGGATCCAAGTTCTTTTTTAGGGTTAATAGTTTTTTAAGGTCCTTTGTCTTTAATATGTCATCTGCATCTAACCAAAGAATGTAATCCATCTTTGCATGACTAAAGGAAAAGTTTCTGGCAGCTGAAAAGTCATCAACCCATTCAAAATCGATAACTTTATCCGTGTATTTAGCTGCAATTTCTTTCGTTTCATCTGTTGAACCTGTATCTACAATAATGATTTCATCACAAGCTTTTTTGACACTCTTTAAACAATTTTCTAATACTTCTTCTTCATTTTTAACGATCATACATAGGCTAATTGTTGTCACATTATCCCTCCCATTTAAGGTCATATGTTTCCATTCTTATGCACTATATGCGAGGTAAACCCTTATGTGTGGGGGAGTGTAGGATGTTTTATCAAAAACAACATTTCACCCAAACTCCACTCACTTCATAAGTTCTCCTTAATAAACTATAGAAGGTTACTATATCGATTTTGGAGGTCATCATGATACAAGAACTGAAATTGAAAGAGTTTAATAAACGGTTAGATCGTCTTCCTCTTGCACAGAAACAAAAATTAGTGAGGAAAGAACCAGTTGATTCATCAGCAAACTTACACGTGGTCTATGTTATGAGTCATGTGGGGGTGAGTGGTGGGGTAAAAGTGATCTTTGAACATGTGAATCGCTTAAAGAAGTTAGGTGTAAAAGTATCAATTGTCTCCCATTTTGAAAAACCAACATGGTATCCGATTGAGGCGGACTATATCCAGGTTCCTTTTGATTTAGAGCTTGCAAAAGGAATTCCTGATTGCGAAGTTATTGTAGCTACGTACTGGGATCATATCCAAGCATGTGTAGAAACAGGAATTGCTCCAGTGGTTTACTTTGAACAAGGTGATTTTCATCTGTTTGAATATAAGACGATGAATGCTACTTTAAAAAAGTTTATTCAAAAGCAATATGAACTACCTGAATTTATCTATACAGTATCGGAAAGTACTGCTCAATATATTGATGAGATCTATAACCGTAAAGCTAAAGTTATCCATAATGCCATTGATGAAACGGTTTTCTCTGACCAAGTAGAAAAGTTTAAAGCTGTTAAACCTTATCTAATAATGGTGGGTGCAGAATCAGCAAAGTTTAAGGGAATTAAAGATATTCTGGAAGCTTATCAGATCATAAAAGACACAGATCTGCAGTTAGATCTATATTGGATTACTCCTGAGGAACCTAGTGGTGAAATGAAAAATAAGGTGACAAAGTATTTTGTTCAACCCAATCAAGAAACCATCGCTCAGCTATACCGGGGAGCAAGTGTGTATGTCTCAGCTTCCCATTATGAAAGCTTTTCTTTACCACCATTAGAGGCAATGGCATGTGGCTGTCCGGTAATTACAACCAATAATAAAGGTGTGTTGGAGTATGCTGTGCATGAAGAGAATTCTCTTATTTCTGAAATGAAAAACCCACAAGATATAGCTTCAAAATTAAAACGCATACTAGGTGAACAACCATTAAGAGATAAGATCATTCAGAATGGTCTGGTTACTGCAAGGAAATTTAGTTGGGACCAAATAATGGCTGAAGTGCTGCGATATTATAGGGGGATATCCTCATATAAGGTATCTCCAAAAAACAGTTTAGAAGAATGGGATATAATCTTAAGAGAAAATATGTTTTTACAAAAAGCGGATGTTCAGAAGTTTGAAAAGTTCTTACAGAATTCTGAAGCGGATTTAGTTCAAGTACCTGTTGTTTATGATATGGATGGTTTTGTCGAGATAGCCAGGTGGGAAGTGGTGGCTAATCGCAAACAATCGATGAGCACAAACATAGAAACATGTTACTGTCCTGCATTGCCTAAAAACCATTTTTCAATTCTAAATGATAAAGCGTATCGAGCATTTTATAAAAGGGAATACGATGAGGCTATGGAGGAGTTCAAAGTCCTTTATAACCGCTCTGATCTGTCGAGAAGAACAATATATTTTCGTTGGATTATATTATGTCTATATCGTCTTCAAAGGAAGCGAGAAGCGAGGGTGAAATTAAGAAATTGGCAGGAAGACCATACACATAATTATTTTTCTGAGTTAGGCTTGCTTTCAATGCTCATTGATGGTCATAAAAACCAACCCTTATTTAATGAACTTTGTCTATTAGGAGATGCTACGTCATATCCTGAATTTATCTTCCGTATTAAGAAACATTTAGAAGAAGTGGAATAATATTGAATGGAAAAAGAGGCAGGGTAACCCTACCTCTTTTTTACATAGATTATATTTTATACTGTGTCATTATCTAATTGAACAATAGTTATTGCAGCACCATTTATATCGGCACCAGCTACGCTAGCTAAAACATGAACTGTTCGGTTACTTATATTTCGAAGTTCAAGTATTCCACCTTCTGGAATATGAACAATGGCTTCACCATTAACCTGTATTTTAGTTTGAGCACCTGCCGGTTGGCTTGCAAGAACTATAGTTTCACCAAATCTACTGGCGTCTACATCTAAACCGTCTACAAACAATGCGAAAGCTCCTTCTACAATTTCAGTTGGCGGTGTGTTATTAAAGATCACACTGTAGTTAATGAGGTAATCTCCTTCATGTTCTACTTCGATTTGTGTGAAAGTTCCTTCCATAACGTTTACTGGAGTAAAGTCGTCCTCTGTACATTCTCCTTCTTCGTTAAATGGAATGCTACTATTTGGTGCTACATTAATTGTTGTACCTTCAAAGTAGAAGTCGCAATATCTCGGTAAGCATACACACTCTCCAGTCGGCCCGGTAGGTCCCGTAGGTCCGGTCGGCCCAGTAGGTCCGGTCGGCCCGGTAGGTCCAGTCGGCCCGGTAGGTCC
>NZ_KE384333.1:0-113307 GCF_000425225.1 Pontibacillus marinus BH030004 = DSM 16465 | reverse complement strand
GGTCCAGTAGGTCCAGTCGGTCCGGTAGGTCCCGTAGGTCCGGTAGGTCCAGTCGGCCCAGTAGGTCCAGTGGCTCCAGTAGGTCCAGTGGCTCCAGTAGGTCCGGTCGGCCCAGTAGGTCCAGTGGCTCCAGTAGGTCCGGTAGGCCCAGTAGGTCCAGTGGCTCCAGTAGGTCCAGTCGGCCCGGTAGGTCCCGTAGGTCCAGTTGGCCCAGTAGGTCCAGTCGGCCCAGTCACTCCAGCTCCAGGTCCAGTAGGTCCAGTCGGCCCTGTAATTCCTCCAAGTGGAACTTGCTGCTTTTGAAGTAACTTAAGCGTAAAACATACACTCATCTTTTCTACAACGTTTCTGAAAACTCCTTCAAATTCTGGTCCACCTTGTATAGGCCTTCTATCTGTAGAAGCATCCATTTCAATAATGTTACTCGATAGAAGATCACAATAAGGAATTTCATTATAGAATTGTTGACTACCTTGGTTGAATTGAGAGATATCTTGAGATTGATAATGATCTTTTTCAGGATAACCTTTAGGCAAAGATTGAGAGACTCTAAAGTTGAACTCTTTACGTTCATCAAAATGAATGTCTAAAGGACGTGTTATAAAGTCTTTTATCTCAGTTACACACGTAAACGGGACATCCACGGTGAATGAACGATAATCTGAATCAACGCATTTGTTAGAAAGCCCCCTACCAACCGGTGTAACATATTGAATGTTTTTTCTTACATACCCTTTAATATATAGCTGATTACTAGGTACAAGTAAACGACATTGCACAAGTTCGATTTGTTTCTTTACATCTTTGATTTCTAAGACATCTTCTGGAAAGGTTACTTTGGCTTCTAGGTCCGTACATACTTCAACCTCTGCTAAGACAACAGGTATTTTAGCAATTTGTGCATCTGGATTTACATCTGGTGTTATAGGTCTATTGCGACAATTGCTAAGAGAGGCTGGTTGTTGACATGGCTTGTTCTCTTCGTTACTCATCACATCACTCCCTTTCATTTTTTGAGAACACGATATCCTATGCTCCGCAATGAAAGGGGGATTGGACGTATAATAGAAGACTAGTGCGGAAATTCGTTATGAGGTAAGTATTTGACTGGAGAGTAAGATAAATAATAGCTCAATAAAATATAAGGGAATTATGACTCATCTTCACCCCGTTCATTCCCATTTTGGATTGTTTATGCATACCTTGCTATAAAACTGTAAGGTGTGTTCAAAAATGAATGAAAATTTTTTTGAGAAGATATCACTTCCGAAAGATACAGGACCTCACCGAAAGTCAAATATTGAGTGGTGGTATAATTACGCGTATCTTACTGGAGATCAGGGTGGCCAATATGCTGTAATGGCTTCTTTTTTTAGAGTGGGAGAAACGGAATGTAGTAAAGGTCACTATCTCATTTTCACATTAATTGATTTGAACAATAAAACAAAGCAGAACTATTCTATAATAGATTCAAAGCTAAAGCATAACATGATCGCTATGTATCTACCGTTTTACTTATTATTAAACCCAAAAGATGTGCAAATATGGGATCTATATAAAGACCTTCTACTAGGTCAGGTTCCACCCCCTCATTCTCAAATGGATAAAGCATCCATACAACAAAATCCTACTAAATTGATATATGGGGACAATGAATTAACGTTTATGGGGGAAAATGAAGATCGTTTTAAAATGCATTTAACAGATAAGGACTTTGAGATTGATCTAAATTTTAGATCTTTGAAACCTATCTCTTTAATTGGGGGAGATGGAAAACCAGATGATTTATATTACTATTCTTTTACTAGGAACCATGTCGAAGGACAAATTCAAACACATAGTGGAATAGAAAATGTGGAAGGTGTAGGTTGGTTTGATCATCAGTGGGGGCGAGACTATGGACTGATAAAAGGTGCAGGTTGGGACTGGTTTGGTCTGCAGCTTGAGGATGGTCGGGAACTCCTTTTAAATCAGATGCGCTCTGGGAAAGAAACTTTTTCCCCCATGGCTAACATAATTGAAAAGGATGGTTCAGTCCGTTTTACAAGAAACATTTCTTTTATCGAAATAAACTTTTGGAGAAGCTTCCAAACAAACGCTCGTTATCCAATAGAGTGGAAGATCAAGATACCTGAGTTTTCAATGGACCTCCATGTTATGGCACACTTTCCAAAACAGGAAATGCCTATTATTGGACCACTTCAAGCAATTTGGGAAGGGGTTTGTGAAGTTTCAGGGACAGAGGTTACATCAAATGAAGGCAATAAAGAGATACAGGGGAGAGGGTTTATGGAATTGGTAGGATATGCTTAAAAACTAGGTACCTTCAAAGAGAAGGTGCCTAGTATATGAGAATGGATTTACTCGAATGTACCATTTACAATCGCTTCTCCATCCTTGACCATCATTTGGCCAGATGAAATAACTGTGTGAATAGAAAGGTCTTGTTGATCTAATAAGATAAGATCAGCGTCATATCCTTCTTTTATTTCACCTTTATTGTTTAAACCAAGAATGGAAGCAGGGTTACGTGTGATTGTTTTTAAAGCATCCGTAATATCAATTTCTTCTTCATGAATAGCTTCTATAAATGCTTCATATAGAGAACGAACACGGCCGACTTTTAGACCGATTAATCGCCCGTTATGATCAAAATCAGGAAGGCTTCCTTGCGCATCAGATGTAAAGGTGATTTGTTCAATAGGCACTCCTGCTTCTAACATAAGACGTAATGCCTTAGCACTTTTTACTTCTCCCTCTTCTATAAAAGTTGGAATGGTGCTTGTTGTGAAGTCAACATAGCCTCCGCGTTTTGCATATTCGATCCCTTTTTCAAATAGCTTACGATTTCGGTTGATATGAGTAGGGTAGAATTGGGTGATTGGAATATCAGTCTGCTCAATGACTTGGTCAATTAATTGAAGTTTGTCTGGACTGTCACCAACATGAACATTTACGATCCCGCTTTTACCAGAGAGCATTCCTCCAACTCTAGCTTGTGAGGCAATTCGAGCAAGTTCGTCTACAGTTGGCTGCGATGATCGATGGTCAGCTATGGCAATTTCACCTGCGCCAATGATTAGATCAATTAGCATAATATCATCTTCAATTTTCCCGGTTAGTGTTCTAACCGGAACTTGATAGGAGCCTGTATGGATATAAGTTGTGATGCCTTCTTCTCTCAGAGCTCGAGCTTTGGCAACTAAATTTGTCATTGTCCTCGTTGTACCATCCGTTCCGATAACTCCCACAACAGTAGTAACGCCACTTGTTGTTGCATCACTCAACATGAGCTCCGGCGTTCTTGAGCGAAAACTGCCTTCGCCTCCACCTCCTGTAATATGTACATGGCCATCTATAAAACCAGGTGTAAGAACCTTTCCTGTTCCATCGATGTATTGAATCCATTCCAATTCTTGAAGGTTAATCTGATCAGCTACTTTAGCAATACGACGGTCTGTTATGAGGACATCTTTTTTTCCTATGTAATCTGGAGTGTAAACCTCGGTGTTTTTAATAAGCGTTATCATGGTGGAAGCCTCCTATTTTTATCTTGTTTTATAGATTATCATAACAATCATATATGATGAAGATGATCTACTTTTGGTTTTGACTTGTATATATTTCGTAACTAAAAAATCCCTGATTAAAGGGATTTTTAGAAAAATACAGGAATCTGTACTAAGTCTTGAATACTTCCATCCTTTGCACTTCTTGTGTAAACCCACAATTCTCCAGTTTTTGTAGTAGGAGAATCATCAAATTCAATAGCCATTGAAAAAGAGCCATATGAAGGAGCACCTGCTGAAGTCTGTATTGGAGCTTCGTTTTTCACAACTTGATTTGCATCATCCACAATTCGGTAAAGAATCGTTCCTTCAAAAGCACGTGCATACCCCTTAAGCAGTTGCCCTGACTGAATGGAGGTTCCGGGGAATGGACGGAATACCACGATGTTAACCGATGATGGTAATGGAATAATTAAGCGGTAACCAGGATAAATTACGTCTGGAGAAAGGCCAGGACGAGCACGGTTGGCTTCCATCAAAGTGCTGAGAGATAGACCAAACCTCTGTGCAATTTTATAAAGAGTATCTCCTTGCTCCACCTCGTAAATAAATGCTGGAACCAATAATTGCTGAGATGGATAAATCATATTAGGGTCATCAACTTGCGGGTTTATGCCTTGTAGTAAATCAACACTTGTATCATAACGATAGGCATATTGATAAAGTCTATCTCCTTGGCTTACGATTTGTTGTACTTGGTTTTTTCCGGGTTTTGTCAAAATTAAAACCTGACCAGGAAATATGAGCCCTGGATCTGTGATAGGAGGATAGATCGCATTTGACTGTACGATATCCTGTATGTTGCCTCCTGTTCTACTAGCAATGGAATAGAGTGTATCACCCGATTCCACTGAATATATCAGGTGCGTACTATCCACGATAGTCATTTTCACCACTCCTAACCTTTAATATCGACTCTTATTAAAGTATTCGTGGAGGATTAAAGTGGTGAAAGTGAATCGTCATCCCCCCTACACCCAAGCATCCTTCTCATAGCCTCTTTGCTCCCAATAGCCGGTATGCTCATGATCAATCAATTCAATTCTGTTCAACCATTTGACTGATTTATAGGCATACATTTTTGGAACAATAAGCCTAACTGGTCCACCATTACGGTTCTCAATAAGCTCTCCATCCATAAGCATGGCTACCATGACATCTTCCCTCATAGCTTGGTCGATCGTTAGAGTATCTGTATAAACGCCATCCTGAGAATACAACTTCACATATTTCGCATCACTTTTAATCTCTGCTTGATCTAATAAGTCTTTTAACTTCATACCTTCCCAAGTTACATCGTAGACACTCCAGCCCGTTACACAATGAAAGTCTGATACTTGCACATTTCGCTTAAGGTCCAAGAACTCTTTCCAGTTCCATGATTGAGGATTATGAACGAAGCCATCTATTTTAAATGAGAAATTTTCATCATTCACTTCAGGCATAGATGTGACTGAATAATAACGAAATGTTCCACTTCTCCCTCCACCAATTGGAGGGGTAGAGTGAGGTGATGGTTTTGGCATTGGTGTAAATAGCTCAGTCATTGGTAATGGTGAAGGTGTTCGAGAGGCCGTTGGTGTACTCAAGTATGGTTTTGCCCATTGGTAAATAAATGGGGTGAAAACCACCGTAATGGCTGCTCCCGTTCCTCTTCGTAAAAATGCCCGACGGTTCATGATTGGATTCCATTTTTCGATTACAGGTCGTTCTTCCTGGAGTTTTTGGCGACGACGTTTTTCTTTAGCTTTAAACCACTGACTACGAGTTATGCTGTGGTAGATTAGGTAAGGAACTCCAATCCATGTCATGACATCATGAACAATAAGAGCAGCCGAACTGACTCTAGGACTAAAGCTTCGGTGGTAGGTGAGTAGTAATCCGGAAAGTATAAGAGCGATTAGAACAAATAGAACAAAATATAAATTTAATCGATTGGCTTTTCGCTTACGTAATGATTGTAAGTGGCGTACCAACTTAGGGCCGTATAATAGGATAGGAAGGATGCTTACAAAGCCAATCCAAATATGCCAATCTTTCACCCAAATACGGACTTGGGGAAGCCACTGTCGGAATTCGGGAGAAACAAGAATTAAACCGGTTAGAGCAAGGAAGGTAAATAAAATAGCATTCCAGTGGTGAATTTGTTTTAGCTTAAGCATTAGCTTTTTTTGGCGCTTAAAAAAAATACTTTTATCCATCCGAGTCACTCCTTTATTGCTGGGTGAACTTAGTTTCACAATATCATGAACCCCCATGATGGTGATATTTATTTAGCTTATAAATGTGTAATCATATAAAGGTATATGAAGAAATAGAGGGTATGGAATCTCTCAATCTATGAAGGATTGTCAAAATCTGTTCGATTACACCCCTCTAAAAAATCTCTAATCTATGATAAAATAGAATCATAGAAAAGGATGTCACTATTCAAGAATGGAGGGATCATCATGAAAAAGAAGATCCTCGTAGCTTATGATGGTAGTGATTTAAGTAAAAAAGCTGTGAAAGAAGCGGAAAGACATGTTCTTGAATCAGCAGAAACCGCCGTTCATGTAATTTCTGTGGTGAAGCCAACTGGACCCGTCACAAATGCTAATGTGACCCGTCAAATTGGTGATGAACTGAAGAAACAATATGAAGAAGATATGGCAAGGATTAAAAAAGAGATTGAGGCAGATGGGGTTATTGTCACAACGGATGTTATTGTAGGAGAGCCAGAACAAAACCCTGCAATAAGCATTACAAATTATGCTGAAGAACATGACATGGATCTAATTATCGTCGGAAGCCGTGGACTTGGAAATGTGAAAAAGCTTTTCCTTGGTAGTGTCAGCAACAATGTTGTGCAACATGCGAAATGTCCAGTTCTAGTTATTAAATAGTTTATAAGTCGAATCAAGGTGTTCCTCTAAATAGGGGGAACACCTTTTTTAATAGAGTTTTTACTAAAATATTGTATAATAGTATGAGTTTAGACGTAGGGAAAATATTAAGTGGAGGTGTAAAGTGGGATATAAAGAACCATTAGTACGTTCCAATGAATTAGAAGGAGCCTGGCTTTTTGGAATTTGCGCAGGATTATCTAGAAGGTATAAATGGCTTGATTTAACTTATTTAAGAGGATTCTTCTTATTTTGCCTTCTGTTCGGTGGGGCTAGTTTGTACTTATACATATTATTAATACTATTAATTCCTCATGCATCAAACCCTGGTAAGATGAATAAAAGTTTGGAAGTTATTTTAAAAGTGTTGGGAAGGCTTATTGTGAGGATTGCTCTTGGGCTTACTATAGCCTTTATTTATGTTGGCATAGGTGTTTCGTTAGTCAGTAGTTTATCTCATTTTACCGCTCTTTCTATGATTATAGCTGCTATTTGGATTATCGGGGCATTTCCATTAATTATGTTTACCCCAGCAAAGTATGCATTGATTGTGACAGCAGCTGCGGGTCTTGCTGATATAGGTAGAGGTGTTGCAGAGGAGTTAGGGGGAGATGTTGCTTCTGAAGCAGCGGCAACAGTCGTAGAAGACGATGAACTCCTTACTGAAGGTTTTCAAGAATTAGAAGCTGAAAGTCCGATCGAGCAAAGCTCATTAACAGAGGATGTATTCAGTTCTCAAGAGGAACAACCAATAGTAGAACAAGAAACGATTCATACTGTATTACAAGAAAATGATCAACAGGATTGGATTAACCAGATGTTTGCTGAAAATGGAGAAAGTGATCTTGCCTCGTCTGAACAGCCCTATCAATCTGACCTAGACCAAGATGGCATGGATGATTCCATCATCCCACCAGATGTAGATGGGGATGGCATGAGAGAAGGAGTTACGGATCAGAAGTTAGACTATGATGGAGATGGGCTCGATGACCGTGAATATGGTGTCGATGCAGATGGTGATGGGTTGCGTGATGGTGAACTGGATCCTTCTGTAGATTCAGATCAGGATGGAATTTCGGATGATATTATCCCAGCAGATAATGACGGGGATGGCCTTCGAAATAACGAATTGAATAGGTATTTAAATCAATAAAAAGAATTTATTTAAGTGTAAAACTCCCTTTAAAAGGGAGTTTTTTAATGACTATAATTTCTAAACTCTATATGACACATCTTACAACTCATGATAGACTTCAATTTAGAATAATGAAATCGTTACCATAGGAGCGTGCCCTCATGCGAGAGATTATTGAAAACCACAGACATGACTTATTTGACACCTTTTTTGAGAGTGGGAACTTTTGCATTGTTATCGTGGATCAGGTTGGTTTTATTTCGTATATGAATGAAAGTTATTGTAGATTCTTAAATGTTGAAAAATCAAACGTTATTGGAAAGCACGTGTCTGACGTGATTGAGAACTCCCGTATGCATATCGTCACGCAAACTGGAGAAGAAGAAATTGCAGATCTTCAATACATTCGTGGTAGCTATATGATTGCGAACCGTGTCCCTCTCCGTTCAGAAGGGAAGATCGTAGGAGCACTTGGGATGGTGCTCTTTCGTGATACTGAAGAATGGTTGAAGATGAATAGTCACATTCGGGATCTCCTGCTAGAATTGAAAGCTTATCGATCCCAACTTGATCAACCCAACGGTGCTACTTACTCCCTTCATCATATAATAAGCCGATCACCAGAATTGGAGCGATTAAAGAATAAAGTGAAAAAAATTGCACCAGGTGATGTGTCGGTACTTCTTAGAGGGGAAAGTGGCACAGGAAAAGAGTTATTCGCACATAGTATTCATCATCTCAGTGAACGTAGTACCAAGCCTTTTGTTAAAGTGAATTGTGCTGCCATTCCTGAACACCTTTTAGAATCAGAGCTTTTCGGCTATCAGGAAGGTGCTTTTACAGGTGCGAAAAAAGGTGGGAAACCTGGGAAATTTCAATTGGCAGATGGGGGCACATTGTTTTTAGATGAGATTGGTGATATGCCACTGAATGCTCAGGTAAAAATTCTCCGTGTTTTACAAGAAGGGGAAGTCGAAGCTGTAGGAGCAACAAAACCACAAAAGGTTGATGTCCGAATCATTGCTTCCACACACCAGCCATTAGAAGAATTGATTCAAACACAACACTTTCGAGAGGATTTGTTTTATCGAATTAATGTTGTTCAATTCCGAATCCCTTCTCTTCGTGAGCGTAAAGAAGATATTCCTCTATTATCAAAATCTTTACTTCACAAAGTGACGGAACGAATCGGTAAACGCGTAACTGACTTTGATAAAGATGTGTATGAGAGCCTGAAGCTGTACCACTGGCCTGGTAATATACGGGAATTGGAAAATGTGATTGAATCTGCCGTCCATTTGACAAGTACAGAGTTCATTAGCATAGAAGACCTCCCTGATCACATTCAACCGAACCCTTATTTAGGGGGGGCAGATGAGAGTCTAAAAGAAATTATAGAGCGGACAGAAAAGCAAGCCATAGAACGAGCTATTAAGAAAGCAGATGGAGATAAGACTAAGGCTGCAGCACAATTAGGAATAGGGAAAACAAGTCTTTATGACAAAGTGAAAAAGTATGGATTATAGCCATTCCGGAAAATCGGAAAACCATTCCGACATTCTGGAATGGTTCTTTTTTGCCTCTATATGTAAGGGTTTACATCGCTAAAATATTAGTATATATCGTTATTTCCGGAGTTTCGGAATAGATTAATCTGTTTCGCTTAATCAAAATACCACCAAGAAAGCGTTTTCTTAGTTGGCATGATTTTTGCAAGTGACAAGGTGAAGGGAGTGGAAGATGGATGAAAGACATTTATACATCATTTCAAGAAGCAGTAAGAGATATAGAGGATTATTCCACAATTATGGTGGGAGGATTTGGACTAGTAGGAATTCCGGAAAATTTAATTCTTGCTTTAGTTGAATCAAATGCGAAACATTTAACGGTAATTTCAAATAACTGTGGCGTAGATGACTGGGGACTTGGGTTACTACTCCAAAATAAACAGATTGATAAAATGATCGGATCTTATGTAGGTGAAAATAAAGAATTTGAACGTCAGGTGATTGAAGGTGAACTTGAAGTAGAACTTGTACCTCAAGGAACACTAGCAGAACGTATTCGAGCGGGAGGCGCTGGTATCCCTGCCTTTTATACTCCAGCTGGCGTTGGTACTCCAATCGCAGAAGGAAAAGAAGTTCGAACATTTGATGGGAAAGAATACCTTCTTCAAACAGGCTTAACAGCTGACTACAGCCTTGTAAGAGCAGCTAAAGGTGACAAACACGGAAACCTTATTTATAACAAAACAGCACGTAATTTTAACCCAATGATGGCAGCTGCAGGTGCAACGACCATTGCAGAGGTTGAAAAGTTAGTAGAGCCAGGGACATTGGACCCGGATCACATTCATACACCAGGGATTTATGTACAGAGTTTAATCGAGGGTCAACAAGAAAAACGTATCGAGCGTTTAACGCTAGCGAAACAAGCTTAATAGGAGGAGATCAACATGGCAGTTAATTTAGATAAAGCAACAGTTCGTGAAAAGATTGCAAGACGAGCTGAACAAGAAATTGAAAGCGGTTTCTATGTAAACCTTGGGATTGGAATGCCGACGATGGTAGCGAACTACATTCAGCCAGATAAGCAAGTGGTGCTTCAATCTGAGAATGGTTTGCTAGGGATTGGACGTTCTCCATATGAGGATGAAGTTGATCCAGACCTTATAAATGCCGGTAAAGAAACCGTAACGGCTTCTGTTGGAGCATCTTATTGTGATAGTGCTGAATCATTTGGCATGATTCGCGGCGAGCACTTAGATCTAGCCATTTTAGGCGGAATGGAAGTCTCTGAAACTGGTAATCTAGCTAACTGGATGATCCCAGGAAAAATGATTAAAGGGATGGGGGGCGCCATGGATATTGTTCATGGTTCTAAAAAAGTTGTCATCATCATGGACCATGTAAACAAATATGGTGAACCAAAAATCTTAAAAGAATGTTCGCTACCGTTAACAGGTAAGGGTGTTGTTAATCGCATTATCACAGATCGTGCTGTGATTGACGTGAAAGAGGGCGGACTTGAGTTAGTAGAAGTTGGAGAAGGTTGGACGATTGATGAAATTAAAGATTGCACGGGAGCGGGATTAAAGGTACATGAGGATCTTTACGAAACTAAGCAATAACGTTTAGGGGGATATGAGAATGGTTGAAAACAAAGTTGTATTCATAACCGGTTCCGCAAGCGGGATTGGTTATGAAATTGGTGTGGAGTTTGCTGAGAAAGGCGCGAAAGTTGCGTTTAGTGATATTCAAGAGGACAAAGTACAGGAAGTTACAGATCGCCTGAAAAATATGGGCTATGACTGTATCGGCTTAAAATGTGATGTTACGAAGGAAGAAGACATTCAACACGCAATTGATAAAACAGTAGAGCACTATGGGCGTCTAGATGTCTTGATTAATAACGCAGGATTGCAGCACGTTTCTGCGATTGAAGACTTTCCCACGGAGAAATTTGAGTTCATGACCAAAATAATGCTTACTGCACCATTTATCGCTACAAAGCTCGCTTTTCCAATCATGAAAAAGCAAGGCTTTGGACGAATCATTAATATGGCATCGATCAATGGGTTGATTGGTTTTGCAGGAAAAGCAGCTTATAACAGTTCAAAGCACGGTGTGATTGGTCTTACTAAAGTTTCTGCGCTAGAAGGTGCGGAGCATGGCATTACAGTCAATGCGATCTGCCCTGGTTATGTAGATACACCACTTGTACGTAATCAACTTGAGGATTTAGCGAAGAACCGTGACGTTTCTTTAGAGAAAGTGCTTGAAGATGTCATCTATCCGTTAGTTCCACAAAGACGTTTATTATCCGTGAAAGAGATCGCGGATTATACAGCCTTCATATCAAGTGATAGTGCAAAAGGCGTTACAGGTCAGGCGGTCGTCTTGGATGGCGGTTACACAGCTCAATAAAGAAAGGGGAAACTCAACATGACGAACGTTTATATTTTAGAAGGAGCTCGCACACCTTTTGGTAGTTTTGGTGGTGCTTTAAAAGATGTTGATCCAACTCAGCTAGGCGTAACAGCAAGTAAAGAAGCGATTCAACGAAGCGGGGTGAATGCATCAGATCTTGACTTTTCTGTACTAGGTAATGTCATTCATTCAACGAAGAATGCTCCTTACTTGGCGCGACACGTGGCATTGCAGTCTGGACTTGATATTGAGAGCCCAGCGCTTGCCGTCAATCGCCTATGCGGTTCGGGACTCCAATCGGTCGTATCAGCAGCTCAATCGATCATGCTTGGAGAAGGTAAGGCAGCACTAGCTGGTGGAGTAGATAGTATGAGTCTAGCTCCTTACGCATTACGAGGTAGTCGATTTGGCACAAAACTCGGTACACCACAAGTGGATGATATGCTCTGGGCAGCATTAACAGATGAGTATATTGGTGAAGGTATGGGGGTTACGGGAGAAAATCTAGCTGACAAATATGAGGTTTCTCGTGAAGACCAAGACGCATACGCTGCACAGAGCCATCAAAGGGCTGCAACTGCAAGAGAGAGTGGAAAGTTTGCCGAAGAGATTGCTCCTGTTGAAGTGAAGTCTCGAAAAGGTACAAAAGTAATCGATACAGATGAGCATATTCGTGAAGATACAACTCCTGAAACATTAGCGAATCTGAAGCCTGCTTTCAAAAAAGATGGAACTGTAACGGGTGGAAATGCTAGTGGGATCAACGATGGCGCTGGGGCTGTTGTTTTAGCTGATGAAGACTTTGTTCAAGAAAAAGGTCTAAACCCTCTAGCTAAAATTGTTTCCTGGGGTGTAGCAGGGGTTGACCCATCCATTATGGGCATTGGCCCTGTGCCAGCGATTAAAACGGCTCTAGCTAAAGCAAATCTATCATTAGACGATATGGATCTTATTGAAGTGAATGAGGCATTTGCTTCTCAATATCTATCAGTAGAAAAAGAATTAGGTCTAGATCGAGATAAAGTGAATATGAACGGAGGTGCGATTGCGCTTGGTCACCCAGTAGGGGCGAGTGGTACACGCGTTCTCTACACGCTCGTTAAAGAGTTGAAACGTAGAGGTGAGCGTTACGGTGTAGCTTCACTTTGTATCGGAGGTGGTCAGGGAATCGCCATGGTTGTAGAAGTACAGTAAGTTCTAAAAATCATCTTGAACGAACATAAATACAGGGGGAAAAAACATGTTTGGTATATTACTAGGACTTGTTGTCCTAATGGTACTAGCTTATTTAGGCTGGTCCATTATCTGGATTGCACCGATCTCAGCAGGGGTCGTTGCTCTTACAGGTGGATTGGATTTATTAGAAGCTTATAAAGATACGTATATGGGTGGATTTGTTTCATTCGCAAAGTCATGGTTCCCAGTATTCATGCTTGGTGCCATTTTTGGTAAGTTAATGGAAGACACAGGCATGGCTCGATCAGTAGCCGTGGCTATGACAAAAGTTATTGGAACACAGCGTGCTATTCTGGGAGTACTTGCTTCCGCAGCCGTTTTAACATATGGAGGAGTTAGTTTATTCGTTGTGGTATTCGCGGTTTATCCATTAGCCATTTCTCTTTTCCGTGAAGCAAACATAAGTCGTAAGCTTATCCCAGCAACCGTAGCACTAGGTGCGTTTACGTTTACAATGACAGCGCTGCCAGGTACGCCTCAGATTCAAAACCTGATTCCGATGGAGTATTTCAAAACAACTCCAACAGCAGCACCAGCAATGGGAATAATCGCTGCGATCATCATGGCTGTTGGCGGCTATCTATATCTACGTTGGCAAGAGAAGAAATTGAAAGCAAATGGTGAAGTGTTTACAGAGCCAAAAGATACTTCAAATTTGAAAGTGGACGACAAGGTGCCGCACTGGCTATTATCTTTCTTACCACTTTTAACAGTGCTCATTACATTAAATGTGTTTGAATTAGATGTCATTACTGCGCTTATCTTAGGAATTTTACTTATCATGGTGTTAAATATCTCAAAATTCAAACGCTTTGTTACTGCGATTAATAGTGGTGCGAGTGGTTCCGTTATTGCGATTATTAATACAAGTGCCGCAGTTGGGTTCGGTACAGTTGTACGTGCTGTTCCAGGTTTCGAAAAATTAACAGAACTATTAATGGGCGTAAAAGGTCACCCATTAATTTCAGAAGCGATCTCAGTTAACATTCTTGCCGGAGCGACAGGCTCTGCATCAGGTGGTATGGGAATCGCACTAGAAGCTCTTGGTGATAAGTACTATGAAATTGCTATGAATACAGGTGTGAGTCCAGAAGCCTTCCACCGTGTTGCATCCTTATCTTCAGGTGGACTGGATGTACTGCCTCACAACGGAGCAGTTCTTACTTTATTTGCAATCACAGGTATGACGCACAAAGACAGCTATAAAGATATATTTGTAGTTGGTGTGCTTATTCCAATTATCGCTCTTGCGTTTGTGATTTTGCTTACCGCTATTGGGATTATATAAGTTGAAATGAACCAGGTTACCAGTTATAGGTGATCTGGTTTTTATTACATAACCACAAAAAAGTGTGAGGGTCATCCCTCACACTTTAAACGATTATTTACGATCAGCTTCATATACTAGCCCAAACTGTTTCCTAGCCTCTTCCATAACAAGGCTGGTTTGTAGGGAGCGCTCCCATGTGTTCACGCTAGACTCTTGCTCACCGTTTTGTACCAAGCTAACAAGCTCATGAACTTCATAAGCCATTGGGGGAAGGGAGGTTTCAACTGAAATGTCTTCAGTAGAGCCATCTTTCCAATGTACCTTAACTTCAGTTGGTTCTCCCATATGATTAAATACAATCGTGCCATCTTCTCCTTGAATTTCACATGGCACATATGACGTACTAATTTTAGAATGAGATACGACAGCTTCCATTTCTGAATAAGATGCAAGAACGGTTCCTTCACCATCCACACCTGAAGATAGCATTACTGCATTTGCCTTCACAGTGTTAGGTTTTCCAAACAACGTTATCATTGGATACAACCCATATATGCCTAAATCCATAAGGGATCCGTTTGAAAACTTAGGATTAAAGGCATTCAAGACTTCCCCGCGGCGATAAGCGTCATATCGAGAGGAGTATTTTGAAAACTGTACAGCGTAACGTCGAATGGTGCCAATACGCTTCATGTATTGTTGGATTTGCTGGAAGTTTGGTAAAAAGGTCGTTTTCATGGCTTCCATTAAGGTAACGCCATTGCGTTTAGCGGCATCAATCATTGTTTGAACTTCTGATGAGTTAGAAGCAATAGGTTTTTCGCACAACACATGCTTACCATGATCCATCAAGAGTACAGATTGTTCCACGTGAAACGAATTTGGACTTGCAATATAGACTGCATCAATTTCTTCGCTTTTGGCTAGTTCTTCTATACTTGTGTATGTTAGATGAATGTCGTATTGTTTTGCGAAAGATTTTGCCTTTTCTTCCGTTCGAGAATATACAGCACGAAGCTCAAAACCTTCTACATGTTTAGCTGCATGTAACATTTCTTCGGTTATGCTATTAGTTCCGATAATTCCAAATCGAACCACATTATTCACTCCAAGTTCTAGTATTATTTACGCCATTATTTTAACAGAATTCACAAATAAGAGGAGAGTAGGGAACCAAGCCGGTTCACCTTATCTTTTAGTAGATCTTTGCCTCACGTTTATTAACTGCAAACAAACCCGGGCTGTAATGTTTACAGCCCGGGTTTGTTGATTTTATTAAGTTACCAGCCCATCATTCCATTTCTAGTTTGTTGGTCCTGTCCATAGTTATGTGGCATTTGATCAAAATAATCCTCGTTGTGTTCAGGTTGGCGTTGTCCACCATCCCCATGACAATCCCTGAACATTTGTTCAAAATCTTCATCTTCAAAATTCGGATGCATGTCCTTCATAATGGGGAGCATTTCTTCAAAGTTAAATGGATGTAAGAAGTTGAAATCTGCTGTATTACCTTCATTTTCACTACCATGTGCAAAAGCTGAAGTTGCAATACCTACTACTAATACGGCTGTAAATAAGCTAGCAATTCGTTTTTTCATACTCTCAACTCCTTTCTCTTTCTACCTTTATTATAAACCTTTTTTAAGATGCTTCTTCACCTATTCTTTAAACGTTTTGTGAACCTTTAGGGGTATTAGTAATTTTTAATATTTTAGGGGGAGATGCGATAAGCGTAGGAAGATATATAGCATATATGTAGTGTATAAAGTTAGGGTAAGGAAGCCATTAAATAAGAAAAATGAATAAAGCTGCTACTGAAATAATGTATAAATAGTTGAAGGAAAAGGTTATGTAACATTATAGAAGAACTCTTTACAATTAGATTTAAACAGATACGGCAATATAAAAAGCAAATCAAAGAGGTGGGTACACATGAAAACCTATCAACTATATAAAAACGGTGAATTTACAAAAAGCTCAAACCAGGAAATGATGGACGTTACATCTCCAGCAAACGGTGATGTTGTTGCACAGGTTCCTGCTGGTACAAAAGAAGATGTAGAGCATGTTGTTCAAAGTGCTAATGAAGCATTTAAGTCTTGGAAGAAGCTCCCTTCTATAGAACGGGCTTCTTATATTAATAACTTAGTAGAACTATTGAATGATGAAGAAAACCAATCCCTCATTGGGCATGCTATTGCGAGTGAAATGGGGAAACCATTGAATAGCGCAAAAGGTGAGGTTGGAGCTGCAGCAGCTATTGCAGATTACCAACGTCAGTGGGCGCGTCGCATAGAAGGGGACGTTGTTGATCCAGATACGAGTAATGAAAAGATCTTAATTACGAAAGAACCAATTGGTACAGTGCTTTGCATTGTTCCTTGGAACTTCCCAATTTATGTTCTAACACGTAAACTAGTGCCTGCTCTATTAGCAGGTAACACAGTAGTCATTAAACCAAGTGTGAAATCTCCAACATCTGCTCTAGAATATGCGAAACTATTCGAGAAAGCTGGATTTCCTAAAGGAGTCGTAAACGTTATTACCGGTGAAGATGAAGAAATAGGCGATGAGTTAACAGGATCGGAAGGCGTAAGCATGGTTACCTTTACTGGGAGTACAGCTGTAGGAAAACGAGTTGCAGCCCAAGCAGCAAGTCATGTTGCACGAACTTCCCTAGAGTTAGGTGGGAAAGCGCCAGCGATCGTGATGGATGATGCAGACCTTGATTTAGCTGTAGAAGCGATTGCAAGTGGTCGCTTAGCAAATAGTGGCCAGATTTGTAATAATACAGAGCGTGTTTATGTACACAACTCTGTTAAAGATAAGCTGACCGAAAAATTGAAAAAAGCATTTGAATCATTTGAAGTAGGAGATGGACTTGAGAACCCTGACATTACCATGGGGCCTCTTGTGACAGAAAATGATGGTCGCCGTGTTCATAAGATTGTTCAAAAATCTCTAGACCAAGGCGCTAAGGTGTTAACAGGTGGAGATTTCATCAAGGGCATGCCTCAAAGCTTCTATCCACCAACACTACTCGATAACTGTACGCAAGATATGGATGTTGTACGTGAAGAAGTATTTGGTCCTGTCCTACCAATTGTCACTTTTGAAACAATCGATGAAGCAATTGAGATGGCAAATGATACGATTTATGGCTTAACATCTAACGTTTATACAAACCATTATCCATCTGTCATGCGTTTTACAAGCGAAATTGAATCTGGTGAGGTGTATGTAAACCGTCAGCAAGGAGAAGCATTCCAAGGCTATCACACAGGTTGGAAGCAATCTGGTATTGGTGGAGATGATGGGAAATATGGGTTTGAAGCATTCTTGCAAAAGAAAACTGTTTATTTGAGTTATTAAACACGGAATCCCTTGTTATGCCTTGTTGGCGTGACAGGGGATTTTTTACATGACTTGTGTATCGCTCATAAAAGCAGGAAAACCGATCGTAAATGAAGCCTTTGCGCTCGAAAAAGCTGCAAATCGCCCGCAAGTGAAGCTGACCCGCTCGTAAATTCATCACAGCAGCCCGAAAACAGTGCTCGCCCGCCCGCAAATCACCCCAAACCGCTCATAACCTTAGCATGAATCATTTTCGATGCTTCTTCCGAAATTCAGAAGGCGTGACCCCAACCTTTTTCTTAAAGATTCGACTAAAATAAAATCCATTCTGATACCCAATGCTCTCAGCAATATCCTCCATAGTTTTATCTGTCTCCAGCAAATACTTGCGAGCTTTTCGCATGCGTAGAGAAGTTAAGTAATCCATCGGCTTTACCCCTATTGCTTTATAGAAGCGTCGAGAAAATTGGACATCACTTAATCCAAGCTCGGGTGTAATCTCCTTAATAGAAATGGGTTCATCTGATCTCTCTTGCATCATCTTCAAAGCCTCTACAATCAATGGATCATGTACGGTATCGATCTCACTAATCTCTGGTTTATGGTGTTCAATATCATACATCCAGAACATATCTAGTAATAAGTCAGCCTTAAATTCATTGATATGAGAAGTTTCTAAAAACGCAAAACGTTGAAGATACTCATACGTTGTTCTTAACCTATCTTTATTCTTAATTGGGATAATACCAGGTAACATCTGAAATGAATCAGGTGGAGTAAAACGTATGAAGTGAAACTTGAGTGATCCCTCCGTGTACCTGTTCATTGGTATATTTGGGGGACAAATTAATATATCCCCAAAAGAAGCAGTCCCTTTTTCATCTCCTAATTGGTAATGGAGGGTTCCTTCCTCTATACAAAAAACAGACCATTCCTCATAAATATCTTGTGATAAAGAAAAGTATTCTAAAGGGTTCCAATATGTATGTTGATGAATCGTTATCGATTGTGAATGCAAACCAAATCCTTCTTTCTGAAAAAAAGTATATATTTATGTGAGGTTCGTGCATGTTTTTTCCTTCATAGTTCTTTTAACATACCATTATAAACGACAAAAAAACGGATATCCATTAATGATTGTTTTAGATAAATAACACAAACTGAAAGGGTTGAGATGATGAAAATTACATCGATTGAAATCAAACAATATGCAATGCCGCTAGACCCACCATTTAAAGCGGCATGGGACCCGGCCCCTCGAAAAAAATTCGCGACAACACTTGTTTTTGTTCATACAGATGAAGGCATTACAGGTGTAGGTTCAGGGGACTTAATGTTTGGCTTCCAAGGACATGAGCATCTCTTTATTGGCCAGGATCCATTTGATATCGAGCGCCACAATAAGGTGTTAGATAATATTGATTTCCACTACGGACGTTGTTGGCCACTTGATTTAGCATTATGGGACCTTATGGGTAAGGCAACGGGTAAACCTGTAGCTGAACTTGTCGGGGGTAAGCAAAAGAAACTTTATGCTTACGCTTCTAATGGTGAGATTGTATCTCCTGAAGTACGTGCAGAGCGTGCTCAACGTTTTATTGAAGAAGGCTATAAAGCAATGAAAATCCGTTTCCATCACGACGATGTACGAGATGACATAAAAGTAATTGAAGAAGTTCGTAAAGCTGTTGGAAACAAAATTGAGATCATGGTTGATGCGAACCAAGGATGGAAGATGCCGTGGGATGTTGAGCGTACATGGGATCTAAAGAAAGCATATCAAGTTTCTAAAGAGCTTGAACAGCTTAATGTTTTCTGGTTAGAAGAACCTTTACCGCATGAGCAGTTTGATGAAATGAAACGTCTTCGTGAAATGTCTGGAATTCGTATTGCAGGTGGAGAAATGAACCGCAGATGGCATGATTTTCGTGAAATGGCCAACCGTGGATCTCTTGATGTCTATCAGCCAGACGTTGCTCTTTCAGGTGGTATTACAGGTGTTAAGAAAATCGCTGAATATGTCCAAGCAAACGGAGCTTGGTTCAGCCCTCACACGTGGAGTAACGGAATAGGCGTATTAGCGAACCTACATCTAGCCGCTGGTGTCAGTGATTGTCCTTACTTAGAGTTCCCATACGATCCTCCAACATGGACAATTGACCGTCGTGACTATATCCAGAAAGAAAAGCTATCTGTAGATGCTGATGGATTTGTTCACGTACCACAAAAGCCTGGTTTAGGAATTGAACTTGACGAAGAAGCATTGAAGAAATACGAAATTAACAGTGCCTATGTAGGTGAAAAACAATAACCAATCAAAGTATTGAAAAAGAGAGGAGGAGACGTGATGATTCCTTATCAATTTCAACTGCGCACAGCTGTACACGTTGGAGCTAATAAATCAGCAGAAGTAGGAGAAATTGTAGCTTCACGTACAACAGCAAAAAAAGCCATTATCGTAAGCGATGCCTTTCTAGTTAAATCGGGATTAACACAACCTATTGAAAAAAGCCTAATAGATAAAGGTTATGAGGTTCATATCTTTGATAATGTGCAAAGCAATCCAACTATGGCAGAAATCGATGAAGTGGCTCAAATGATTCGTGATACCAATAGTGATGTTGTACTTGGTGTTGGAGGAGGATCACCTCTAGATGTTGCCAAAACAGCAGCCATGGTTGCTGGTGGAGAGGATTCTGTTTCGAATTACGCCCTAGGGGCAAATCCTTTTCCAGAGAAAAAGGTAAATGTGGTTGGTATTCCAACGACAGCTGGTACAGGAGCTGAAGTAACCAGTACGGTCATATTTTCAGATGAAAAGCATCGTAAGTTATGGGGGTGGGATGCTTTAATGGCACCAGAAATCGCTATTCTTGATCCATCCTTAACGGTTAAACTTCCTC
This sequence comes from Pontibacillus marinus BH030004 = DSM 16465, assembly GCF_000425225.1. Classification (GTDB taxonomy): domain Bacteria; phylum Bacillota; class Bacilli; order Bacillales; family BH030062; genus Pontibacillus; species Pontibacillus marinus. The sequence goes on along the minus strand of NZ_KE384333.1, from coordinate 93,026 downwards.
CACATTTAACTGCAGCAACAGGGTTGGATGCTATTGTGCATGCAATTGAGGCAGCAACGAGTCAAAATACAAACCCATTTATTCAGGGTATGGCCATGCAGGCGATTCGCTTACTATCAAATGATTTACCTATTGCATTAGAAAAGCCTGAAAATCTCCAAGCTCGTGAAAATCTATTAGTTGGAGCAGCTCTTGCTGGTGTTGCCATTGAACATGGAGGTACAGGGCTTGCTCATAACATTGGCCACGCCCTTAGTACAGTGGACGGACTCCATCACGGGCGTGCAGTAGCTATTGCACTTTATCATATCTATGATTATAATCTTGATTCAGATTATGAAACAGTTTTTGCTGATATAGCCAGAGCATTAGGGGCAAAAGATACTTTAGTAAATGAAAATGAGCTTGCTCGAGAAGGTGCACGGTTATATCGTGCATTAGTGGATTCTTCGCCATTAGCTTTAAAACTTGATGGGGTAGAGCGAGATCGTTATCATACTGAAGTACTTATAAGTACACTCTCTTCTGAAAACAGTCCAATGAGGAAGAACAATTGTAGAATTCCGACTGATGTTGAAATGGAACAGTTGGTCATGAAATTAACAAGTTAATAGGTAGAGATAAAAAGGAAAAGCAGGCCACCATTGCTTTTCTTTTTTTTAATATTTCATTAATATTTATTAACCCTTCTCTAAAACTCTATCAATAATCGAACTTTATGATGAAGTTGTATTAGATAAATAAGGAGGATTTATAATGTTTAGCAAAAAAGCGTCGTTAAAAGTTCTATCAATTGCTACAGCTGCTTCTATTGCAATAGGAAGTTTTGCAGGATTGAACACTTCTGCTGAAAAAGCGGATAAGCTAAAAGAGAATAATAGAGAAATTAAGAATGTTATTTTCTTAATTGGAGATGGAATGGGTCCAGCATATACAACAGCTTATCGTTATCTCAAGGATGATCCATCCACTCCTAAGATGGAGGCGACAGGCTTTGATCCATACCTTGTGGGGATGCAAAAAACAAACCCCGAGGATCCTGAAGAAAACATAACAGACTCCGCTGCTGCAGGAACCTCAATGTCTGCAGGTATTAAAACCTATAATGGTGCTATTGCAGTAGACAATGATAAATCCAAAGTTAAAACGGTTTTAGAGCAAGCGAAAGAAAACGGAAAAGCAACAGGTTTAGTTGCAACGTCTCAAGTTAACCACGCCACTCCTGCTGCTTTTGGCTCACATAATGAAGATCGTCATAACTATAATGAAATCGCAGATGATTATTTCGACCTTAAAGTGGGTGGAGAACATCAGATCGATGTCATTCTTGGCGGAGGAACGAAGTATTTTGATCGTGAAGACCGCGATTTAACGAAAGAGTTCCAAGAGGATGGTTATAGTTACGTTACCAATAAAGAAGAGCTTGTGAATGATGATAACGAACAAGTTCTTGGTCTATTCGCTAAAAAAGGTCTTCCAAAAATGATTGATCGTACGAAAGAAATACCTTCTCTTGAAGAAATGACGAACAGTGCACTTGAACGTTTGAATAAAGATAAGGATGGCTTCTTCCTAATGGTAGAAGGTAGCCAAATTGACTGGGCTGGTCATGGAAATGATGTCGTTGGTGCTATGAGTGAAATGAAAGATTTTGAAAAAGCATTCAATACAGCCATTGAATTTGCTAAAAAAGACAAGCACACGCTTGTTGTAGCTACAGCTGATCACTCAACAGGTGGTTTAAGCATAGGGCGTGATGGGCCTTACAAATTTAACCCACAAGCGATTAATGATGTGAAAAGAACTCCGGAGTTTATGGCTTCTGAAATCGAAGAAGGCGGCGAAGTTAAGGAAGTATTAAATAAGTACACAGAGTTTGAAATCACAGAAGAAGAAGTTCAACAAGTTGAAAAGGCTAAAGAGAAGCTATCTGAAGATAAATACGCTCTAACTGATGCTATTGCAGAAGTGTTTAATGTACGTGCTCGTGCAGGTTGGACAACAGGTGGTCACACAGGTGTAGATGTTCAAGTATTTGCTTATGGACCAGGAAAAGAGATGTTTACTGGGCTTACAGATAATACAGATCAGGCGAAAAGTATCTTTAATATTCTTGAAAAAGGAAAAAGTACAAAAGAGAAAAACAAATAATTAATTTGATAGACCTCGGTATTATTAAACTGGGGTCTTTTAATTTCAAAAAAAGACTGCCCTAGAGGACAGTCTTTTTTGAAATTAGGGTTAGTATTGAACAGCATCATAAGAATTGATTCTGCCGTGTTCGAAATAAGAGCCAGTACCGGAGATCTCATCTGCAGTCTGTTCAATAGCCTGTCTGATTTCAGAGTTACTACGACCTTGTGCAGCTAAAAGACCTGCTAGTCCAGCTACATGAGGAGAAGCCATAGATGTTCCAGACATGTACGCATAACCATTGTTCGGTACTGTAGAAGCAATATCTACACCAGGGGCAGTCACATCTACCCATGTACCATAGTTAGAGAAAGAAGCTACCTGATCGTTCTGATCAACAGCACCTACTGCAATAACATTGCTATAAGAAGCAGGTTCAAATGTTGTAGATACACCATCATTTCCAGCAGCTGCTACAAGTGTAGAACCGCTATTCCATGCATAGTTTACAGCATTCTGTAAAGTTGTTGTACTACAGTCACATCCTAGTGAAAGGTTAATGACCTCAGCACCAACATCCGCAGAATACGTAATGGCATCAGCGATATCATCTAGTGATCCACTACCATTTTGATCTAGTGCTCGCACAGCAATAATTTCTGTGTTTGGAGCCATACCCGCAATTCCTGTGGAGTTGTTTGTTTCTGCAGCGGCAATACCCGCAACATGCGTACCATGATTATTTAAGTCCATTGGATAATAATCATTATCCACGAAATCGTAGCCTCTAAGCGTTTTCCCGTCTAAATCTGGGTGGTAATAGTCAACACCGGTATCAATGACAGCAATTTCTTGTGAACTGCTTCCTCGTGTAATATCCCAAGCATAGTTTGTATATGTGTTTTGTGGGCCATATTGATAGCCTTGATAGTAAGTATCATTAGGAGTCCAAGCTACATCAAAAATATAGTTCGGTTCAGCATAATCAACTAAAGGGTTTTTACTCAGTGCTTTTACAACTGCTTCAACATTTCCAACTTTTAAAACGTCAAAGCTAGATTTAACTGCATCGTTATCAGGGATCAGGTTTGCACCTACATTTTCAAGTACCTTTTCTTTGGCCTTTGATTTCACATCGTCCTTAAATTTAACAAGGACTTCACCTTTTACAAATGCACCTTTTTCTTGCTGAACGTTAATATCACCAATCTTCTTCGGTTCTTTGACGTCATCATTAGATGCAGCATCTGCAAATACTGGGGAGACCATCATGGAAACAGCTAAAGATAAACTAGCAAACTTCTTAAACTTCATAAAAATATTCCTCCTTTAATAGATTTAATGTCATATTAGGCTAAATCCAAGGATTTTCCTACCTCTTTTGTTTGGGAAAACAGAGCGTTTTCAGGATAGATAAATATGTATGATCTACCTTGCTTTGTGAAAAAAGATCAAACTAGAGTACCTAAATGGTAGATTTTAAAGAAAACATAGGATATATAGACTAGGTATCTAAGTACTCAGCATATGCATGTTAGTTCTGAGTAAGATTTCTGTATTCATTTTCCCTATGGTTTTTAGTATAAAAAAAAGCTCAGAGTATTTTCTGAGCTTCTTTCATATTCTTAACTAGACTGTTTTTTCTTCCAATGAGCATAATCATGAACCGCAATTCCTGAAAAGGCTCTGTTATTTCTAAAGGAATGTTTTAGTTGTTTAATCTCCTGACTCATATGTCCAGGCTCGCTATTATAAAAAGTGGTATGCCGTCCTTCATCTGTATCAATGATGTTTACCCCAATCACCACAGATTTGTCTTGTTTATCGGCCTCTTTCACAATAGGGGTTGCAATTTGGCTGATTCCATTATTTCCATCTGCGTAATTGCGGTAAGCCATAAGGGTCATTGAATCATAATGATTTAGCATCCACTGACTTAGACTCATGGACTTGCCAGGAACATTCAACTTGTGAATCCAAAAAGGAAAATCACCACTTACTGTAAGGTTTGTATTTTGTTTTGCTTCTTCGATAAGGTGTACAGAATTCATCATCCATTGTTGCATAACCGATTCTTTATCTTCCTTCCAAGAAGGGAGGAGGTAAGGTTCAATGTCTACGTGAATCCCTTGGAATTGTTCGTTTGGTTCAACCATTTGATTATAGTTTTTCACCTTTGAAGCAAAGCTTGTTAAATCCTTTTGGTTAGATGTGAGTGCCCAACGGGGGTCTCCACCAAGAGCGAAGACTTGGATTTCTTTTTGACTAGCTTTTTGAATAAAGGAACGATAATCCTGGACGGAAAAATGTTTCGAGCTGACATGAACGTAAATTAAGTTCACGTCTTGTTCATTAGCAAACGAAACGATTTCTTCAGGTTGTTTTGCTATCTTTTTCTCATCCCAAACCCAAGTTGCTTTTACTTGATCAGTTGTCTGATCTGGATTTTTTTGAAGGATACTAATCGCCCCAATCAACATATAAACAACAACGACAATTACTAAAATGCTTGGTCTTTTGATGATTTTCTTGATGGAATTCATACTGATCTCCCTTTTATGAATAAGAAAGTTTTAGCGTCTAGCCAGCTCATTAGGAGCCTTTCTTATGACCCCAGTGGGATGCTGCAAACGTCATTAGTCATAGAAAAATTGTGAATCTTCATCTGATCTTTTACATCATAATCAAGTAAGTCAACATCAGGTCCAATCACACAATGCTCCCCAATACGAGTTTGGCCACGTAGATGAGTTCGTGGTTCAATCGTAGTGTCTCTTCCAATTACGACATCTGCTTCAATGAAGGTAGTCTTTGGATCTACAATCGTGACGCCATTTTTCATATGCGTTTCTAGAATACGTTGTTGCATAATGTGTTCAGCTTTGGATAACTGAATACGATCATTGATACCAAGTCCTTCTTCAACATTTTCCATAACGGATGCAGAGATGGTATGTTGTTTCTTCTGAAGGATCTCGATTACATCAGGAAGGTAGTATTCGCTTTGATTATTATTTGAGTCTACTTCTTGTAGGGCAGAGAAAAGTAGCTGATTATCAAAGCAGAAAATCCCAGTATTCACTTCTTGGATTTCTTTTTCCTCTTCGGTTGCATCTTTTTGTTCGACAATGCGTTTCACATTTCCTGAAGCATTTCGAACAATACGTCCGTAACCAGAAGGATCTTCAGGGAGCATCGTTAAAATCGTACCCGCTGCATTTGTTTGGTGATGGTGTTCTAATAAATAATCTAGCGTTTTTTCTGTGATAAGTGGTGTATCGCCTGTAATAATTAGAGTCGTACCTTCTTTATCTCCAAGAAGTTCTTCGCTCATTTTAACCGCATGGGCTGTTCCTAATTGTTCTTCTTGTACCGCATATTGAACTGAATGGCCAAGTTGTTCTTGAATCATTTCTTTTTTATGACCAACAACCGTTACAATCTCGTTTGTGTTTAAGTTCTTTAAATGATCTGTAATATGCTCAACCATTGGTTTTCCGCATACAGGGTGCAGAACTTTCGGTAAATCTGACTTCATTCGAGTTCCTTTACCAGCTGCTAGTACAACTGCATATGTGGAGCGCATAGGAATCCTCCTTTATTAGTTCGTATTTTGCTGATAAAAAGGTTGTAAGCTTTGGATCATTTCTGTGATGATTTGGTCCTCTTCGATGATATTGTTCCCGCTCACTTTATCATTGATCTGCTGTAAGATTGTTTGAAGCCCTCGTTCATCTAGTTTTGTTTGCTTCATGATCCGCACCACCTTAATAGATTTATAGTTTTGTCTAGGGATTACAACATAAGCAATATCGCTCTAGATATTGCTTATGAAGAATACTCCGCTTAACGTTTATTCAACTGTTACACTTTTAGCTAAGTTTCTTGGCTTGTCGACATCATTGCCTAGTCCAAGGGCTGTGTAGTAAGAGATAAGCTGCAATGGAACCACTGATAGAAGTGGCGTGAATAAGGACTGTGTTGCTGGGATGTAGCACGTTTCATCTACATACTGCCAAATGTTTAAGTTTCCTTCCATCGCAAGCCCTAACACTTGTGCTCCGCGTGCTTTGAGCTCTTTGATATTTCCTAGCATTTTGTCATAAAGCTCTTCTTGTGTATTCAGTGCAATGACTGGTGTACCTTCTTCAATAAGAGCAAGGGTACCGTGCTTTAGCTCACCAGCGGCATATGCTTCAGAGTGGATGTAAGAGATTTCTTTTAGCTTTAGAGAACCTTCTAGGGATACTGCGTAATCCATGCCACGACCAATAAAGAATACGTGGTCAGAATTCTGAATGGATTCTGCATACCACTGAAGCCCTTTTACGTGCTCTAAAATACCTTCCATCTGATCTGGTGTTTGTACCAATGTATCAATAAGGGTTTTCTGCTCTTGAGAAGAGATTGTTTCTTTGATTTGAGCCATATAGATACCAACCATATAGAAAGATAGAACTTGGGTTGTATAAGCTTTCGTTGAGGCAACAGCAATTTCTGGCCCTGCCATTGTTAAAATAACTTGATCAGCCTCACGAGCAATAGAGCTTCCTACAACGTTTGTAATAGCTAGGACGTTAGCGCCTTTCTTTTGGCTTTCGCGTAATGCAGCTAAAGTATCAGCGGTTTCGCCAGATTGACTTACAACCATAACAAGCGTGTTTTCATCAACAATTGGGCGACGGTAACGGAATTCAGAAGCGATTTCTACTTCAACTGGTGTGCGTGTAAGCTCTTCAATAACGCCTTTACCAATTAATCCAGCATGGTAAGCAGTACCGCAAGCGACAATATAGATTTTATTCCATTTGTTTAATTGTTCAGGAGTCCAGTTAAGCTCTTCAAATTGAACTTGATGGTTCTCAGCATCGACACGGCCAGCCATAGTCGTTTGTAGAGCTTTAGGTTGTTCATGGATTTCTTTAAGCATGAAGTGGTCATAGCCATTCTTCTCTGCTTGTTCCATATCCCAATCGACACGGAAAATTTCACGATTTACTGGTTCATCTGTTTGAATATCTAAGAGCTTAACTTCATCTTCAGTAAGAATAGCTAATTCTCCGTCTTCAAGGATGTACACATCACGTGTGTGCTCTAATACAGCCGGGATGTCTGAGCTGATAAGGTTTTCGCATTCACCTTTTCCTACGATTAATGGGCTATCATGACGAATAGCGAAAAGTTTGTTAGGGTCATGTTCTGTTACGATTCCTAGAGCATAAGCGCCTTCTAATCTTTGAACAGCTTTTTTAATTGTAGAAACTACATCACCGTCGTATAGAGAAGAAAGTAGGTGAGCAACCACTTCTGAGTCCGTTTCAGATTGGAAAACAACACCTTGATCTTCTAATTCTTTTTTTACTTCTAGATAGTTTTCGATGATGCCATTGTGTACGATAGCAAAATCTTTCTTCGTATCTGTGTGAGGGTGAGAGTTTTCATCGGAAGGTCGTCCGTGAGTAGCCCACCGTGTGTGACCGATTCCAACCGTACCTTGAAGTGGTGATTCATTTAATAAGTTCTGTAGGTTTTCAAAGCGACCTTCAGCTTTGTTCGTTTGGATGGAGTCACCATTGTTTACTGCAACGCCAACCGAATCGTACCCACGATATTCTAGCTTTTTAAGTCCGTTCATAATGATGTTTTGAGATTCTTGTGTTCCGATATATCCCATGATTCCGCACATAATGTCATACTCCTTTTTCATTCGATGTAATGGTTTTTGTATGTTCAGATAATATAAGAATGATAAGTTCAGTTAAAGGTAAACCCAGGAAGGCGAGAGCTCCCGCCTTCTGGGTTTAATTTTATTTATAGTGCAATAGAGTTTTCTCGAGCGATTTTCGCTGTTGTACCAAATTTGTGAATATGAGGATAATCGTAATCTTTAAATGCATTACGTGTATCAACGATTGGTACACCAAGATTAGCGATTTCATTATAATCAAATGCTGCGTGGTTCGTTACAAGCACCATGCAATCATACTGCTTTAAAATGTCCTTGTTGTAAGGTACAGAATAAACAGTGTTGCCGTCCTCATCGATAAAGCTATCAGCGTGTGGATCGCAGTAATCAACATTTGCTCCGCTTTCTTTAAATAGCTCGTATAGATAAAGACCAGGAGATTCACGAAGGTCACTGATATTAGGCTTATAAGCCATTCCTAAGATTAATATCTTAGAACTATTGATAGAACGACCGTAAATGTTTAAGACTTGAGCAGACTTATTTACGATAACGTCTGGCATGTTATTGTTGATTGATTGAGCTAGATCGATAAATTTACTGTAGAAGCGGAAGCCTTTTGCTTTCCAAGAAAGATACATTGGATCAAGCGGAATGCAGTGCCCTCCGATACCAGGTCCTGGTTGAAATTTCATGAATCCAAATGGTTTTGTTGCTGCTGCATCAATAACTTCCCAAACATCAATATCCATACGCTCACACATCATAGCGATTTCGTTAATGAAAGCAATGTTAATGCTACGGAATGTGTTTTCTAGTAGCTTAGACATTTCTGCTACTTTAGGGGAAGAAACAGGAACTACCTGCTCGATATAGTTGCTGTATAGCATTACACCTAAGTCCGTGCAGGCTTCTGTAGCTCCGCCCATTACTTTAGGCATGTTGTGTGTGTTGTATTGTCCGTTACCTGGGTCAACGCGTTCAGGTGAGTAGCAAAGGAAGAAGTCTTCGCCTACCTGGTAGTCTGCGCGATTCAATTCACGAAGAATTAGCTCTTCTGTTGTACCAGGGTAAGTGGTACTTTCAAGCGTAATAACCACACCTTTTTTCAAATGAGGCTTCATTTTCTCCATAACGCTTGTGATATAAGACGTGTCTGGGTCTTGGTTTTCGCTTAATGGTGTAGGAACGCAGATGCTGATTGCATCAAGTTCACTTACAACACTGTAATCAGTAGTTGGATAGAAGTTAGAAGAGTCTAGTACACCTTGTACATCTTCATTGCTAATATCTGAAATATAAGATTGACCTTGCTTTAGTTGCTCGATCTTGTCTTCTGATAAATCAATACCGCAAACGTTGAAACCTGTTTTAGCCATTTCTACAGCTAGAGGTAGGCCAACGTATCCCATGCCGACAACACCAACATTTGCTTGCTTCGTTTTAATTTTTTGAGCCAGTTGATTAAAATATTTCATTTAAATCCCTCTCTTTTTTAAGAATTAAGGTTTTATAGTTCCATTTGAAACTCTCGAGTCTTTCTATTATTACCATCAACGATAAGGATGGAATGCATTTACTTCAGTGTTTGTTCGGTGATTGTAAATGTTGATATCCTTAGCTTTACTTCCGTTGATCATTTGGATCCATATCATTGAGAACATCATTTGTTCAGCGTGATGCCCATTTTCCGGGAAGCTCCCGATTAGTAGAGGGCCTGTTAATTGATCATTTTGTTCCAGAAACTCTTTCACATAGAAAGAATAGTCATGTGTGGAATCAAGGTGACAATCATCTAAAAGAATTCCTAACAGTCCTTCTGATGCATCATAGCTAAACTGTGCGCCAACTTCAGGTTTTTGTTTGTACATATGGTTCCTGAGTAGCTTCAATTGCTCGTCTCCCAAATCGGCTTTTACAATAAGAACGCCGCAAGCTAGACTACTAGCTTCATAATATTGAAGAAACTGTTGAAATGTCTTGAGAATGCGAGATCCAACACTGTAGGTCATATCCATATTTCATGCCCTCCTTATCGTGATTTTGGTATTTTTCATAAGTTTGTTTTAAGCGGATTTGCTGTCTTCGTTAAAGCTTGTTCTTGTCATCGTGCCCCATGTGTTGTTCTTACGGAAGAAATCAATTTGTCCAAGGAATCTCCAAAGAATACCAAGTTGACGGTATCCAAAGAACATAAGAAAGGTGTACAAGAGCATTTTGAAGAAATCGCGAATTCTTGGATAACGGTTGAAGGCCATTTCTTCTAAGAGTAATGAACCAGCACCAAGTAATGTTCCGTAAAGGACATTCATGAGCATGAATGTGGCTATGATGGACCAGCCTGTCATATCTAAGAATGTGTAACCGATAATGGATAGGAGTCCTGTGATCTTGAAGAAAGGACTTAGTGTTTCAAAAAGAATGTTGTATGGGAGTGTTAGCCAACCCATAATTTTATATTTAGGATTCATAAACATATAAATCCCTTCTTCAATCATGTTCTTCAGGTTCCCACGCCCCCAACGCTTTCGCTGGCTGCCGAGGATCTTGAATGAATCTGGAGCTTGTGTCCAACAAACGGCGTCTGGACAGAAGTCAATTCGATAAGGAAGTTTATTCTGTAACATATGACGGTGGAGTTTAATGATAATATTCATATCTTCTCCTGGATAACCACCGCGGTAGCCGCCGACTTCTATAATTTTATCTTTTCGAAATACACCAAATGCACCGGATACAATAATGAGACCATTCATTTGGCTCCAACCGATTCTTCCGCCGATAAAGGCTCTTAGATACTCTACGGTTTGCATCATCGGTAGTAGCTTCTTCGGTAAACGAACGTTCTTCACAACTCCGTTTTCAATTCTGCAACCATTGGCGATACGAACGTTTCCGCCAATACCTACCGTTTCTTCTGGGCTTTCCATATACATGCTTGCGATTCGAATGAGTGCATCTTTTTCTAATAAGGAATCAGCATCAATTGAAGAGATTAATGGATAGTTAGAATGGTTGATTCCAGCGTTTAAGGAATCTGCTTTACCACCATTTTCTTTATCAATAATGTAAAGGTTTGGATATACCGGATTATAATAAATGCCTTTTACATTACCTGTTTGAATAACACCTTCTTTTTTAGAAGGGGGCAAGTATTGTAAATTAAATTGTTTTCGAAGAACGTTTATCGTGTCATCGCTAGATCCATCGTTAACGACAATGACCTCATAGGTTGGATAATTTAGAGCGAGTAATGATTTCAAGCTTTCTTCAATAGTTAGTTCTTCATTGTAAGCAGGTACCAAGATAGAGATAGGTGGGACATTCTTGGAATCTGATAATTTTTCAATATCGGTATAGGATTTACGTTTGATAATGCTGAATATGCGTTTAAAGGAAAACAGCATGATCGTTAAGTAAATTGAGTTAATCGTGAAGACATAGAACATGGCGAATAAGCCATATCCTAGTAATATTTCCCTCATATCGGACTCCTTTCCTTTTGTTTACCAAAGTGTAGTGTTTGTTTTTGCGGCCACATCCAGCTCCAGCGCCCAGCAACGAATGGACTTGGGCCCACACGACGTGGGTCAGATCGACGTTGTCACAGGAAGTGACGAACTTGGGCCTACAGGATGTAGGTCAGATCGGTGTTGTCACAGGACGTGACGAACTTGGGCCTACAGGATGTAGGTCAGATCGGTGTTGTCACAGGACGTGACGAACTTGGGCCCACACGACGTGGGTCAGATCGGCGTTGTCACAGGACGTGACGAACTTAGCCGATCTTCCTTATCACTTTATCCGTACGATAAGTCAACATCGATTCACTTTGTTCATCGTGTTTCCTTTACACGTTTATGACATGAAATTTTAACAAGGAAGAAAATCGACGTAGTTAAAATTTCTAGGTAAAAGTACCACGGCAACTAAGCTTCTGTCTGCGCCTGTCGGCTTGCCAATCAGCAAGTTTGGTTAATCGTACTACGGGCTCAGTCCAGTCCCTTCGTTGCTAAACGGGCGCTTGCGCTTTTGGTCTTACATAGCCGGATTAAGTTTTTGATCGTCACCAAAGTGTTGTTTAAAGATATGCAACTTGTGATCGTAATCGGAACTTTGTTTCATTTGTTCAGCTTTAGAGGCTTGGATGCTAAGCTCTTCATGGAGACATTCCAATGCGACGTCAGCACCAGCTTTATTCATTTGCGCTACTTCACATAGCATCTCGAATCCTGATTCACCTAGTTTCAGTAGGCTTCGTGCACTTGAACGAGCTACTGTCCAATTTTTATCTTTAAGTCCTTCTTCAAGAAGGTTCGTGTATTCGGTCTTGTTCGCATCTCCTATCCATTCAGCGATAAAGGAGCGAATCTCCCAATCTTTAAAGCGTATGAATTTTTGTATTTCACTGGCTGAGCAAGCACCAGAATAGATTAATAATTGAACTGTTAACTCACGGACTTCTTTATCCTCTGAAGTAATGAAAGGGAGGACCTGGCTGTGTAAATCAGGTGTGGATTCTTCCATCAAACCGAGTAGGGCAACTTTCGTTAATACAGGTCGTGATTCTTTTAACAACTGTGTATAGATAACTCTTAAATCTAGTGATGATTCTTGTGAAATATCAGTGATTAATGCGTAATTGTTGTGGTTATCCTCAGACAGATGAATAATCATGTCTTTAACTTTTACTGGTTGATCGGATGTTTGGGCAATAGAGCGAGCTATGATAAACATGGTAGAGTCTCTCTTGTTTCGGTAAAGTAACTGAAATAAAGGATCAGTAGCTTCTGGCGCTCTCATAACTCCTAGGTTGTAAGCTGCATCTATCTGTGTTTTATGGGATAGGCTTTTCAGTCGTTTTAAGTTCAACTCAACTAACCCAAGGTCTTTGCATAATACTTCGATTTTAGTTTGTTCCTCACCTGAATAATGGTGTATCCAATCAAATAAAACCTGCTGCAGTACTTGCTTTTCGAACTTGTTTAAAGGTTTGTCTGGTAAAGGGAGTTGATCCTTTTGCTTAAGATCAGACTGAAGTGTATCCAAATACTCCTGAAACTGCTGTACACACTTTTGTGTTTTCTTTTGGGTTTGTTTTTTTTGGATCTTCATAGCTAGTATGATAAAAACATTTAATCCTAAGATAGCGAGAAGTCCATATATGACCCAGTAGGCCATATCTAAATTGACAAACATTGAATCCCTCCTATTTTTTTGTAGATTGAAATGCTTGTTTCATGGTGTAATAACTGCTCTTGAGATGTTCGTAGTAATCTACTTCGTGCCAGGTTTCCCATTGATAGATTGGTAACTCTGAAACGGGAACAGGACTTTGTTTTCCTAAACTATTTATAGATTCTTTGTTTTGGTTAACGATCCAAGGTAGGATTCGTATTCCTTTAGATTTTTCTGTGTTAAATTTACTTTTATCGCTATCACCATTCTCATAACTCACGGCTTCTCGTGTACTAGGGTCTGAAAAACCGAGCATAGCCCAAGGGATTTTCAATTCGATTGTTTTATCCTTGGCTTGCCAAAGGATATGAGAATTAAATGTTTTGTTCTCTGAATCCGTACTACCTTTCTTTAATTGACCAATTGTAACGTCATCAAAAGGGACAGAGAACTTGGAATGAGGCGGGTCAGTTTTTAAACTGAGCGCAAGCTTCCATGGTCTAAAAACACCTGAATTTTCCTTCGTGTGTTTCTGTTTAACTTCCTTGATACCGTAGCTTTCTCCATAAAGACGTTGGTGAAGGTCGTAATTAGAAGCAATTTTAATAGAGCTTTTTTCTTCAGTACTTAACTGAATGATGTTTTCTAACCCTTCATCTAACCTTCTTTCTCCTAAAGGTCCGCCATGTCGGTTTCCACCAGGCAAGGAATCGATTCCAAGGTAAAGTGATTGTTTCTCTGGTTGGAATGATTTAGACAGGGTCCCATGAATGTATAAGTAACCTTCATCATGCGTAACCCAAATTTCTTCCCAGCCTTCTGGGTTCATATCAAGCTTTTCTTTATCCTCAAGTTGTTTCCAATCATCTGTGTTTCCATCAATTTGGATGTCGTCCGTTTTACTTGGGTACATCCCTAAAACTCCAAATGATTGTTCACTTGATAAAGCGTTGTACCAATATGCTCTTCGATCGGGATTATCGTAGTTCATTGTGTTCCAAGTGCGTTTGAACCATTCATCTTGCCAGGAAAATAAAATCGCTCCTGCATAATCTTCCTGATAGATATTTTTGAATAACTCCCTATTGATTTCACCTTGCTGTTGTTCTGTATGTCCTCCTTGGTTCCACTCATTTTCTCCAATATGTGCGGAACCAAGAGAGGAAGGAACTCCGAATTCAGTTACCATAACAGGGAGGTTATTATGGTATTCCTGCAAATCTCGGAGGTAGCCTCGATAGTTGTTCGATTTTCCGATTGGACCTTTCGCTTGCTTATACTGATCCGAATAACGTAGAAAATCAGGGTAATACGGATAAACATGATAGGAAGCGAAATAACCTGCATCCCATTGGTTCGTCGTTATCTTAGTTGCATCCACTTCCACTGAATCTTCCATTGGAAATGGTTCTTTCGGATGTTTCAGAGGATCGGTAGTTACCCAGTTTGTAAAGGTCATTGGGTGTTCCCAACCACGCTTCTTCTCTAAAGATGCTGTATAATTCATGAGTTCTGCTAACCAATTTTCAAAAGAAGAAGCTTTTGATTTAGATTGAAAATGGTCTCCTTTAAAGGGAGTGCCATTATTTTTTTCGTTTGTTTTTTTCACCATTTTTGGATCCCATTCTGTTCCTATATGCCATGCAAGTAAGTAAGGAGCAGCATTTGCGGTATATTCCCCACTTGCTTCTCCATGGGATTCAGGGAGCGTGATGTCTCCGTATATAGCACCCACTGCATCCTTTATCTCCTTCTTAAAAGCTTTAGTTACTTTTGGCGAATGTGCATCCTGCGTTTCTTCAAGTTTGTTTACTGGAGACCAAACCCCCTGCATGAAATAAAGTGGATCTTCTCCATGATCTCGGTTGAATTCGACAAGTGCTTCGTAAAAGGCAGGATCGTGAATGGTGTAGATCCGAATGGTATTAGCCCCCATTTCGTGAATCTGTTTGAACCACCTCATGTAATCTTCTTTCTTAATAGGTAGCTCTCCAGGATAATGTCCAGGAAGAGAGGCACCTACATTTACGCCTTGTGAAAAGAAGGGGGACCAGGATTGGTTTTGATAGACTTGGATTTTTTCATCTTTTGTTCGAAATTTCATCTGTGTTCCATCTTTTAGCTTTAACGTTTCAATATCAGGGGAAGCTGCATCACGCATATAACTAAAGATCCCCAAGGCGATTAAAAACAAGGTAAAAAGGAACAGTCCCTTGTATTTAATAATTGGTGCCTCCTTTCTCAGACATATAGAATGTCGGTTTCAATGACGAATGTACTCTTCTTCAAATTTCTAACTTTTTTGAAAATTTCTCCTTGAATTTCATAAAAGAAACGGTTAATTTGAAGATGGGTTATGTGTTGAGTACGTTTATAAAGTTAACACGGTACTGATGGCTTTACATCGAAAACCATACTTCGGAACAGCGAATTCCTTTTTCGGTATCCCCTTCGGATGATTAGGGGATAGTTGGAATCTTTCGCCTACAAGTCTACTGTTTATACGGAATGTGGCTTGTTTCGGTGGTGGGTTTGATGGATGAGTCTAGCTTGGTTAGCTTACTCTAAAAATGGAAAAGATGGAGGAACGTATGTATAAAAAAACACTAACCTTTGGGATTGTATGCAGTATTCTAATGCTTTTAATGGGATTTTCTCATCCAGGCAATAAACAACATGCGTTATGGGTGAAGCAAGCTGATTTAAACACCGAAACTGAGGACATATTGAAACTTAGTAAAAAACAAGACCTTAATCAGATATACTTAAAGATTAATAGACAAAAAACATATGGATATTATGAAACGTTTTTACGAAAAGCGAATGAAGCAGGAATTGATGTGTATGCCTATGGAGGTAAGCCTTCATGGGGATTGGAGAAAAATAATTACGAAAGTTTAAGTTTTGCCTACTGGGTAAAGGACTATAACAATTCAGTAGCTGAGAACGCGAAAATGACAGGAGTTATGTTTAAAGTTTTACCATATAAACTCCCGCAATGGTCCGAAGATCAGACCGCAATATTGAAGCAATGGAAAAACATTATGCAGGCAGCTTATGAAGAAGCCAAGTTAAATAGTTCATTGAAAGTAAGTGTAGCAATACCATTTTGGCTTGATAATATCGATACACCCGGACAAGCAGATATGTCATTCAGTACATGGCTGATTCGCCAATTTGATGAAACTGCCATCTTAGCTTATCGAGATACGATGGAAGGACCGAATGGGGTTGTTGAACTTACTGAGAATGAGTTAAAAGCTGCTAGTGAATACAATAAAGACATTATGATCGGAGTTAGCTTAGAAAACTCAGGCAGTGACGTGGTTTCCTTCCATGAAGAGGGTGTAGATGATCTATATATGCACCTGGATGTTTTAGATAAACATGTTACGCAATCTTCTTATATTGGAACGGTTATTGATGATTTTCAGAGTTGGCTACAATTAAGCCCACTACCTGAGGAGAAGAGTGAAACTTCGCCTAAAGAAGATGAAGAAGAGTCAACAGAATCTCCTCAAGCCGAACAAAAGAGAGGAACTTATATATGGCACGCAAGCAACTTAATTTCAGAGCCTGATCAAATTATTCAATTCGCTAAAGAGAAGGATCTCAACATGTTATATACACGCTTGGATTTAAGGCAGCCATTCTCAAAATACCAAGACTTTGTGGAAAAAGCTCATGAGGAAGGAATTGAAGTTCATGCTATGGGTGGACATCCGAAATGGGCACTTGAACAACTTCAACCACGCATTATGAAACTTGTAAACTACGTGAAAAAATATAATGGTGAAGCAACTAGCGCACAGAAATTTGATGGAATCCATATTGATGTTGAGCCTTATACGGTAAATGGATGGAATCGTCACAATGATGAAAAGCTAAAAGAGTGGATGGATAACATTAAGCTCTTTGTAAAAGAGTCAAAAGAAGATACAAATTTAGAAGTGAGTATGGACCTTGCCATGTGGTGGGATGACCGAAAGACACCAGGCAATCCAGATCTTCCATTTAATAAATGGGTGATGAAGCAAATGGATCACACTTCAGTTATGGCATTCCGTGATTATGCAGAAGGGCCGGGCGGAATTTTATATATGACAGAAGAGGAAGTTAACCACGCCAATAATCTTGGTAAACCCGTTTTACTTTCGCTAGAAATGCGACCAAGCCTTATCAATAAGATCACATTTGCAGAAGAAGGGAAGGCGAAGATGAGAGAGCAGATTGATGTCTTGGAAAACAGCCTGCAAGATGATGCTTCTTATAAAGGATACATGATCCACTCCTATGAATATTGGAAAGAAGCAAAAGAATAGAAAAGAAGGTGCTGCTCCTAGATTGGAAGCAGCACCTTCTTTTTGTGGTACAAAAAGATAATAATAAATGCAATCAAAGTTGGTACATACAAAAGACTAATTATACAGATATCGTTACGATAGCCTTCTTTATTCTTCTTCTACATCATCGGCTATAATTCCCCACTGCTTAGACTTCAGTACAGCTTCGGCTCTCGATTTCACGTTCAGCTTTTTGAAGATCTCCGTCAGGTTGTACTCAATCGTACGTTGACTTTGGTAAAAGTCTTGAGCAATTTCTTTATTACTTTTGCCTTTGGCGACCTCTTTCAAGATTTTTTGTTCTTTTGAATTAATGGAAACATCCTTCATTTCCTCTTGTTCTTGGGCCTCGGCTTCAGGAGCTTGCACTTCAACACGGCGTAATTGATTGAAAAGGGATTGTGGTAAAATCACTTTTCCTTCTAATGCACAACGAATGCATGTCAGTAGCTGATGACGAGGTTCAGTTTTACTAACAAACCCTGATACACCAGCTTCAACAAGCGTATTAAAGTAAGGTCCAATATCATGTCCGGAATAGATGACGATGGGTGCGTTTTTCCCCATCGTTCTTACTTCTTTTATTAATTCAATACCATTCATTCCAGGCATACGTAAGTCAAAAAGCATAAGATCAAAATCTTGCTTTTCTATGATTTCGAGTGCTTCTCCCGCTGATTCCACAATGGTAACCACCATGTCCTCTTCACGTTCGATCATTAATTTAGTTCCTTCTCCGACGGAAGGGTGATCATCGACTAATATAATGCGTATCATGATTTCAGTCACCATCCTATTTTAAGGTTTTATATGGGTTTTGGTTTTTGATCTGTAGAAACATAGCAAGCTCGAACCCACCTTCACTTGAAGAAAAGAATTCTACATCCCCTTGTAAACTACGAACTCTTTGGCGAATTCCTGCTAAGCCCATACTTTGTGAATCATTATTCAATTCCTGTAGAGGTAGACCGACACCATCATCTTTGTAGTTTAAAACCACCATATCTCCTTCGCTTTTTAGGTCAAATTGAACAAGTTGAGCTTTGGAGTGTTTCAGTGCATTATTTAAAAGCTCCTGAACAATTCGGTATATCGCTAAGGAATGCTCATGATCTAGCTGCTTTGTGAACTGGCTACCTTCGAATGTTATAAAAAAGTTTGCGTGCAAGCGGTAATAATCCATTAAGTGCTGCAATGCTTGTACGATTCCTGTTTCTTTTAAGAACGGCGGACGTAAAAACGTGCATGTATCCCGAATCTGTTGAACGACATCTAATAGCCCATCTTTTACTTGGCTTAGCGTGCGTTCTGTTGGAGGGGAGAGCTTCTCTTCTTCTAACAGCTCCTCGACCTTTCGGTACCATACCAATTGTTCTTGAAGCGCAGAATCATGAAGGTCATAAGCTAGCCTTGCACGTTCTTTTTCAGAAAGATTGAATAACAAACGTAACAACCAGGAAGGGGCTTCGTTGTTTTGGTACATCGATTGCTTCAGCTCTTCTGTAACCCCTTCGATTAATTGGAAGTTTTGATACACAATTCCAGTGTAGTGCGCCATTGTCTTAAGCCAGCTAATTTCGTCTTGATTAAATGGTGTATGATTCAATTTGTTATCCACCCAAAGAATATGTAATGACTCATGTCTTTCACTGATAATAAAACATTTTCCTTTTGCTAGGCGGACGAGATCCCCTGCTTCATTTACATCATTATTTTCTTTATATTGATAACGAAAACCATGCTCAGGGAAGCCTTTATCTCCCTCAATCAACTTGAAAGATGCATCTGCTTTGTGAAATTGGACTAAAGAAACAGAGGCGACAGGCAGTACTTCTTTTACCTCTCTTATCAACCGAGAATCTAAGTCCTCACGTTTTAAAATGTTCGAAATATCCTTTGTGAACTGGTCTAAACGATCCTGGAAATTATGTTTCTTGGACATAAAACGCGGTTTAAAATCGAAACGTTCTTCTAAATAGAAAAATAGAATACAAGCTGCATAGATTGAAAGCGTTAAACGAATCCAACCAATAATTGTAATATTCGTAACGACCATAGTCAGTGGTCCTATAATTAAGACGGTTAGTATAACGGATATAAAAGAGTAATAGCGTAATCTGCTATTAATAAAATCAATATCAAATAAGCGGTTCGTTAACACCAAGTACAGGAAGAAAATAGGTAAAAATATAATGAATACGGCAGATACAGGTGGAGGGATGATATCCACTCCAAAGAAAGAGCTAGGTAATGCCGTTAAGAAGATAAACGGGAAAAAGGATACAACTATACCGAAAATCATGTTTTGGAAAACGGGCTTATGGATCGTTTTTCTGTACTTAACGTAATAAGATACAAGAACGGCTAAACACCAAAAGATTTCAAATGAAAATAGGATCAAATGAGTATTTCGAATGATGGAATATAATCCACCAATATTGAAAAAGAAGGAAAACGTATCAATTAAGACAATCAATAAATTAACCCCATACAGAATAATGAGCGTACGGAAACGTATAAAATAAATGCGATAGCGTAAAAAGTACGTCACAAGAAAGTGTAAGAAAAGTGTAGGTGTCATCATAAATGAGAGTCCAGCAATAAAACGTGCAATAATATCCGCTCGCGCCGAAGCCCCTGCACTAAGGTATCCTAACCCGACATTAAGGAAAAACAGACTAAGTATAAGCGCTGTTCGATCTTCTTTTTTGCGAGTATAGATAAAGCTTGATAGAGCAAATAGAATCATAAAAACAATCGATGGAATGATCGTGTGATATAAGAGCGTATCCGAATTCGTAGACGGGAAGGTAGTAAATTCAGATTCTACACCTTGTTTTCTTGTTTTTAGTTGTTCGATATCTCCAATGACACCATACCGTCGTATTGAACGGTGCTCATCAGGTTGCATGTGATTGACTTCTACTAATACTTCACCTGTTTGAATGTCATGGTGGCCTGCCCAGCCAATAGGGTCAACAGCACTAACTTCCCATTGTCCTTCTTGGTTTTGGTTTAAATTAATGCCTATATATGTTTGGGTCATCGTAACGTAAACTAAATACAAAGCCATTAGTAGAATCAACCCGGTTAGTCCGGCTGTATAGAATTTTCTGTGGAACAGCTTCATGATTTCAATACCTTTCTTTTACAGCTTTAAGGGTGGAGTAAATGTAGAACAAAAATAGCCAGAGTAGTATCTGGCTATGTTCACTTGCTCTATGATTTTCTTATGAGGCGTGTCTTTTGAGGCTTCTAACCAGATGCCTACCTTTTTCATTTCTATTTCCAATAGCAGATTCCAAGTACAGTATTCTCTTGGCTATTTTCATCAAATACATCAAGGATGGCAGCCTTTTCAGTTTCTGATATGCCAGCTAAGCTAGCATTTCCTTCGCGGACTTGTTTCAAAAGATCTGGACTTTCAACTAGTTTTTCAACAACGGTTTGTAACATAACGAATTTCCTCCTTTGAAATGTACCAATTGCCCCCTTGTCTATCATGCAATTGATTAGGTGAACTATATTTGTTCGATTAATTGCATAAGTTTATGTCGCATTTTTGAATTGGTATCTATTTCCTTTATCTGTTGGATCGTTTTTCGCTGGTACACCCGCTTTAAAACTTGAACATACATGATTGATGATGAGTTCCTAATCCAATCAAGTAATTCTACCTTGTTTTCATAAATAAATTGCTTTTCTACAAGGTCATTGTAGTAATCTCGAATCCATTGAGCGTGATCGTTATTCTCTTCCAAAAGCTTCAGCACAGGAAGTGTTAATTTCTTATAGAGTAGATCGTTTTTTGTATCTCCTCGCAAGACATCTTGAAGGTCATTCTGTATCTGAGCCGCGATACCAAAGTTTGTGGCATATTCTATAACTTGCTCATGGTTATCAGGTGTTACTAAAGAGACACCCACAAGGCACGCGCAAGCCATTAATGAACCTGACTTGTTTTGAACCATTTGTAGATAATCATCTTCAGTCTTTATTTGTTGCTGTAAATCTTGATGTTGTCCTTGTACAGCTTTTAAAACTTGCTGGTTCATATATTGGATAGCATCTCGTTTTCGACTTTCTTCAAAGGTCGTGTTTGAAAGCATCTCCATGCTTAACATTAGAAGACCCGTAGCAATATTCATCGAGATAGCTTGCTGAGTGTCACACCATGGTTTGTCTAGTGCATCTTGATCTTGTAAGTCATCAAAAATATCAAGAGCTAAAATCATGATTTCTACAGCAGCACAAGCTTGATAAATGTCTGAGTGTTCTTCACCACCAAACATCTCATAATGAATCTTCGTAAGATTGGCGAACGAGAAGCCTTCCTTTTTCTTGTACTGAATAAAACTAAATGTATGCTGCTTCAGGTCATGTAAACTAAATTGTCTTTCAACAGCTGAAAGCATGAACTGAGCGATTTGTTCATCTTGGTTAGACATATCTCACCATTCTTAATTTCTAAATTGTCTTTCAATTAAACATAAGCCTACCATAATCGTTCGGAAACTGAATAGGTAGGAAAGTAGCGAGAACAAAGTTACATGGAAGGGCCTAAAAAGCATGGATGAAAAAGTTGCTTATGTTAGGCACACCAAAATATGTATGCGTATACAAGGTGGTTTTACAGTTGTTTTAAATGAGTACTTTTGGTGGGGGTCGTTGGTCTTAAGGTTAGGGGGTGCACAAGTATAAGGGAAAGCGCTGAGTGTATGGGGGGAGAGGATTTTCTTATGAATTCGAGGGGAGAAATCAAATAATGCAATTAGACTAACGAAATAATAAAAAACGCATCGGACTTCTGATGAAGCCCCATACGTTTAAATGCCTATATGTTGAATTTGTAGGTCGATCTAATTATTTTTTTATTTCCCTAACGCTTTCCAATATTTATAGCTATGAATGGCAAATCCATTAAAACTTGTAATGCTTCCAAACTGATCATAAACCTTCGTTACTTCTTCATTCATTTTTTCTTCTCCCAAGCCATAAAAAGAAATGTAATCATAGCTTGTAATTTCTTTTGTTTCTACGCCTACCGTTACTTTTTTTCCAACTTCTTTCGCATATTGGATTTCATTTTTAGAGATTTCAATGATCCCGTTACTCCCCTCAGCGAAATTACGGTAAGCCATAATTCCAACTTCATCTGATGTATCAATAACCCATTTATGCAAAAGTCCTTTCCCATATGTTTCATTATCAAAATACTTCGTGTCATACCAGAAAGGGATGTCTGCTGCAAAAAGCATGTCCCATTGTTCAGCTTTTTGAGCAGCTTCTGATATTATGTTTTGATACTGAAGGATTGCATTCTGATAGTCATTATCCCACATCTCGTGTAAGTAGGGCTCTACATCTAAATGGATTCCAGAAAACTTCTCTCCATCCGCAGCAAAGTTTTGATACTTCTCCACCCAATTTAAGAAAAGATCAAAGCCTTCACGATTCGAAATCCAATTTTTTGATCCGTCTAAAGCATATACAGAAATCCCATCATTCGTTGCCTCTTTTATGAAAGACATGTATGAAGTAGGCTCAATGTCACGGTTGATTTGTAAATAAACACTGTCTACATCTTTTTGATTAAGAAACTGCAGGACTTCATCTGGAGCCTCCACAATGTTAGAGGTATGCCATAACCATGTTGCTTGATCCCACTTTGTTTCATCTGCCATAACGGCATCGCTAGTTGAAAAATGTCCAAACAGAAGAAAAGTAAATAATCCTAATAATTTCAAACCGCATTTCCTTTCTGGTCTTGTTATTTATGATATTGTGATCTTTTTGTTTGATCGTGTTGTATCAAAAGACTTAATTCTTTTATCGTGTTTTATTAAAAATTTTTAATGATTATTTCAGTTAAATTTAAAAATGAGAAAATGAACCCGTTATATTTGAAATAAATACCATAATCGCCGTGGTGGTTATTTCGTACTAATTCCGCCATTAGAAAAGTGTAGCCCTTAATCGAGCTACACTTTTTCAACTTTACTTGTGGTTTTTACTCGGTAAACGCTTGGACGGTTTACGGTGTTTGCCTTCACGCTCTTTATTATGTTCATCTTTTCTTTTCTTTTCATTTAACTGTTGTACGAAATCTTGCGTGTTATCCATACTTACCCCTCCTTATTTTCTTACTTTGACCCGTTTTAGGAGAAATAATGTTGGGGTGTTTTTTGATAAGGAACCGTAATTTAGCAAATCATAAAACCAACCAATTGATATAGGCGACATGAGTACTTACGAATTGATATAATATGGACTATAACTTGTCGAGGAGGGTTTTATATGAAGGAAACCATTCAATTACATAAAGATCAATACATCGAAGAATTAAAAGACTTTTTACGTATCCCTAGTATTTCTTCAGTAAACGACTATAAAGAAGAGGTACAAAAGGGAGCTAAATGGCTTGAAGGTGCTTTGAAGAAAATCGGTATGGAAAATATCGAAATCATTCAAACAGAAGGACATCCCATTGTTTATGCAGACTGGTTACATGCAGAAGGGAAGCCTACAGTCCTTATTTATGGCCATTATGACGTCCAGCCAGCAGAACCACTAGATCTATGGGAAACCCCACCTTTTGAACCCGTTGTTCGAGCAAACAAAATCTATGCACGTGGTGCCACTGATGATAAAGGACAAGTGTTTATTCATATTAAGGCATTAGAAGCCATTATGGAGAAGGATGGAAAGCTTCCGGTTAATGTGAAATTCTGTATTGAAGGAGAAGAGGAAATTGCAAGTCGAAATCTTCCTCCATTCATTGATCAAAACCAAGAAAAGCTCGCTGCAGATGCAGTGTTGGTTTCAGATACATCGTTTATTGATGAAAACCAACCTGCGATATGTACATCACTTCGAGGTGCTTTAGCGTTAGAAATGAATGTAAAGACAGCCAATACCGACTTACATTCAGGTCAATACGGCGGAGGAGTTCCAAACGCTGTTCATAGCATTGTTCAGTTACTCGACTCTATGCACCATGAAAACGGCAAGGTAGCTATTGATGGTTTTTACGAGGGTGTACCGACTCCAACAGCTGAGCTAAGAGAAGAGGTAGCTCAAATTCCTTTTGATCCAGAAAAAACAAAGAAAGAACTCGATATGAGCGAATTGTTTGGAGAAGAAGGCTTTACATTCCAAGAAAGAACGGGAATTCGACCAACTCTAGAAATTAACGGTGTTGCTGGAGGTTTTGCAGAAGAGGGAATGAAAACCATAGTGCCGAAAGAAGCTGTAGCTAAAATTAGCTGCCGTTTAGTAGGAGAACAATCACCGGTGAAAGTGTATGAGTATATTCAAAAACACGTTGAGAAACATAAGCCGGTTGGAGCTCAAGTAGATATTAAACAACTTATAAAAGCTGATCCAGTATCCTTGGATTCCCAAGACCCAATGATTCAAAAAGCTGCAGATGCATATGAGGATGTGTACGGGATTCGTCCACTCTTTCCGAAAGAAGGTGGATCTATCCCCATTGTAGAAGTTTTCGCTCGTGTATTGAATGCACCTGTAGTATTGATGGGCTTCGGTTTACCATCTGAAAACCTACATGCACCGAACGAACATTTCCATCTCGATAACTTTACTAAAGGAATTGAGACGGTTTGTGAATATCTGTATTCCTTATAGAAGAGTTTTAAAATCTAACAAAAGAATAAAGTGAAGAAGGGCCGGTTGTATATACAACTGGTTCTTTTTTATTCAATAATCCTGCCATTATCCTGAACAACTTAAATCATTCCATCATAAAAAAGTAGTCCAATTAAGAAGTTATCCTCCAAAACTGAACTACTAAAAAATTCTACTGATGTTATTTTTCCAAAACACGCTCAATAGCCTGAGCTACGCCATGTTCCTGGTTTGTGCCAGTTACCCAATTAGATTCCTTTTTCACAACATCCTGCGCATTTCCCATAGCAACGCCAAGGCCTGCTTCGTGGATCATAGCGATGTCATTTAAACTATCCCCAACAGCCATAACGTTATCCATTGTAAGGTTCAGCCACTTGCTTACTTTTCGTAAGGCTGTAGCTTTATTGATACCAACTGGATTAATTTCAAGATTAAGCGGGCTTGAGTTCGTAACCTCAAAAGTATCGTGATTTTTTAGCTCTTCTAAAACGGTGTCACGTAATTCTTCATCCTCAAAGTTAAAGCCATATTTAATCCATTCATAATCTTCAACTTCCTTTTCGAAAGGATCATCAGAGTTAAAGCGACCTTGAACGGTTGAGGACCAGAAAAAGGCTTGATGCTTTTGGGTAAGGTCCCATAGCTTACGAACATCTTTTGGATCAAAAGAATTTCGTTCTATAAGCTCAAAGTTTTGATCATAAATTTCGCCGCCATTAATTGTAACGAGATAAGCGGATTCACCTAAAGGTTCAATAATCTCTTTGCACGTAGAAAGAGAGCGCCCAGTGCTAATCACCACATGAAAGCCTTGAGCCTTTGCTTTTTTGATTGCAGCTTGGTTTTCTGGGGAGATCTCGTGCTCGTTATTTAATAATGTTCCATCCATATCTAAAGCTATGAGTTTAATGTCTTTATCCATGTTACGTATGTCCTCCTTTATCAACCCCCCTTATTTTAATACAAAATGGTGGAGGCTAACAGAGATTATGCAATCAGTCTATTCGCATTACATAAGGAAACTGCCGTACAATAGGAATAATGAATATGAAAAAAGGAGTAGAAACATGACGTTACCACGTGTATTAACGATAGCAGGGTCTGCAGCTCAAGGGAGTGCTGGGATACAGGCTGATTTAAAAACATTCCAAGAAAGAGATGTTTACGGAATGAGTGCGATTACTGCTATAGTGGCCAACAATGCCAAAACAGAACAGGGGATTTTTACTCATCCAATCGATACAATCGAAGCACAAGTGTATGCTGCTCATGAGCATGTAGGTCTTGATGCTGCGAAAACAGGCATGCTTTTTACAGAAGACATTATTGTTCGGGTCTCTGAACTTATAAAGGAGTTATCCATTCCTAACATAGTGGTTGATCCTGTAATGATCGGGAAGATGGGTTCTCAATTGTTAAAAGATGATGCCATCGAATCTTTTAAAGAACATATGCTTCCTCTTGCTAAGGTAATTACACCGAACAGAATGGAAGCAGCTCGCTTAACTAGTGTGGAAAGTATCGATACCATCCAAGATATGAAGGAAGCTGCTATACAGATAAAAGATATTGGACCAGCCTATGTGTTAGTAAAGGGTGGACCATTAACGGAGAATGCTACAGATATTTTATACGATGGGGAGAAGTTTTATGAAATCGAGTCCCACAAAATAGAAACGATTCATACTAGCGGGGCAGGTTGTACATACTCAGCAGCAATTGCCTCAGAGCTTGCCAAAGGGAAAACAGTAGAAGAAGCGGTTCAAATAGCAAAACAATTTATAACGTATGCGATTCAGCATTCACTTTCATTTAATAGAGGTATCGGATCTACGCATCATGGAGCAATGAGAAAATATAATAAATGAAACCACCAGCTTCAAAACTGAACTGGTGGTTTTCCTTTTTACACGTTAAGAAAGATAAAATTTTAGCAATGGAGAAATTCGACGTAGTGAAAATTTTGAAAGTATGAAGTATAAGCCAAGGCTAAGCCTCTGTCTGCGCCTTAAAAGGCTTGCCACTCGGCAAGTTTTCTTTACATGATATAAAAGACACTAATAATGGATAAAGCGCTTAGTACTTTGAACCAGAATGGCATGGCTTCACGCCCTGCATTATTAACTGATGTCTCTTGTTCTTTAACGTGTTCTGTATAATTTGGTGAACAACATCCCATTACGCAATGTCTCTCCATTCTTCCTCAAGTGGGATATTTCGTTGTAAAGAACGGCGAGCGTGATTGAAGAATGCAGCTACTATTCCAACAGTAATCAATGCAGCAATGATATAAGAAACATTCATTGGGAGATTGAACCCAATATCAGCATTTAATATATAAGAGAATGTTGCCATTGTCATGAACGTAGCTGGAACTGCAGCAATCCAGTAATTTTTGCGAGAAAGGAACAAGTACGTTGCTCCAACCCAAAGGGCTATGACAGCCGTTGACTGGTTTGCCCAAGAGAAGTAGCGCCATAATAGAGTGAAATCAATTTTTGTAAGCATGAATGAAATAACAAACATCGGTACTGCAATCCATAGACGGTTCGCTACTTTTTTCTGTGTTACGTTAATATAGTCCGCAATAATCATACGTGCACTTCGGAATGCAGTATCACCAGATGTGATTGGCAGGACAATAACGCCAAGAACAGCTAACGTTCCACCTACTGCTCCAAGCATGGATTTCGATACTTCACTTACAACTGCAGCAGGCCCTCCGCTTGCTAATACTTCATTTAGACCAGCTGATCCGTTAAATAGACTCATAGCTGCTGCAGCCCAAATCATTGCAATAACACCTTCAGCAATCATCATGCCGTAAAAAATACGACGCCCTTGTTTTTCTTGTTGGGTTGTACGTGAAATGATTGGTGTTTGTGTTGCATGGAATCCAGATAGTGCTCCACAAGAAATCGTTAAGAAGAGTAGTGGAAAGATTGGTGCATTATCAGGGTGCATATTTGTAAATGACAACTCTGGGATTGGTGCTCCTGTAAACACCAGTCCAGCACCTACACCAAGGGCACTGATTAATAGTAATGCGCCGAAAGCTGGATAGAAACGTCCAATAATTTTATCAATAGGAAGTAACGTAGCAACTAAATAATAGACAAAGATCGCAGCTAAAATAACCGGTAGCGTTAACCAACT
This sequence comes from Pontibacillus marinus BH030004 = DSM 16465, assembly GCF_000425225.1. Lineage (GTDB taxonomy): Bacteria > Bacillota > Bacilli > Bacillales > BH030062 > Pontibacillus > Pontibacillus marinus. The sequence continues at coordinate 64,880 of NZ_KE384333.1, read as the reverse complement.
GCTTGTCATACTATGAAGCAAATCAGCTGGTGCAGTTACGAACACCGTACCAACTAATACTAATAGTAGAATAGAAAAAGCATTAACGACGTGTTTCATAACCTTCCCAAGAAACTTCCCAGCTAACTCGGGTAAGTGCGCGCCTCTATTACGAATCGAGATCATACCTGTTAGATAGTCATGAACAGCTCCTGCAAAGATTGCCCCTAATACGATCCATAGAAAAGCAACTGGTCCATATAGTGCACCTAATATTGGACCAAAAATCGGACCAACACCTGCAATATTTAATAACTGAATAAGTGCGTTTTTCTTTTGTCCCATGGGTAGATAATCCACATTATCTTGGTTGGAATAGGCTGGGGTAGGTCGTCCAGTGTTTACTCCAAACGTCTTTTCTACATATTTACCGTACGTGAAATAACCAATGATTAATAGTGCAATACTCACTAGAAAAGTTACCATGTCATCGTCCTCCTTCTTTGTAATCGCTTACACATAAGGTATCATGATTCCGCTTACAACGGTGCTGTTTCTGTTTAAGATGTTATGAGAGGAGGTTAAGATACATGCAGGAGTGATTAAGATGCATTGGATCTTTATGAAAAATTTCTTAGGATCTTGAGATTTTTATTTGAGTGTTTACCTACCTATAACTCCAGTTGTTTACGCAGTTCTTTAATATAATTTCGGCTAACGGACAACTTTTCATTTACCCCTTGAAGTTCTAGTTGATAGGCTCCATTAAACCAGGGCGTTAGTCGTTTGATATGATTTAAATTTACTAAGTAGCTTTTATGGATTCGGAAAAAAGTAAAATCTTGAAGGCGCTCTTCAACCTCTTTTAAAGGTAACTTCGTTTCGTACACACGGTTTTGGGTGACAATTTGCGTATCTCTTTCTTCTCTTCCTACATATAAAATGTCATTAGGAGATATGTACACAATCCCATCCTCGCTCTCGATAGGGAGTTTTAAAGGGGATGTTGTCTTTATGGGCGTACGTTTGTTGGTGAATCTTGATTTGATACGCTTAACAGTTTCACCTAACTGCTCATCATCAAAAGGTTTTAATAAATAGTCCAGAGCCTCGTGACGAAAAGCTTCTACAGCATATTCAGGGTACGCAGTAGCGAAGACAACTTGAGGGGCCTTCTTGAGCTCTTGGACAGATTTTGCTACTTCCATTCCATCCATTTTAGGCATGTCTATATCTAGGAACATGACATCAGGTTGAGTTTGAATGGCTTTCATTAGGGCAGTATCTCCTGAATCGGCCTCCCCAATGACTTTAATGGAATCATGTTGTTCTAATAAGTAAATGAGTTCCTCTCTACTAAATCGTTCATCATCTACAACGAGGGCTGTGATTGGTTTATTCATATCGATCCTCCTGATAGTCCTTTGGAATAACAAATGAAATCGTAGTGCCTTTATCAGGTTCACTATAAATTTGAAGAGTTGAAGCATGACCATACATATACTCCAAGCGTTTATTTACGTTATAGATTCCAAGCCCGGTACCTTGACTAGAGTCTACCCTCTTCTCCCCTAGTCTAGAACGATCATTCTTACTCATTCCGATTCCGTTATCTTGAACAGACACTAGGATATCGTTTCCTTTATCCATAATCCGAACTAAGATTTTTCCGAGTCCATCCTTGTTTTTAATCCCGTGTTTTATGCAATTCTCAACAAGAGGTTGGAGTGTTAAAGGCGCTATTTTCGCATTCATGACACTTTCGTCTACTTCATATTCAACTTGTAATTTATCCTCAAATCGTGTTTCTTCAATAAGTAAATAAGATTTTACATGCTTCAACTCTTCAGCTAAAGAGGTCCAAGTCTTAGTTGTGGCGCTTAGGTTTTTCCGAAAAAACTTAGATAGTGCAATAAGTAGCGAGCGAGCGCGATCTGGTTTTGTACGGGTTAAAGACACGATCACGTTTAACGAATTAAACAAAAAATGAGGATTAATCTGTGCTTGAAGTGCCTTCACTTCTGCTTCACGTGCTAGTTCTTTAGACTTTTCTGCTTCTGCGATCTCAAGCTGTTGTCCTAATAAAGCATTTAGACCTTGAATTAATTCTATAAGAACATTTGAGATTTCTTTTTCTGTTCGAACGTAGAACTTCAATGTACCTACAACTTCATTTTTACGCTTCAAAGGTGCAATAACTGCAGCTCCTAATGGGCAATCAGGGACTTTACATTGTATGGAAGCATGGTTTGCAATTAGCATTTCACCTGAATCGAGCACCTCTTTAGTGGCATCAGTTTGGATAGGTTCTCCTGATTGGTGATGGTCGTTTGCCTTTCCAACATGGGCTAAGATAGTTTGTCGATCTGTCATGGCAATAGCACTGACATTGACTTCTTCATAAATCATCTTGCAAACGTTTTGAGCAGAAGTAGGGTTCAGTCCAGTACGTAGATATGAGATTGTCGATTCAGCCAGTTTTAGTGCCTTCTGAGCTTGGATGGCACCGGCCTTTTCTTCTTCAGCTAAAACATTTCGGATAATAAGTAAAAATAGAGCTGATCCAACTCCATTTGCGATAATCATCGGAAGGCCAATTTCTTGAACAAGCTCCCACGCCATCGTAAAAGGTTTAGCCACACCTAGTATGATTAACATTTGAACGGTTTCAGCTAATGCACCAACAAGTAATGCAGTTTTAAGCTTAAGTTGTTTATTCTTTTTATGAAAGAATCCAGAAATGAGACCAGCTACAACGGCAGAAATACCACATGCAAATCCAGTAAAGCCTCCAAGTGAGAAGCGGTGTAAGCCTGCAATTAGACCACTCCCAACCCCAATGCGATAACCACCAAATAACCCGGCAGCTACAATGCCAATTACGCGGGAATTCGCTATGGCTTCCGACTCTCCAAGATCATAGACAACATTACCGAATAGGGAGGAAGAGGTATCATAAGTGATTCCTGTGTATGTACCAATCACTCCAAAGAGCCCAAAGAACAAAATGGCCATATATTGTTGTTGAGGGTGAAGGGTTTTCTGATCAATTAATTCACGGAAAAAGCGAAACCTTGTAATAATAAAGGCTACGGTCACAATAATTCCTAATCGTTCAAGCATAGGAAGGAATAATTCAAGCATCGTCTGTCTTCCTCTCATGCAGTTTGATTTTATTGTAGCATCAACATAGACCTATGGATATCTGTGAAAAAGCACCAAGCTTAGCAGCTTGGTGCATAATGATCTTTCTTAAGATTTGGAAGGCTTTATCCCTATAAAGCTTATAACTAAGCTAATGAGCACTAATCCAGCGAAGGTATAGTACAGGCTGGAAGGAAAGGATTTCATCATAAGAGCAGCTACAGGTGGGCCAGCTGCTACACCTATAAAACGCATAGAACTATATACTGCAGTCATAGTCCCACGTTCTTCTTTAGGGATTCCTTCTGTAATAAAAGCATCTAGACACGGAAGAGCTACGCCTATACCAGTACCTGCAACAGATAGAAAAATTAAATAACTAAGCAGACTCTCTTGATCTTGTACAAAAAAGAACGAAACGACAGCAATCCCACTTCCAATTAAAATTATCCATTTCATTAAAAATTTATTTTCACCTATTTTGTTACCAGCAATATAAGATGCCGCACATAAAAAAAGTAAAGGAACCGCTAAAAATAGGCCTTTTTTGTAACCTAAGATTGTAAAGTCATCCTCTATGGCTCTTGCTTGTTTTCTTTTGGTACTTTTACAAAGATCATAACGAGGATAATGGCTAACCCAGATAAAATAGGTATAGAAATAAATGGTAAAAACCAGAGGGCTGCTGCTAATAGAGCACCCAATATTGGACTTAAAACTTTCCCGAATGTATTAGAAGTTTCGATAATCCCCAACCCTTTGCTTACCTCTTCCTCATCCTTAAACATATCTCCTACGGTTGGAATCACAACCGGAAATGCACCTGATGCACCTATACCTTGGATAAATCGTCCGATTAGGATAACAGTAAAAGGATTCTTCATTTGCCAAGCTGCATAAGCTGAAATGGCTCCTCCAATTCCAACAATGATAAGACTAGGAATGATGACTTTTTTTCGACCTAGCTTATCAGAGAGGTATCCGGAAATAGGAATAAGAGGGATTGCGATAATAGAGTAGATGGTAATAATTAAACTCGATTGAAAAGAGGTAATTTCTATTTTGCGTTCAATAATGGGTAATACAGGAATTAACATGGAATTCCCTAACGTCATTAATAAAGGGATAGCTGCTAATGCAAACAAATCCCATTTTTTACCCTTCATAACGGTTCCTCCAATAATGGATCTTTTTTGTTATTTTGAGTAAAAGGTGGAGGAGACATACTCATGATATACATGTATTTTTTGTAAAAACGTGTTATATTTCTAGCCTTGAAATGTGGTATGTTACGCTAAAAGGAACTTAATTATGTTAAAGGAGGCTCTTAGATGTCCAATATCTCTACCCCCTTTTCAGTTGCAGCGATTCAATATAATCCGAAGCTAAACCGACGAAATGCGAATATACGTGAATTGAAAAAGTATGTTCGTGAAGCTGCTGAAAAGGGTGCTAAACTCATCGTTACTCCTGAAATGGCCACCACAGGCTATCATTACTTAGACCGTTCTGCCATTTCTTCCTATGTAGATACGATTCCGGGTTTAACAACTGCCCAGTTTGCCGAGATTGCAAAGGAATACAACACATATATTGTTATTGGTATGGCAGAGGTTGATCTTGAAACAGGGTTGTATTATAACTCATCAGCTCTTGTAGGTCCAAATGGATATATTGGAAAGTACCGCAAAATTCATCAGTGGGTCGTTGAGAATTACTGGTCTTGTTGGGGAGACATCGGCTGTCCAGTTTACGAAACGGATATTGGGAACATCGCAATGATTATTTGTCAGGATTCTACCTACTTTGAATCCGCACGACTAGCAGCTGTAAATGGTGCTGATATTTTGTGTTTCCCAACGAATTCATCTAGTGCCTCCATCTCGATGTTGCAGCACTGGGCAGAAATGAATGGTCTTTATATCGTCAGTGCGAACCGTTCTGACAAAGAAGAAGACTTTAATATGGTGGGTCTTAGTTCTGTATGGTCACCTTATGGGAAGAAGCTTGCCGAAGCGCCAATGACAATTGATGAAAAAGATCCTGCCCCGTATATTTTAGAAGGGAGTATTGATCCAGCTCAGTTTGAAAACCCTGCAAAATCTCGAATGTTAGAGCGTCGTATGGAGTCTTACAAAGAATTAATGCTCTTTTTAGGTCCATGGGATTATACAAAAAACACGCACGCACGAAATATAAAAGCAGCTTCGATTCAATATGAACCTGAGATTGGTTCTAAAGAAGTGAATCTGGCAAAGGTGAAGCAGCTTGTAAGAGAAAAAGTAGAGGAAGATGTGAATCTTATTGTTCTTCCTGAACTATCTGTGATTGGTCCAATGGAGTTACAAAAAAAGCAAGATATAGAGCCCTACGCTGAGACAGATGATGGACCTACCGTTCAGGAGATGAAAAAGTTAGCACGAGAGGTAGGGGCTTATATCGTATTTGGATTTGCTGAAAAGGAATTGCCTCACTTCTATAATAGTGCGTTGTTTATAAGCCCTGAAGGTGAGGTTATTGGGAAACATCGTAAAATTCACTTGGATCATTGGGATGAACGATGGGCTACACCGGGAAAGCGGATTATGGTCACCCCTGTAAATGGCTTTGGCCGTGTTGGAATGATGATTGGTTATGACGCCACATTTCCAGAAGTGGCAGGAGTCTTAGCTGTTAAGCGCGCAGATATGATTTGTATCCCTGCAAGCTGGACGGGGGATTATGGGGTTGAGCTGTCGATGAACCAGGATGTATTCCCGAAGCCATATCCTAAAGGTACGGTCTCTACATGGGATGCAGTAGCTAAAGGGGCACAATCCTATACCATCGTATCTAACTTTGTTGGATCAAAGTATGGGTTCAAGGGAAGAAGTGCTATATACAATCTGGATCAAAACTATACAAATGATCAGACAGTAATTGCTTCAAGTGATCAAGAAGAAGTACTTGTTAACGCCTTTCAAACAATGAAAACAGACTGGTGGCTGGATCAGGAGAACCTGATTTTGACACGACGTACAGCGTACTATAAACCATTAGTAACAAGAGAACCACCGTTTTTGTAGCTCGCTTAAAAACTGCCTAACGGCAGTTTTTTATTTTCTAATTACATGAGATATCAAACCTATCTTGTTAATTGTTCGACAGCCGAAAGCTACGTTGCTATGATGGAAGAAAAAGGAGTGTTAATATGATCAAGTGGGGAATCCTGGGGGCTGCAAACATTGCCAGAAAAGCACTCATCCCAGCAATTCAGCGTACAGAAGACTCTGAGATTATAGCCATTGCAAGTTCAAGTGGAAAAGAGAAAGAAGTCCAACAACAATTTGGTATTGAAAAAGCATATGGATCATATGAAGAGCTCTTACAAGATTCTGAAATTGAAGCGGTGTATATTCCTCTCCCAAACCATCTACATAAAAAATGGGTATTTGAGGCAGCCAAAGCAGGCAAGCATATTTTATGCGAAAAACCAGCATCCTTAACACATCAAGATGTGATAGAGATGATTGAGGTGTGTAATGAGAATCATGTGCAGTTTCTTGAAGCGTTTATGTATCAATTCCACCCTCAACATCATCGGGTGAAAGAGTTAATCGCTGAAGGTGAAATAGGGGAAGTGGAATACTTGCGTGCTAGCTTCTCCTTTAGTTTTGATCGATCGAAATACAATATTCGCCTTGATAAAGAAAAAGGTGGTGGAGCTCTGTGGGATGTAGGGTGCTATGGTACTCATACAGCCATTAATTTATTAGATAGTGATCCCATTGAACATACCGTAAAATCCTCTTTGGATGATGAGTATGGTGTAGACGTTACATCACTTGTTACGTTAAGAATGGAGAACGGAACAATGGCTCAAGTAGATTGTAGCTTTAATGCACCACTTCGTCATCAATATGAGGTGCTTGGAACGAAAGGGTCAATTCAGATTCCATTTGCTTATCGTCCAGACGCTAATGACCATAAAGGTGTTATAAAAGTGAGCAATCAAGATGGTAGCTATGAAGAGACAATCATAGGGGATCAGTACAAACTCCAAGTGGAGACCTTTACAAAAGCTATTAAGCAGAATGAATCCTTGAAGTCCTATCATGATAAAACATTAGAGAATATAAAATTACTTGAACAACTATATAAATACTAAAAAAGTGCCTGCTCATTTTGTGTGAGTCAGGCACTTTTTTGTCTACATGATAAATCCTGCAACAAGGAAGAATACGGAAGCTACGCTTGCAGCTGTTAGTGCGTAAGGGAGCTGCGTATTGATGTGCTCCATGTGGTCGCAATCTGAACCAACGGAGGACATGATACTGGTATCTGAGATCGGAGAGGTGTGGTCTCCAAATGCTCCGCCTGAAAGAACTGCGGCAGCAGCAAGGATGGGATCTCCGCCAGTTGCTAGCATCAAGGAAACACCGATCGGCATCATAATCGCCCAAGTTCCGAATGAAGTTCCCATGGAGAATGCCACAAATCCAGAAATGATAAATAAGGCTAATGGGATGATTGCGCTAGGAATCACGCCTTTTGCTACTTCACCAATGAATGCAGCTGCGCCAGTTCCTTCTGGAGCTGTTGCGCGCATGATGTCGCCTAGTGTAACGGCTAATAGAATAATAACAGCACCTAGAATGACGGTTTTTGAACCTTCAAATAGTTCTTCAGAGAATTGTTTTGGTGTCATAAGTTTTCCTAAAGTGTACTTCAAGAAGGCAACGATAATACCAAGACCGAAGCTGATAATAAGCATTTTGTTACCGTCTAAAGGAAGCTTTTCAACCTCGAAGAAGTACGGTAGTGTATAATTCCACATGCCAAGTAAAACAAGTGTTGCAATTGAAACACCAAGCGGAAGTAACATGTCTGAAGGAGATGCATTTTTACCTTTATTCGGTTCTGCAGTAGCTGCAACCTCTTGCTCTTCAAATCCAGGTTCTTTTCCTTGCTTCGCACGTTCTTCAGCTTTTTTCATAGGTCCGAAATCTTTCAATTTACCACTAGCAAAAAGGAACACCATAACTAAGATAACGATGTTATAAAAGTTGTATGGCACAGTTTGTGCTAGACCTGCAATAGGATCATTTACGCTTGGAATGTTATCTACCATGAGCGCTCCCATGAATGCTACCCAACCAGAAATCGGTACAAGTACGTTGATTGGAGACGAAGTTGAGTCTAGAAAGAATGCTAATTTTGCTCTTGAAATATTCATACGATCATAAATTGGTCGGAAAACAGTTCCTGTAGCAAGGGAGCTAAAGTAAGCACTTGTGAATAGGGAACTTCCCATTAGTGCAGTGGATACTTGGGCACCTTGTTTTCCACGAACTTTGTTAGCTAACCAATTACCGAATGCATAAGCACCGCCCGATTTATTAAGGACGCCGATAAATGCCCCGAGTAAGAATACAACGATTATGAGTTCAGCACGTCCAGCCCCTTTTACGAGTCCCATGCCTCGGATACCTGCCTCTGCATCAGCAGGATGGCCGGCGATGGCGCTGAATAGGTTAAGGATGGAATACATAATTGCGTGCAGGACACCATTCGTTTTAATATCAATCATCATTGTCCCTACCAGAATTCCTGCAAGTAATGATGGGACAACACGCTTAGACCAGATCGCTAGGGCCAAAGCGACTACGGATGGTAATAATGATAATAGGCCGAAATGTTCCATAAAGCATCTCCTTTCGATGTCTAAATTGTTTGAAATGTTAAAAATTATTATAAGAACTCATTTTTAATTTTCATACAGAAAAAAATGAAAAAAAGTTGAGAGGAGATGCTAGAAGGGAGAGTGCTTATATCAGCTTATATCAGTGTTAGATGTAAAAATAATCTAATAAAAAACACTCGCCCAAAGGCGAATGCTTAAGCGGAGTACCATTGATATAACTTTTTAGGTCGCCCCATCTTTTGGTGTGAATCGATCTGCTTTACTTTGCCTTCGTTCAGCAAATGAGTTACATACCGATAAACTGTCGGATAGGCAAGATTGACCTCTTTTGAAATTTCATCTACAGAGCTTGGTTCAGGTTGCTTTTTCATATAATCCTCAATATGAGTGAGTGTGTTTTTACTGATTCCTTTGGAGCTATAAACATTATCGTCCTGGGCTTGAGATCCTTTTAAATTAGCTAGCTGAACATGAAGCTGAATTCTTGAAATAATATCTGGAGCTTTTACAGGCTTCAAAGCAAAATCATTAGCACCTTCCTGAAGAAATCGATCAGCAATCTCTTGTCGTTCATCTACTGTTAGAACGAGTATAGGAATTTGAGAGTGAAGGCTTCGAATAGCTTTCACAGTTTGAATCCCATCCATCTCTGGCATATGATAATCAACAAGAATGAGGTCATATTTGCCTTCTTGGAATAAATCCACGCCCTTTTGTCCATTTTCTGCAATCTCTGAGTCCCATCCTGCATGTTTACAAATTTCCGTCAACATATAACGTAGGGACGGGTCGTCATCAATAATTAAAATGTTCATAGCTGCACACACTCCTTTGGTAGAACAATCCAGAAGGTTGTTCCTTTTTTTAATTCACTATCGATTTTCAAGGTAGCTTCATGCTCCTCAACGACGTTTTTCACAAACGTTAGACCTACACCAGGATGAGCCTTCGTACTGTAACCAGCACTCCAAATTTTTTGCTGTTCCTTTTTAGAGAGTCCCTTTCCATTGTCTTCTACGCCTAACCAGATACCTGATTCATCGAATTCTGATCGAATTGTCACCTTGGCGTTTAATTTCCCATCAACGGCATCACAGGCGTTATCAATCAAGTTCACAATGGCTCTTGTCATACGAATTTTATTTACATACACTTTTATATTCGGATCTGCATGAAGCTCAAATTGAAAATCTATCGATTGGTCGGTCAGTTTATTGGCTCGTACATATTCAATCAACCTTGAAAGGGTACACCAGTTTTTCTTTTCTTCATACAAAATCTCAGAGACCATATTACTTGTAGATTCAATCGATTCGGATATTTGCTCTGTGTATTCTTGAACATCCTGATCTTTAGCTTTCATTTGAATCAAGGAGTTAAGACCTTCAATAAGGGAGAGAGGAGTTTTTAAGTCATGAACCAGATGTAAAGCTTCACGACCAGCACGAGATTCTACCATTTCTCCCCTAGCAATATTTAAATCCTGTCTCATACGCCATTTTTGCTCTGAAACGGTAAGGTATACGGCTAGAACAACTGCATTGATCATGAATATACCGCATAAAAGCAAACTGTATAATGATAAGGTGTTCCCAAAACCGATATTTACTGCAATTTCTTTCACTTCACTTGAGATTGGTCCTCCTCCAAATCCTAGAGGTGTTAAAAAGATAACCATATCCAACCACTGAAACCCAAACAGTAGCTGAGCTAGTACAAAAGATTTTAGTATGGGCCTCATTCGACCCTTCCCTAATAAATGTAACAATACGATCGAAATCAATAATAATAACGCTGGACCACCAAAATCATAATTAAGTGGATTGTAGAGATTAATTGTGATGTAGACGAGCGGAATGATGAAGAAAGGAACGATGAACGTGAGCCAAGGCTTATTAAGTTTTTTGGCTAATTCATCTCCTAATAAAAGTGATCCAAGATAGTGAGGAAGAGCACGGACCGTATTTAACATGACCAAAACAAAAGCCGTTAACATCAATGTATTCCCCGTTGGATCACGACTGAGATCATCCATCATGCTCGTCAGTCCTGTTTCATCAGCTCCCAGCCATAACGGCATGGAGATCCCTAAAAGGATAAGGAAGACCTTAAACCATATACTTTTGGATTGTATAAGTGAATGATTCATAATAAGCTCCATCCCTCAGAAAAAAATGAAAAAAAGTCAAAAGGTCTTTTTTGCTACGAAACAATGTACCATAATTTATCTTACATTTTAATACTAGATTCAGATAATTACGAATGTTTTCCTCTTAAGGAGTGTTCTAAAAATGCATGAATTACTAAAACAAGCTAAAAATCTTGATAATACCTTAACCGAGTGGAGAAGAGACCTTCACCAAAATCCTGAATTGGGGTTTGAAGAAAATCGTACATCCCAATTTGTTCAACAGCAATTAGAAGCATTAGGTGTACCCCATGTCCAAGTTGTGGCAAAGACAGGTGTAACAGCTTTAATTGAAGGTGAGGAGCCAGGATTAACTGTAGCGTTACGAGCAGATATGGATGCCTTACCGATACAAGATGAAAAAGATGTCCCATACAAATCCCAAATAGATGGAAAAGCACATTTATGTGGCCATGATGGTCATACATCCATGCTTTTGGGAGCAGCAAAGCTTCTAAAGGATAACCCTCCGAAACGAGGAAACGTTAAGTTAATCTTCCAGCCAGCTGAAGAAGGTTTGTTTGGTGCTCAAACGTTAATTGAACACGGCGTATTAGAAAATCCAAAAGTAGATGTCATAGCAGGGTTGCATGTAAATCCAATGGTACCTACAGGTCAGGTTACTTGTACGCAAAGAGAAGCCTGTGCAGCTGCCGACTTTTTTGACTTAGAAATTAAAGGACAAGGTGGGCATGCAGCTCATCCTCATTTATCAACGGATTCTATTACAGTTGCATCAGAGGTTGTAAGTTCACTACAACAAGTAGTAAGTCGCCAAATCAATCCAGTATCCCCCACTGTGCTCACAGTTGGGCAAATTCAAGGTGGATCAGCCCCTAATGCCATTGCACCAAGCGTGAAAATGAGAGGAACGGTTCGCACGTTAGATCCCGAAGTACGCTCAACCATTGAACACCGAATGGAGAGCATCATTCGTGGGATTACTGAAGGCTTTGGTGTATCTTATGATTTTCAATATAACTACTTTTATCCACCAGTGGTGAATGATGAGACACTTGTACCAAGTGTAAGACAAGTGGCAGAGGAAGTTTTAGGTCCAGATCAATTTTCCATTGTAAAACCATCCATGGGAGGAGAGGACTTTTCCTTTTATGCAGAACAAATCCCAGGCGTATTCTTCCGATTAGGGGTACGAAATGAAGAAAAAGAAGCGACTTATCCGCTTCACCATCCAAAATTTGATCTAGATGAAGAAGCCCTGCCATATGGAGCAACCTTGTTAGCTCAGTGGGCTTTGAATCAACTATAAATTCAGTGTCTTCCTCTTTGATTAGAGGGAGGCACTTTTCGTTTGTGGGCTATGTTAGTAGTTGTTGGTCATAGGGAACAAATAAATGAACTATTAAATAATGCTTGTTCAGTTATATGGCAGGATTGTTGAAGACTTGAAACTGAGAGGAGTCCGTTGCTTTTATGCAGTGCTGGGGGCTATGTTCTCGTGGGAAGGAACAGTATTCCCTTGGGTAAGCGATGGATTCGCTCGGGTAAGCGATGGATTCGCTCGGGTAGGTGACGGAATCCCTCGGGTAGGTGATGGAATCCCTTGGGTAGGTGATGGAATCCCTTGGGTAGGCGATGGAATCCCTCGGCTAGACGCCGAATTCCCTCGGCCCTGCACTACCTCCTCGCACTTTATCTAGAAAGCAAGTCTTCCACAAACGGTGGCTTTAATAGAAGAACTTAATTCAACATAGGTACATAACAAATTTAATTTGTAAATTCATTTCCAGTAGATACCACCCCAAAATAGGACAAAAAACGTTATACTAGTTCGAAAGATTTATTATGTATGAGGCATGAAACTTTTCCGAACAGAATGAAGGAAAACCATGGTATAGTTACCAAGGTTAACTTATGAAATAAATGAGGAATGCAAAATGACTAAAAGCAGAATTGATTCGATCTTTCTGCTTCGGCTATTTGCGATGTTAATGGTTGTGTTGGTACATGTGACAGGACAATTCCAATCAACACTTCCATTTGATAGTGGAGCTTTCCAAAAATACCACTTTATCAACCGTATCGTGCGAATCGAAGCAGGGATCTTTATTATGATTACAGGCATGGTGTTCTTTTTTAACTATATGAAGAAGAACTTAACCTGGGATGTTTTAAAAGATTACTATAAAAAGCGCGTAACATTCATTCTTGTTCCCTATTTAATTTGGGCCGTTTTTTATGAGGTGTATATGTATCAAATCGGATTTCGTGAAGTTAATATCATGGAATCGGTTGATCGTATTTTACACGGAGAATCCTATTATCAATTGCACTTTATTTTTCTAATTGTACAATTTTATTTAGTACTACCCCTCTTCGTATATATGGCGCAAAAGCTCACCTTTTTCAGAAAGTATATGTGGGCATTTGGATTTGGGCTTGAGCTATTATACTTTTATCTCAATACAACCTATGAAATAACAACGTTCCACGTATTTTTAAATAGTATTGGGACGTTCTTGCTAGGGGCGTGGATTGGGACGTACTACAATGAAATGCGTCAAAAGATTCGCAGCTACTCAAGCGTTCTTCTTTTCATAGCATCAGCAGTCGCTGGTATAACAACGGTGTACCTGCATTACGATATGTATATGTTAAATGAATCAACGCTACCAGGTATTACGTACAAGTTTGTGAATCTGATTTATATGGTCGCAGGGAGTTATATGATCTTCCGCCTTGCAGAGCTGGCGAGTGATAAGATGCCAAAGCGTTTATTTGGGGCCGTAAAAAATGTCGCCGTTTATTCATTTGGTTTTTATCTGCTTCACCCTGTTGTGTTAAGAGAGGTGGCGAAATTCATTCCTGCAGATCCAAACTATATGTTCCACATCCAAATGGGATTACGTTATATAAGCACTGTAATCCTTTGCTATTTAATCATTTGGACTGTTCATAAATTTGTTCCAGGAGCTAGCGCCATATTTGGTAAGCTCCCCCAAAAAGCATCTTTTGTGGTACCAAAGCACTCTGAACAAAAAGCAACGATGTAAAAGAAAAAGCCTGTCTCTTCGTAACAAGGAAACGATGAGACAGGCTTTTTGCTTCAACTTAAGGTTTTTTATCTTTCAGTTAGCTCATCTAATGAAACTTGGTGCTGTTTTTGAGGATTTTCAAGCTCATACACACTAGCTGTTTCATTATTTTCATTTACATTTTGGATATAGATTGGATCGCCGTTATAGGTGACATTTATTAGATTTTCGGATTCACGTATTTCTTTAGCACGTTGTTTATCCATTATGCATACCTCCTTTATCGTTTAGATGTAGTATGTGATGAAGGATAGGTGTCTATGTATTTTTGTGTATTTTTTCTATCTATCGCCTTTGATGTTATTAATTGGATAAAAGTCTTGACTTCAAAGGACTCATTCATCTATTATAAAATAAGAAAATTCAAAAAATTTAAATTTCATGCTGAATATGACAAGGAACAGCGAACCTGTTACCTATTATTTTCAGTGAAATGAAAGCGTTACAAAATGAAAACGTGGTTTAGCTTAGCGACCCTGTGTGAAATTACCGTCATTTTCTCATTGGCATTCCTATGGGAAAATGGCGGTTTTATATTTTAAAAAAGGAGTGAAGAACATTGAGTAAAACAAAAAATCGTTGGCTCATAGCACTTTCGGGGGTGGGGATCCACCTCTCAATTGGCTCTGTGTATGCTTGGAGTAACTTTACGAATCCATTAGTCAATGAATTTGGATGGAGTAATAGTCAAGTGCAACTGACCTTTAGTCTAGCCATTTTGTTTTTAGGGTTAGCTGCAGCATTTTTAGGTAGTTTTGTAGAGAAACATGGTCCTCGTAAGTCTGGTTTACTAGCTGCTATACTATTTGGTTTAGGAGTTGCGGGGTCAGGGCTTGCTGTGAATTTTGGTTCCTTACCACTCTTGTACATATTTTACGGAGCGCTAGGTGGAATCGGTCTAGGTGTTGGTTATATTGCCCCGGTTTCTACGCTTGTTAAATGGTTCCCAGACCGTAGAGGGCTTGCAACGGGGCTCGCGATTATGGGGTTTGGGTTTGCAGCAGCTATTAGCAGTCCCATTATGGATGCTTTAATTAAATCCGTAGGCATTGCTGCTACGTTCTACATCTTAGGTATTGCGTATTTTGTTATTATGCTTATTTCTTCTTTATATCTAGAAAAGCCACCTGAAGGTTGGATGCCAAGTGGTTTTCAGGAAAAGGTTGAGAAGGGTGAAAAGAAAGTTAAAGCCGATTTAGCTCAGCTTACTGCAAATGAAGCTGTGAAAACCAAACGATTTTACTACTTGTGGCTCATGCTCTTTATCAATGTTACATGTGGTATTGCTATCTTATCAGCTGCAAAACCACTGGCAGAGGAAAGTGTAGGGTTAAGTACTACTGAAGCTGCTGCGCTAGTAGGTGTACTTGGGTTATTTAATGGATTTGGGCGTATAGGTTGGGCAACATTGTCAGATTATATTGGTCGTGCAAACACATATACATCTTTCTTTGTACTGCAAATTTTTGCTTTTGCTGTTTTACCTAACGTATCATCAGTCATAATATTTCAAATTTTATTAGCGATTGTGTACACTTGTTATGGAGGCGGATTTGCTTCAATACCAGCATTTATTGGAGATATCTTTGGAACAAAACAGCTAGGAGCTATTCATGGTTATATCCTTACAGCATGGGCTGCAGCAGGTTTAGTTGGTCCTCTGTTTGCAGCATGGATTAAGGATACGACAGGGAGCTACGCGAACAGCCTGATCTTCTTCGCTGGCTTATTTATCGTAGCACTTGTGGTCTCGTTCTTAATACGAGTTGATATGAATAAACTTAAAAATAATACTCCGGCCCAAGATGCGCAACCTACACTTAACCAATAAATTATGTTATATTCGCCTGAAACCAAGCGTGAAAAGGGAAGAATGAGCATGAATAAGTTTGAGGCAGAATTTAGTAATTTAGTACGTGCCTTTCGAAAAAAGCATATGGGAAAAGGTCCTCAAAAGATAACGACAACCTTTTGCAAGAATTGGGCTATATGTGAGATGGAAGGCAACATGTCTCCAGTAGAGAAGTTCATTGCTTCTAATAAGGATGGGGAACAAATGGTACGAGCAGCTCGAACAGAAATGGTGAAAAATATTTATAAAAACCATTATCCACAAGAGATGGAGGATCTGTTAGGGGCTAAATTTTTAGATCTATTTGTCGATATTGATATTGAAGCAGATTTAGGGATGTCGATTTTCGTATTTGATCGAGAGTTATCAGAAAGCATTCAAATGAAAAAATAATAGAGAAGTGTGTTGGCACTTGGCAGCGATCCTGTTAAAGACTACCACCGTAATCCTCGTTATACACCTGTGTAGCGGGGTTTCGGTGGTTTTTTATTTATTTAAAGCTTGCCAAGAGGGAAGCTTTCTTTTTTTACAAAGGAACAGGAGGGGATTCAAATGGGGAATACGAAACACGAAGGTCCAATGAAGTTAGAGAAAACACCTGATCCGAAGCACTGGGTTAGTCCTGTACCGTTCGGGTTAGGTAAGATCAAACCAAAACACATCCGCGACACAATGAAAGTTATGTGGGAAAACAAAGATAATCTCCCATATGCTACAAGAATTTTAACAAAAGGCGTTTGTGATGGATGTGCTCTAGGGGTAAGTGGACTGCAAGATCAAACATTAAAAGGTCCACATTTATGTACGACACGCTTGAATGTACTTCGCTTAAACACGATGCCAGAAATTAAGGAAGAGGTATTACATCAAGATATCGGTGAGTTGAGAAAAATGGATAGCTCTGAACTCCGAAAACTTGGCAGAATCCCTTATCCTCTTTCACGTAAACCTGGTGAGAACCAGTTTAAACGTATCTCATGGGATGAGGCACTGGATAAAATGGCAGCTAAAGTGAAGAACATTGATCCTAAGCAGCTTGCCATGTTCTTAACAGCTCGTGGTATTACCAATGAATCGTATTATGTTGCAGGGAAGGTTGCACGTTTCTTAGGTACGAACAATATTGATAACGCTTCCCGTATTTGTCATTCGCCTAGTAAAACAGCATTGAGTCGCTCACTTGGAATTGGAGCCTCAAGCTGTAATTATCAGGATTGGATTGGCTCAGATGTGCTTGTATTCTGGGGTTCTGTTGCAGCGAACAACCAGCCAGTTTCTACAAAATATATGTATGCAGCTAAGCGTAAAGGTACAAAGATCATCGTGATCAATCCATATTACGAGCCGTCCATGGACGAGTATTGGATTCCTTCAATACCAGATAGCGCTCTGTTCGGTACGAAAATTGCTGATGATGTGTACCAGGTCAATATCGGAGGAGATATTGCCTTTATGAATGGCATCATGAAGCATTGGTTTGAGATGGAAGAGGTACAGCAAGGTTCTGCTATTGACCATGACTTTATCAACGAACATACGAATGGTTTTACTGAATTAAAGGAACATGTAGAGAGTCAAAACTGGGGTGATCTTGAACAATCCTCTGGCCTAACACGTGAACGAATAGAAGAATTGGCGATGCTTTTAGCTAAATCAAAAAGCGGGGTATTCGTGTGGTCGATGGGCTTAACGCAACACCGTTTTGGAACAGATAACATTTCACAAGTAGCCAACCTTGCTATGCTAAAAGGGTTCATTGGAAGAGAGAAATGTGGTGTAATGCCAATTCGCGGACACTCTGGTGTACAAGGGTCTGGTGAAATGGGGTCAGATCCTTTCGTGTTACCAGGAGGAGGCTTCACACCAGAAAATATCGATCGTGTCCAAAACGTCTGGGGATTTGAGATCCCAAAATGGCAAGGGGATATCGTTGGTGAGTCCATTGAACATGCAATTTTACCAGATGATCATGAACGTAAAATGAAAATGTTCTATACTTCTGGCGGAAACTTTTTAGAAACGATGCCTGACCCAACCTTTATTAAGCAATGTTTAGAAGAGGTCGAGCTACGTGTGCATCAGGATATTATTTTGAATACTTCTACGTTAGTTGATGCGAGAGAAGAGGTACTCGTTCTGCCAGCTATGACCCGTTATGAACAACCTGGTGGAGGAACATCTACATCAACAGAGCGTATGGTTTATTTTTCTCCGGAAATTAAGGGGCCCCGCATTGAAGAAGCACGTCCCGAATGGGAGATTTATATGGAGCTTGCCAAGAGAGTAAAGCCAGATGAGAAGCATTTAATCGAGTATGAGAATGCTCAACAAATACGGGATGAGATTGCTGTTGCTAATCGAAATTATGATGGTATTCAACATTTAAAAGAGCAAGGTGATGTATTCCAATGGGGAGGCGCTTGGTTATGTGAAGGTGGAGAATGCCCGACACCAGATGGGCGAGGGAACTTGCTTCCGATTGAAATTCCAGAACGCCGCAAAACTGAAGGACGCTTCTATGTCACAACAAGACGTGGAAAACAATTCAACTCGATGATTTATGATGAGAAAGATCCGTTCAACAATGCAAGTCGTTATGATGTATTGATTAATGAAGAGGATGCAAAGAAATTGGAGATTCGTGAAGGTGAAGCCATTGTGGTCTATAATCAGTATGGGAAGTTAAACGGTTATGCGAAATTCGCAAATACCCGAAGCGAGAATGTTTTAGTGTACTGGCCTGAAGGGAATGTGTTGATTCCAAAAGGCGTATATGAAAAATATGCCGGCATTCCGGAATACAATACTGCGGTTATTGTAGAAAAAGCTGAAACCTTCCATGCTCAGAAGGATACGAAGTACGTGGAAAAGCGCGTGGAAGAATTAGAGATGGAAACAACATAAAAGAGGCGTTTAGGTATGAAAAAAGAGATAATGGAGCAACGAAATGTACACAAATATGAAGTGGATTCTTTTGTTGAGGTAGAGGATACAGTAGCCACAGAATACCCGCTTACGATTATGGTGAACGGTGAGGAATTTGCCACGATGGTGTGCACTCCTGAACATTTGGAGGAATTGGTTATCGGCTTTATGGCCTCAGAGGGGTTGATCCACTTTTTAGATGAGGTGAAGTCTCTCCAGGTGGATGAGGGCCAAGGTTTTGCTTATGTAGAACTAACCAAAAAGGTGCATCTTCATCAGGAGGGACACTCCAAGCGGTTTATTGGCTCCTGCTGTGGTAAAAGCCGTCAGTTCTATTTTCAAAATGATGTGAGAACAGCCAAGACGATTCGGACAGAAACAACGTTATCGGTACAAGCTTGTATGGACTTGATGAGCAACATGCAGGGAACCTCCTCGAACTTTCATAAGACAGGTGGATTGCATAATGCAGCGCTCTGTACCACGGATGATCTCGTGGTTTCCTATTCAGACATTGGACGCCATAACGCACTGGATAAGATCTATGGCTACTGCCTCAAGAACCGAATTTCCTTACGTGATAAAGTCATCGCCTTTTCAGGACGTATTTCTTCTGAAGTGCTTTTAAAAGTTTCAAAGATTGGCGTCGGGATTATCCTATCTAAATCCGCACCAACTACACTTGCGTTGGATTTAGCAGATGACCTTGGGATCACGACAGTTGGTTTTATTCGAGGGAACCGACTAAATGTGTACACGCACCATAATCGAATATATGAATCATAAAAGGGGGCTGCACGCCTCCTTTTTTTGTAGGTGAAGCGTTCGCATCCCGTATGCCGCCACTCGCAAATTATAGAGAAGCGCTTGCACCCCGACTTCACCCGTTCGTAAGTCACAAAAAAATACCTGTATCACCATGTAAAATGTTTATGGATCCCCCTAAGGTTGTAGAAAAATGTTCCAATATGACAAATTTTTTGAGTAACATGATAGAATGGGAACTACTATATTCCACATTATGTATGTGTTAGAGGAGGAAACTCATGGAGATCAAACAAACGAAACCTAAAAGCTTTTCAGAGATTTTAGATCACTCATTTCGAATCGTAAAGCAAAACTTTTCGTCTTTATTTTTACTTGTACTTATCTTACTTGGACCACTCTACTTAATCCAATCTATTTTTATGTTAGCAAGTGGAACAAGCTTCTTTCGCCAAACAGGGGAAGGAACATTTCTTGAAAACTTTTTACAGAATGCAGAAGGTACAGGGGCACCCGGAACCACTGGAGCACCCTTCCCTGCAAATATTGATAACCTAGGATTAATTATTGCATATGCCGTTATTATGCCAATTATCGCAATGGTCCTTTACATACTTGCTCAATCTTCTATTATTCTAGCTACGAAAAAAATTCAGAACCAGGAAAGCTGGACAAATGGAGAAGTGATTAAACAAGCCATGTCTCGTTTCTGGCCACTATTAGGGAGCTCCTTGTTATTTGTTTTAATGGTTTTCGGAGCATTTCTTGTATTTGTGCTTGTTATGACTTTAGTTGGCGGTGGAATGCAAGGAGCACCAATGGCTGGCGCAATGGTAACGATATTTATCATTATCCTAGCTCTCTTTGCAGGATTTGCTTATCTATTCACTAAGATGAGTGTATTCTTTGCAGCAGTCACGTATGAAAAAGTAGCACCAGGCATCGCAAAGAGCTGGCGATTAACAAAAGGTCGTTTCTGGCAGACACTAGGTGTTTATGTTGTGTTTTATATTCTTATTTCGATTACAGGTGCCATCATCAACATGGTGATGACGCTATTACTAGGCAGTAGTGTTGTGGCATCGTTAGTTTCATACTTGGTGACCATTATTACAACGCTCATTTTCTTTGTCGGTTATTCAATCCTTTATATGGATCTAAAAGTGCGTAATGAGGCGGATGATCTTAAGGAAATGATCGACTCTTATAAAACGGAGACCACTCCTGAACCACCATCTCATGAATAATAGGTGATAATCCATGAGCAAGGCTCAACAAGCAAAAGAAAAGCTAGATCAAATTTTAGAGCAGGATGAATATCAGGTTTATTATGAAGAACAGGAGAATCCGTTTCAATACTTGCTGAATCAAATAGGGGAATGGCTTTTGAGAATGTTTCAAAAGCTCTTTCCCCAAATTCAAATAACAGATCAGGCTGTAGATGTCACGATGTATGTCCTTGGTGCTGTGGGCATTGTGATTTTGATTTTATTGGTTGTTCTAATTAAGCGCAATCTGGCATCTAACCGAACGTCACGTTCCAATGCTCATCCTATTCAACATAAAGATGAACTAGCATGGTCTTCTGACAAACACCTTCAAGAAGCTTCATCGTATAAGCAAAAAGGAGATTATCAACAGGCCATTCGTCACGTTTTCCTGGCTATGCTTCTTTATTTCGATCAACAAAAATGGATCGAAGCCCGCGTATGGAAAACGAACTGGGATTACTATGAAGAATTAAAAAAAATAAATCTTGTTTGGGCTACTCAATTCTATGAACTCGCCCAACGATTTGATGAAGTAACCTATGGTGAACGTGAAGTAGATGAACAAGAATATGAATCTTATCGTCAACAGGCTTTAGAATGGTTAAATTCCAATAGAGAAAGCAGCTGAGAAAGGAGGGGGAGCCACAATGGAGCAAGTTAAAAAACAAAGCCGTATTTGGTTGTGGATCGCCTTGGCGCTATTCGTTTTTGTAGGATTTGGTTTTATCTTATCTGGGGATCAACCCCAAACATACAAAAGCTATCTCTCAAAATCCCCTTCCCCAACAGGTGTGAAAGCATTTTATACATATTTGCAAAAGGATAAAGGCGAAGTAGAAAGATGGTATGGCCAACCGAGAAAACTACGTAATCTCTCACAAAAACAAACCCTTATGATGGTAGAACCTTATTTCCGCTTTAGTGAAGAAGACATGCTCTCCTATCAAAACTGGATGGAACAAGGCAATACGATTCTTCTACTGAAAAATGATCCAGTAGGCTACTTTAATACAAAGGTTGAGCTTGCTGAAACCTCCTCAGGGCCGTTGAAGGTTGAAAATAAACATGGAGAAACGTTTAAAGCACAATTACCAGTGAACAAGCGCCTTCGACTGAAAGAGAATGATGTAGAACTGTTATCTGATGAAAGAGGAACAGTGGCTTTGAAACGTTTCTTTGGAAAAGGGGAGTTGATTGTTTCTCTTCAGCCTGAGTGGGTAACGAATGGAAATATATTAGAAAAGGACCATACTGAACTAGCTTTATACTTACTAAACCAAACCGAAGCATCATCCATTTTGATAGATGAATATGTTCATGGACAGGAAAATCTACCAACATATCTCACCGTCTATCCCAAAAGCTTACTTGTATTCATACTCCAACTAGCCATCCTAACGATTTTTATTTTATGGATTAAAGGGAAGCGCTTTGGTCCGGTTTATTTACCACGTGAAGCGGAAGTGCGCTTTGGAGATGAACGGTTACGTGCGTTAGCAGCTTGGTATATGCGGTCTGATTTTTACAACGAATCTCTATCTATTCAAGAACAATATGTACGCCAATCTGTAAGTGATAAGTGGGGCGTCTCCATCCAACATAGTTGGGAGGATATTTTCGAGACCATAAAACCTCGTCTAACCAAAGAACAAATAAACAAGTGGAGCGAATGGGTACGAGAACTTCACAAAGTACGTCAAACCGATCAATGGTCAAAAAAGGACTATGTCATATGGTCGCAAAAACTAGATGAAATACGTAAAGAGGTGCAAGAAGGATGAATGAACAATTGCATGGATTGCTAGAAAAGTATGAGCAACGCATTATGGGTCAAAGTAAAAACCTTCGCTTATTATTATCCTCCATTTTAGTTGGAGGGCACGTTTTATTAGAAGGTGTGCCAGGAACCGGAAAAACCCAAATGGTCCGTACACTTGCTACATTACTAGGAGGAAACTTTAACCGTATCCAGTTCACACCCGATCTCCTTCCAAGTGATATAACAGGGAGTATGGTCTATAACATGAAAGAAGGAAGCTTTTATACACTAAAAGGCCCTATTTTCACGAACGTACTATTAGCAGATGAAATCAATCGAACACCTGCTAAGACACAGGCGGCATTACTGGAAGCCATGGAGGAAAAACAACTCACCATTCAAGGGGAAACTTATACATTACCGAATCCATTTTTCGTAGTGGCAACACAGAACCCTGTGGAGTTTGAAGGAACCTATCCTCTTCCTGAAGCGCAACAAGATCGCTTTATGTTTAAGCTAAATGTGGATTTCCCATCTCAGGAAGAAGAGATGAACATTGTGAAACAAACAATAGAAGATCGTAGCCATAATGAGAACTCAGAACCTGCTTTGAATATTGAGGCATTTCTCGAAATACGTAAGGAGATTCAACAAGTTACGATACAAGAAAGTGTATATGACTACATCATGCAAATGGTCCGTAAAACACGTGATACAGATGCCGTTCTACACGGAGCGAGCACACGTGCTGCGATTTCTATTGCCAGTGTCAGCAAAGCATGGGCTTATCTGGCTGGACGAGATTACGTAACACCGGATGACGTGAAGGTGGTAGCATTACCAGCATTGCGCCATCGTATTATTTTAGCCCCACACATGGAAATGGAGGGAGCAACGAATGACCAAATCATTCAAGACATTGTGGGAGCGGTTCCTGTTCCGAGATAGAGGGATACTTCCCACCCAAAGGTTACTATTAGCCTTTGCCTTGTTTTCCTTGGCTCTGTTCATTCTTTCGCTTGGTGGGACACTTTCTTGGTCTATTGTTATCGTAAGTAACGTATTGATTCTAGGCATGAGTTTTATTGATCTATTATGGTTACCGAAGAAAAAAGAGCTAACCTTCCAACGTGATATAGGTGATGAAATCGAACGGGGTGAAAAGGTGAATGTGCAGGTCATGATTGAAAACCACTCCCCTCACATCATGAAATATCGAATCATGGACGCTCTACCATGTTCCTTTGATCGCCCTTTTCCAGTTGTGGGAGAGGTGGCAGGGGAGTCCAATGCTGTAGCCTCCTATCAAACTTATGCTCCTTTTCGAGGTGACTATAGTATCCCAAAGCTTTATGTGCGTTATAGATCCAAGCTAGGCCTTTGGGAAAGACAAGTATCTCCGGATATTCAGGATCGTGTACGTGTCATTCCTGATTTATCAGAAGCTCGACACGTTATAAACAATGCTCAGCAGTTTTTGCTTTATGAAGGGAGCCAGGTGAAAAAGCGTCAGATTGGATCAGGGGAGTTCGCTCAAATACGTTCCTATGTGGTCGGGGATGATCTGCGTAAGATAAATTGGCGCCAAAGCGCAAAGCTTCAGGAATTAATGACAAATGAATATGAACCTGAGCACGGAAAGTACATATCGATTGTTGTGGATTGTGGTCGTATGATGGGGGTAGAGCTTGAAGATCGCAATCGCCTTGAACGTGCTCTTGAAGCGGCACTCACTGTTGCCGCCGCAGCCTTACAAAAAGGGGATTACGTGTCATTCTTGGCTTTTTCCAAAAACGTTAAAGCTTATGTTCCCTCTAATAAAGGGATGCCTCATTTAAAAAAGATTATAAGTGAGGTCTATAACATCCAAGTTGATCCGTATGAATCGAATTATGGGAATGTGTTGCAATACCTTGAAACAGTTCAAAAAAAACGAAGCTTTATTCTGTTATTTAGTGATGTGAGTACATTTCTATATGAGGAAGCACCATTATTTTATTTGCAACGATTACGTCGTAAGCATGTTTTTCTCATGCTTGGTATTGAGGACCACATGACTGAAGCATGGACGAAGGTGGAACCAGAAGATAGTAAAAAAGCCATGATCAAAAGCATGGCTCAAAAACAGGTTATGGAGAAAAAACGAGAACTGGCCAAGTGGGAAAAGCAAGGGCTTCAGATGATTGAAACCCCTGAAGAGAATCTAGCAACAAGTGCCGTCAGTCGTTATATGGATCTCATGAATCGTGGATTATTGTAACTGTGACTGATGTCGCTTTTGATAGATGAGTTTACCGGCAGTTATATAGAGAATCAAGCCAATCAACGTTGTGAATGCAAATACATACTTTGCTTCTAATGATATAGGGGCTGGTGTAATAAATCCTTCAATAATACCAGCTATTACGAATAAAGGAATCGTTCCAAGGAATAGCTTTACGGAACGAAGAGCTTGTTGTTTTAGTTGGTAGCTTCGTGGTCGATCACCAGGTACAAGGAGTTTGTAGCCCATCAGTAAACCAGCGCCACCTGCGATAAAGATAGCTGTTAACTCAATGATTCCGTGAGGTACAATGTATGCCCAAAAATCGTATGACCTGCCATAGTGCCAGAAAAAGGCGGCTAAGGCCCCTACAATAATGCCGTTATAAATTAAGAGGTACACTGTTAAAATACCGAATGTAATCCCACTTGCAAAAGCAAGGATGGCTACGCGGATATTGTTGGACATAATCGAGGCTGACATAACAGGTGAGTTTACAGCACCATCCCCTCCTATTTGTTCAGGGTCAATAGCCGTAGCGATTTGTTCAGGCAAAATGGCATACATATGCATGGGATCTTGCATTACGGAGAGGAAAGCTCCTATGCCACCTAACATAAACAATGCCATAGCAATAAGAACGGCTTTCCATTGTTCAGTAAATAATTGGACAAAAGAAGAACCGAAAAACTGTTTTAACTGTTGAAGACTTGAAACCTGATCCTGATACAACATATTGTGCGCTTTCCCCACTAATTCATTTAGGTATCCAGTTGTTTCCTCTTGCGGATAATATGTCTGGCTATAAGATAAATGTTGGGTCACCTTTTGGTATAAACTCTGAAAACGTTCAAGCTTTTCAGGAGATAAGTCTCGCTTTTTATGTAAACTTGTGATGAGTGCTTCTAACTCCGTCCAATCCTCCCGATGATTTTGGACAAATTGTTTATACTGCATTCGTTCACCTGCTTTATGTGGAAAATGGATTCTAAAACTATTATATAGACTGATAGATAAAAAAGAAATGAATTTCCTATTAAAGGAATTTGGAGAGGAACTAGTGATTTGTATGGAACAAGTGAACGTGAAAACTCCAGAGCATGTCTCCTTGCAATATAAATTAGCTGGGTTAGGGAGTCGCTCATCCGCACAAATTATAGACTTTTTGATTGTAACGGTGATTTATGTAGGTCTATTTTTAATTCTTTATTTAGCAGAGGACGTTTTTTTCAATTCTTTCTTTGCTTTTTCGAGTTATGTAACGGCGATCGTGATCATGCTCCTATTCTTTATTTTCTGGGGCTACTTTTTCTTATTTGAGTTGTTTATGGGGGGCCAAACGCCAGGGAAGAAACTACTGGGGATTCGAGTCATTCAAGAAAATGGTCAAAGTGCAACAGCATTAGCTCTTTTAATTCGTAATCTTATTAGAATCATCGATTTCTTGCCTGTTTACTATTTTATAGGTATCCTGATGATCTTCCTACACCCCAAGCATAAGCGACTTGGTGATATTGTAGGAGGAACACTAGTTGTTCATGAGAGAGGGAAGAAGAAAAAGAAGAAGCGGTCACCAGTAGAGCAAGAAATTGAAAAACGTGGTGTAACGAAAGAAGATTTAGAAGTAGATGATTGGACACTTCAACAAATGACTCCAAGAGATTGGGAGTTAATGAAGACCTATGCAGATCGAATTACGAAAGTGAAGGGCCATGAAAGAAAGGAACTTACAAAAGATGTAGCTGCTATCCTTATGCCGAAAGTCGGTCTCGCGCTAGAAGGAAAAGGCAGCGATAAACTGGAAGATGAACTGTTGGCATTATATCTGCAAATGCGTGATGAATGGGAAATTCAATTATAAAAAGAAGACCTTATGATAATCCGATACCATTTATGGAATAAAGGCGCACTCTTCGAAAAAAGTGCGCCTTTTCCTTACAAAAATCTATGTAATTCCTTTAAACCCTAATCCCATAATTTGATCCGAAAATAAAATCATTTCATCAAGCATCGTTGTCTCTCCGTTAGTCAGAGGTTTAATAATGGCGTGTTTGATATGAATGGGTCCTGATACGTTGAATGCTGTCATCTCTGGTGGAAGATCATCTAAGCCACCTTCTAAATCTTCTAAACCATATTCGAAAAAGGTGGGCTTTTTTGATTCTTGATCAAATAAATTCACCTGTCCCTCGATCATAGTTGATTGGGTGAAAATGACGAGTTTGCCTCTTTTGTTTAAAACCTCTTGTTCTGTTAAATCACCTTGATCCAACTTCTTTTTTAGCTCAACCATATGGGTAGTTATCGCTTTTTTATGATCCATGGCTAAGTTTAAATCTTTTAATTTCAGCATATACATCCTCATGGTTCATATCGCTTAGGTTTCTTATGGGTTATAATGGAAATATAAGGTGTTACATTTTGAAAAGGGGAGCTGCCTGTGTTTTTCTTCAGGAATGGTTTTGAGATAATCGCTCTTGCAAGTCTTTCTTTGTTGCTGGTAGAAAGTTATTACCCTACTGTAGGGATCTTTCAAGTACTAACTACGACAGTACTCCTCGTTGTGCTTGTACTTAGTTTTATGTTTGGTATGCTCATGAAAAAAAACTCTTCCACCAAAAATGAAAGAAAAGCCCCATACATCTCCATTTACTTATTTAGTTTACTTCTACTTTTAAATGTACTGCCGGGCACCAATCCTCAAGCAGTTTTTTCTTTTAATAATGGTACATTTTGGTTCGCCTTTATTATTGTTGCCTTTGAATTATTTTTCTATAAAAAAAGAAAGCAGAGTACATAACTTTATTTTTGCATTCTCTCTAAATTAGTTCTTTTTCCTTGTCTATTGTTTCCTTCTATTTTCATGACTTTTTCATGTATGTATAAGACTAGCATAGGATTAAATAAAAAGATTCCTTTTAGTTTTTAACAAGAAAAAAGGAGGGGAATAAATGGGCTTACAAAGTCGCTTAGAAAATGTATTAGGGTCTTTACGGTCTCCATCGAAAGAGCAATTAAAAAAAGCACTTCAAGATATGAACATCTCATTAGGTGAGGTAGAACAAGAGTTACAATCACCAGACGGAAACCCTTATTATCGGAAGCTTCTCTATGGGAATGATGAAGTTGAGTTGTTAGTGATGAACTGGTCACAGTTAGAATGTGCACCTCATGATCATGGGAATTCGTATGGTTGGATTCAAGTCCTAAATGGCATAACAAAAAATACGGTTTATGAGGTCAGGGAAAATCAATTACCCCAAGAACTTTTTTCGGAAGAAAAGCAACAAGGAAAGCTTTTTTTCGCTCCGAAAAAAGGTGTACATAAAATGAAAGATGAGGGTGGTTCAGGTTTAGTAACGTTACATCTTTACGCCCCGCCTATCAAAGGGATGATGGTTTATGATTTGGAAGCCTGTGCTGCATGTGTTGTATCCGATGATTGTGGTGCCTGGTGGCCTGAAGAATTGAGAGAGAAGGTAAAGGAAATTCAGTTCAGGCAATAATTAAACAAGGACATTCTAGATAGGAATGTCCTTGTTTTCATCTAACTGTTTTGTATAATTTCATCCTGTAATAAAAAGAACCACCTCTTCCTAAAAGAGGTGGTTCTACTTACTTCGCCAGTTTCCTTGAGTAGATGAAAAAGATAACACATGATAATGTCATTAATCCGGTGATGAATAAAAACGTCCACTGAAAAGACTCTACAGAATAGGAACGTCCAGCTAGTTCGAGGAAAATTCCAGCAATAACCGGACCTGTCGCAGAGCCAACAAACTGGATAAGTTGTTTGAAGCCAATGCCAGAACCGATCAATTCATCTGGTAAAATACGTGATACTTCATTTGTTGAGCTCGATGACAGGCTTGAGAAACCAAAGCTTGTAAACATGTAACCAAACATGATCATATAAGCGCTTAT
Organism: Pontibacillus marinus BH030004 = DSM 16465; assembly: GCF_000425225.1. Lineage (GTDB taxonomy): Bacteria > Bacillota > Bacilli > Bacillales > BH030062 > Pontibacillus > Pontibacillus marinus. Next base: position 36,071 of record NZ_KE384333.1, on the reverse strand, counting down.
CGGTGATAGGAAGTAAAAAATCAATGTTGAAACTGTAAGCAGCACATGGGCCATGAGCATGATTTTGATGTTTCCGTAACGATCAATTAATCTCCCAACATAAATCGCAGCTACGGCAGACAATAATGCCCCTGGGAAGATGATTAATCCAACCATAGAAGGGTTTCTACTGAATACATGTTGGAGCATCAAAGGCATGAGTACCAAAATTGCAAAGTGTGTTGTAAACCCAAGGTAGCTCATATAAAGGATTGTACGATACCCTTTATTTTTAAGAAGCTTCGGTTGGATAAACGGCAACTCCATGCGATTGATTCTAAGCCACAATAGCCCTGTAAGAAGGGTGCCACCAAGTGCATAATACCACTGTAATGTTGATATGAAGATTAGGAAGGACGTTACGGTAAGCCCCGTTAACAGAGCCCCTATTATATCAAATGTACCATGGCTTACTTCTTCTTTTGGTAATAATCGACTTAAGACTGGAATGAGCAGCATCACCATCAGCGTAATTATGAATAAATAATTCCAATCAAAGTAATCTGTGATAGCTCCGCCTACCACGGGGCCAAGTCCGAATCCAAGAGATGATGCAGATGCGATCAACGCCATTGCGCGTCCCCTTCTTTCAATCGGAACATAACGCCCGGCAAAAACAAAAGAAAGACCTGGGATAGCAGCTGACCCAGCAGCTTGTGCTAAGCGGGCAATCATCAGCCATATAAAGTTAGTCGTAAAAAATCCAAACAGAGATGCTGTACCAAAAACCGAAATCCCAATAAATAAAAGCCTTCGTATCGGTAAATAATCGGACAATCTTGTGTAAGTGATCGTAAATATGGCGAGCACAATTGAATATCCAGATACAACCCAAGCACCTAATGAAGGAGAGAGTGAAAAGTCCTCTAATACGTTTGGTAACGCAACATTAAACATGGTCGTATTCATTACTACAAGCCAAACGCAGGCACTTAGCGTAATAACCGTTTGAAAATATCTGTTGGTCATAGATGCTTCCTGTTGCATGATTACCTCCTTATTGTGAATTTTATAGTTTATATCGTACTCGAACGTAAAAGAAAATAACCGCTCGAATTGAAATGATTTCTTTCTACACTCGAAATACTTTAACATAGAGCATAAGGTTATGAAACTATTATGTTTTGGTAAAAGCCTCACTGACAGTCTTTCCAGTTACTGAAGCAATCATGATATAATAGAACGAACTCAATCTGGGAGAGAGATCGAATGAAGAAGCAAGTTTTTAAACGATTGTATGAAGGCATCATGATTCTATTAGTGATGATGACCATTATGACCCTTTGGACAGAAAGTGCTTATAATTCTGCTATCAATTGGGTGGTATGGTTCATCTTTTTTGTGGATTTTATCATTCGTTTTACGTTCTCCAATAATAAGTGGGAGTTCATTAAGAAGAATCCTTTTCTCGTTATTGCGGTGATTCCACTCGATCAGTTTTTCCAGATGGCCCGTATTGTTCGGTTAATTTATTTGTTCCGTATTAAAACCATTACCAAGTATTATATCCAACCCTTTGTTCAAAAGTTGACGTATCAATCAAAGGTATGGATTTTTACTATTCTACTTTTATTTTTACTAGCGCAATCATTTCTTGTCTGGCGCTTAGAGGAAAACGTGCTTTCTTTTTGGGACGCGACCTATGCTGTATTTGGACACCTGATTTTCTTCGGACATCGCATGGTAGATATCCAAGAAGGCATTTCACTATGGATGTTTGTGATCACTTCAATTATAGGTGTTCTTCTTCACGGACTAGCTTTACAGTGGGCGTTCACAAAGATAGAAACTATAATTGAAAATCGTAAGCATAATTCAGCGAAATCATGATCAATAGCAGCAGTCATATATATAGGAAGATAGCTGTACAAAGCAATTGGGGGATCGAGGTATGAAGGCAGTACTTACATATTTACGTTCGTATAAATTTTCTTTTGTAATGGCCATTGTGCTTATGCTCGTTGAATTGGCTGTTGAACTGTCACAACCCTTTTTAATGGGAGTTATTATTGATCAAGGGATTTTGCAAAAAGATATGTCAGCTGTGGCTACATGGGGAGGGCTACTCCTTGGCTTATCGCTTGTAGCTTTTGCAGCAGGGATAGCCAGTTCTTTCTTTGCAGCTAATGTTAGCCAAGGTGTGGGGCATGACCTCAGGAGAGATATGTATGAAAAAATACAGGCATTTTCTCCAATCCATTTTCAGTCTTTTCCGACATCTTCATTGATAACCAGGCTCACGAATGATGTTACACAAGTTCAAGGGTTCTTATTTATGGGGATGCGTATTATGCTTCGTGCACCACTTTTCATTATTGGTGGAATGATCATGGCGTTTGTTGTTCATGCACAATTGGCAGGCATTCTTCTGATGGCTGTACCATTCCTTTTTATACTGATGTTCTGGATCATGACAAAAGGCGTTCGACTTTTTCAAAAGGTACAAAAGCGGCTTGATGGTGTGAACCGAGTTATTCGTGAAAACCTCGTCAATATGCGCTTAGTCAAAGCCTATGATAGAGGAGAGCATGAAAGGCAAGGCTTTTTGAACGTAAACACCCCTCTTATGAAATCCAATAAAACTGCGCTGCGTCTTATGGAAACCACGATGCCGATCGTGATGTTTGGGATGAACGTCGCCTTAGTAGCCCTTTTATGGTTTGGTGCTTTAGAGTTGCGTACAAATGGGGCACAAGAAGGTGAGTTGGTCTCTGTATTGAATTACGGGACTCGAATTATGTTCTCCTTTTCTGTGTTTACTTTTTTAATTATGATGTTCTCGCGAGGAAGAGCCTCTGCAACACGGATAACGGAAGTTTTGCATCAAGATTCTACTTCAGAAGTATGGAAGGACACATCTCCTCAGATAGACATATCTGGAAGGGTCACATTTGAATCTGTTTCCTTCTCCTATCCTTCTTCTCAAGTACCAGCATTACACGATGTCTCTTTTACCATTGGAGCTGGGGAGACGGTAGGGATTCTAGGAGAAACGGGGTCTGGTAAATCATCACTGACACAACTCATACCAAGGTTATATGAACCTACGAGTGGTACCATTTACATCGATGGTCAAGACTCAAGTGAAATAAATATCAAAGCATTAAGAAAGCAAGTTGGGTTTGTACCTCAGGAAGCTCATCTTTTCACGGGTACGATTCGTGAAAACATTGCATGGGGGAAAGAGGATGCAACAAATGAAGAAATCCGGAGTGCAGCGGAAGAAGCGAATATCCATCGTTTTATAGAAAGCTTAGCAGAGGGATATGATACTCAAATCGGTCAAAAAGGTGTAAATCTATCAGGTGGTCAAAAGCAACGACTATCCATAGCTAGAGCACTGGTGAAAAAGCCGAGTGTGCTCGTGCTCGATGACAGTACGAGTGCGCTTGATGCCAATACAGAAGCTGATATTTTACAGACGTTGAAAGAATTAAAATGTACCGTGTTCATTATTGCGCAGAAAATTAGCTCTGTTAAAGAAGCCGATCACATTCTTGTCCTACGCCAAGGTTCCATAGTAGATCAGGGTAATCATGATGCATTGCTACAAGATAGTAAGATGTATCAACGTATTTATGAATCGCAGGTACAAAAAGGAGTGGTGTAGGATGGGAAAACAAACGGAAAATCGAGGTCGTTCACATCCACACCAAAATCGCGGGATGAAGATTCAGCCTCCTAAAATTGACGATATAAAGGGAACGGTCTTCCGGATATGGAAGTATTTAAGCCGAGAGAAAGGGAAGTTTATTCTTGTTTTATCTATGGTGCTTATTAGCTCCATCCTCTCTTTGCTAGGCCCCTATTATCTTGGGGTGGCAGTAGATAGAGTAATCGCTAATCCTGACCCAGATACCCTTCTTTGGATGTTAGGGCTACTGTTACTGATTTATTTGTTTCAGTTTACAGCTGTGTTTTTACAAAACTTTTGGATGATTGGCATTGCGCAAAATAGTGTTTTCACAATGAGAAATGATCTTTTTTCCCACTTACAAGAGCTTAACATGTCTTTTTATCAAAAGAAGCAGCACGGAGAGATCATGAGCCGAGTGACGAATGATATTGAAAATGTAAGTAAAACACTGAATTCATCTGTCATTCAGTTCACGACAAGTACCATTACACTAATTGGAACGATCGGTATGATGCTTTGGCTCAGTCCATTGCTTACCCTTTTAACGCTGACGATTGTTCCAGTCATGTTTTATGGTATGAAATGGATTACAAAACGAACAAGTGTCTTTTTTAAGGAGCAACAAAAGAACTTGGGCGAATTGAATGGATTTATAGAAGAATCCATCACAGGGCACAACATTATTAAAATGTTCTCGCAGGAAGAGAAAATGATTGATTCCTTTAAAAAGAAAAATGAAGCACTGCGTAATAGTGGGTATTGGGCCATGACCTATACTGGCTTCATTCCAAAACTTATGAACATGCTGAACAATGTAAGCTTTGCCATTATTGTTGGTCTTGGTGGTGCACTTGCCATTGGTGGGGGATGGGGTGTCTCCATTGGTGTGATTGTGACATTCACCACATATTCTCGTCAGTTCACCCGACCGCTGAGTGATCTGGCTAACCAATTTAATATGATCCTATCCGCTGTTGCCGGTGCAGAGCGAGTATTTAATATTTTAGATGAACCAGAAGAGAAAGATGCTGAAAGTGCTAAGGATTTAAGTGACTTAAACGGCAAAGTAGAGTTTAAGGATGTATCATTTTCATATGAAGGGGATGAGGATACGTTAAACAACATTAACTTTCACGCTGCTCCTGGGGAAACTGTCGCACTTGTTGGCCCAACTGGGGCGGGGAAAACTACGATCATCTCTTTGCTTGCGCGTTTCTATGAACCAGAGTCAGGTCAAATTTTAGTTGATGGAAGGAACATGAGTGAGATTACTCGAAAAAGCCTCCGTAAGCACGTTGGTACTGTACTTCAGGATTCCTTCTTATTTGAAACAACCGTTCGAGAGAATATTCGTTACGGGCGATTAGATGCAACAGATGAGGAGGTAGAGGGAGCTGCAAAATCGGCCAATGCACATCACTTTATAACCAATCTCCCTAATGGGTATGATACAGTGCTTCAGTCAGACGGAAGTGGCATTAGCCAGGGTCAAAGACAGTTACTTTCTATAGCACGAGCCATGTTGTCGAATCCATCACTCCTTATTCTGGATGAAGCAACAAGTAGCATCGACACGATTACGGAAATCAAAATTAATGATGCTCTTGGTAAGCTAATGGAAGGGAGAACAAGCTTTGTCATTGCCCATCGTTTAAATACAATTCAAAATGCAGATCAGATTCTTGTGCTGAATGAAGGTGAAATCATTGAACGTGGCTCCCACGCGGAATTAGTGAAGCAGGATGGATTTTATGCTGGGCTGGTATCTACTCAGAGTCAGAAAGCTTCTTCTTTCGGTAACTAGTATAGATCCCTTGTTAAGGGATCTTTTAGTTTGAGAAATGATTAGCTCAAGAACGTAAATCTACCGGTGTCTGTATAGGGACGTTAAAGATATTGATGAGTATGATAATAACGATGACGGAGAGGCCATATGCGATAATAGGCCGTTTTGAATGCAAGACAATCATAGGGAACATGACGACGTAAAATAGTGCTGACCACCAAATTGACCATCCATAATTATAAGATAACCTATGAAAAATATAGACGTAACTCACTTCCCAAATCCAAAGCCCCACAATCCAGAAGAATATATAAACATAAGGTGATTTTTGATTAAAAGGATAGAAGTGCAAAAAAAGAATCACAAGAGAAGGTAAGAAAAGGAAAGTTAAGAAAAACCCTACCGTTTGATGGTTGGAAAAGATCTCTGATTTCCACTGCCATAAATAATAATTGGCACATATAAAGTTATATAATAAATTCATTAATGCAACATACAAAATTGTGGAATGGTATTTATGAAATGATTGCCAACTTTTCGTTAACATGGCCACGATGCATAAGGATACTGAAAGAACTGCAGTCATTATTGTCCCTCACTTAAAAGGTTGTCTTTAAAAGGTTTTCCTAACAAGAGAGAAATCATTCACTAGTCCTTACCCAAAGATAAGCCAGTGAAGAAGTCACTGGCTTTCATGTATTAGCCCTTATAATCTTCTTTCAATTCATGAAGTGGAACATCTAGCTCCTGTTCGGGATGATCTAATGGGAAAACACGTGCATTTTCTCTTGTTTCATCCACATGTTGTATATAGACGGGAGTTCCATTATGAGAAACGTTTGCCATAACAGGTGATTCAGAAACTTCTTTTGCTCGTCGCTTTTCCATGTGAATAACCTCCTTTAAATGTGCTGATCTTATTATGAGGAGAGAAGTTTTGCGTTATGCGTTTTAAACGCATTAAAAAAGCACGATTCTCAGACGAGAACCGTGCTAAATGGCTTGATAAACATGATTGATCATGGTACACTTTAAACCTATGTATAGCGATTTCACTTATTGTAATTACATCTATCCAATATTAATTTTACATGAGTGAAATCCAAATGTCAAATAATATAGATCAAATCCTACAGGGGTGATGATGCGGTGACGGAGAAACATGAAGATTGGCAGTTGGAACAGCAACGGATCAACAACGTATTAGATGAGATTGAACATAAAAAAGAAAAATTAAGAGAAAAGGTTGGTGACGTCAAAGGTGAGGTCATCGGGCTACGGGAAAACTTCTGGGAAGACGTAACAGTCAACCTAGATGAGCATGATGATGTCGTTGAAACTGTAAACAGCCTAAAGCAGCAAGCTGAGCTTTTAGGAGAGCGTGAACGGAGTCATAAGCACTTTTATGACCAGTTAAAAACTTTACAGCGTATGCAGAAAAATCCATATTTCGGTCGTGTTGACTTCCGTGAAGGTGGTGACAAGGAAGCCGAAGAGATTTATATAGGGGTAGGTTCCTTAATGGATCAAAATGATGAAGACTTTTTGATCTATGATTGGCGTGCCCCTATATCAAGTCTATATTACGATTACTCACCAGGACCGGCGGAGTATGAAACACCTGAAGGGACAATAGAAGGTGAGATGGAGTTAAAGCGTCAGTTTATTATTCGAGACGGAGATTTGAAAGGTCTTTTTGATACTGGAGTAACCATCATGGATGAGCTACTTCAGGAAGTGCTTGGCAATAATGCCAATACACAAATGAAAAGCATTGTAGCAACCATTCAAAAAGAACAAAATCAAATTATTCGTTATGACCAGAGTAAGTACGTGGTGGTCCAAGGTGTAGCTGGAAGTGGCAAAACTTCTGCAGCCCTCCAGCGTGTAGCCTACCTTTTATATCGATATCGTGGAAAAATTGACGCAGATCAAATGATGTTATTTTCTCCAAACCCGATGTTTAATAGTTATGTAGCTAACGTATTACCGGAATTGGGCGAGGAAAACATGGAACAAACCACTTTCCAAGAGTACATGGATAAACGTCTTGAAAGTCGCATTGAATTTGAAGATGCCTATACGCAACTTGAGTATTTATTAACAGCAAAGCAAGATGACTATTACAAGACAAGACTTCAAGGGATTCGCTTTAAGGCTAATCTTGCTTATAAAGATGTAATCGATAGCTATGTACAAGACCTTGAGCTAGAAGGAATGATCTTTCGTAATGTGAAATTTCGAGGCAAAACCATTGTTTCTTCCCATGAGATCCATGAGTATTTTTATGGCTTAGAGGATTACATTACGATTCCAAACCGTATAGAAATGGTAGCGGCATGGATCCTTAAACGATTAGAGGCGTTCTCACGAAAAGAACGTGATGAGGACTGGGTTGAAGAAGAAATCGAAATGTTAAGCAAAGAGGATTATCTGAAGATTTACCATAAAGTCCAAGAAGGTCGTGAAAATGAGGATCGCTTTGATGACTATATTCGTGAGCAGGCAATCCTGGCAAAAGCGATTGTGAATAAATACATGAAGCCTATCAAAAGAAAGATTAAGGACTTTCAATTTATTAACATGACTGCAATCTATCGTAATCTCTTTACGCGAGATCAAGATGTTGCTCACGAAAGCTGGAAAGCCATAGCAGAACAAACGAATGAACAACTACAAACGAACCTGCTCTTTCACGAAGATGTAACACCATTCTTATATTTAGAGGATCAGTTAAAAGGGATTCACTCCTATAATAAAACGCGATACCTATTTTTAGATGAAGCTCAAGATTACTCCCCATTCCAACTCGAGTTTTTCAAGCAGCTTTTCCCGAATGCGCGAATGACTATTTTAGGAGACTACAATCAGGCCATTTATGCACATAACTTGAATGCCCCGACTCCTCTTTCAGAAGAATTGTATCAGGATGAAAAGATGGAGAAAATGACCCTTTTAAGAAGTTATCGCTCGACTAGACCGATCATTGAATTCACAAAAGGCATTGTACCTGGTGGCGAAGATATTGAGCCCTTTAATCGAGAAGGAGACGCCCCTACTGTAACAGTGGCTGAAGATTGGGCAGAGCATACAGATGCTGTGGTTGGAAAGATTCATGACATGGAAGAAGAGTCCTATGATACAGTAGCCGTTATTTGTAAAACGGCAAAGGAAGCTAGGGAAGCGTATGAACGATTAAAGCATGATGTTGATATACGCTTAATGGATAAGGATACGTACACGTTTGAGAAAGGCTTAATCCTGATTCCGGCATACCTCGCAAAAGGGATCGAGTTTGATGCGGTTATCCTTTATAACGCCTCAGATGAAGAATATCATCAGGAAATTGAAAGAAATCTCTTTTACACGGCATGTACGAGACCAATGCATGAGCTGCATTTATTCTCATTGGGTAAAGTGACAAGATTTATTGAGTAATAGGAAAGCATGCCTGTCCCAAGGAGTTGGGGCAGGCATTTTAATGCTCACCCTCTTTTAGCCAACTGCTTCATAATTATCTCTTATGGAAAGCTCTTCACACCTTCCTCATAGGTGTTTAGTGAATGATTTTCAAGCACACTCTCTTTCTGAATTGCAAACTTCATAGGCGTAGGAACATGATTATAGTAAATGGTCTTTTTCAAGAGAAAAGATTTAATGATAGGGGGAGGAAGCTTTGGTACGAGATCATAGAAGTTAACAAAACGAATACTTATTGGAACAAATGAACGGAAGGTACGTTTGAATGTAGTATCTCCTACACGTGGGCTACCATAATTATACATCAAAACCTGGGTGAAATCGGTATTTACTCTAGCATCCAGTGCATGTAGTGTAGCTAATGCCCCTCCTAAACTGTGCCCTGTGATGTATAGTTTTTTATAAGGTGGTACGGTTTCATACACGTTCATGATTTCATCGCGACAAGATTCATAAATGGAGAGGAATCCGTCGTGGACTAATCCACTATCCGGTACATAGGGGTAGGAACGTTGGAATACCTGGGCATCTGAAACCCAATCTGGATCAGATTGAGTACCTCGAAAGGCAATCAAAATTGAATCCGGAGACTCTAGAATGAAGCCAAACCACTCCTGAGAATGTAAAGATCGTGCCTTAAATTGTTTAATTAATTGAAAGCCTTTTGGAATATGAAATTCTCCATTTTTCTTATATTGAACATAAGTTAGTCTGCATAAATCAATAAGAAAAAGAGCTAATTCTTTATGAAAGTAACGCGCAGCATACACGATCTCTCCCTCCAAACACATATGTTTCTACATTATATGGAGGGTTAATGAAGAAGTGCGGATGTGTTACTAGACTCATGAAACTGTGGAATTGGGGTTTAACAACCTAGAAAAACGTTTATGAACTAAGTAAACCCTATTAAAGGAGAGGTTCATATGGCAGCTATAGATAAAGAACTTAAAGACGTATATATGAAACAAAGTGGGGAACCTATTCGTTTTGCACACGGCACTTACGTGGTTACACAAGTAGATGGAAAGAGACATTGTGAATTAACGCTTAACAATGTTGAACAACAAGAAATGTTTGACGAGCGAAAAGAGGAAGACAAGCCTGTGGAAATGACTTTCACTACACAGGAAAATGAATCTCATGAGATGACATTTAAAGTGAAAACAGTGAATCGATTTAATGAACAACGAAACGTTGTTGAGTTGGAAAATTTATAATGAAGAGAAGACATTCATGATGAGAAGCCTTGCTAACTTAGCGAGGCTTTTTTATTTGTTAAAAGTTGTCTTTTATATACCAAACTAGGTCATGAAACTTTTTTGTCTCTCTCTTGTCTAAGGCTTCATCAATCAACCTTTTGGCATTTTGCATTTCCAGCTCGTGAATAACTCGATCCACTTTCGTCAGATTAACAGGCTTTTTCTTCTTTAAGTAACGATGCGCAATCGAATTTACATGGGTTAAAAAGTCAGGAAGATCCATTAGCTCAAGAATCGAAATTTGAATCATATGTTTTCCGTTTTGAAACACCAGCACATCCTTCGTGTTCTCAATTTGTTTTGTATCTCGGTTGATGGAAATTTCACGTCCTTCAACAGGTACAAAGTGATAGAGCTTATCGTCGATGTGTATAGAGAAGTACTGGTAAGCTAGCATAATGCGAATTCGGTCAACTTCTTGCTTTACATAAAACGGCTTTAACATTTGAACGGACAGCATAATAGATTCACCTCTAATTATCTGAATATTTTGTATTATCTTATGCGCTTGCCACTCATTTAGTTAAGGTTTTGGGTGATAATCTAATTAAATATTTTAGTCATAAGGATGGGGGAGGGGGGGTGACTTTGAATTCTTTCTTGTTCCTTTAAAGCCCCCTTATCTTGAAGACTTGAAATCGAGATAACTAGTGAGGTGGAGGTGCAGGGGGAATTCGGCGTCTAGCCGAGGGATTCCGTCGCTTACCCAAGGGATTCCGTCACCTACCCGAGGGATTCCATCTCCTACCCGAGGGATTCCGTCGCTTACCCGAGGGATTCCGTCGCCTACCCGAGCGAATTCATCGCCTACCCGAGCGAATCCGTCGCTTACCCGAGCGAACCCGTCGCTTACCCGAGCGAATCCGTCGCTTACCCGAGCGAATCCGTCGCTTACCCGAGCGAACCCGTCGCTTACCCGAGCGAATCCATCGCCTACCCGAGCGAATCCGTCGCTTACCCGAGCGAACCCGTCGCTTACCCGAGCGAATCCATCGCCTACCCGAGCGAATCCGTCGCTTACCCAAGGGAATACTGTTCCTTCCCACGAGAACATAGCCCATAGCACTACTCAACAGCAACGGACTCCTCTCAGTTTCAAGTCTTCTACAATCCTGCCATATTACTGAACAACATTTTAATATAAATAAAAAAGCTCCTGAAACAGGAGCTTTTACGAATGATCTATTGCTGATCTTATATCATCTTTATAAGCGTAAGAGAATAAAAGGGAAACCAGTAAGGCTCCTCCTATGATGTTTCCAATACTGGCAGGGATGATGTTCATAAATAAGAACTCATACCAACTGTATTTATCCGTTGCAAGCGTAGCCATACTAAAATAGCCCATATTGGCCGCGCTGTGTTGGAAGTTACCTGCAACGAAAAGGATAACAGGAAGGGTTGTACCAATAATCTTCCCTGTAATATCACGAGCAGCTGTTGTTAAAAAGGCCGCCATACCGATTAACCAGTTAGCCATGATACCTGAAATTAATATTTGAAACCATCCTACAACACGACCTTGATCAAAAAACTTCATTTTCTTATCTAAAAGCTTTGATAGCTCAATATAAAATGGATCTGACAAGGATCCGGATAGTTGAATAACAATAGCCACAAATAGAGCACCAATGATGTTACCAATATAAGCCGACAGCCAGAACTTTAAAATCGTCCGTTGGGTTATAGCTTGTGTATTAAACACATACGTCGGCAACAATACGTTGATTTCCGTGAGTAATACAGATCCTGATATAAAGACCATTGCATAACCCGTTGCGAAGCCTAGTCCTGACAATAAATAATAAAGTCCTTTAGCATCGATTCCAATCGAGAGTAATATTGAAAAAACGGCACCAAAGGTCATAAATGATCCGGCCGTTAAGGCTAATAAAAACTGAGCTCGAAAGGGTTGATCTAAGTGGTCTCTTCCTTTTTGGGCAAATTCACTCACAATTTGTGAGGGTATGTAAAACTGTCTTCCTGGACGATCAGGATTAGAGCGGGATTCGATCGAGGTACCAAAGTTATGGTTGTGTTCTTTTTGATTATTATTATGGGTGTTTTCTTCTGCCATATTTACTCCCCCTTCACTTCCTTAGGTATTCCCTAAAGTTTTTAATATTAATCTATGAAGGTATGAGTGTGTGGAGATTAAGGTGTGAAGCTTTCTGAAACTACTTCCTTCTAGTAGAATAAAAGCAATACATAGGAGGGGATAAGGATGATTGATTTACGAAGTGATACGGTCACCAAACCTACACAAGCTATGAGACTAGCTGGCTTTGATGCCGAGGTGGGGGATGATGTTTTTGAAGAAGATCCTACTGTACGACAATTAGAGGAACGAGCGGCAGAGATGTTTGGGAAAGAGGCTGCTCTTTATGTGACGAGTGGTACGCAGGGTAATCAGGCAGCAGTTTTAACTCATTGTAACCCTGGGGAAGAAATTATTATGGAAGCGAACGCTCACCTATTTCTATATGAAGGTGCCACGATGTCTGCCTTGGCTGGAGTACAACCTCGTACGATCCAAGGAGAACGTGGGGCGATGAGTCCTGATGATGTGGAGGCAGCAATTCGTAAAGACGATATCCATTTTCCGGAAACGAGCTTGATTTGTTTGGAGAATACACATAACAAAGCTGGAGGCGCCATTCTACCATGGGATAACATGAAAGCTATTCATGAAATTGGACAGCGATATAATATTCCCGTTCACCTTGATGGAGCGCGTATTTTTAATGCGTCCGTTGCTACGGGGATTTCTGTGAAAGAATATGCATCTCTAACAGACACTGTTCAATTTTGCCTATCAAAAGGGTTAGGGGCACCGGTTGGATCCATTCTGGTAGGGCCAAAATCTTTCATTAAACGAGCTCGAAAATGGAGAAAGAGACTAGGTGGTGGAATGAGACAAGCTGGTGTAATAGCTGCTCCAGGTCTTGTAGCGTTAAATGAGATGGTTGATCGGTTGGAAGAAGATCATGAACATGCGAAAAATCTAGCAGAAAGCGTGAATTCAATTTCTGGACTAGAAGTAGAAGGAAAGGTAGAAACCAACATCGTGCTTATTAATGTAAAAGAAACGGGCATGGATGCTGAAGCGTTTCTTGCTAAGTTAAAAGAACAAGGTGTTTTGGCTGTCCCATTTGGGCCTTATACAATTCGTATGGTAACGAATAAAGAGGTTTCAGCTGAGGACCTACCTGAAGTGAAGAAGCAATTAGAAAAATGTGTGCAAGCGTAAAACCGAGCGAAAATGCTCGGTTTTTTTATGAAATCCTTCTAGTTCTACACCCCCAACATTTTGTTAAAAATTCAAAAAATTATGTTGCTTTCCCTCCTTCTTTTGATATAATGGCGTAATATTTCTTTTTAATAAGGAGGAAGAAGCGTGATTAAATACCCAAAACCATTACAAGAAGGCGATACTATTGCGGTAACTGCTCCTTCTAGTGGGGTTGAAGAAGAGCTTCATTGGCTTTTACATCAAGCAAAGAAGCATGCAGAGGAAATGAGTTTTAATATTGTGATAGGAGATACGGTTTGGACAGAGAGAAAAGCACGGAGTACTTCTAAAGAAGAACGTGCTGAAGAACTAATGAACTTTTTACTGGATGATCAAGTTGATGTTGTGATGCCTCCATGGGGCGGGGAATTTTTAATGCAATTGCTCCCTTTATTAAATTGGGATAAATTAAAACATGCTCGACCTAAGTGGATTTTAGGCTTTTCAGATATTAGTACATTAACCTTTGCATTTACACTTCATACTGGAATCGCGACTGCACATGGAACGAATTTTTTTGATTTATCATTGAAAAAGATGGATGCGCTAACATCTCGTTGGAGAGAGGTATTGGGGCTTGAGGATGGAGAAGCCCTTACTCAGAGGTCTTCCCACCTCTATCAATCTTCCTGGGAGAAAGTCTTTGAAAATCCTGGGGAACAATTTGTGCTTGATACGCCGACAGAATGGAAAACAACGGGGGGCCACTCTGTATCATTTGAAGGTCGTTTAATAGGAGGATGTGCCAATACATTAAACATTATTGCCGGGACGAAACATGCTCCTTTTGAACTTTTTCAATCTCAGGTTGAAGAAGGATTGGTTTGGTACTTAGAGTGGGTGGAATGGTCCGCAAGTGATGCATTACGAGCTTTATGGAAATTTAAAGAGCTTGGATGGTTTGAGAATACTAATGGCGTTTTAATTGGAAGACCTATTGGGGGCGGAAATACAAAAGACTTCACATATGAAGAGGCTATTCATGAGGTCTTCGAAGAGGTGAACATACCTGTTATTTACGATGTAGATATAGGTCACATGCCCCCACAAATGACTTTAATTAATGGAGCTTTTACAGAAGTGGAAGCCGCTGAAGGCAAAGGTAGCGTCACGATTAAGCGGGTTTAAGCCGTTTTGGTGAGGGGGGAAGATTTAATGTTCATCGTAAATGTAGAAGGTGCAATCCATAAAGATGGGAAATGGTTATTTATAAGACGTAGTGAAAAAGAAGAGCATGCAGGCGGGATGCTCTCCTTTATTGGTGGAAAAGTAGATGATGAAGGTAATAAAGCTAATGTGCTAGAAGAAACGCTACACCGTGAAATCGATGAAGAAGTTGGGGTGAAAGTGAAGAATCTACAATATGTAAATAGCTCTTCTTTTGTAACAGACAAAGGAAAAAGCGTCGTCGATATCGTATTCTATTGTGAGTATGAATCTGGAGAGCCACATGTAAAAAGTCTGGATGAAGTTGAAGGTGTCTTCTGGCTTACAAGTGAAGAGCTTGAGAAAAAAGAAAGCGTACCAGACTTCTTAATTGAAAACCTAAAGCAAGCAGAATTAGTAAAAAGTTCATTGGTTACGAATTGACTGATAGATGTAAGGGGGGAGTTTTTTGAAGGAGTCGATTCATCAAATATTGAAGCAGCTTCCATCCCATTTGGAAGGACGTTTTATCCTTGGGGTTGATGGACTAAGTAGATCTGGAAAAACAACACTAGTAAAAGGGATGGTTCAGGAACTTTCTGATAGAGGTATTCCTTTCCAAGTGTTTCATATTGATGATCATATCGCTGAGCGGTCTAAACGATATGGTACTGGGTATGAAGAATGGTATGAGTATTACAACTTGCAATGGGATGTGCGATGGTTAAAAGATCATTTTTTTGAACCTATGAAGTCTAGCAATCAATTTCAAATTCCGTACTATATCCCTGATGAGGATAGGCAGACATTCCAAAATGTAAAGATTCTAAATAGAGGCTTGGTTATCGTAGAAGGAGTCTTTTTACAACGTTCGGAATGGAGGAGTTATTTTGATTCAGTCATTTATTTGGATTGTCCCAGAGAGAAGCGGTTCTACCGGGAAAATGAAGATGCTCAAATGAACAAAGTGAAGTTTGAAAATCGCTACTGGAAAGCAGAAGACTATTACTTACAAAATGAAGACCCGTTAAAGAAAGCAGACTTAATCATTACAGGATAAGCTCGATAGAAAAGCCATCCCGAAAACTTAGGGATGGCTTGTTTTACACGTTAAGAAAGTATGAAATTTTAACAATGAAGCAAACCGACGTAGTTAAAATTTTGAAAGAATGAAGTATAAGCGCAACTAAACCTCTGTCTGCGCCTTAAAAGGCTTGCCAATCGGCAAGTTTTCTTTATTAGACAAGTAGTGGTGTTTTTCTATAGATATTCATATGCTCTTCTAAAAAGTCTACATAACGATCTACATCTTCTAGTGTTGAATACGGGGAGACAGGAAAGAATTTATGAGCAAATACAGGGATTCTGCGACTTGAATTTTTTGAAGGAACAAGTCTTTGTTTACGAGTGTTTCCAAAGTAAACTCTGTCTCTTTCTTCTCCGATAAGTTCAGCAAATTCATCATTGAATTGGTTATTATGTTCGATCTCTTCTAATGATCGTTCTCCTTGTTTTTCCTCGTCCCATAATACATTCTCAGGATAAAACCGAAACGTTGTTATAGGAGAGACGTCATTGGTAATGGCTACATTTGAGAATTGCTTAAGCATCTTATTTCTAAATGCTAAATTCAATTCAAGGTAGTGGGCTAATATTTTTTGGTAACCTTCAATCCCCATACCTAACAATGAAGCATAGATGGATATAGAACTCCCCATTCTCGAGCACTCAAGTGTATAGCTAGTATGGTAGCTTCCATAGCTTCTATTCCCAACATAAGGGGTTTCTTCATGATCAAGGTCCACATATTGTAAGCTAGCTTTATCTTTTATTAAAAATAAACTTGAACTGTAAGGTGTCTGACCTAGTTTATGAAAATCAAACACCATACTGTCAGCTTGACGAATAGCTTTTAATTTTGTTTGATACCCTTTTAGTGTGTGAAGAACATTTCCCCCTAATCCTAAAGGGTTTTTGTCAAACTCATAATGATTAAAGAAGGTGTACATCCCTCCCATGGCAGAGTCAGCATGTACATATATAGGTTCTAAACGATGTTTTGATTCGATTTCTTCAGTAATCTTTTTAATTCCTTCTAAATCATCTATTCCGAATGTATCAGTAGTACCCATAGTGGCTAATACATAGGTTGGAATACCACCATTTTGAATAACTTCATTCATCTTCTTCTTAAGGTCTTCAATATTCATCGAGTGATCATCATTCACTTTAACGCGAATTAAATTAGCTACTCCGATTCCTGTAGCTTCAACAGATTTATATAAACTGTAATGAGAGAGCTCTGAACAAAAACAGTATAAATTACCTGGTATTCCTGTTTGATTAGTTTCTGGGAAACGGCGAGCTATTGCTAGTCGTAAAGAGTTGAAAACTGCACCTTGGCCTCCCCATGTTGTATAACCTGCACTTTGGTTCGGATCATACCCCACCAGCTTAGAAAGCATGCTCGTAATCTTTACTTCTGCTGTTGCTGCTCCTGATCCCTCTACGTCCCACAAATTATTTCCATTTAGTAATACCATAACCAAATTCCCTAAAATACTAGGGATATTAGGTAGAGGGGCGGCATTAGCCACATAACTACTGTTAATGTAACGGTGCCCTTCTGCTAGTTTTACCAAATCATGAATGGTCTCTTTTATAGATTGGGCTTGATAGGGGATATCTGCTTGTTGGATTAGTTGATTGTAGTAATCGTCTTGGTGTTGTGAGTTATTCCCTAATGTTAGAGAAGAAGGGTCTTTTCGTTCATCTAGCTGGGTCAAAATGGTGTTGAAGTGATCAAGTAACTCTTCTCTTTGTAATGGATTACCGTCATCACTTGGATATAGATACTGCAAATCTTTCAAAAATATCAACCTTTCATTGAATTAGTTTTTGAGGTTATGAATTAAAAAAAGAAAACACACAAAAAGAGCTCCCCACACAAATGGAGTAGCCCAGTTAAATTCGTAACCTGGAAGCCCGACGATCCTATTCCTATACAAGGACTTTAGACTCGTGGCTTTGCGTCCCTATCTTTCGATAGGTTTGCCATTTTCAGTTCTTATTAGGATTCTTCTAAGTTTATTGTACTAAAAATGAGAGGATAAGTCTCCTTTTTTCGACAATAATTGACATATTCTTTAAATAATAGGTTAAAAATATGAGGATTTTGTCGATAAAAGTCGGGGGGAAGTCTTACAACTACTTCAAAAAGTATGGATTTAGGTCAATGGAATAAGTAAAAAAAGGGGGAAGCGATATGAAAGGTTTGGTCGTAGACAAACGAAAATACAAAATGGCCATTAATGAAGCAGATAAAGAATTACAAATTCAGGTCCATGGGCTCATGAGAGAAGAAGACACAGAGAGTTATATGGGAGATTTTCAAGAGACGATTGGTAAAGTAAATAAAAATAGTTACACATTAGTGATTGATGGGACATATCAGACAACCGTTCCATCAAAGGTTGTGCCGCAACTAGAACAAATACTGACGTTCTACTCTACTTTAGGATTTAAAGAAGTTGTAGTAGTGAAGCCGTCATCTAAAATTGCTCAAGTACAGTTAAGAAATGCGTTAGAACGTATTGATTTTGAAGGTACATTAGTAGATAGCGTATAAATGGAGGGATAACCGATGCAAACCTCAGAACAAGTTTACACATATGAATTTATAACAAAAGAACAGTCGGGCCTCATAAATCAAGCAGCTGATTGTTTAACTCAATCCTTTATAGGAATTGATGTAGATGGTAAATGGGTGCAAGAGCCAATGGTTGGCAACCTGAATATTCAATATGATGACTTTTACAATTTTACTAAAGAATATATAGAAGGTGTGGTTGACCAAGGATACTCCATAGTTGCAAAGGACCATAACGGTGAAGTTGTTGGTGTTTTAGTAGGAGATGTTAATGCACCTGAGATTATTGGAGAAGACGTATTTGAAGGATCTTTCTCTGATATGAATGTAATCTTACACGTTCTTGAAGATGTTGATAAACGATTCTTAGAAGATTATAAAAAGCGCATGGGAAAAGAACTGGAAGATGGCGAAATGTTACATCTATTTATGATTGGAATTACAGCTAGAGAAGCACGTCATGAGGCAATTGAGAAACTTGGTGTTGAGTTAATTCATAAAGCGAAACAAGATGGATTGAAAGCAGTTTATGGAGAGGCAACTAACCCAAAATCGATCCGAATTGCCCAGAAATACTATGGTCAAGAAAAGTATCTAGATGTAGACGGGAATCCCATTGTTCATAAATATCATGATAATGAAGATTTAAAGGAGATTCCTGAATCAATTGCTGATGGAACGTATCTTATTATCCGAGAACTATAAAATAAATCATATAAAGGGAGGTCAGTATTGAACATGACCAACTATATCGAAATGGTGCTTATCATCATACTAGCTATTACGACTATATTTTTTGCTTACAAATATTTCACCGGAAATCGTTCACCTAAAAATGATCAACAAATTTTAGAGGGCATGAAAGAGCTAACAAAAGGGAATTTTGATGTAAAAGTAGCTGGTGAAGGGCAGAAATATCAAGTTTATAATCAATTAGTTGACTTCTTAAATCATGAGGTAAAGAAGGAAGAAGATCTTCAGAAAAGTGTTGAGGAAAAAGGTGTATCACTTGTAGAAAGAGGAGAAGATGCTTCTGAAAAAGCGGATATTGTTCGTGCTGCTATGGATGAAGTGGGTAGAGGATTAAACAAACAGCTAAAAGCAACAGAAGAAAGTTCAGCAGCCTTGGATGAAATGAATTCTGCTATCTCGGAATTATCAGGACGTTCAGCGGATATTTCTGAGCAATCCAATAATACGCTTGAACTCACCAAGCAAGGGAATGAGCAGATTCAAACATCTATTGATAAGATGGAGAATCTAAATCAAACCGTCACGACCACTTATGATGCAGTTAAAAATCTTGGAGAAAAATCTCAAGAGATTGGGACCATTGCAAAGGTGATCACAGACATATCTGAGCAAATTAATTTATTAGCTTTAAATGCTGCTATTGAAGCGGCTCGCGCCGGGGAGCACGGAAAAGGTTTTGCGGTAGTAGCTGATGAGGTTCGTAAATTAGCTGAGCAAGCAAAAGACTCTTCTGACCAAGTAACAAATATTATTGGTGGTACACAACAAGAAACCGATAAAGCAGTCCAATCTATGGAACAAGGAATAGTTGAATCTCAAGATACGAATAACGCAATGGAGGAAGTAGGGAAGCTATTTCAGGATATTCTTACTTCGACTCAAAATATTGCTGATAACAACGGAGACACATCTGCTGCAACTGAAGAGATGTCTGCTAGCATTCAACAAATTGTATCCTCGGTGGAACAGGTTACATTTATTTCCCGAGAATCTGTTGAAATGTTTGATGAATTGACTGAGATTAATGATGATCAAATTGCTACAATGGAAAAGCTTGTAGAAGAAGCCAAGGCATTAAATGATTTAAAGAAGAACAAAACGTCCAATAACCAAGATGCACAAAAGCAGCTTATAGGACAAAAGGATGTAAACAAGGATATTGCTGTTTAGAAAGCAGGCGCTATTTGTATATAGCGCCTGTTTATTTTTTACCATTTTTTACTTGAACGAATTTCAATAGACTTTATACTAAATTGTAAGAAAAATTTATAAAAAGCGTATAATTTTATATTCATTATTCGTTATATAGAATGAAGTGGAAAATAAGGAGGATTGTATGGTCGTTTCAAATGAAGAGGAGCTTTCCTTATATGAGAAGTCTCGAGAACTAAAAGCAGAGTTTAATATGATTATTGAAGATTGTCGTGAAAGTCTATGGAGTTATTGTCGGTATCTAACAGGCTCCCCTTGGGAAGGCGAGGATCTATATCAGGAAACGATGGTGAAAGCGTTTGGTGGTTTTTATCAACGTTGGCATCCGACTAATCCCAAATCGTACTTATATCGTATTGCTACAACAACGTGGATTGATCATTGCCGTCGCGAGAAACGCATTGTAGGAGATTTGGATGAAGATGACATTCCTGCTAAGGAAGACTCTAACGATCTAGATGTTGAAGAAGCATTACAGCATTTAGTTACGCTTTTTACACCCAGACAATCCGCGGTATTTTTACTGATGGAGGTGTTTTCTTTTACTGCAAAGGAAGTGGCCGGTATTGTACGAACAACGCCTGGAGCTGTTTACGCAAATGTAAGACGAATGCGTGAAAAGTTAAAAAAGCAACCACCTCAACTAGGAACAAAACATGATTTAAAGAAAGAAACATCGTCACATCCTGTGATCCAGAAATACCTAAAAGCATTGAATGAAGGGGATGTAGAAGGTGTTCTGGCCTTGCTAAGTGATGAAGCTCATAACGAAGCATCCTTAGCCTTTAACGAGTATTCCAAGGATGAAATGAGATCTGGTTCAATGCAATTTGGTCTTCCTGGGTTCCGAGCTGAAGAACGTGTGCTTTGGGGAAAAAACGTTATTGTAGTATTTTATGATGGTGAAAACGGTCCTGAGATTCATGATATTCAATATCAAGAAGTTGAAAATGGCCAAATTGTTTACCACCGTAGTTTTTATTTCCGAAAAGAGTTTATGTTTGCTGCAGCTGATGAACTGGATGTTCCGGTTCAACTCGATAAACCAGTAGTAGATTGGAAAAATGAATAGGAGGAGACTTTTATGGTAAAAAGTCCGATTAAAAACAAAGTTAGCTTGGTGTTCATTCCTGTAACAGACATTGAGAAGGCGAAAGAGTGGTATTCCACTATGCTAGGTATTGAGGAGGGAGAAGTTAAGTTCGGGCATTTATACATTCCGGAAATGGAAGAAGGTGCAGGGATGCTTCTCGATACGATGCCAATGTGGCGTGATGAGAACGGAGAGCTTCCAAGGTTGAATGTACCAGCTATTCAGTTCGAAACAGAAGATATACATGCATCCTATCAATTTATGAAAGATAATGGTGTAGAACTTGTAACGGAAGTTCAGCATGATCATTTCTTCGTTTTTAAAGATCCCGATGGCAATATGCTAATGGTATGTCAGTGTTAATAAAGAGAGCCTAGCATCTGAAAAAGTGCCTGACCCCCACCGCTTTACCGCATTAGCGAGTTGGGGGTCAGGCACTTTTATGGCACTTTTATGGTACCAAAAAGGAGATTTTTGTATTAGGATAGGTAGGGTGAGTGCACAATAAGGTAAGGTTATATATATCGGAGGACAACTATGAGTGATCGAAATAAAGGTATTATATTATTGTTATTATCAGCTTTTGGCTTTTCTATGATGGCTGCTTTCGTAAAACTATCTGGAGATGTGCCAACTGTGCAAAAAACTTTCTTTAGAAATATTGTTTCAGCTTTTATAGCTTTTGGCTTTGTGAAGTACTATAACGAACGACTATTTGGTAAGAAGGAAAATCGGAAATTCCTTTTACTTCGTTCTGCTTTAGGAACGATAGGGATGGTATTGTTTTTCTATGCAATTGATAATCTCGTTCTTTCGGATGCAGATATGTTGAATAAGTTAAGTCCTTTCTTAACGATTATATTCTCTGCAATCTTTTTGAAAGAGAGAGCCCATTTCTTCCAGGTTGTTGCAATTATCGTTGCTTTTATCGGGACGCTATTTATTATTAAACCAGAGTTTTCGTTGGAAACAATCCCGTATTTAGCTGGTGTTTTCTCAGCTGTTTTTGCAGCAGGTGCTTATACGGTATTAAGGGTGCTTGGGAATAAAGAACAGTTTTATACAGTCGTATTCTTCTTTTCCTTTTTCACAACTGTGTCATTACTACCGTTTGTTATTGCATTTTATGAACCAATGTCATGGCAACAGTGGGTGTATCTATTGTCAGCAGGAGTGTTTGCAACAGTAGGGCAGTTTGGTATTACGATAGCTTATAAATTTGCACCAGCAAGAGAGATCTCCATCTTTTTCTACTCAACTGTGGTCTATTCAGCCCTAATTAGTATATTCTTATTTGGACAAGTTCCTGATCTGTTAAGTGTCATTGGTTATATTACAATCTTCGGAGCTTCGTTCTATATGTTCTTAAGAAATAATCGAGAAAGTAAAAAAGAAACAGCATAACGTTAGAAAAGCGTAAGTGCCCGTTTAGCAACGAAAGGACTGGACTGAGCCCGTAGTACGATAAAGGAAACACGATGAGTGGAACGAATCGATGTTGACTTATCATGCGGAGGCGAGGGAAGTCCATTCGTTGCTGGGCACTGAAGCTAGACATCTACGAGCTGCAACTTTCATTAAACGTAAAACAAGGGATGACTCTTAATGGGCATCCCTTTTCTTTATGATATAAGATCCAAATTCATTTATAATAATAGCTAAAATAATTAGTATAATCCCTATCCATTGAATCCTATTAACAGTCTCAGACAAAATAATGCTTGCTGAAATAATTGCAACCGGTAATTCAATAGAGCTCAATACGTTTGCAAGTGCCCCTGGGATTCGGTGAGCTCCCAAAGCAAAAAATAATGGAGGCAATATAGCTCCAAAAAGTGCTACGCCTATCCCTACTTTCCACAACTCGGCATCATGAAGGTGAACACTTGAAATATCTGCTATAAAAACAACCAAGACTAAAACTAAAGATCCTGTAACCATTAAAGGGCTGCGAAGCAACGGGTGGACGTTGATTGCTACTTGTCCACTGAAAAAAATAAATCCTGCATAGGTGAATCCTGATAAGATTCCAAAGAAAAATCCGATTAAAGGTAATTCTTGTAGGCTACCATTTAAAATATTGGAAGCAAAAAAGACACCCGTAAGTGTGACTGCTAAAGTTATTAGGTTTATTGTCGTAGGCTTGACTTTATTGAATAACCAATCATAAATCATCCCAATCCATACAAATTGAAAGAGTAAAATGATTGCTAATGATGCTGGTAAGTACTGAATAGCTCCATAATAAAAAATACTTGTCAGTCCTACAAATGTACCTGTAATCATGATTTTTAAGATGCTTTGTTTATGTAATCCTTTTGTTGCAGGCTTTTTTATGAATACAATACCCCATAATAGTAAAAAAGCTATAATCATCTGGATAATATTTAATTGACCAAGTGAATACCCTTTTTCAAATCCCATTTTCACAAAAATAGGCGTAAATCCAAAACTAGCAGCACCAATTAATACGTACAAAATTCCTAAAGTTCTATACATAGCGTTTCCCCTTAATATTGAACTACACTTCCCTTCTATTATTACAGAAGGGAAAAACAAAAGAAAAATGGTCTGTTTATTTCCGGACCAATAAGAGGAGTTCAATTCTTCTAGTTTATATCGGTTTACAAGGGGAATTTATTATAAATCGAACCCTTTCGTTAGGAGTAAACCATATGACCAATATACTAATTATTGCCTTATTTTTAGCAGCAGCCGTAGCAGCCTATTTTGTATCGAGTCGTTTAGCCATGTACGGTGATGCAGTTAGTGAAAAAACAAAAACTACATCCGCTTTTATGGGAATCATAATTGGAGCGGCCATATCCCTACCTGAACTGACAGCTAGTGTGACCGCAATTGCAATTGATAGTCCGGATATTGCTATCGGGAATTTATTAGGAAGCAATTTATTTAATTTACTTGCATTAGCTGTACTTGATATCGTGTTTAGACGCCATCAGGTGATGGGACAAACAGATATCGGGAGTGTACTTTACATTTACTTAGTAATCATAATGACCCTCGTTGTTTTGGCGGGTCTGACTTTAACTCTACCAACTCATTTATTCCACATTGGGTATAACTCTGTGGTGTTGGTCCTTATGTATTTTGGTGGAGTCAAGTGGATTAATAACAAAACCGAAAAGAGAGTAAAGCGACGCAATCGAAAGAATGAGAAATACAATGAGTATTCGTATAATAAAGTGATCATTCGTTTTGCGTTATTTGCTTTCGCTATTATGCTGGTAGGGTCTGTCCTTACTGTTACAGCGGATAAAATTGCGAGTATTACAGGACTTGGCTCTTCCTTTGTAGGCTCATTCTTAGTAGGAGCCAGTACATCACTTCCTGATGCAGTTAGTGTTATAACAGCATTGAAGTTGCGAAATTATAGTATGGGCGTCAGCTCTTTATTAGGAAGTAACGCTTTTAATATCATGTTACTTTCCTTTACGGATGCTATATATATGAAAAATAATTTATTCGCGCATGCTAGTCCATCGAACATTGTCACAAGTGTTGCTTCAATCATTGTTGTATTAATTATTTTGTATAGTATTACAAGGAAGAAACAACGATCAACTTTTCTATACATTATGCCACCTAGTCTGATTGTGGTGGTCTATGTAACAGCAACACTAATTGTATATCAAATGAAAGGAATGTAAGGCACTATCGTAAGCGATAGTGCTTTTTTTGAAAGTATATTTAGATTTTTGAATTTAAGTAGAAAAAAGGGTTAGGAGCAGGGGGAGGTATAACTGGATCTAGAGGGAAAGGGAGCCACTACAAGTATAGGAAATCCTTATAATTTGTTAGAGCTTTTTTATATGCAAATCCATAAGAGAAATTCCTTTTTCCTGAATGGCCTTTCTAATCAAGTCTTGCTCAAGGTGCATAGCTTCTGATAAGTTGCCTTGCTCAATGTTTTTTTCAATCTCAAAGTATAGCTTTGCTAATAAGTCGATCGAATAGTCTTCATAACCTGATGTTTTATTGGCCAAACTTGTCCTCCTTAAATGGATATCCCATTTTCACAACCTCTAAATTTCAACTTTTTGGAAATGTTGTATTATTATTAAACTAACACAAATGTTTTATTTATAAAATATATTTCGTGTGTTTTTACAGTAAATATTTATGAAAATCTTATAATATATAATTTTAATATAGTAATCCTTCTTATTGTTTAATACAACCCAAACAAATCAATTCATAAATTCCAATCCATTTTGCTATAATCAACCTACTCTACTGAAGAAAGGGAGAATGATCATGCAATATGTAACCCTGCACCAACAAGTGAAAATGCCACAGCTAGGATTTGGCGTATGGCAAGTGGAGGAAAAAGATGCTGTGCCTTCAGTAAAAAAGGCAATAGAAACTGGATATCGTGCTATTGACACTGCAGCTATTTATAAAAATGAACGAGGCGTTGGACAAGCTATTAAAGAGAGTAATGTCCCGCGTGAGGATCTGTTTATTACAACAAAGGTTTGGAATACAGATCAAGGTTACGAGAATACATTAAAAGCTTTTGATGACAGTTTAGAAAAGCTTGGATTAGATTATGTAGATCTCTACTTGATTCACTGGCCAACCCCAGAGTTTGATGATTACGTAGAGACATATAAAGCTATGGAAAAGCTTTATCATGAAGGTCGTGTGAAAGCTATTGGTGTATGTAATTTTGATCGAGATCATTTACAGCGTTTGCTTGATGAGTGTGACGTAATTCCAGCTGTTAACCAAATTGAGTGTCACCCGTACCTACAACAAAAAGAAGTGAAAGCATTTTGTGAAGAACATGGTATTCATGTAGAAGCTTGGAGTCCTCTAATGCAAGGTGGAGATGTATTAAATCGGGAAGACATGCAAGCTATTGCTCAGAAGCATAACAAAACAGTAGCTCAAGTGATCATTCGCTGGCATTTACAGAATGGAACAATCGTCATTCCGAAATCAGTGACACCTTCTCGTATTGAAGAAAACTTCGACGTATTCGACTTTGAGTTGGACGAAGAGGATATGAGTAGAATCAAAGCATTGGATCGTGATGAACGAAAAGGTCCAAAGCCTAGTGAAATGAATGTACGATAAAGAAATGAAATA
Source organism: Pontibacillus marinus BH030004 = DSM 16465 (assembly GCF_000425225.1). Lineage (GTDB taxonomy): Bacteria > Bacillota > Bacilli > Bacillales > BH030062 > Pontibacillus > Pontibacillus marinus. The sequence goes on along the minus strand of NZ_KE384333.1, from coordinate 9,607 downwards.
GTATTGATGATAAGAGAGGAAGGTTAACCTTCCTCTTTTTGTTATTCTGAGGGATTATAGAAAAAGAGGTATTGGTAATTTTATGGAAAACAGTGAATGCATGATAGAATGAAACTAATCAGTTATTATTAAAGGTTTGTAAGGGAGATTCAAAATGAAGATTGCTTATAAGGCGGTAATTTATTCACTCATTATTCATATAGCCTATTTTGCTAGCATGTGGTTTTATGGTTTTGTTAAGACGAAACTATATCAGCCAAGCATTTCACATGAATGGAGTGAAATGAAGCATTTTCAAGAAGATGTTGTTTATGGGGTTGTCTTGTCTCCATGGTATTATGTAGCTTCTTTCTTTGGTTTGTCTTTATTATGTGGTCTGTTATTGTTTGTGTTTCGTAAAAGCTCTGACTAGCGGATAATAAGGGAATTTTTACATTTTGACAGATTACCTAACTATCATGTATTTTAATACTACTAATTCCGATAGTTTTAATAGGTTTAATAGAAATTATAGTGAGGAGGGTTAATGATATGAAACTGTTGAAAGTCTATACAGATACTTCATTAATTGTGAAAATTACTATTGCACTTATTTTAGGTATTATTGTTGGTCTTATTTTTGGAGAGCAAGCAACTGTACTAGCTCCATTAGGCGATTTGTTAATGCGATTACTTCAATTTATCATCATTCCGCTTATACTTTTCACTTTGGTTGTTGGTGTGAACCAGACAAAGTTAGGTGATTTAGGGCGCATGGGTGGAAAGGTGTTTATGTATTACGTTGTAACGTCTGCCTTAGCCATGACTGTAGGATTGACTGTAGCAAGTTTGTTTGATCCAGGTTCAGGTGTAACAGCAGAGACTGATTCAACTATTGAGGCAAATGAACACCCTGGTGTAGCAAGTGTGTTACTAAACATCGTGCCGAAGAACATTGTGACAGCATTTAGTGAGATGAACCTTCTTGGAATTATCTTTACGGCATTAGTTTTCGGTATTGCGATTGCCGCATTACGAAGTTCTAAAGAGCATGGGGGCTTAGGTGAACACATTTATAAAGTGTTTAATGGGTTAAATGAAGCTACATTTAAAATTATGAATGTCATTCTGCAATATGTTCCAATCGGAATTTTTGCGATCATTGCTCAAACGGTTGGTAAGCAAGGAATGGATACCATTTTATCTCTAGGTAATATGGTCTTTGTTCTTTATGTTGCGTTGATTGCACAAATTGGAATCTATGTGTTGATGATGGTGACATTTAAAATGAAGCCAAACCAGTTTTTCTCTCAAGCTCGTACACCAATGATTACAGCATTTGTTACCCAAAGTAGTTCAGGGACATTGCCAGTAACACTAAATGCCGCTAATCGCTTAGGTTTATCCAAAAGCTTATACGGCTTCAGCTTACCTCTTGGAGCAACGATTAACATGGATGGAGCTGCAATTCGTATTGCAGTATCAGCTGTATTTGCTGCGAATTACACAGATACGACACTAGGCTTCACAAGCATGTTAATGATCGTGATCGTTGGGACACTAGCATCCATTGGTACAGCAGGTGTGCCTGGAGCTGGGATCGTAATGATTGCTACAGTGTTCGCTCAAGTCGGACTACCAATGGAAGCAGTTGCTATACTAACTTCTATCGATGCTCTAGTTGGAATGGGTGCAACAGCCTTGAACGTAACAGGTGACCTTGTTGGAACATCTTTAATTAATAAGACGGAACAAAAACATCAAGAAGCGTAAATATTTTGATTAAACTTAAGCCAGGTGATTAAACACCTGGCTTTTTGTATGTTAAGAAGAATATTATTATAGTAACAAAAGCAAAATGAATTCCGATACAAACAATAAATAAATTGGAAGGAGACTATTGTATGTCAAAACACATTTTAATTATCGGTGGAAGCGGGATGTTAAAAGAATTAGCCCTAACCTTAAACAAAGAAGGGAATGAAGTAACGGTTGTGGCTCGAAATAAAAGCAAATTAAAAAGTTTGCACGATCAAGCTCCTCAACCTGAGTTACTAAATACATATTCATCAGATTATACAGTAGAAGACACTTTCATAGAGGATATCTTGCATATCCTAAAACAAAAGCCAGTTAGTAAGGTAGTCGCTTGGTTCCATAAAGAGGGGTATGCTACTCTTCAAAAAATGTGTGATGAGGTTGGCCAAAAACAAGAAAATTGGGAACTTGTTCATGTGAAAGGTAGTCGTGCAGCTCGTCCTTCTGAAAACTTTATCCCTAGCACTAATAATACCTGTTCATACCAGGAAGTCATATTAGGTTATGTTCGAGCTGAGCAAAGATGGCTTACACACCATGAAATATCAAGGGGAGTTTATAATGCAATGAAGCAAAATCATCAAACCTATATTGTCGGCCAAGTGGACTCTTAACACTTTAGGATTTACAAAGGAGAGGTCACCTTATAAAGTAAATGTTATCATTTCCAAATTATTGGTATAGGGAGGGGGTTAACATGATCATTTCTATTGTTGTATATGTTATATCGTTATTAATACTTTACCTTATCATTGAAACAGCTGTAAGAAACGGCATTAACAGTTCAGTTATTGGAGAATACTTGAAAAAGAAACATGATGAAGAGGAGGAAAGAGAGCCTGATTTTGATAGCGACCATCATGGTACATAAAAAGGTCATCAGCACATTAGATGCTGATGACCTTTTGTTTAATCAAATTTAAATAAATCACCAGAAAGGTAACGTTCACCTGTATCAGGTGCAATACAAACCACAACTTCACCCGGTTGCTTACGTTTTGCTACTTCCATAGCGGCATACGTAGCAGCTCCTGCTGAAGGTCCAACTAGAATACCTTCTTCACGAGCCAGACGACGCGTAATATCATAAGCATCTTCATCCGTGATTTTGAAAATTTCATCATAGACATCTTGGTTTAAGATATCTGGGATGAAACCAGGGCTCGTTCCAACTAGTTTGTGCTTACCAGGCTTTCCGCCAGATAAAACAGGAGATCCATGTGGCTCTACCACGTGTACAGAAAGATCTTTGTAATGATCCTTTAGCGTTTCCCCTGTGCCTGTCACAGTTCCGCCAGTACCTGCAGTAGAAACGAAAGCAGATAGTGGTTTGCCTAGCTCATCCATGGCCTCAATAATTTCTGTTGCAGTTGTGTTGCGGTGAGCATCAGGGTTAGCCATGTTCTTAAATTGCATAGGAACAAAGCTATTTGGGATTTCTTTTGCTAGTTCCTCAGCACGTTTAATAGCACCTGGCATTTTCTCTGCTCCAGGAGTCAGCTCAACTTCAGCACCATAGGCTTTCAATAAGTTGATGCGCTCTTGTGTCATCGTATCAGGCATAACAAGAATCGCACGATAGCCACGAGCTGAAGCATTCATGGCAAGTCCAATCCCAGTATTCCCGCTAGTTGGTTCTATGATTGTGGAACCTTCTTTAAGTTTTCCTGACTTTTCAGCTTCCACTAACATATTATAAGCGGCACGGTCCTTAACGCTTCCGCTTGGGTTAAACATTTCTAGTTTCATATACACATCTGCTCCACCTTCAGGAACGATGCGGTTTAGCTTTACGAGCGGTGTGTTTCCAATTAAATCAGCGATGTTGTTTACGACACGCATGCTGTCACTTCCTTTTACTTCAACATTTTGATCCTATTTTAACATATGCCGTACATGGTACTCATGTCTCACGCTTTTCTTCTTAGGTTGTCTTGCTAGATACAACACCATACAATAAAGTTTTGTTACAATGGGTGAAACGCTTTCAAGGGAGGAGTCAAGTTGAACTGGACACCGGAAAAAGCTCACGCAAAACTACAAGAGATCTACACAGACGAAGTGATGCAAAATGAAAAGAGACGCGTATTTCAACAAGTGTATCGCCACCTATATGAACATTTAGAGGATCTAGCAGTAAAAGATGCGATAAAAGAAGATGTGGAAGAGCGAATGCAACTTTATAAAAATTTCACTTTTATGCCAGGAGAGAACTTGTTTCAATCCATGCGCTATGTATTTCTTCTAGCTAGAGGAGAGAAGGAGCAGGATAGAGCTGTTACGCAACAGCACTTGCATCGAATTTACCGCGCACTATTTTCTGCAGCAGGATTGAAGAACCCTGTTATTCCTGAATCTTTTTGGGAAACACCTCTCGGGGTAAGTTGTCTTGTCGCTGAAAAAGGTGTAGAAGCTGTTTATCCAGTCTTGGATGAAATTGAAGGTGTATAGCCCCACATTAGGTGGGGCTTATAAAGGTATCCACTGAACAAAAAGGAAATAAGAATTAATTTAAGCTTTCGTTTTACTTTGAATGACTTGTACAACATCTGATGCGACACGATTCAGTTCAACCATTAATTCATTCATCTTCTCTTTAATACCAGAAAGAATTTGATTTTGTTCTTGAGTTGCTTGTGTTAGTTGACTTAATTGATCTATTAGTCCTTGAAATAAGAAGAAAAATATACCTAAGCTAATGATTGCAATGATAAGCCACAACCACCCTTGGTTATACCAAGGTTTTTTATAATGTTTCTTAGAACGTTTCTCTTGAGTTACTGGATCTTCTGATTGGACATTTCCTTCATTGTAAGAAGTCATTAGGCTAACCTCCTAATCGCAAGCTAATTTTGTTCTTACATTGATAAAATTCGGATCAAAAGTCCTAACAGTGACCGGTAAAATAGATGTAAATTTTGGAGTAATCACCCTGTTTATACCATTATGTGGCACAATATTAACAAACTTATAGCAGAGGTGAGGCGATATGGTCAGAATTGCATTAGACGCAGGACATGGACAAGATACTTACGAGCAGAGGAACGCAAAAGGGATAGAGACAAACGGGGAAGTTTTTGAAGAACATCAATTTAATGCAAGTGTAGTGAGTTTTTTAAAGGAGTTTCTTGAGTACAACGGCTTTTCTGTTCTCCTTACACAACCCTTATATGGTAAAGAAGTTTCGCTAAAAGAAAGAACGGATCTTGCGAATAGAACAGATGTTGATTTGTTTTGGAGTGTTCATGCAAATGCTTCAAATGACCCTTATACGCGGGGATCTTGTTGCTTCTACTGGCACTCTTCAGATGAGGGGAAACGACTAGCTTACCTTTTCGCTAAACATATGCAACACTCAGGTATACATTTACATGGGGATGGTGTACATGCATCCAAGATTGGAGAATGGACAAATTTCCATGTCATTCGAGAAACAAAGATGGTCGCTATTCTAACCGAGAATGGGTTCATGACAAACGAAGAAGATCTTGCTCTAATGAAAACGAGCGAATACAGAAGAAAAGTAGCTAGAAACCATGCACAGGCTATATCAGAATACTTTGGTCATACGTACAGAAATCCTGAACAACAGTGGGAGAGTATCGCTTCCTGGAAACAAGAAGCAGTCGAGTGGTTGTATGAAGAAGGCCTTTTAGAAGGGGAGGAATGGAAGCAAAAAGTGAATGATCCCTTGCCATTATGGGCCCAAGCTATAGTGTTCAAGCGTCTTTATGACAGGTTGAATGGGTGATTAAAAAAGGGTGCTGCTAGAGCACCCTTATCCATATCTTTTAACTGTACTTGGTTGTTTTTGTAATATAAGTCCTAAACTAAATCCGCTTGCTAATAACAGTAGAGTTGTTGTAACAAAAACAGAAGTGAATCCAAATGATCCAGCTAAAAATCCTCCTAAAGCGGGGCCAATGATGTTTCCAAGGAAACGAAGGCTGGTGGTGTAGCCTAAAACCTCACCTTGAATGGAAACGGGGGCAACCTGACGTATATATGCTGTTCTTACAGGGATGATGCCTCCAATTGTAATTCCAAGTAGGAACCTTAAGACAAGAAGCTGCCAGATATTTTCCACGAAGGCTCCTGGTAAATATACGACACCAGAAGCAATAAGTAAGAAAAGCAGTACTTTTTCATACCCGATTTTATCCGCAATGCTTCCCCAGCGCTTAGCCATTAATAAATTCCCTACCCCAGCGGCAGAGAAGGCGATTCCTGAGAAAAAGGCAATATTCGCGCTACCGTGTATCTCGTTAACAAACAGAGCTAAAATAGGTTGAATACTGAAATGGGCAATTTGAACAAACATGGATACAATCATGACCATAAGCAAAACAGGGCTCTTCAAGATGTGTTGAAGCACTTCTTTTCGAGAATAAGAGCGATCATCATCTTCACCTGTATCCTCTGCCACTTTAAACTCTTGAACACCAAACATAACAAACATGGCTGCAAGAAACAGGGTGATAGCTGTTAACTGGAAAGTTAAAGCGAAACCAATACTGTCCGCTAAAATGCCACCGAACATAGGGCCCATCAAAGCCCCAGATACATTACCTGTCTGAAGTGTACCCAATGCACTTCCTGAGGACTCTCTAGGGGTTTGAGTAGAAATCATAGCTTGGGATGTAGAAATAAAACCCGTAAATACTCCCATGAACAATCGGAGTATAAATAATTGAAATACAGAGGTTACAAATCCCATCAGCAATACGCTTATAGAAAGGCCGATACCAGAAATGATTAAAATCTTTTTCCTACCATAATGATCTCCGAAACGTCCCCATATTGGTGAAAAGAGAAATGCAGTGAAAAAGGTAATTCCGAAAACTAACCCAGACCACCGTTGCACGTAGGCATCAGAGAATTCTCCAAAGGTCTCAATATATAACGATAAGAAAGGCATGACCATCGTCATACTGCCAGCTATGAAAAAGTTGGCAAACCACATGATCATTAAATTTCGTTTTGCACTTTTCTCTTGATCTATAATAATAGATCCCTTCTTTCATATATTTCGTTCATTTATTTCGATACTCTAAATATATACTATAACAAAAAATCACAATATGAAAAATTATCATGATTCATTTTAGGGAAGTTTTTTTGTTAGTTAATTGTGATTTTCGAACAGTCTTAAAGATACTGAAGTAATCGGTATAGAAGCTATGTAGAACTAGGCTAACTTAAGATATCTATTGTTTATATTCATTGATCGTGGGTATATGTATAGCATTGATATATTTACGCCTATGAAAGGGTAGACGCAGTAGCCAATAAAGAAGAAATAATAATAGGAGAGGAGATCGGATGTGAGTAAAATATCTAATAAAGTCACTTTAGTATTCTGGATATCTATCGCTATTTCAGCACTATCAGTAATTTGGGGCACCACAGCTCCTGATAACCTTAAATTAGTAACGAAAACTGTTCGTGATTATATCAGTGTTCATTTCGGATGGTATTACTTATTAGTCGTAACATTATTTGTGATATTTTGTATATTTGTCATTATTAGTCCATTTGGAAAATTAAAATTAGGAAAGCCAGATGAATCTCCAGACTATAGTCTTCCTACCTGGTTTGCTATGTTATTTAGTGCAGGTATGGGGATCGGGCTAGTATTCTGGGGAGTAGCTGAGCCTCTTCACCATTACGTTAAGAATGCTCCTACTGCTGAAGCAGGAACTACTGGGGCTCTAAAAGAATCTTTGAAATTTACGTATTTCCACTGGGGAATCCATGCATGGGCTATATATGCGATGGTCGCTTTATCATTAGCATACTTTAAATTTAGAAGAGGGGCACCTGGTTTAGTAAGTGCAACTCTTTATCCTATTTTAGGAGAAAAAGTACGAGGTCCAATTGGAAAAGCCATTGATATTATTGCTATTTTTGCTACTGTTGTTGGTGTTGCAACAACTTTAGGATTTGGAGCTACACAAATTAATGGTGGACTGTCTTATCTACTTGATATTCCAAATACATTCTGGGTACAGCTGGTTATTATTGGAGTTGTAACGGTTCTATTTATGTTCTCAGCTTATACTGGATTAAGTAAAGGAATTAAATATCTAAGTAATGCGAACATGTTCCTAGCTCTAATTCTGTTTGCAGGTATGCTCATTATTGGCCCTACATTAGTAATTATGAATGTATTTACAGACACGATTGGTCAATATCTCCGCGATGTTTCTAGCATGAGTTTCCGTTTGGCCCCTTTTGATGATGACAAGAGTTCATGGATTCAAGGTTGGACGGTCTTCTATTGGGCATGGTGGATCGCTTGGTCTCCATTTGTAGGGATCTTTATTGCACGTGTATCACGTGGACGTACAATCAGAGAGTTCTTAATTGGAGTATTAGTAGTACCTTCTCTTGTAAGTTTTCTATGGTTTTCTGTTTTTGGAATGTCAGCTATTGAGCTTGATAATGCTAAAGAAATTGCGAATCTTGCTACAGAGAAACAGCTATTTGGTACGTTAATGGAGTACCCTTTAGGAACTATTTTGTCTATTGTAGCACTTTGCCTAATCGGCACATTCTTCATCACTTCAGCCGACTCTGCAACATTTGTGCTGGGTATGCAAACTACAAATGGGTCATTAAATCCTCCTAAAACCGTTAAGTTTAGTTGGGGACTTGCACAGGCTAGTATGGCAGCAATTCTCTTATATACAGGAGGGTTGCAAGGGTTACAAAATGCGCTGATCTCAGCAGCATTTCCGTTCTCAATTATAATGCTCCTCATGATGTACTCGCTTTATAAGGCTCTCAATGAGGATCGCTTGAAGCTTAAGCAAGACAAGAAGGCTCGAAAAAATGCGCAGCAAAGTGAAGGTTCTTCAACTTCTATGTAAAAACTAGAAATCCCCGGGGATAACCTCGGGGATTTCTTATGTTTAACTAAGTATTATCAGCTGGCATAGTAAAGGCTAATGTTATGTCCGCCATTTCTTCCGTTGTTGATCCAAAGCTGCTAGAGTACGGGTACGAATAAAGCGCATTTTTTTATAATCATCTAACCAATCATGATTTCCGCTCGCCCTTATAGTCTATATAATAGATTCAATAGTAGCTACTCATTTCCTTTGGAGTTTATCAAAATCGATATTACTTGAATTCATGAATCTTTATCGTTACTGTATATATAAATGTAAGCGGTATGAAAAAGATGAAAGGGGATTTGCGAAGAATGAAGACTGTTAGATTAGAAGATGTTATTGGAACAGAACATGAAGTAAAGGGGGAGAACTGGACGAGTCGTCGCCTATTACTTAAGCAGGACAATATGGGTTTCTCCATGCATGACACGGTCATTAAAGCAGGAACGGAAACGCATATTTGGTATCAAAACCACCTAGAAGCTGTTTATTGTATAGAGGGAGAAGGAGAAGTTGAAACGATATCAGACGGAAAGGTTCATCCAATTAAAGCTGGTACCGTGTATTCTTTAGATGAGCATGATGAACATTTACTACGTGGCACCACAGACATGCGCATGGTCTGTGTCTTTAACCCTCCTCTAACAGGGAAAGAGATTCATGATGAGAACGGTGTTTATCCAATCGTTGATGATGAATAATGGAATATAATGCTGGAAGGAGGAATTATAAAAGATTCCTCCTTCTTTTTTAAAAAACTTTTTTAGGATTTCATGAGTAATTCAACAATCTGGCAGTTATGTTGAAGACTTGAAACTGAGAGGTTCCGTTGCTGTTGTGGAGAGCGGCGGGCTGTGGAACGGGTTGCTTTCCTGCTGCCCCACACGACGTGGGGTAGTTCGGTGTTGCTACAG
>NZ_AULJ01000013.1:45706-180462 GCF_000425225.1 Pontibacillus marinus BH030004 = DSM 16465 | reverse complement strand
CTTGTAACCTAAATAATTTAAAAGAGTATATAAATAGACTCTAACCAAGGAGGGAATTAATGACCAAAAGAATCATCACCATGACTTTGTTGTTCATAGCTTTGGTTATATGTATTTCTTTATCCTATTATTACATAAGTGGGGAGGGAGAGTTTTCAAAATCAAGTTATTCGACTGCTAGGAAAGAACTTATATCCGAAATAGACAATGTTTTTATTAGCTATCGCATAAAATGGAGAGGGATAGGCAATCCAACCATTAAAAAAATAGAATTCATTCGTAGGGATGGAACTATTCTAGAAGATGATAGTAATCGAATTGATATTAAGACTTTTATTGCACCTAAAACAGAAATTGGTCTGCTTGATGAGGAATCGGTTCTAGATGAAGAGCTGAATGATAACTTTGTAGCCGTTAAAGGGTATAAAGTAAGGGATATTTTTTTTGTAATGTTAAAAGTTGAGTTAACAAATGCCATTGCAGATAACGACGTTCAAACAATGAGGATAACCTATAGTAAATATGGTAGGACAAATTCTCAGGAAATCCCTCTTGAGGAAGGAGTTATTTCTGAGAATTAAACATATATTTGTGACTTAATATTACGGTAGTAAGAAAATTTAGAGTAGCATGTAAAATATCTCGAATTCAAGTCTTCCGCATTAGGGCGCTTTCCTTGAATAAGGAAAGTCCTTTTTATTTCTTTTGATTGTCTATTAGAGAAGGATATTAACTGGATATTCGTGTTAAAATTTGAATTAGATTGTGAAAACGTATTTAAATGAACGGACATATAGATGCAAAAATACATAAATAAAAAGGAGGAACTCTGCTATGAGGGATTGGTTGAGACATTTCTTTATATTGGATGCTTTTATTTAACAAGAACCAAAAACGACTCAGTTTTAACGGATTTTATATATATATTTGCTAAAGATTAGAGGGAATACGTGTTGAATAGGAGGCTAAGTTTGGTTCGCAGAGCTGTTTTGTATAATATACTTTCTATAGTGATAGTAACAATATTAATGATCTTACAGGAAGGCATCGGAATTGTTTTTAAGCCCGTATTTATTGTAATCATGCTCGTTTGTTTACCTCTTCCATTTATAAGTTACCTCGTGATACATACACAAGCCCAGAAAAATAAGAAAATGATTAAAGAGAACGAAGAAATGAAACAAGAGATTGAAGAACTAAAACAAGAAAGAACTAAAACAAGAAAATGAAGATTAACACTCTTGGTTGTGCGATATCATTTAGATGGTACTTGTTCAACTGACGAGAGCAATAAGTTAAGAAAAAATAGTTATCTCGAATTCAAGTTTTCAGCATAAGGGCGCAAACCTGAAATAAGGTTGTGTCCTTTATTTTTGTCTTGACCGTAAAATAGAAGGGATTAATAAATGGATATTTATGTTAAAATTTGAATTGGATTGTGAAGAAATTTACTTAAACGAATAGTTTAATAAAGGGGGGATAAAAATTAAGAAGAATCGAATTTTAATCATATTATTATTAGGAATCATAACAATAGGTTTATATCTTTTTATATTTGATGGTAATGAAAAAGAAATGGTGATTTACGAAAAATTACTAAATTCGTCTGAAATTGAATATTTAGAAGTTGTTGGAATTGGTGATGAACCATTTATTAAAATAGAAGAAGATGATGATATTGAAAGAATAATTGTTCTTCTTCAACAGCTTAATGGTTCAGTAGAATTAGAACATCTACCATATGGTGAACCTGTGCTTGGAATACACATAGTCCTAAAAGGACATTATCCAAGTTCAGCTATTACTATTTATCAAGATAAAATCTTTCATGGAAAAGGAAGAAATGTATCTGGAGACCTCGTGAATAAATTGGTTAAAACCATTGAAAATTCTTATTAAGCTAACGGATGTTATAGTAGAAGATCATAAGTAAGATTATCTCGAAATCAAGTCTTCCGCAAACGGGCGCGATTCTGTAATAAAAGAATTGCGTCCTTACTATTGTCGTTTTAGTAATAGAAATGAAATGTTGCTGTTTCAGTATAGATTTGAAATAATTGGTATTGGTGTCGGTGAGCGATGAGTTATACAAAGAGTTTAGTTTAATTAAAGAAGAATTAGAGGGAGGTCTGAGATTTGGTTAAAAAATGGGTTGGATTCCTGTTAATTGTTGTATTTTTCATCACAATATATAATTTAAAAATTTATGATTATAAAGGTGAAAGCCTGCAAGAGGCATGTAGGAAGAAGTGGAATGGCTGCGAAGTTTTAAATGTAGATAATAACTTAGGATTTTTTATATTTTCAACAAAAAATCAACAAGAAACCATTCGGATTAGTTCTTTTAAGGAAGAACACGATACATTTTACCTCAGACGTACCCTTGGTAACAGTTTATCAGTAGGAACATTTGGAGCATTAATTAGGAATACCAATTTCAAAGATGCAAATAAGATCAAGCCCTTTCTTAAAGGAAAGATATTACTAGGCTATGTATCTGATAAGAATGTAAAGGAAATAGAGTTGAGTTATTCAATAAAATCAGATCAGGGTTATCAACAAGAAGTAGTGTCTATACCAGTAAAGAATCAAACATTTTTCTATTATACCGACAATAATAAGACTCACATTTATGAAGAATTAACACCTAAATATTAGACTTTATCCCTTATTTGAGAACCGAAAAGCCATTATAAAAAATACTTCATATAACTTTTATCTCGAAATCAAGTCTTCCGCAATAGGGCGCGATCATTGAATAAATGGTTGCGTCTATATTTTTAGTTAACCTCTTATAAAATGGATATTTATGCCGAAATGAGTCGAGATTGTGAAAGATCGTATTTAAAGTAAATGGGTAGGAATGTTTAATAAGATTAGAGGGGAGAGGAGTGTAGATTTGATTTATGTTATAATTTTTCTCTCTTTATTGATTTCCGCTTTTACATCTGTACTATTGCTAAAAAAGAAAAATAATAAACAAATGAGTATGCTAACGGCTTTTTGTTTAAATACACTAATTTTATTAGTAGCAACATGGATTCTTTACAATATAAACGATGAAGCAAGAACTTTTGGTTTCGGACATTCTGGTTTATATCTTCTGATAATTGCTATTCCAATAATAACTTGGATAAACTTCTTAATTTTACAGTTTGTAAAAGACAACAGGAAAATAAACACATAAAGTTATTTGTTAACTTATTGAATTAACAGGAGCATTATAAAAAGATGATCTTAAACTAACGGAGCAGGTTAGTTGAATAATAGGTTAGAAAACAGGAGTGAAGATGATGGTTAAAAAGAGCATATTATTTATCGTGATAGCCCTATTTTTAACAGGATGTAATGATTTGGAAAGTTATAAAGAAGATGCTTTGGAGTTATGGAAGAATGGAGCAGGGACAAATATTCTATCCGAATGGTTACTATTCTAAGGAATCTGAAAGAATTATAACATTGAACAAGTATGAAAAATTTGATGCAATTTATTCACATCGATATATTGAGGGTAATACCAATATAGGCGCTACCAAGATAGACTACTTAAAAGCCTGGGATGAGGAAGAGTACCCGTTTTATCTCATAGTATCTAAAGGCGGGATTGCTTTAAAAACGACTTCTGTTAATGATATTGAAATTTTTTTCGAGAAAAATGGCGGTCAAGTAAAAAGAGATAGAGAGTAGCAATGTGGTTCTTATTGTGCTAAGGGGTGCGTTAGAGGAAGATCATATTTGCAATTTATCTCGAATTCAAATATTCACCAAATGGGCGCTTTAATTTAATAGTTCGACCGCAAATCAAGTAATACTACTAATTGATTTACGGTCTATTCCATTATTAAATATACTAATAAATTGTATTCTAGTGGTCCTTATCCATGTATTTTATGATAGTTCTTAGTTGGTTGGAAATATGTAATAATGTAGTAATTATTAGACCTAATAGAGTTCCTAACCATCCGTAAACTATAAACCCTAAAATGCAACCTATTATTAGGAGTAAAAATAAATTGTACTGAAAATCATGCATTTAATCACCTCGAAGTCATTCTACCATATCAGTATTAGTTTAAAGATAAGTTGCAAATAACATGTGACCTTATTACTGGATAAAAATACATATAGTAAAGTCTTGTTCAAATATCCTTAATTCAAGCCTTCAGCAATACCAGCTAATATAAGTCAATATCTCACCCTAAAAAATATTTTTTACCATGTTATACTAAAATTGCTCATACCAAATAAGCTTCAAACACACTATTTGAAGTTTTTGGTTTTATTGGTTTTTATTAGTTGAACTCATCACGTTTTCGATCGTAAAATTCTTTTAGCTTAGGATTATGATTCATGGTATTTACGCTCTTTCTCTGAAAGGGCACTAATTCCTCCTTATAGTAAAGCTCACATAAATGAGCTGCATCTATAGGATCTTTTTTTACCTTTCTTAGTGATGTTTTTTTAGATTCATAGGAAATAACCAGGTTAATGAGATAATAGGGAATTTCCTACTGTTCTAGAAATTGATGCACAGGTTCATGGTAATGACCTGTGGACTCAAAGATGCTGGAAAACGGGAAAGTTATTGACCAATACGGAGGGGGATAAGGTGAGGTTAATTAAAATGCTAGTATTATTTTCATTTATCTTTTCTATTGTTGCTTGTAATGATGGACAATCCCTTACATTTGAAAATAAAGAAGATGCAGAACAAGAGATTGGTAAATTTCAGGTTCCTTTTATGCCAGAAGGATATATAATTAAAAAAATCACGTATGAAAATGACGGCTTCACACATCCCGTAACAAAAGTGTTCTACGAAAAGGCAAGTCATAAGGTTACATTTATGATTGCATCATCATGGTTTGATAATAGCCCATCGGAGAAGATTGAAAACGATAAAATAGCTGACATGCTTTGGATTTCAAAAGATAAAGAATATGTATTAAAGTGGAGAAAATCAAACAAGCACAGTTATAAGTACTTGTTCACAAGAAGTGAAGAAGACAAGGGATGGTTAATTTCCATTGCAGAAAATTATTGACCTAATGGGGAATGAGGGATTCGGCTATGGATTTTTCAGCAGTACTTATGATGATAGTTAGTATGCTTCTTACTTGGGGCATCCCAATTGCAATTATTGTTTTTATTTTGGTTTTAGTTAAAAAAGCTAGATGTTAAAAAAGAAGATTAATATATTCTTTACTGAAGTAAATAATAGGTATTAGAGGATCTAGAAGGTGGAGGATTTGGGATGATTTCAAAGTACGAAGATATAATTCGTTGGGTAGAAGATATCAAAGAAAAAAATAAAAGCTCTGCATCTGCACTCACTGTAATAAAAGACAATGAGATTGTTTTGGAACACTATAGTGGCACTCATTCTAATACGAACAACGCTCTACCTGTAAATGAAAACTCCAGATTCAATGTTGCGTCTGCTAGGAAGAGTTACTTAGGATTGTGCGTCGCCTTTGCTTTATATGAAGGGAAAATACATAGCCTTGATGATTATGTAAGTGAGTATTTTAAGAACATAGATCCAAACATACTTAGAAACACTACAATACGTCATATGGTAACTCACACACATGGTTTAGATGAGACTTCAGATGGAGAGATTATCAGGGAGTTTAACCCTGGTGAAAAGTGGGCCTACAGAGTAATTAATATCAAACTAATGACTCAATTAATACATAAAATTTATGGTGTTTCTTTTCCGGAACTTTTGTATCAAAAAGTGTTCTTACCAATGGGGTTGAAGCGAACGAAATGGGAAACTCAAGACAATGATAATTTAGTCAAAGTAATTATTGACCCTAATAAGAATGGAGAAGATACAACAGGTTCGGATGATGATGGAATGGAATCTAATCTGTTTGTATCTGCACGTGAATTTGCTCTTTGGGGGAACCTTTTTCTAAATAAAGGGGTGTTAAACGGAGAGCAAATTGTCCCTAAAAAGGTTGTTGAACTAGCGATTAGTATTCTTACACCAGATCAACTATCAACTGAGTATCCTCGTAACGGTATGTTTTGGTTCGTGCAGAATATTCCGAGAGAATTGAGTGAATTAGGTGAACAAGTCCCGAGTGGATCTTATCAGATTTTAGGTGTAACTGGCCCAACTTTGTTAGTGATTCCAAAATACAATGTTGTAGTTGCAAAAATGTACAACAAAAGATACAACTACGGAAATGAGAACTACCTTTACTACCTAAAAGAATTCAGCAACATAGTAGCAAAGACATTTCAGTAAACACATTCAAATGGAGCATCTTTAAGGAGAATATTAAATGAGTTTTAATTGGGAAACATGTTCTTCTGATATAAAAGAATTTATTTTCACCCTACAAAAAGAGGTTACAAAAATTATAGATGATAATTTGGTTGGTATCTATCTTCACGGTTCTTTGGCAATGGGAGGGTTTTACCCGAACAGTAGTGATATTGATATATTGATAGTAACGAATAAGTCTATTACTGTTAATACTAAAAGGAAACTAGCAAAGTTCTTTTTACTTTATTCATATTCCCCCTATCCAGTTGAAATTAGTTTGTTAAATCATAAACAATTAATAGACTGGCAACATCCGTGTCCATTTGATTTTCATTATAGTGAGTTCTGGAGAGAACGGTATGAAAATGAATTGGTAAGAGAGACATATCAATTTTTAAATGGTGGTACGAATACTGATCCTGATTTAGCAGCGCATATAACGATAATGTATCATAGAGGAATTTGTATAGTAGGCAAACCAATAGGTGAAGTTTTCCCTTTAGTTCCTCGGTCAGATTATATCTCTTCAATATTAGAGGATTTTAGAAATTGTTTAGAAAATATAGAAAAAAACCCCATTTATTGTACTCTAAATTTGATTAGAGTTTATTTGTATTTAAAAGAAGTAGTAATTTCTTCAAAACAAGAAGCAGGTAAATGGGCCTTACATACCTTCCCTAAAGATTTGAGTATAACTGTTAAAAAAGTAGTCGATTGTTATGAAAATCATAAAAATGAAAATAATTTAGAGAAAGATGGACTTGTATCGTTAAGGGATTATATTTCGAATGGTGTTCAAACATTATTATATAGTTAAAGAGTAAGTTAATCTGAGGAGGCAACCCTTAGTCGTTTGGTAAATATATACGAAATACTTTTAAACACGTTCAGGGGACGTGTTTTTTATTTAACTTGTAAATAAATTGAATTTTTATAATAGTTTTGAAATAATTGATATTATATGGAGTGACGTAATTCTACACATATTGAGGAGGACTTATTATAAATGAATAAAAGACTAGCGGAGTTAAAGGATATTGACCAACTAATAAAGATGAGATGGGATAATACAATTGAATTTGATGAAAGTAAAAGTCATTCTTCTTATAATGATTTTGAAAAAGAGTGCCGGTCTTTTTTGGAAACGTCCATTAAGGATGATCAGTGGTATATATGGATAGCGGAACAGGATGGAATCGTTATATCTCATATTTACATAGAATTGATACAAAAAGTCCCACGACCTGGTAGAACAACCTATCCATTTGCTTTCATGACAAACGTATATACCCTTAAAGAGTATAGAAATAAAGGAATTGGAAGCAAATTACTTTCTACTATTAATAATTGGGTTAAAGAAAATAAGTATGAATTCATTATAGTGTGGCCTAGCGATGAGAGTATTAATTATTATAAAAAGAATGGTTACGTTCATAGTACCGAACCCATGGAATATTTTCCTTCTTAATGTTTATAAAGACGCTAGAAAGGAGAGGTTTTTTTGGTTCAAAGTAATTCGCATATTTACACTTCACGAAAACATTTTGTTTCAGCAGCAACTATTGTTATCAATGAAGAGAATGAAATTTTGTTAATAAAGGGACCAAAGAGAGGTTGGGAAATACCTGGTGGGATTGTTGAAGAGGGAGAGTCTTTAAAAGAAGCAGCAATAAGGGAAACTAAAGAAGAATCAGGAATTGATATTGAAATTCTTAAATTCTGTGGAATTTTTCAAAATGTACACAAATCAATTTGCAACACGTTATTTTTAGCTAAACCAATTGGAGGCAACTTTACAACTTCAACAGAAAGTTTAGAAGTAGGGTTCTATCCTTTAGAGCAAGCACTTGAAATGGTGACACTAGGGAATTTTAAGCAAAGAATTGAATACTGTCTCGATCACAAAAAACACCCATTTTATGTAGAGTTTTAGACCATTACGAATTAGAAAGTAGTTCTTCGAATTACGTTTAGGTGATATTTTAGCTGTTCCTTTCAATCAGATCAAAATGTAAATCCTGGAATAAATCTTTATCTTTTAATTGGTCATCGTAAGAAACATCGTCCATGTAGCTGCGAAAATGAGTATGGATATAACGGCTTCTTCCATCTTTTTTTAGTACTTTGCATTCAATCAGTTTGTCACGGTTGTAAAGAGAATAGAATGAAAAAGTTTGGGTGTCCAGATGGATATGGTTGAGTTCAATGTTTAATAAATGTTCTTGATTAAGTGTAGCGTCTTGATGGTGACGTACGACCTCAGAAAGTTCCAGCACAGAAATCGCAGGCGTTTGAAAGTTCGCTACTTTATCTGATATTTTTTGGATGGTTTTTTTGAAAACATTCATATACAAAACTCCTTTTCATTTATAATGCGCCGTTTTTTTAAAAATAAACACCTATTTTTTATTAAAAGTATCTAGAAGTTACAAACCTTGTGGCTAGAATTCAGGAAATATGAGGAGATTATTTGAAATGGAGGATGTGCAATTGGATAGTATAAGGATTAATAATAAAGTGAATGATTTTTTAGAGTTTTATGAGCTTGCCAATAATAATGATTTAAACCATAAAGAACGGTGGTTACTATGGAAAGAACATTATAACTTTGCAGCAATACCTCCAGGAGATGAAGGAAAAGAAATAGCCAAGAGAATGTTTCATCAATCTTGGGAAAAATATCATGAACACATTGATCATATAAAACAATGGGAGCCAAATAACGAAAGGATCCAGTACTCACTTTCTAAAGTTAAACAATTATTAGCCTATAATGAACCCATAAGAATTACTGTTTTTTATTTTGTAGGTTTTTGGTTTTTTTGAAAATAATGCATTTGTTGCTCCTTATAAAAAAGATGAAATAGCGTTATGTCTGCCAATAGAAAATGAGAAAACTCAAACTGATTTTGACAAAACCCTTTGCCATGAATTAACCCACATTGTACATAGTAAAACTGCAAATTTGTCACTTAATTGGGAGAAGGGTTTAGGCACACTTTTATTAGAAGAAGGTTTAGCTACTCAAGTAAGTAAAGCTATAATTCCAGGTGAAAACGATTCATATTATGTTGAGCATCAACCTGGTTGGTTTGAGGAATGTAAACAAAAAAAGACACTTATTATAGAAGGGATCTCACCCTATTTAGATAAGTCTTCATCAGACGTACTTTGGAAATTTACATTTGGAACAGGAACCACAAACCAAACGAGAGAAGCTTATTTTGCTGGGTGGGAAATCGTTCAATTCCTTTTAGATCAAGGATATTCATTTAGTGAATTAGCTCATATTTCTGAAAATGATATACCGGATTTTATAAAAAACACTATATATGGATTCAAAGAGGAATTGAAGAGATAACCTCACCAACAGTATGATTGTTCTGAACAAATTAGATTAATGTTGCTTACCAAAGGCTAGCTTTAATCCAAATCCAATTAAAATAAGACCAGTCGTTTTGTCCATTATTCTTTGTACTTTTGGAGACATCAGCCATTCACGTAAATAGTTAATGAAAAAGACATAAACAAAAAACCAAGTAATCGATAAAAGTGTGTATATCACACCCATAGTAATGAGTTGTTGGGTTGCGTTTTCTCCTGATTTCACAAATTGGGGTAAAAAGGTTAGGAAGAACATGGCCACCTTTGGATTGAGTACATTTGAGAAAAGCCCTTGTTTAAGAGCTGAGGTTTTCTCCTCAGAATTCATGTAATCTTGAGTACTTGCATCTTTCTTTTGCCTAGAAATGAATGAGGATAACCCTAGGTAAATTAAGTAGATTGCACCAACGTATTTTACAATCTCGAATGCCAGAGCAGATTGCATTAAAATTGCTGAAAGTCCGAAAGCAGCAGCGAACGTATGGACCAATGAGCCTGTTGTTATACCTATAGCCATTTTATACCCATCTTTTCTTCCGTCTGAAATGGTCCTTTTCGTAATAAGTGCGGTATCAATACCAGGGCTCATAACAACAAATAACGAAAGGACTAAAAAAGTAAAGAAATCATTCATTTCCTCCACCCCTTATTGCATTGTGAAAATTATTTAGTTTATTCTAACATGAGTTTGAGTTTCTGTTTATTTAAAATTAAAAAAAGACAAATCCCTGAAATATTTGGTAAAAATTTTCATGTTTTCAGTAACAAAACAACCCCTCTTTTCGTCCAATCTAGAAAAGGGGGCTTTTAGTATGAGAAACTCAGCTTTGCAATTCCTCTTGGTTCTATTACTGTTCTTAGCTGCATGTAGTAGTGGGAGCAGTGATCAAGAGGCTAATTATGATGGAGCTTCAGAAAACAAGTCTATGGAAACAAAAATGTCGGAAGAACAACAAAGTCGACCTGCACCTCCAAATGGTGCGGAGTATGATAACATGTTCTTCGAAGATTATGGTACAAATCCATTTGTTTCTACAGAAGATGATACGTTATCCACTTTTGCGATGGATGTAGATACTGGATCATATTCCGTGGCTCGAAACTATATTAAAAGAGGAGAGCTTCCACCAGACGAGGCTGTGCGAGTTGAAGAGTTTGTTAATTATTTCGGGTCAAACTTACAAGCACCTACAAATAATACCTTTGCAATAGGTGTAGACGGAGTAAAGTCTCCCTTTGGTGACGGTTATCATTTATTACGTATAAGTATGAAAGGAAAAGAAATAAAAGTTGAGGAGCGAAAAAGTGCAAATTTAACCTTTGTTATTGATGTGTCAGGTTCCATGAATCGTGAGAGCCGCTTAGGATTAGTGAAGAAAAGCCTAAAAATGCTTGTAGATGAACTTCAGCCACAAGATAAAGTGGGAATTGTTACGTACGGCTCACAGGGGCGCGTAGTATTAGAACCGACTAGTATAGATGAAAAAAATAGAGTTATTCGTGCCATCGAGAAGCTACAGCCTGAAGGTTCTACGAATGCAGAAGAAGGGCTCACTTTAGGATATAGTTTAGCGAGAGAATATTTTACAGAAGGATCCATAAATCGCGTGGTTTTAGCTTCAGATGGTGTTGCTAATGTTGGCAAAACTGGACATAAAGAAATATTGAAAGAAATTAAAGAATACGCACAAGAAGATATCAAATTAAGCACTTTAGGTTTTGGAATGGGAAATTATAATGATGTATTAATGGAGCAGCTAGCCAATAATGGTGATGGGAATTATGCATATATTGATAGTTTCTCCGAAGCAAGAAGAGTTTTTATGGAGGAACTAACAGGTACGCTACAAACGATCGCTAAAGATGCAAAAATCCAAGTTGAATTTGACCCCAAGAAAGTGGACCGATATCGATTACTAGGGTTTGAGAACCGTGATGTAAAAGATGAAGATTTTAAAGATGATTCGGTTGATGGAGGAGAAGTAGGAGCTGGTCATTCTGTGACTGCCCTTTATGAAGTGAAATTAAAGGAGGGTATAGACGAGCTCGGGAAAATAAGTTTACGATATTTTAGTGAAGATAAACATGAAGTAGAAGAGGTCCAAAAACCGCTATCTATTTCTGAAGATGTCAATCCATCGAAGAATTTAATGTTTTTAGCATCCGTTGCTGAATTTGCAGAAATATTGGGGGAAAGCTATTGGGCTAAAGAAAGTAGCTTGGAATCGGTATTAGAGCTTGCTCAATCATCTGCACAAAATGAAGAGCAATTTGCTTTTGTTGAGCTTGTAAAAGATGCTATTGCTATAGGGAGATAATCGATCATTTTCTATAGGAATTAAAAGTCCCTCACCATAGTGGATAATTTGGTGGGGGACTTTTTGCGTCTATTTTTACTGAGCGTTCATAAAAGAACCTCCGATTTTAACAGCCGCATGTTCACTAAACTTACGTGTACGACGTAAGTACTGATCTGTTGTTACAGAAGATTCGTGATCTAGTAAGTCTTGTATAGCTTTCAAGTCCGCACCTTTAGATAAGTAATAAGCAGCTGTATAGTGGCGGCATGTATGAGGGGTTATTCGAAATCTGACAGACTTGCCACTCTCAGCAAATTGCTTCTCCATTTCAATACGCCTTTTAATGAAAGGAAATTGTTCCTGGAGGTTTTCAATTTGTTTCGTGAACTCATTACTTAAATATTTGAAGTTGTAGTGATCCCCATTAGGTTTAGGAAAGAGTGGAGTGTTTTGACCATTTAATTCACCAGAAAACCCACGTCGCATTCGGAATTCTTGTAAAACCTCTAACACTTCATTAAAGAGCGGTACCTCTCGCAATTTATCTCGTTTTCCAACTACAGAAACAAAATACAAGTTTGCTTCTGGTTGATAGGTGATCGAGGACCATTTTGCTGAACATAATTCTTGAATTCTTAACCCCGTAGAAACGAGAGTAAATAAAAGCGTGTACATGTACCAGTCATTCTTTTTAAAATACTCTAGCAAAGCTTGAACTTCTTCCTCATAGAAATCTCGATTTACAAGCTGATCCTTTTGGAGGGAGATCCGCTTCATGCTTTTCGTTAAATCTTGTTCGACCATCTCATATTTATATAAAAATTGTAAGAACTGCTGAACGACTGTACTTTTTCGCCGTAATGTAGTTGATTTATATCCTCTTTGCTCTAAGTCTAATTGATATTGTGTCACTAGTTCAGGGTGAATCTCACGTACAGATTCATACCACTGATGGATGTAAGAGAAAAATTGATTCACTTCACGAAAGTATTCCTTCAGTGTAGATTGTTTTCGTTTCGTACCAATGGAAGGTTCATCGTGCAAGAACAAGTACAACAATAATTCATCTGAAGCTCGCGACCAATCTACATTCCGAAACCCTTGTTGAACAATCAACAAATATGTATCTTTTGAAAACCAATTAAGTTCATTTTCTTGTTGGATTAAAGGTTGAATTAGTTCACTCATGAAATTCTCCTTTTCTATCATTTACAATACCAAAACATTCTAGAACAACCATATCATATCTAGTATAATAAAACCTAGAAAAATTGATCATTATTCTATATTGAATAACAAATATGTAAAATATAAAATACTATTCATTTAATTTGTCAGTTGTAAGTTAGGAGATAACGATATATGTATTACTCAATCGAGCAAATCTGTAAAAGATTACATAAGAATGAGCGACAAATTCGATACATGGTAAACCAAGGACGATTGACGCCTGTTAACCCTGATACCTACAGAAGGGATGGTGGCTATCGTTTTTCACAAGAAGAAATAGAACGTGTTGAACAAATGTTAGAACTACCAGGGCTGTCAGTGAAAGAAGCTGCTCAAGAATTGGAGATTACGCCTCAATATTTACTCCAATTTGTTTCAAATGGAGAATTGGAAAGTGAAGTGAAATGGATTGGCCAAAAGAAAAGGCGTTATTTCCAAAAAGAAGAAATTAAGCGATTTAAAAAGTTTTTAAATGAAGACCGTCAGACAAATCGAATAGGGGAATATGGGCGAAGGGTTAAACTCATTTCACGAGAAGTCCGTATTTTTGAAGAATGCCTTTATGACGGGAATGAATCGCGTGTGGTAAGTCTTGAGCCTCTAAAGATAATGACTAATAGAGGAGAAATTATACAATTGGGTGATATTGATGTGGAATCAGCGTCTTGGCCGGAAAAACCTTACATTCGTCAGAAAGGTTATACTGAATTCGAGATACCTATTCCAAGACATCCGCAACATCCAGTATACAAGATCTTATATAAACTCATTGAAGATTTAGGTGATTCCAATATCCAGATTTATGAGACTTCTTTTGGAGACTATTTTGTTCGTTGTCGTCTCGGGTCAATACCAGCTACTAATGAAGAATACAAACTTTTATTAAAATATCTCTCAAATGGAGAGATCACTTATGAGAATGGGAGAGTACATCTGGAATCAAACGAAATTACTAAAACTATAACAATCCCTAAAGATCTATGGCAGGATATCGAACAAATATCAGAAAATGAGAATGAGTCCATCCATCAAACCGTGACGAAAGCCCTAAGAAATTATTTAAATTAGCAGGATTTTTACTAACTCTTGTATAAACAGTTATTGGAAAACGATATAAAAGGAGGAAATTGGATGGAATGGAATGAGATTTCTACTAACTGGCAACGATGTTTTGAACTAGCTTGGGAAACTATGAAAGATGGATCAAAACCGATTGCTGCTCTGGTGATCGATGAGAATGGAGAAATTATTGCTGAAGGAAAAAATGCTGTATACAGCGAGTATTATGGCGCTACTGTTAGTTATAATGAAATTGCCCACGCTGAAGTTAATGCTTTAGGGAAAATTGATAATCGTGTACATACTTCTCGAGCACCCTATACATTATATTCAACATTAGAACCGTGTCCGTTATGTACAGGAGCATTATATATGTCGAGCATTAAAAACCTTGCTTATGCTGCAAAGGATAAATTCGGTGGAAGTCTTGATATGTTAGGAAAAACTCATTATTTAAGTCGAAAACAAATCAACATCGATGGACCTGTTCCAGTATTAGATGAAATATCTATTTTTCTTAATGTGTATTTTGATTTAACAAGACAAAACATGAGGCCTTCAATTGTGAAACTTCATGATGAATTGGCGGAAGATTATCCAAATGCAGTTTCATTAGCAAGGAAGTGGGGAGAAGACAAACGTCTTGATCCATATTTCTCAACTCCTTTTAAAGACAGTTTCCCAATAATTGTGGAAGGCTTAACAACCAATAAAAGTCCAGTGTAAAGTGAAAAACCTATCTAATTCTGATAGGTTTTTCTGTTTTAGAGACTGTCATAAACCACCTTTTTTTCGTACAATAGAACATAGTGAATATTTACAGAATATAAGATTGGAAACGGTTACGGTTCTGAATTAAAAGGAGTTACCATCTATGAGTATAGAAACTAGTCAGAAACAAAATACGATAAATAAATTATCAACCTTATATAATCGTTTAATTGAATTAGAAGATGAAGAGCAAGCTCAAAAGACGTTAGATTTATTAGAGAAACTACAATCAGAAGAATTTTTAGTTGGTTTTGCTGGCCACTTTTCTGCAGGGAAATCGACAATGATCAATACTGTATTAGAAGAGGAGATCTTACCTTCAAGCCCCATTCCTACTAGTGCCAATCTCGTTAAAGTGAAAAAGGGTAGAGGGTATGCTCGGGTTTACTTTGCTGAAGAAGATCCTGTTGAATATGAAGAGCCTTATGACTTAGACACCATTAAATCCTATTGTAAAGAGGGGGACGCCATTCGAGCAATAGAGCTTAGTAAATCAGACTCATTATTACCTTCAGGTGTATCTGTTATGGACACTCCTGGCATTGATTCTTCAAATGATGCCGATAAAATTATGACTGAATCTGCTCTCCATTTAGTTGATGTGTTATTTTATGTGATGGACTACAACCATGTACAATCTGAGGTTAATTTGGCATTTTTATCAGAAATGCAAAAGAGAGGTAAACCACTTTATATTGTAATTAATCAAATTGATAAACATCAGGAAGAGGAGCTCTCCTTCTCAGCATTTCAGCAAAGTGTAACAGATGCATTTTCACGATGGGGTATTCAACCTAAAGGTACATTCTATACATCTCTAACAAATATGAGTCATCCTTATAATCAATTCGAAAAGCTGAAAGAGATGTTAAATCACTTATTTACCAATAAAGATCGCTTTATTGACGATACGATTGAGCATTCCGCCGTTCAAATTGTGAATGAACATTTGGATTCTTTTAACGATGAACAGAAAGAGAAAATAGAAGAACTGAACCAATCCATAAACGATAATGAAACGAAACCATTAGAAGACATTGAGTCAGAAATTAAGAACTTAAAAGAGCGGCCAAAGAACGCAGAAAAAGCATTAATGGAACGCCTTCAATCCTCACTTAAGAATGCTTATATCATGCCCCATGAGGTACGTGAAAAAGCTCGTCTTGTGATTGAAGCCTACCAAAGCAACTTCAAAGTAGGTCTGTTCTTTACGAAATCCAAAACTGAAGAAGAACGTCAAAATCGCATTCAAGATTTTCATCATGCACTTATGGAAAAGGTATCAGCGAACATTGAGTGGCCCGTTCGAAATGTATTAGTTACGCTCGCTAAAGAATATGGAATACAAGATGAACAAATCCTGCAAGAACTGCAAGATTTTTCAGTTCGTTATGAAGCTTCTGAGCTAGCTAATCTTATCAAAACAGGAGCAGGTAGTGGTGGGGACTATTTACTCGTCTACACGGAAGATGTTGCGAATGATATTAGAAGAAAATATAAGCAAGAAGCTCAACAGAAATGGAAAAGTGTTAGCGAAATATTAGAAGCTCAATCAAAAGAAGCTCTTCAAGAAAAAAAGAAGGTGAAAGAGCAGTCTGAACAAGTAGAAGATGTTCAGATGCAAGTTGATAACGTTCAAAAAGCTATTGTAGATAGAAAGAACTCCTTACAAGATATTCTGGTTGAGAAATCTGTATCGCCTGAATCATATGAAAAGGCTACGGCAGCTTTGTTACAGCGAGCATCAAGTGTGAAACCTGGAAAGTCCATGGATTTAGAATTTACTCAACAAGAACAAAGGGAAGAAGAAGTTGAAATTGAATCAACCATCGAGGATAAAAGTCATGTAAGTGTCGATGAAATGATTGATCGCATAGACAAATCTCAACAAGAATTAGAGTCTTTAACAGGATTTCAATCAATCTTAGAAGACTTACGCGAAAGAAAAAAGCGATTAGAAACAAGACATTTTACAGTTGCATTATTCGGAGCGTTCTCAGCTGGTAAATCTTCTTTTGCCAATGCCCTGTTAGGTGAAAAGGTATTACCGGTTTCACCTAATCCGACAACAGCTACAATAAATAAAATTAGTCCTCCCACCACTCAATACCAGCATGGTACAGTGGTGGTTAAACTAAAAAGTAGTGCACAGCTATTTGAAGATTTAACTCATGCTTTACATGAGTTGCCTTTTCAACCTAAAGATTTTAATGGCGTACTAGACTGGATTCAACAAAGTCCTAATGAAATTGAGAAATATGCCAAGGATCAAAAGCGTTTATCCTTCTTACAAGCAATTGTAGATGGATTTGATGAAATGGCTACATCCATTGGAGAAACGATTAATATTGATTTAGATCGTTTTGCAGAGTATGTAGCAGAAGAGAGACTGTCTTGCTATGTAGAATGGATGGAGCTTTATTACGATTGCAGCTTTACTCGAGAAGGTATTACTTTAGTGGATACACCTGGTGCAGATTCTGTAAACGCTCGTCACACTGAAGTATCATTTGAATATATCAAGCAGGCTGATGCCATTCTTTTTGTTACGTATTACAATCATCCATTTTCTAGAGCGGATCGTGATTTTCTTTTACAACTAGGTCGAGTAAAGGATGCATTTAGCTTAGATAAAATGTTCTTTATTGTAAATGCAGCAGACTTAGCGCAAAGTAAAAGTGAACTTGAGTTAGTCCAGGATTATCTAGCAGAGCAACTTGGCAAGTTTGGTATTCGTTTCCCAAGAATGTTTGCCATCTCAAGTCTTATGGCTGCTAAAGAGAAAATGAATGAAGAGAAAACCGATCATCCTATTTTAGGTAGCTCTGGAATTGAGCAGTTTGAAGGATCCTTTTATTCCTTCATTCATGAAGAACTAACCTCAATTATTACGAATGCAGCCATTTATGACTTAGAACGTGCAAGCCGTACACTTGAACAGTACATTGACACTGCATCTCTAAATAAACAAGAGAAACAACAAAAACTGAAGAAGTACCAAACACAAGAAGAAGAGCTAAAAAGTATGATTCATGCGTTCTCTGCCGAAAGATACTCACAAGACATTAATCAAAAAATAGAGAAGCAAATGTATTATATGAACGAACGTGTTTTATTACGATTCTCTGACTTCTTCAAGGAAGCTTTTAACCCATCTACAATTAATGGAACTGGTGGTGTAGCTAAAGAACAATTAAAGCAAGCTTTACAAGACCTTTTAGAGCAGTTGAGGGAAGAACTCTTAAATGAATGTAGAGCTGTAACAGTGCGAATAGAATCCTATTTGCATGAAAAACTCCGGGAGTTTAATGAAGACATCCAGGATAAAGGAAAGAACGTTCAAGAGGAATTATCGTTACCAAATGCACAAGATATAG
This sequence comes from Pontibacillus marinus BH030004 = DSM 16465, assembly GCF_000425225.1. Taxonomy (GTDB): domain Bacteria; phylum Bacillota; class Bacilli; order Bacillales; family BH030062; genus Pontibacillus; species Pontibacillus marinus. Next base: position 162,061 of record NZ_AULJ01000013.1, on the reverse strand, counting down.
ATATAGAAACGCCAGGCTTCAACAAACCGTTTGAAAAAGTTAATAAATCTGAAATTGAAAAGCCTTTATCAAGCTTTAAAAACACAAAATCCTTCTTTGAGAAAAATGAAAAAGAACAGATGAAAGAAGATTTACAAAAGCGTTTTAAACCCATCATTCAAACCTATATTGATGAACAAAAACATCACTTGCAGGATTATTACGAACCACAATGGAATAGCTATGTTGAAAGAGAGAAAGAAGCGTTAACGAAAGCGTTGCAAGAGTATTATGAAGGACTTCGATTTGCATTAGGAGATCAATTAAACATCGAAGAATTAAAAGCCAAACGTGAAAAATTACGAACTTTAACTCCAAAAAAATAAAAAAGTACTAAAAGAAGCGTGTGATTTCACACGCTTCTTTTTAAACAAAAAAGGTGATCTCTTAAAGAGACCACCTAATCAAGATTTAGACTTGTACTTTCTTTTCGATTTCACTTTCTTTACGAAGCTTATCTAGCAACTTAGAAATTTGTTGACCTTCTTTTGATTTCTGGATTTGTTGCTTTAATTGTGGCTTCACTTTATCAAGAGCTGGAAGCTTATCGTTGTTTTTCTTCATTGCGTCATAGCGCTTCTGAATTTCTTCGTCTGTTACTTTAACGTCTTCTGTGTTTTGAGCTACATACTCATCAATCTTAATTTGCTTAGCAAGATCTTTCTTCAGTTTCTCAACTGTTGTGTTGTTTTGCTTAAGGATCTTATCGATTTCCTCTTTAGAATAATCTTTTGTCATACTCTCATAACGTTCATTAACCTTTTTCTCTGTAGCTTCAATGCCTGCTTCATTTGCTTTTTGTAGAAGAAGCTCAGTATTAATTAGCTGAGTTAGAATTTTGGATTTCATTTGGTTTAACTGCTTGTCTTTAACTTCCATACCATTTTGCTTCATCATGCTCTTTTGACGTTCAAGCTGCTGGTTGAACTTGTCCATGGAGATTTCCTCACCATTTACAACCGCTGCTACTTCGCCAGTTGCTTCTTGTTTGTTACCTTCTTGCTTGTTACCTTCTTCAGATTGTTGTTCTTCTTGTTTTTTGTTCGTATCTTCGTTTTCTTTTGCATTATCTTCTGAATTACTGCAACCTGCGATTCCGATTGCTAATACGAAACCAGATAAAGCTACAGTCCATTTCTTCTTGATAGTCAAAGAAACACATCTCCCTTGCTGAAAAATCAATTCTGTTAGACTGTATCATATCTAGTTGTCCGTTGTAAAACTGTTGTGTCATTTTTGGTACATTAGCACTCTAAATTAGCGATAACAACATGATAGTGGAGTCTTTTGCATAGGTATGAATGTAAAAAAATAATTTTCGTAAAAGGATGTGTAATCTATGCAATCCTATGAGAGGGAGCTTGCCCAAAAGGCATCCATGTATAATATGTTGTCCAATTACTACAAGTACTTAGATCCACAACGGCATGTTATGTATTACTATCAGCATTTACAATGTATGAATCAGCTTATTCATTTGCAGAATCAACAGATGATGGGGGGATATTTTCGCTCAGAACATAACTCTTCTCAACAACAATCTTTTGTACGTGCGTTTCATGCCTCACCAAATGCCCCAGCAGTAGATATTTATGTAAATGACCAAAAGCTTTTAGAAAATGTCCAATACAAACAAACAAGTGATTACATTCCTGTTATGCCTGGATCATACCGAATAAAAATCACACCAGCTGGTCAATCTCAAGCAGTTCTTACCCAAGATGTAGAGGTTCCATCAAATGCAGCTATTACGTTAGCAGCAGCAGGAAATGTTGAAGACTTAACCCTTGTTCCATATCAAGATGATCGTACCCCAGTTCAAGAGAAAGCCAAAGCAAGGTTTATCCACTTGTCTCCTGATGCCCCAGCAGTTGATATAGCTGTTAAAGGAGGAGATGTTTTATTTTCAAACGTAGGATTCAAGCAGTCTACAGATTATCTAACATTATCACCAACTACAGTAGACTTGGAGGTCCGTCCGGCAGGATCTAATCAAGTTGTTTTAACCATTCCAAATGTGAAATTGGATGCAAATCAAATTTACAATGCTGTGGCGGTTGGATATGCTCAGGGCAGCCCTCAATTAGAAGCTATTTTTATATAGAAGGTTGTAGATATTCTGAGCTCACTAAGGTGGTGAGCCTTTTTTTCTTAACAAATCATCCTAAATTATAGTAAAAAGTCAAAATATTTTATATAATTAGGGAAACGAAATAAAGGAGGAACGAACATGACACAAACTACATATGATCAACAATGGGATTTAGATGTGATTTTTGAAGGTGGAAGTGACTCTGAAGCTTTCCAGCAATACCTTCAAGATGTACAAGAGAAATTAGAAGCTCTTTCAAAGGTGGTAGAAGAGTATAAGCTACCTACAGATGTATCTCAGGTTAAAGAACTATATCATGTTATTGAAAAACTAGAAGGTGTTGCAGTTGGACTAAGAGAAAGCTCGGCATTTGTAAGCTGTTTAAGCGCTCAAGATGTAAGCGATAAGAAGGCTGGACAGCATCGTGCCAAAATTAGCGAATTGATCGCGCAATATTCAACTGTAATGACAACTCTCGATCAAAAGCTTATAAAAATTGAAGATGGCCTTTGGGAAGATCTGCTGGCTCAACCTGAACTTAAAGATATTTCATTTGTATTGGATGAAAAGAGACAAAAAGCTAATGAGAAGCTTTCATTAGAACAGGAAGCCCTAATCAATGATTTAAGCGTTGACGGTTATCAAGGTTGGGGGAACATGTACAGCACAATCGTTGGTCAAATGAAGATTCAATTTGGAGAAGACGGCGAACAGAAAGAACTATCTGTTGGTCAAGCATCAAATAAAATGAGTTCTTCAGACCGTTCTGTTCGAAAAGAAGTATTTGAAAAGCTCCAAAATGCATGGGGAGAAAACGAGGATTTATTTGGAGAAACTTTAAATCACCTAGCAGGTTTTAGACTTCAAAAGTATAAACACCGTGGTTGGGATAATGTCCTTAAAGAGCCAATGGACATCAATCGTATGAGTGAAAAAACGTTAAATGCTATGTGGGATGCAATTAATAAGTATAAAGATCACTATGTGAAATATTTACATCGAAAAGCAGACATGCTGGGGTTAGAGAAATTAAGCTGGTATGATGTCGGTGCTCCAATCGTCAATTCAGATCAAACGGTTTCATATGATGAAGGTGCTGATTTTATTGTCGAGCAATTTAACCGATTCGGACCAAAAATGGCTTCATTCGCTAAAATGGCTTTTGAAAAACGCTGGATTGAAGCGGAAGACCGTAGTGGTAAACGACCTGGTGGATTCTGCACAAGCTTCCCAGATAGTAAACAAACACGTATCTTCATGACTTATTCAGGTACAGCATCTAATGTTGCGACACTTGCTCATGAATTAGGTCATGCATTCCACCAGCATGTGATGGATGATGTACACACGATGAACCAAGGGTATGCAATGAATGTAGCAGAAACCGCTTCTACATTTGCTGAAATGATTGTGGCAGATGCAGCTGTAAAAAACGCCAGCACAGAAGAGGAACGCTTATCTTTATTAGAAGATAAAGTTCAACGTAGTGTAGCATTCTTTATGAATATCCATTCTCGTTTCTTATTTGAAACTCGTTTTTATGATGAGCGAAAAGAAGGACTTGTTTCGGTTGATCGATTAAAAACTCTAACAGAAGAAGCTCAACGTGAAGCCTATTGTGATTCTTTAAGTGAATATGAGCCTTATTTCTGGGCTTCTAAACTACACTTTCATATTACAGGTGTACCTTTCTATAACTTCCCATACACGTTTGGTTACTTGTTCAGCCTAGGAATCTATGCGAAGGCACTAGAAGAGGGTAGTGACTTTGAAGAGAAGTATATCGCACTTCTACAAGATACGGGTCGTATGAAAGTAGAAGACTTGGCGAAGAAACATCTTGATGTAGATCTTGAGCAACCAGAGTTCTGGGAAAATGCAGTGAAACTTTGTGTGCAAGATGTGGAAGAATTTCTTGAGCTAACAGAAAAATAATGTATGGAATAGGATAGGGTATAAGCCTTATCCTATTTTTTATTAAACAATAATAATATTATGTAAACAGATGTGTTTTATTTGAATGTTTCGACTTCTTTTCGATAGGCTAGATATATATAAGAAGATAAGGAGGATTGATCATGAATCTGAAAATTGGCTGTTTACAAATGGATGTAACTTACGGAAATCCTGAAGAAAATAGAGAAAGTATTCAACGTAAGATAAATTATTTACATAAAGAATTAAATAATGTCGATATACTTGTTCTCCCTGAACTATGGGACACAGGGTATGACTTGTCCCGCTTATCTCAAATTGGTGATTGGGAAGGGAGAACTGCACAAAGTTTCTTGTCTAAACTAGCAAGACAAAATGACTTTAGTCTCATAGGTGGCTCGATCGCCAAAACTAACGAACAAAGTTCAACCAATACCATGTATGCTTATAACAGAAATGGTGTAAAGATAGTTGAGTATAGCAAAGCCCACCTTTTTCAATTGATGGATGAACATCACTATTTGAATAGCGGTGATCAAAAAGGTTCCTTTGAAATAGAAGGAGTTCCTAGTACAGGTATGATTTGTTATGACTTACGTTTTCCGGAGTGGATTCGAACCCATACATCTGAAGGGGCAGAAATTCTGTTTGTTGTAGCTCAATGGCCTTTAGCAAGAATTGATCATTGGAGGTCATTATTGATTAGTCGCGCTATAGAAAATCAATGTTATGTAATTGCATGTAATCGTGTAGGGGAAGATCCTAAAACAGAATTTGGTGGTCATTCAATGGTCATAAACCCATGGGGGGGTGTAATCTCCGAGGCTGGTACGGAAGAAACTTTTCTCACTGCCACTATCGATGTAGATGAAGTGAAAAGAATTCGAAAACAAATTCCAATATTTCAGGATCGACGTCCTGAAATCTATTAAATGTACACAAAAAACGCTTGGATTCACCAAGCGTTTTTTTCCTTACTTATTTTCAAAACTTTTATACGTATCCATAAACTTCTTATCAATTCGGTGTTTTAGTAGCCATGCTAACTTCCCTTTAAGAGCAATACCTCCGTACAGTAAGAATCCTTCTTTATTTCCAATAGACATGATCGCTAAATACTTAGATTGTGGTTTATAATATTGTCCTTCGCCCGTAGATAAGAAACCCTTGATATTTTCCCAAAGTACAGGAGCTTCTCGTATAGCAAAAACCCCATTTTTAGGAGTGTCAGGTGCGTGACTTAAACTCACACAGTCTCCTGCACCGAAAATAGAAGGATATTTTTCTACTTGTAAAGTGGACTCCACTTGTAAGTAGCACTCATCATCAATTGGTAAATTAGATAGTCGAAAAAGTTCTGGAGCTCGGGGACCTGCTAACCACATCACATCTTTGTAGTTAAATTTGTTATTCTCTGTTATTACTTTCGTTGAGTTCATTTCTTGAACATTTTCATTTACATACAGTTCGATACCACTATTTTCTACAATATTTGTTATCTTTTTAGAAGTCGTTTCAGGGTAGTTTTCAAGCAACCTAGGAGAACCACTTAGTAACGTAACAGGTGTTTCATAACCATGTTTAGAACGCCAGGATTGAAGAGATAGTGCGATTTCAGTCCCCGCTACTCCACCGCCTACAATAATAGGGTTTTGACTTTTTCTCATCTGTTCAATCATTTCGGGGAAGTGATAATTCGGTTTAATTCTTCTTGCATATTCCTTAACCCCTTTAAGATCTGTATGTGCCGTTAAGGAACCAATGTCAAAAGATAAGGCATCATAACTTAACACTTCCCCTTGATCAGTTAGTAGAATCTTTTGTTCTGGGTCTACGGATACAACCGCCTGCTTATACCACGATAGGTTTGCTTGGTTACTTAACTCCTCTAGATTCACTCGTATTTCATCTAGTTCATATATTCCTTCTGTGTAACCACTAAACATACCAGAATAGTATTGATACTCAGAAGGAGATATAAGGACTACCTCTACATCAGGTAATGGGTTAGTGATTAAATTTTTAATGATATGTAAATGGGCATGCCCTGCTCCGGCTAAAATTAATTTTTGCATTTAGATTCCCTCGCTCATATTTGAATTGCTTTCTATGATATCAAAAGAAATGTAGAAATAGAAAATGAAGCCTTTTATCTATTGTTATTCAGGGATTTAATTAGGCATATACCCTCTGGGGTTGACATCAGTTCTTATACGTATTATGATACCCATATAGGTATTGAAAGAAAGCAATTATATATTTAAATTATACTGAAAAGAATTTCTAAGGAGGACTCAACATGAATGTTGATAAACAATTAGATGCTAAAGGGTTAGCTTGCCCAATGCCAATCGTAAAAACAAAGAAAGCAATCGGTGAAATTGAAAGTGGTCAGGTTCTTGAAGTTGCCACTACAGATGCTGGTGCAAAGCAAGATCTAACTGCTTGGACATCTTCTACTGGACACACACTGTTAGATGATAAAGAAGAAAATGGTGTATTTACGTTCTGGATTCAAAAGGGATAAATTTTACGTTTAAAAATACCCTTACAAGTATAAGTAATAACTAGAGGAGGATCAACATGTCTGAAACAAAAAAAACGAACATTATTTTATTTAGCGGAGATTATGATAAGGCCATGGCTGCTTATATTATTGCGAATGGGGCAGCAGCTTATGATCACGAGGTTACGATTTTCCACACTTTCTGGGGACTAAATGCTTTACGTAAAGACGGCAAAGTAGAAGCACAAAAAGGATTCTTAGAAAAAATGTTTGGTAAAATGATGCCAAAAGGTGCCGATAATCTAGGCCTTTCTAAAATGAATATGGCTGGTATGGGACCAAAAATGATTAAAAAGGTTATGAAGAAGCACAATGCACAAACTGTACCAGAGTTAATTGAAATGGCACAAATGCAGGATATTAATCTAGTTGCATGTCAAATGACTATGGATTTACTAGGTTTCCAAAAAGAAGAGCTTCTAGATGATATCACGTATGCAGGTGTAGCTGCTTATCTAGCTGATGCTGAAGATGGCAATGTGAACTTATTTATCTAAGCATATAGAAGGGATTTAGTCCTTATTAAGGACTAGTCCCTTTAATATTTAATTTTTAAATACCCTACTGGGTAATTATAAAATATATGATTATTGGACGTAGAAAAGGGTTTTACTGGAGGAGGCATATTTATGGATATTATGTTTTGGATCACCATATTTTTAATTGGGTTTGCAGGTTCCTTCGTTTCAGGAATGGTAGGGATCGGAGGCTCCATAGTTAAGTACCCTATGTTATTATATATACCACCATTATTAGGTTTTACTGCCTTCACAGCACACGAAGTAGCTGGTATTAGTGCAGTGCAAGTATTTTTCGCCACAATAGGTGGTGTGTGGGCATATCGTAAAGGTGGATATTTAAATAAGCAGTTAATTCTTTATATGGGTGTAAGTATCCTTATTGGTAGCTTTATTGGTGGATATGGTTCTAAGTTAATGTCTGATGATGCTGTAAACTTGGTTTACGGATTACTTGCCACCATTGCTGCTGTAATGATGTTTATTCCTAAAAAAGGTCTAGAGGATCAAAATTTACAAGAAGTAAACTTTAATAAAACAATTGCAGCATCTCTTGCTTTCATTACAGGTATAGGTGCTGGAATTGTAGGGGCAGCAGGTGCATTTATTCTTGTTCCAATCATGCTTGTTGTATTAAAGATCCCAACTCGGATGACAATTGCAAGCTCTCTTGCTATCACATTCATTTCTTCCATCGGTTCTACGATCGGTAAGGTAACGACTGGACAAGTTGAATATGTACCAGCTGCAATCATGATCGTGGCTAGCTTATTAGCTTCACCACTTGGTGCAAATGCAGGTAAAAAGATTAATACAAAAATTTTACAAACGATATTGGCTTTACTCATCCTGGGTAGTGCTGTTAAGATTTGGGTAGACTTTTTCGGATAAGAGAGGAGGGATTGTTCTTCGGAGCAATCCTTTTTTGTGTTCTGTAAATGAAAACTTTAAGATAAAGTATGCATGCACTATCTATCTGAAGACTCTTTTGATATAATTTCGATGGAAACAATTCAATATTGGAGGATTATGATTATATGCTTAATGTTCAAAACGTGAGCCTACGCTTTGGCGATCAAAAGCTTTTTGAAGACGTTAATATAAAATTTACTGCTGGTAACTGTTACGGGTTAATTGGAGCAAATGGTGCCGGAAAATCAACATTCTTGAAGATTCTTTCTGGAGAGATTGAATCTCAAACAGGGGATGTATCTCTAGAAAAAGACAAACGAATGGCTGTATTAAAGCAGAACCACTTCGAATACGAAGAATATGAAGTTCTTCAGGTTGTGATCATGGGACACCAACGCCTATATGAAGTAATGAACGAAAAGAATGAAATTTATATGAAAGCGGACTTCTCTGAAGAGGATGGTATGAGAGCTGCAGAACTTGAAGGCGAATTCGCTGAAATGAATGGTTGGGAAGCTGAGTCAGATGCAGCACGCCTTTTAACAGGTCTTGGTATTTCAGAAGATCTTCACAACAAAAAGATGGCAGACTTAACGGGTGCTCAAAAAGTAAAAGTACTTCTAGCTCAAGCTTTATTCGGAAATCCAGATGTACTACTTCTTGACGAACCAACCAACCACCTGGATATCCGTGCAATCCAATGGTTAGAAGAATTCCTTATTAACTTTGAAGGTACAGTGATTGTGGTTTCCCACGATCGTCACTTCCTTAATAATGTTTGTACGCACATTGCTGACTTAGACTTTGGTAAAATCCAAATATATGTAGGTAACTATGATTTCTGGTATGAATCCAGTCAGTTAGCTCAAAAGATGGCGAAAGAAGAAAACAAGAAAAAAGAACAAAAGGCCAAAGAGCTTAAAGAATTTATTCAGCGCTTCAGCGCAAACAAATCAAAATCAAAACAGGCAACGTCTCGTAAGAAGATGCTTGATCAAATTACACTTGATGATATCCAACCATCTTCACGTCGTTATCCTTATGTAGCCTTCAAACCAGATCGTGAAATTGGAAATGATCTTTTACACGTAGAAGGTTTAACAAAAACAATTGATGGCGTTAAGGTTCTCGATAATGTAACCTTTACAATGAATAAAGATGACAAAATTGCATTAGTGGGGGACCACGAAATCGCATATACCACACTATTTAAAATTATCATGGGTGAAATGGAACCAGATGCTGGTACGTACAAATGGGGCGTAACAACATCTCAGAGCTATTTCCCTAAAGATAACTCAGCTTTCTTTGAAGAGAACGACAAGAACCTAGTTGAATGGTTGCGTCAATATTCTCCAGATGATGAGACAGAGACGTTCTTAAGAAGCTTCTTAGGCCGTATGTTATTCTCTGGTGAAGAAGTGAAGAAGAAAGCAAAAGTCCTTTCCGGAGGCGAAAAAGTACGTTGTATGCTTTCTAAGATGATGCTTAGCGGTTCCAACGTACTTGTACTAGATGAACCAACAAACCACTTAGACCTAGAGTCGATCACAGCATTAAACGAAGGTCTAATAAACTTTAAAGGTTCCATGATTTTCACATCACACGACCACCAGTTCATCGATACAATTGCAAATCGTATCATAGAAATCACGCCAAATGGCATGATTGATAAGTATATGTCGTATGATGAATTCGTGAATGATGAAAAAGTTGAACAACAATTAAAAGAACTAGCTCAATAAGAGTGATGAAAGTGTAAGGGGTTATTACCCCTTACATTTTTTTACGATTTAATCCAAACAGTAAAAGAATATTGTCGCTTCCTGTTATAATATTGAGAAATGTGCGCTTACCCGGGAAATGGGAAATGAACATAACCTTTTAAGTATGTGTTTTTTCCAGTACAATTGAATAAAGATAAAAGGGAGGGGAGGAATTAGGAGTGGAGGTTTTACTCAATACATATAGCTCTGTAATCATGCTCATCGCAGTTATTTTAACTTTAATGACATCTTATACGTCTCTTGATTTATTCTCATTATTACATACTTCAGATCGACATAAACGTTCTTTGTTTTTAGCGGGAATATCATCCATGGGAATTGGTATTTGGGTTATGAACTTTCTAACAATGCTTGCTGAAGAGCCGTCTAATATAGCTAGTAACCAGCTATCAATCTCATTACTTTCGTTCATATTAGGCGTTTCCTTTACAGGGATAGCATTTTATAATGTCATCAGCAAGAAGAAACATTACCTATTTATAGGTAGTCTCTTATTAACATTAAGTGTGTTTTCTAACCATGTTATGGGGATGTACGCTTCCAATGTTGGTGTACGTTATGATATCGGAATCTTTATTTTATCAACTCTTCTAATTTATGGCTCATTTTTATTTGTTCTATGGATTCTTACCTATTATAATTTTGCAACGAACGCAAATAATTTATGGATCAAACCACTTAGCTCCATCATCGTAACTGGAGCTATATTAGAAGGGTATATTTTACTTACGCAAGCAGCTCAAACCGATATTAAGGATTCAATCCTAAGTGATTCGTCATCAGCACAAGATTCTTTTGTGCTCTATCTTGTATTATTCATCTCGATCCTAATTATTGCTGGATTGCTTTGGTCTAGTACACTTATCAGTAATCGACTTGCTACGAGTGATTCTTATATCAATGATATTAAGTTCGCCTTAGATGAATCTTCAATTGTTGCGATTACAAATGCTCAAGGGAAAATCACGTATGTGAATGATAAATTACTAGACATTACAGGTTATGAAGAATATGAACTCATAGGTCAAGATCATAACATGTTAAATTCAGGATACCATTCAAAGGAATTTTTTAAAGATCTATGGAAAACGATTGGATCAGGAGAAGTGTGGAAAGGTGAAATTAAAAACAAGAAAAAAGATGGGTCTTTTTATTGGGTAGACACAACAATTGTTCCTTTCTTAAATAAAAAAGGCAAACCCTATCAGTACATTGCGATTCGAACGGATATTACTGATCGAAAAGAAGCAGAAGTACAGTTGAAAGAAACGGTAAAAGAAGTTCAGGACATTCAATTTGCATTGGATCAATCCACCATTGTAGCTATTACGGATGAAAAAGGAATCATACAGAATGTAAATGATAAGTTTTGTGAGATATCAAAATATAGTCGAGAAGAATTGTTAGGGGAAGACCACCGTATTTTAAATTCAGGTTTCCATGATAAAGCATTCTTTAAAGATTTATGGAGAACTATCGGATCTGGTGAAGTATGGAAAGGTGAAATTCGTAATAAAGCCAAAGATGGCAGTTATTATTGGGTAGACACAACCATCGTTCCTTTTATGAAACAAAATGGCAAACCCTATCAATATTTAGCGATACGAAATGATATTACAGAACGCAAGAAAACAGAAGAAGTACTTCGTAGACAGGATAAACTTAGTGCAGTTGGGCAATTAGCAGCTGGGGTGGCTCATGAAATCCGTAACCCATTAACTTCCATACGTGGATATGCAGAATTTCTACAACTAGATGAGGAAGAAGATGAACGAAGTGAACTTTTAGCTATCATAACGGAAGAAATTGAACGTGTGAATGATATTGTGGAAGACTTCATGATGCTAGCAAAACCCAAAGAAGTTCAATTAGGTACAAAAAACATCGTTCCAATGATTCAACATGTTATGCAGCTATTGGATTACACGGCACGAAAAGCCAAAGTGCAAGTGAAATTCGATTGTTCCCTTGATGAAGTTAAAGTGAATTGTGATGAGGGGCGATTGAAACAAGTATTCCTCAATTTTATTAAAAATGCGATCGAGGCAACACCAAAAGGTGGGGAAGTTAATGTGAAATGTCAGCTAGAAGCAGATCAGGTTCATATCTTTATACAAGATACTGGTGTTGGCATTTCAAAAGAACAACTAGACAAGATTGGAGAACCATTTTACACAACTAAAGAAAGTGGAAATGGGTTAGGGTTAATGGTTAGTTTTCAAATTATCCAATCTCATAATGGAAAGGTTCTAGTGGAAAGTGAACAGCATAAAGGAACTACTTTCCAAGTAACATTACCCACTTTATCAAATTCAGCATGATAGTAGTTAGAAGAGCTTGGGAATCCCCAAGCTCTTACTTATTTTTCTAGTATTACGCTTTCTCGAAATGAAGCCATACGATAGAATTGATTATATATACATTTCTCATGTATAGTAGTAGTGCTTTATTTCTTTATTACTTTAATAGAAGCATAAAAAAAAGGAGGGAACGTAAATGAAAAAGACCGATCTGCGATTTAAAGTTGCAAACAGAGAAGCTTTAATCGGTGTTGGATTGGCCATTTTTAATTTCGTTTGGTGGTTTGGACTTGCTTATGGTTTGGGAGATCGAACACCAGAAGATTATACATATATTATGGGATTACCATCTTGGTTTTTTTATAGTTGTATATTAGGTTTCTTAATTATGGTCGTTTTAGTCATTGTTGCAGTAAAGTTTTGGTTTACTGAAGTTCCTCTCGATGATGAAGGAGGAAACCTAGAATGAATCTAACAATTATCATATCCTTGGTTGTATTCTTAATCACAATTTTTATGGTAGGCCTTTGGGCCAGTCGTTATGTAAGATCCTCTAATTCATTCCTTCAAGAATATTTCTTAGGTGGTAGACAGTTAGGCGGATTTATTTTAGCAATGACCATGACAGCTACATATGGGAGTGCCAGTAGTTTTATTGGTGGTCCAGGGGTAGCCTATACCCAAGGACTCGGTTGGGTATTGCTAGCCATGTCTCAAGTGGTAACAGGATACTTTGTTCTTATGGTTTTAGGGAAAAAATTCGCAATCATGGCAAGACGCTATAATGCTATTACTCTTATTGATTTTTTAAAAGAACGCTATCAAAGTAAATGGGTTGTTCTTTCTGCAGCCTTTAGTATTGTGATTTTCCTGTTTTCAGCTATGGCAGCTCAATGGGTTGGTGGAGCACGTTTAATAGAGTCCTTAGTGAAAATAGAATATGAAAGTGCTCTATTTATTTTTGCTTTATCCGTTCTTCTTTATGTCATTATTGGTGGATTTCGTGCTGTTGCACTTACGGATGCCGTACAGGGTACGATTATGTTTTTTGGAACATTTATTTTGTTAGTGGCAACCATCATCGCAGGTGGGGGCATTGACCAAATTATGACTGACTTAGTTAACGAAAACCCGAACCTAGTTACACCATATGGAGCAGAAGGCAACCTTAGTGCTACATACGTGTCTTCCTTTTGGATATTAGTTGGGGTTGGTGTTGTTGGATTGCCTCAAGTAACGGTTCGTGCAATGTCATATAAAAGCTCTAAGTCTATGCATCGTGCGTTAATCGTAGGAACGATAGTTGTCGGATTCATTATGTTGAATATGCATTTAATCGGTGTTTTTGCTCGACCGATCCTTCCTGGAATTGAAGTTGGCGATAAAGTGATGCCGCTTATCGCTCAAGAAGTACTTCCTCCATGGCTTGCTGGGTTAGTTCTAGCAGCTCCGATGGCAGCGATTATGTCTACAGTAGATTCTCTTCTACTCTTAGTTAGCTCTGCAGTAGTTAAAGATGTGTATCTGAATTATATTAAGCCTTCAGCAAGTGAAAAAAAGGTTAAACGATTAAGTATTGGCATAACAGCTTTTTTAGGAATAAGCGTGTTTTTACTAGCACTACAACCACCTGATTTATTAATTTGGTTAAACCTTTTTGCCTTTGGTGGTTTAGAAGCAGCATTTATTTGGCCTGTTGTACTAGGATTATATTGGTCGAAAGGAAATAAATACGGAGCTTTAGCTTCCATGCTTGTAGGAATTGGATCCTATATCTTTATCGATCAATATTCCAAAGCATATCCAAAGTTTGACGTTCATCCAGTATTAACGGAAATTTATCAATGGTTTGAACCAATTATGAACATTCTTCCGGGTATGATGGAGGTTCATACAGTCGTATATCCAGTCTTATTGTCCTTACTAGCTTTTGTTATTGGTAGCTTGTTAACAAAAAATAAAACTCTGCAATAAACTATTTAAGGTTTTGGAGGAGTACTTATGGTTGATATTATACAACATCAAGACGTAACTGCTATTAAAGGAACAGTCACATACAGCTCTGTAACATTACAAGTTTATAACTTTATAACCGATGGCATGCTGATTGACACAAGTACTATTCAGTTACTTGATGAACTTATCCCAGTTTATAAGAAGTATCCGGTTGATTTTGTTGTGATTACACATGCACATGAAGATCATACTGGTACTGCCAATTGGCTACAAAACAATCTGGATGTTCCGATTTTTATTCACCAAATGAGTATTGAAGAAAGTAAAAGAGAGGCGGATTACCCTCAATATCGAGAATTGGTCTGGGGAATTCGAAAACCTTTTAAAGCAAAACCGCTTCCGGATTCTTTTCAATCACGTAATGATTCTTGGGAAACGATTCATACGCCAGGTCATGCTCAGGATCACTTGGCTTTATATAATAAAGAGAAAAAGATTCTTTTCTCAGGCGATTTGTTTGTAACCCCTAAGCCTAAGGTTATTATGGCAAGTGAATCCATCCCAAAAATGATTCAATCGCTAAAAAGAGTTCTCACATATGACTTTCAAGAAGTATTTTGTTGTCACGCAGGCTATCTTCCAAATGGAAGAATCCTTCTAAAACAAAAATTAGACTATTTACATGACCTGAAAGAAAAAATAGTAAATCGATATAATAAAGGAATGTCGTTGGAAGAGATTGACCAAGAGTTGTTTCCCATCACACCTCCTATAGCACCCTTTTCAAGATATGATTGGGATTCAAAACATATTGTTAAATCTATATTAACGGATATATGAGAGTCTTCATTCTGAATTAGATACCCAATATTTCCAATAGGCGATAGAGCATCCGTGCTTTATCGCTTTTTCTATGTCAAAAGGTCTAATTTGTCATCTTTTTGTTAAATAGATGTAATGCTTGCAATTGAATCGTTACTAGACTGTTCTTTGATTCAATCTATTCTCTGTTATAGTAGAATTTAGTAGCTTAATAGCTCAATGGGGAGGCATCACGAATGAAAAAAACAATCATGAGTCTAGCAACAGTTGCAGGATTATCTGCAGCACTAACAACAAATGTATATGCAGCAGAAAGTATAGAAGTAGATCCTGGAGACACACTTTGGGGATTATCCCAAACACACGATGTTTCCGTAGCTAATCTAAAAGATTGGAATAACCTTGATTCAAATCTTATTTACCCAGGAGATCAACTTAAGGTAGTACCAGCAACAACAAACACACGTGTGGATAGTAATTCAAACTCCTACACCGTTCAATCAGGTGATACACTTTGGGCTATTTCTCAAAATACTGGCGCTAGTGTGAGTCAAATTAAAGGATGGAATGGTTTACAATCTAACACCATCTATCCTGGACAAACTTTAGCCCTTTCAGGTGGAGTAGAAACCAAAGAAACAAATGATGTTGCTCGTGAATTAGAAGTATCAGCAACGGCTTATACAGCAAATTGCGCTGGATGTTCAGGTGTGACAGCAACTGGTATAAATCTTTTAGAAAATCCAGATAAAAAAGTAATTGCTGTGGATCCTGATGTTATTCCTCTAGGTACAGAAGTGTATGTTGACGGATACGGTTATGCTGTGGCAGGGGACGTTGGGTCTGCGGTAAATGGAAACAAAATTGATGTATTTATCCCTTCAAGACAAGAAGCGCTGAACTGGGGTAGAAAACAAGTAACTGTTCAAATTCTAAAATAAAACATACAAAGGCTGTCTCTATCCATGAGGCAGCCTTCTGTATATCTTTTTTCGATTTTGGAATTCTAAATATGAATCGCTAAATCTGAAAGGAGAATCATTATGACTCGTGGACAAAGTAAAAAAGGGGCAGACAAAACAAAATCCCGCTTACCTCAAACCCCTAAAAAAGATATTGTAGAAGATGGACAGGACGTTGAATTTTCTCAAGAGTTTGCTGATCAAGACGATTTAAAAGCTCAACAAAGAGAGAAAGAAGCAGATCAACGAGCAGCGCAAAGAAATCAACAACAATAAGTGTTGAAAGCTATCCAGCTAATGGGTAGCTTTTTCAAATTACAAAAATATTATATGATGTAGATGTCTAGCTCCAGCGCCCAGTAACGAATGGACTTGGGCCCACACGACGTGGGTCAGATCGGCGTTGTCACAGGACGTGACGAACTTAGTCGATCATACTTTCTCCGTACGATAAGTCAACATCGATTCGTTCCACTCCCAAAGAGTTTCCTTTACACGTTTGTGACATGAAATTTTAACAAGGAACAAAATCGACGTAGTTAAAATTTCTAGGTGAAAGTACCACGGCAACTAAGCTTCTGTCTGCGCCTGTCGGCTTGCCAATCAGCAAGTTTGGTTAATCGTACTACGGGCTCAGTCCAGTCCCTTCGTTACTAATAGGTCGCTTGCGCTTTTCTAATATATCATTTGAATTTTAATGCTTTATCATACAAAATAGGAGCGAATCCTTTAAATATTGGAGGTAAGCCTTTTGAAATTACAAGACAAAAAGGTCATTCAAATAGTAAGTGACGATTTTGAAGATCTTGAACTATGGTATCCCGTAATGCGGTTACGTGAAGAAGGAGCAACTGTTCGCATTGTTGCTGAGAAGCCTGAAGAAGAGTATATCGGAAAGTACGGTGTTCCCGTCGTTTCTGATCTAACTTTTCAAGACATCGATCCAAATGATTATGATGCAATTTTAGTACCTGGAGGTTGGTCTCCAGATAAACTGCGTCGATATGAAGATGTTTTAAATATGGTCCGTGAAATGGACAAGCAGGAAAAACCAATCGGACAAATTTGTCACGCAGGTTGGGTACTCATTTCTGCAGATATTTTAAATGGGCGCAAAGTGACAAGTACACCAGGTATTAAGGATGATATGATGAATGCTGGCGCTACATGGATTCACGAACCTGTAGTTGTCGATGGTCACATTATCTCAAGTCGTCGTCCGCCAGATCTGCCTGACTACATGCGTGAATTTATTAAAGTCTTAGCAGAAAAGTAATTTAAAAAGCTACACGATAAACGTGTAGCTTTTTTTGGTATACAAGTTCCTATTTTACAGAAACTATGCTTATTCCATAAAAGGTTAGGAGTAAAAGGATGACACTTTTTCGACTTGGCTATGTAGCAATGAGCGTACATGTTCAAAATGCTTCTCCATCACAGACGATGACTTATAGCCGTTTTCAAAAGCTTCAAGATCGGGAAGCAGCAATTGCAAAGCTTGAACGTATTTCTAAATCAAATATTAATAATACACTTCGCTTATTGAAACATAATAAAGCTCTTGATATAGAGTTTTTTCGATTAAGCTCTAAACTTGTTCCATTAGCCACTCATGAGGATTTAAAGGATTGGGATTACATTCATGCATTAAAAAATGAGCTAAGAGAGTTGGGGAGTTATGCCAAAAGTGAAAACATGCGTATTGACTTTCATCCAGATCACTTTGTTGTGATTAATTCCCCAAAAGAAGACAAGTTTAAAGCTTCTATTAACGTCTTAAAATATCACTATAAGTTACTTCATTCTATGGGCATTGATCCGACTCATCGCTGTGTTCTTCATCTTGGAGGGAGCTATGATGATAAAGCGAAGTCTCTGGAACGTTTCATCGAAAATTGGGGTTCTGTACCAAGAGGCATTCAAAAAATGATTATGATTGAAAATGATGACACGATTTATACAATGGATGATTGCTTATATGTTTGTGAAAAGCTTGGAATTCCATTTATATTCGATCTCCATCATCATATGGCCAATCATGAGGATTCTAATTGGTTGAAAAACTGGGACAGGGTACTGAACACTTGGGAACATTCCCCGCTTCCAGTTAAAATGCATATCTCAAGTCCAAAAAGCGAAGCAGAATTTAAAAGTCACGCAGATTATATAGATCCAGAAATGTTCTTAAACTTTGTTAAATCTGTTAATCAATCTACTGATCAAATCGATTGTATGATTGAAGCGAAAAAGAAAGATGATGCTTTGTTTATTCTAAGAAAAACTTTAGGAGAACAGTCAAACATCGAATTCAATACAGAAGCAACATTTCAACTAAAGGATTAAAACTATATGATTTTAATATGCCATTAAAATTGTTTAAATATTTTTTATATTTAAACGAACATGATATATTAAGGGAATAAGAGTGTATTTCTTTATTTTTAGAAAGGGGTGTTGCATATGAGCCAGGTGAAATTGCACCTATCAGGCCAGAAAAAACCAACAGAAGCAACCCTTCAATCGAATAACAAGATTGAAGTAAATGGAGCTACTTATTCCCAGAATGATTTACAGTTGGATGCTCCTATAGACGGTACAATTTATGGAGTTATTCTAAATTATAAAGGAGCCTTAGAAGAGTTAGGCAGCCAGATGTATGAAGCCCCACACAAACAACCTCCACAAGCTCCAATTCTTTATATTAAGCCAGCGAACACAATGAATGCACCAAATCGTGCTGTTCCAATGCCAAGTGGGGAAACTCAATTGGAAGTTGGAGCTTCTATTGGCATTGTTATTGGTAAAACAGCATGTAAAGTTACAGAATCAGATGCTATGGAATATGTTCAAGGCTATACAATCGCTAATGATATTTCGATCCCTCATGAAAGCGTTTACCGACCGGCTGTTAAATATAAAGCACGAGACGGATTTTGTCCCATCGGTCCTTGGGTGGTTGAAAAGGAATCGATAAAAAATCCTGATGATTTTAAATTACAAGTCTATGTAAATGATGAACTGCGGCAAGAAAACTCAACTATGAATCTAGTTCGTTCTATCCCCAAATTGATACAAGACATCACAGAATTTATGACTTTAAATGAAGGAGATTTGCTTTTAACTGGAGTTCCAGAAAATGCTCCACTTGTGAAGGCTGGAGATCATGTGAAAATCTCAGTTAAAGGGATTGGAGTGCTTGAAAATATAATTAAACATGAAAGTGATTGGATGTTAGGAGGGGTTTCAAATGAAACGAGCTCGAGTCGTATATAAAGGTTCAATCTACAAAGCAGAAGAACAACAAGGGAACATTAAGCTACATAATGGGCTTTTTGTTTCTGAGGATGATATAGAATGGTTACCACCAATTGAGCCAGGGACTGTATTTGCATTGGGATTAAATTACTCAGATCATGCTAATGAACTTTCTTTTAAAGCTCCTGAAGAGCCACTCGTATTCCTTAAGGGGCCAAACACCTTTACGGGTCATCGTAGCCAAACACACAGACCTTCTGATGTAACACATATGCATTATGAATGTGAGTTAGGTGTTGTCATAGGTAAACAAGCTAGAAATGTGAAAAGATCTGATGCTTATGACTATGTAGCAGGTTATACAATAGGTAATGACTACGCATTTCGTGACTATCTAGAAAACTATTATCGTCCAAACTTACGTGTGAAAAACAGGGATCATAGTACACCGCTTGGACCATGGTTTGTAGATGCATCTGATATTGTTGATCCAATGAACTTACAACTTCGAACGTATGTAAATGGAGAAATGACGCAAGAAGGATCTACAAAGGATATGGTTTTTGGAATCCCATCTTTAATTGAATACTTAAGTGGATTTATGACCCTAAACCCTGGAGATATGATTTTGACTGGAACCCCAAAAGGGACAGTTGACACAAAAGTAGGGGATGAGGTGGTTACAGAGATAGAAGGGATCGGCTCGCTTCATAACACGATTATTGGAGACGATGAATTTATCTATTAAATGGGGGAGGAGAATAAACATGCCTCATATCATTGTAGAGTACACAGATAATATTAAACAGGAAGTTTCCATGCCCTCTTTATTACAAAAATTAAATGATGTTCTTGTTTCAAAACCAGATGTTTTCCCAGTGGGAGGTATTCGTTCAAGGGCAATCGAACTTCACGATTATGTTGTAGCAGATGGAAAAGAAGACGATGCATTTGTTCACATTACACTAAAAATTGGTGGTGGACGGACTGAAGAACAAAAAAAAGAAACGTTAGACGAACTGTTTGAAGCTACTAAAGATCACTTCCAACCGCTGTTCGACAAACGTTATTTAGCATTATCATTAGAATGGTTTGAATTTGAGAATAAGACGTATAAGCACAACAACATTCATACTAGATATAAATAAGTTAAGGACTTACGAGTGAATCAGTCTGAAAAGATTCTATAAAACGTGTAGCATGTTTGGATAAATGACGGTCTTTTAACCAAATGATCGCTGACTCTGATTGAATCATCGTATCCTCTAATTCTAAAACTTTTAATCCATAAGCGGGAAAAGCTTTTAAAGTAGACTGTGGGAGCAGAGTTGCTCCTACACCTGCTTTAACCAAAGATAATAACATAGCTGCATCTGCACATTCACAGATAACATTTGGCTGCAAATTATGCTGATTAAAATGATCGAGCACAAGCTCATATAAGCCTAGCTCACCAACACCAGCCCGGTGAAGAAGCATTAATGGTAAATCAGATAACTGATCCATACTAATCGTTTCTTGTCCAGATACTCCCCACTCATCCGACACAACAGCCACGAAGTTATCATTCGGCAAAGGATAAGATGAGAATTCACTCATATCTAATGGTTTCCTTACTATAGCTAGTTCAATATCACGATCTTTTAAATATTGAGCTAAACGGAAAGAATCACCCTCAATCAACTTAAATGATACATTGGGATATTGATTACGAAATTGCTTCATTCTCTCAGGAATATAGCAAAAGCATGTCTTAACTGAACCAATTGATAAAACCCCACGCAAACCTTCACCTGTTTCTGTCACCTCTGTAAACGTATCATTTACCTTATATAATATTTCTTTCGATCGATTATAAAGTACGTGTCCAGCTTCCGTTAGCTTTAACTCACGACCATGTCTTTCAAATAGAGAAACGCCCAATTCTTGTTCGAGTAATTTTAATTGTTGACTTAATGGGGGCTGGGCCATATAAAGCTTTTTAGCAGCTCGGGTTATTTGTCCTTCCTCAGCAATCGTTGCAAAGTAAAGGAGTTGTTTGACGTCCATTCGTTACGCCTCCTCATCTATATGATTTACATATGGATTCCAAACGTTTTGTATATTTTTCATATATATTACCACAAGATACAATAAAATCGTAGGATATTTCTGATAATTCGGAAAAGAATCCTTGAGCGGTAGTTAAAGGTTAATAGGATTACAATCTTAAAGGAGTGTTGGTATGGCAGACTTACAAGCAGCAAAGGAAAAGCTAAGAGGATCAATTGCCCCTATTATTACCCCATTTAAAGAAGATGGTTCAATTGATTATTCGAAATTTGAACAGCTGATTGATTGGCACATTCATAGTGGTACTCATGCTATTTCAGTTACAGGAACCACAGGAGAGCCTAGTTCCTTAACTGTAGAAGAGCGAGTAGAGGTTATGAAAACAGCTTCTAAAACTATTGATAATCGTGTTCCATTTGTACCAGGAACAGGTTCTACCAATCATGAGGAAACCATGTATTTAACCAAAAAAGCAGAAGAAATCGGAGCAGATGCTGCTCTTGTTATTGTCCCTTATTACAACAAACCTTCACAGCACGCATTATATAAACATTTCAAACGTGTGGCTGAATCAGTAGACTTGCCGATTATTATTTATAATATTCCAGGTCGTACAGCTACAAATCTACATGTAGAAACTCTAGCTAAGCTTAGCAAAGACTGTCCTAATATTATTGGTGTTAAAGAATCAAACAAAGACTTCGAGCACGTGAATCGGGTTCTATTGAATTGCGGGAGAGACTTCTTACTTTATTCTGGGATAGAGCTTTTATGTTACCCAATGCTTGCCATTGGAGGAGCAGGACATATTAGCGCTACAGCCAATGTTGTCCCAAGTAAAGTTGCAGAAATCTATGATGCTTGGAAAGAAGGAGATGTAAAGCGAGCACAAGATCTTCACTATGACCTCATGCCTTTGAATGATGTGTTATTTAAAGATACAAACCCGGCACCATTAAAAGCCGCACTTGGAATGATGGGAAGAATTGAACCGGTTCTCCGCTTACCAATGGATGTTCCGACAAAAGAAATTCAAGATGAAATTCGGAACGTATTACGCGACTATGTTGACCTTCCAGATGAGGTAACAGCTAAATAATTTCGAAATTAGAAAAGAAAGGAGCCTATACATTGAGTAACAAAACAGAACAAGAAAAGGGAGTTGCGGCTCACCGTAAATTAGATAATATCCAGTTATATATCAATGGTGAATTCTTAGATGGCCAGGCTGGTGAAACCTTCGAAAACATTAACCCTTTTACGAATGAGGTGACCAATTACGTAGCTGAAGGGCGCAAAGAAGACATGCAAGAGGCTATTTATGCTGCTCAAAAAGCGTTTCGTAATGGCCCTTGGGGCAAAATGAAAGTAAAAGATCGGATGGAGTATATCCATCGCCTTGCTGATTTAATTGATGAGGAAGTGGATGAAATTGCTGTGATGGAATCTTTAGATACAGGACTACCAATCCATCAAACTCGTAAAATGGTTTCCCGTGCAGCTGAAAATTTCCGATTCTATTCTCGTATGGTTCAATCTAAACTTCACGGTGAATCATACCCGGTAGATGATGAATTTATCAACTACACTGTTTATAAGCCACTAGGACCTGTTGGACTTATTACACCTTGGAATGCACCATTTATGCTTGAAACGTGGAAGGTAGCACCTGCTCTTGCCACAGGGAACACGGTAATCTTAAAACCAGCCGAGTTATCTCCACTTACAGCAAATAAATTAGCTGAATTAGCAGATAAAGCTGAAATGCCACCGGGAGTGTTTAATGTTGTCCATGGTTTTGGGGAAACGGCTGGGGCAGAGCTTGTTTCTAACCCAATTGTGGAAGCGATTTCATTTACTGGAGAAACTGTTACTGGCTCGACCATTATTAAGAATGCAGCTGATTCCTTAAAGAAAACCTCGATGGAGCTAGGCGGGAAGTCACCACTTATTGTCTTTGATGATGCGGACTTTGAGCGTGCTTTAGACGCTGCCGTTTGGGGGATTTTCTCCTTTAATGGAGAGCGTTGTACAGCAAACTCACGAGTATTTGTTCACAAAAACATTAAAGATGACTTTGTTAAAGCTCTGCGTGAACGAGTGACCAAAGTAAAAATTGGTGACCCGATGGATTCCTCCACCCAACTTGGTCCACTAATTCATAGAGAGCACTATGATAAAGTTACCGGTTATATTGAGTTAGCGAAAGAAGAAGGTTGTGAAGTGGTCCAAGGTACTGTTCCTGAAGAAGTAAGTGCAGGAAACTTTATCCCGGCTACATTACTCTTAAATGCAAAAAATAGTATGCGTGTTTCTCAAGAAGAAATCTTTGGTCCAGTGATGGCAGTGATTGAATTCGAATCAGAAGAGGAAGTCATTGAAGCTGCAAATGACGTTAAATATGGATTAGCAGGCTATGTATGGACCAATGACATTAAGAAAGGTCATCGAGTAGCAAATGCTGTTGAGGCAGGGATGATCTGGATTAACGCACAAAACGTACGTGACTTACGCACTCCATTTGGAGGTATGAAAGGAAGCGGAATTGGTCGTGAAGGCGGTCATTACGCATTTGAATTTTATACAGAACCGAAGATTATACATGTGGCGATGGGAGATCATTATATCCCGCAGTTTGGAAAGTAATCTAAAGGAGAGGTGAAAATATGCCAGCAAAAACAGGTCAAGAATATATCGATCGTTTAAAGAAAGCCAATAACAACGTCTACATTCACGGAGAACGTGTAGATGATGTGACAGAGCATCCAGCTTTTAAAAATGTAATTCAATCCATGGCTCATCTATATGATCTTCAGTATGAAAAGAAGGATAAAATGCTCTACAAGTCTCCTACAACAGGTGACTTAGTTGGTAAGACATTTATGCAGCCGACTTCTGTAGAAGAGATTATCGAACGTCGGGAAGCCATACAGGAATGGGCTCATACATCAGGAGGTATGATGGGGCGATCTCCAGATTATCTAAATGCAGAAGTTATGGCTATGGGAATGAACAATGGTCTTTTTGCTGAATCAGACCCAATGTTCGCTGAAAATGCTCGAAAATACTATGAGTATGCACGGGAAAATGATATTTCCTTAACTCATACACTTATTCATCCTCAGGTAAACCGTGCTAAAGCTCAACACGAGCAAAAAGACGCAAATGTTGCTCTACATTTAGTAGAGAAAAATAAGGAAGGGATTATCGTAGATGGTGTACGTCTATTAGCCACACAAGGCGGTATTACAGACGAGATCCTTGTCTTCCCATCCACCGTAAAACGTTCTGGTGAAAAAGATGATCCATACTCTTTAGCCTTTGCTATTCCAAATAATACACCTGGATTAAAATTCATTTGCCGTGAATCCTTTGATCAGGATAAGAGTAAGTGGGATCATCCTTTGTCTTCTCGATTTGAAGAAGGAGACGCCATCGTAACATTTGATCATGTATTTGTACCTTGGGAGCGAGTATTTGTATGTGAAGATTCAGCTGTATGTAACCGTACTTTTGGTGAGACAAACGCTGTTGTACACATGGCTCATCAAGTAGTTTCCAAGAACATTGTCAAAACTGAATTTTTACTAGGTGTTGCTCTAAACATGATGGATGCAATTGGAATCGATCAGTTCCAGCATGTTAAGGATAAAGGAACTGAAATCATGCTAGCTTTAGAGACAATGAAATCTCATCTTTATAGAGCTGAGCATAATGCAACATTAGATGAGAGCGGAACCATGACACCAGATTTTGCTCCATTAGATGCTGCTCGAAACTGGTATCCTAGAATCTACCCTAGATTAACAGAAATCATCCGAATCCTTGGTGCATCAGGATTAATGGGTATCCCTACAGAAGCAGATTTCTCCCATGAAGAGATTGGTCCAATTCTACACAGAGCTCTTCAAGGCAAAAATCTTGAAGGATATGAGCGTGTACAGCTATTCCGTCTAGCTTGGGATATGACATTAAGCTCGTTTGGTAGTCGTCAAATGCACTATGAATACTACTTCTTCGGAGATCCGATTAAGATGGGCATGACCTATTTTGATAAATATGAAAAAGATTCTTATAAACAGCTAGTCGAAAATTTCTTAGCTAAAACAGATTCTGAAAAGCCTAGTTTTGAAAAAGTCTAAGGGGGAAGAAATCTATGGATTTTAACATTATTCGTGCTGCTCGAGCAGTGCTTCATGTTCAAGATTTAGAGGCCTCACGTAAGTTTTACGTAGATGCCTTAGGCTTTATTGAAACAGAGAGTGATGATCAGCATATTTACCTTCGAGGTTTAGAGGAACATAACCATCATAGTCTTGTATTAAAAAAAGAACAGGAACCAGGTATTGAAGTGATTAGCTATAAGGTTCAATCTGATGGCGATCTAGAAATACTGGCTAAATTTTTCGATGAAAAAGGCTTAAAGACCAAATGGGTAGAAAAAGGTAAACAAAAAGCAATGGGACGAACACTTCGTATCCAGGATGTATCTGGTTTACCTGTTGAGTTTTTCGCAAAAATGGACGTTGTTGAGCGTATGCTTCAGCGATATGATTTATATAAAGGAGCTCGAGTACAACGAATTGATCACTTCAACTGTATGGTTGAGGATGTTCAAAAAGCATATGATTTTTATATAAATGAACTTGGCTTTGCTTGTTCTGAATATACCGCTGCAGAGGATGATCAAATTTGGGCTGCATGGTTGCATCGTAAACCAAGTGTACATGATGTTGCATTTATGAATGGCAATGGCCCAAGACTTCATCATATCGGCTTTTGGCTAGGTGAACCTATGAGTCTAATTCACACATGTGACGTATTAGCCTCTATGGGGTACACAGCTAGCATTGAACGAGGGCCTGGACGACATGGGTTATCGAATGCATTCTTCCTATATTTAAGAGATCCAGACGGTCATAGAATCGAATTATATAATGGTGATTACTTAACTAGTGATCCAGATTTTGAACCAATTCGTTGGGATATTAATGATAAGCGTCGTCAAACTTTCTGGGGGCATGAAGCGCCTGATTGCTGGTTTAACGAAGCATCCCATGTATTAGATATCGATTCTGGAAAACCACTTGAAATTCGTGAACCAAAATTAAAGAAACGAAAACCAACTTTTGTTATATAAGCTAATGGAGAGCATGCACATAAGTGTATGCTCTTTTTATATGAAAAAACAGAAAATATTTGAAACATTTTCCTTTCGGGCGCGTATAGTAAATAGAATAAAAAAAGGGAGAGTCGATTATGACATATCGTGTTAAAAAATGGGGGAAGCTTGGAGTTATCACATTAGCCCCTATACTGAGCTTATCTTTATTAGGACAACCTGCTTATGCGGAAACCTCCGATTCAAAACAACAACAAGAGTCTATACATAATGTAGCCAACCCTGAGAACGTGAAATTTAGTAAAGAACAAGCTATTGATAGAGTTAAAGAGTTATTTCCTGTTTTGGAAAAGGCAGAAGTTGAATCTGTACAATTAGGCCAGACGAATCGATATCCGATTCCGAAAAATCAAATGGTGTGGGAAATTGATTGGAGATACGCTATTGAAAATGGTAGTCATGGTTTTTCAAGTAAAGTAGATGCGATGACAGGGGATATTCTAAATGTTCATATTCCTTCCATTCTTACAAATGATGAACCGTCCTATTATCCTCCTGAGGTAACGAAAGAAGAAGCGAAGGAAAAGGCAAAACAATTCATCAAAAAAGCCGCTCCAAACCATAAGTATGATACACTTCTTACTGGTGAAATGCCTTATTATACAAATGACCCTTTGTTTGGCCCAATTTCCTATTATTTTAGTTTTCAACCAGAGATTAATGGTGTGCCATCTCCAAATGAGCGTTATCATGTTGAAATCTCAGGTGATGGAGATTTAGAAAGTTTCAATGTACCATCTGATTCTTATGAATATCCTTCTTCTGATGCGAAGCAAACTTTATCTGAAGCTACAGAACAATTTAAACAAGACTTAAAACTTCAATTAAGTTATATAACAGATCGAATAAATCAGGAAGAATCTAGAGTATATTTAGGCTGGGAGCCAAATCATCAAGGTTTTTCAGAAGTTATAGATGCTGAAACGGGAGAGTATCTCTTAGCAAATGGAGAACCTCTAGATGTTAAACAATCCACCTTTAAAGTAATACCAGAAGGTGATAAAACCTTTAAAGCAGTGGAACCTAAAAAGGGTGAACGCATTACGGCAGAACAAGCAGCAAATGTTGTCACCAATGCTGTAAATATTCCTGAAGGGAAACAACTCCAAAGAACTTCACTAAGAGAAGATGGTTCTTGGAATTACAAAAAGCCTGTATGGCATTTAAAATGGTTGGAGCCAGGAGCATTTGGGTATGAAAATGAAGTTCGAGCTTATGTAGATGCTAAAACAGGACAACTAGTTGAAGTAACAACTCGTTCACTTCGCCCAGGAACAAACTCATTAGAGATAGAACAAGATGAGTCCCTTACAAATGAAGAAATAACTCAACTTGCTCTTTCTAAAATTCAATCGCTATATCCAAATGCAACGAAAGATTTAAAGTGGAAACTGAATAAAGAAGCTAGTCTTTATTCAAGTCATGAAAACGTGGTTTCTTTCCAATTTCAACGCTACCTAAATGACATACCGGTCCAAAATGATGGAGTTACCATGACGTATTCCCTCGATGGTGAACTTATTCATTATAATGTTCAGCAAACGCCACAACTAGAAGAAAAAGTAAGTGATCTGAAAGAAACAATTTCAAAGGATGTGGCTAGGGAAGCATATTTGAAACATTTAATGGCTGAACTTCAATACAACCTTTTCCGTGAAGGGATCGGGGAAGATGGTAAGGAACAAAGTGATATGAAGCTTGTTTACAAAAGAACATTAAAAGATGTTCCTCATCAGCATGTAGTTTTAGATGCCGAAACGGGTAAATGGAGATCACTCTATAGTAATAATGGAGAAGAACAAACATATAATCAGCCAGCTAATCTAGAGGGACACTGGGCAAAAGACGAACTAATGGCATTGGCGAAACATAAGATTCTCCAAGTAAATGATGCAGGTGAAATCAATCCAAATGAGACGATCACATATGGCAAGTGGCTACAAATGATATCAAAAGCCATTGAACCAAATTATGAACGTTACATGGAACGAAATATGGATCAAGAAAAAAACATTAGTAAAGAAAATGAGTTTTATACAGCTCTTCTGTTTGCAGATGGAAGAGAGTGGTTAGACGAGGAGTTAAGTCAGGTCCCTGTTGAAAAAGCACTTACACGTGAGCAACTAGCTAAATCTGTTGTAAATATTCTTCAATATGATCAGTTTGCTACTTTTTTGAAACAGAAATCAAACTTCTCTGATATAGCGGATAATATTGATAAAGGAGCTATTCAGGTAGTAGATATACTTGGCATTATGAAAGGGAATCATGGAAAATTCTATCCTAATGAGAGTGTTACAAAGGCAGAAGCGGCAGTTGTAATGATGAGGATGGTAAAGCTTCAGGATAAATTGGACCAAGAATTTAGAGATGAACGTTATTAAAAAGCAATAAAAAATGCTTCGAGCTTAAATGGCTCGAAGCATTTTTAGTTCTCGTCTAATACCTCACGAAAGACTTTTAAAAACTGTTCTCGGTCTTCTGAGGTAAAGGGTTTAGGACCTTTTGTTTTTTCTCCGGCTCTTCTTGCTTTAGCACTTTCATGACGTGTTTGAAGAAGTTGATCAATATTCGATTGCGAAAAGATGAACCCTTTATGATGAAGTACTTTGCAGCCTTTACCTAAACCAAGTGCTGCGAGACCATAATCTTGCGTTACGATCAGATCTCCTTTTTTAGCAAGCTTCATGATACGATAGTCAGCAGCATCGGCACCTGTGTCTACATGAACCGTTTCTACACCTGTTGGATCAGGTTCAAGAGAAAAATGCGAAAAACTCTTCACAAGAACGACAGGTACGTCTGCTTTTTGTGCTTCTTCTATAATGATATCTTTTACGGGACATGCATCAGCATCAACATAAACCTTCATTTATCTTTCTCCTTCTATAGTTCCTTTATTTTTTTCATCTCTTAGTGAAACTAATGTGTAAATTGATGCCAATAAAGGAAATAAGGCTGTTATTCCTATGCTCCATTGTACACTTAAAAGGTCAGCAATACTACCAGCTAATAGTGCACCTATTGCATAACCGCTATCTCGCCAAAAACGATAGATCCCAAGTGAAGTTGCTCTTGTCTTAGTTGGTGCAACATCACTAATAGAAGCAATAAGAGTTGGATATACCATTGCTGTTCCAAGTCCTAAGATGATAGAAGCTATTAG
Source organism: Pontibacillus marinus BH030004 = DSM 16465 (assembly GCF_000425225.1). GTDB lineage: Bacteria > Bacillota > Bacilli > Bacillales > BH030062 > Pontibacillus > Pontibacillus marinus. Next base: position 132,517 of record NZ_AULJ01000013.1, on the reverse strand, counting down.
CCAAAAGCCAAATCCGCTTCCGAAAGTAATTCCTATAAGTGCTATCGCTTGAATGAACATGCCGGAAGTAATGAGGATTTTTCTTCCTATTCGATCACTTAATGGACCTGTAATGAGCTGAAATATTCCCCAAGTTGCTGGATAGATTGCAATAATAAGACTAATCTGTCCTGCTGACAATCCAGTGTTTATGAAAAATAAGGGAAATAGTCCCCAAGCCATACCATCCTTAAGGTTTGTTGTTAAACCTGCGAAACTAACACTTGATAAGTGACGGTTTTTAAAAGACGTTTTTAAGAACACCTTCTTGAAGGGCTCAGTCTCTTGTTTGTCATTTGATGTATTCTTGCTCACTAATGAGGATGTATCTGGAACCATAAAAGAAAGAATAAGTCCGACTAAGACTATGCCGAAGCCTATTAAAAATGGCTCGGGTCTTGGTGAATACATGGAAGCTAAGTAACCTGTTATGAATGCAAAAAGGGCAACCCCTATATATCCAGCAAATTCATTTAGTCCAACTGCTAGTCCTCTTTGATGGGAGGAGGATAAATCGATCTTCATATTTACGGTCATAGACCATGTTAATCCCTGGTTAATACCAAGAAGAACGTTAGAAAATATAATGACCCACCAAGCAGGTGCCGTAATAATTAATAATGGAACAAATGCTCCTACAATCCATCCTGCAATCAAAACGTTCTTTCTACCAAAACGATCAGCAAGACTCCCTGCAAAAAAGTTCATTAATGCTTTTGAAAAGCCAAATGTGATAATAAAAGAGAGCGTGGCAGAGGTGGATGTTAAGCCAAATTCATCTTCGCCTATAATAGGAAGGACCGTCCGTTCTAGTCCAACCATAGAGCCAACAAATAAATTTGTAAGCACTAACAATATAAAAGAGGTTAGATTACGTTTGATTCCTGTTTGTTGTAACATGATTACCTTACCTTCCTATACGGGTATGTGTATATAAAAGTAACAATTTTGGGAGGTTAATTCAAATAATTAATGTTCACAAAGCAATGGGGGTTATGCATGAAATGAACATGATATTGGAATTAAGTCCAATTCTTCATGTAGTATATAGAGGCAGTTCACATTAAAGGAGAAGCTATTATGAAGTTAAGTGTATTAGATCAATCTCCCATTTCAAAAGGACAAACAGCAGAAGAAGCTTTACATCAAACCTTAGAATTAGCTCGTTTTACTGAACAACTTGGATACCATCGTTATTGGGTAGCTGAGCATCATAATACAAACGGACTTGCTAGTTCGTCACCCGAGGTATTAATTTCTCGTATTGCTGCTGAAACCAGGCAAATTAGAGTCGGATCAGGTGGAGTACTATTACCACAATATAGCCCATTAAAAGTAGCGGAAACTTTTAAAATGCTAGAAGCCTTTTTTCCAGGAAGAATCGATCTTGGGCTTGGTCGTTCACCGGGGGGATCTCAACAAACCCGACTAGCCCTTACAGATGGTCTTTCAAAGACATTAAGTGCTTTTTCAAGACAAGTAAAAGAAATACATGGGTATTTATACGATACACTTCCAGAGGACCATGCATATAAAGGGGTTCTTGCAACACCTCGAACAAAGAGTAATCCAGACACTTGGATTCTAGGCATAACAGAGAGAGGGGCCAAACATGCTGCTATAAACGGGACTGGATTCACATTTGGCCATTTCATTAATCCAGATCAAGCTGAAGAATCTATACAGACTTATTTGAACCATTTTAAGCCTTCGGAAGCACGAAGGGAACCAGCGATTAATGCCTGTGTATTTGTTGTATGTGCCGAAACGAAAGAAGAAGCGGAAACATTAGCTTTAAGTCAGGACAAGTGGCTTTTACAAGTTGAGAAGGCTATTGATACACGTGTTCCTTCAATTGAAGAAGTAAAGGAGTATACATTTTCATCACGAGAGTTTGAGAAAGTGAAGAACAACAGACGACGAGCCATTATCGGCACACCTGAAGATGTTTATGAAGAACTAAAATCCTTAAGTGAGCAGTATCAGACAGATGAGTTTCTCATTATTACGAACATATATGATTTTGAAGCGAAGAAAAGGTCTTATGAATTGCTAGCTAATATTGCAAATTTATGAGTTACCAATAAAAAGAAGCCTAGTCCGGTTAAAATTTGGGTTAGGCTTCTTAATTTACTAAGCATGTTTATACTTATTTTTGATCAGGGTAATCACATAACTCAATAATTGTGCCCTCAGTATCAGCAGGGTTTATATAAATTAATCTGCGACCATGGATATTTGTTCTCCGTGTATCTTCAAGGAAACGAATCCCTTGTCCTTTAAGTTCTGAGATCGCTTCATCTAGTTCAGGAACTTTATAGGCAATATGATGAACACCTTTTCCTTTTTGCTGAATGAAGCGGTGGATTGGGGATGTTTTGCTAGTTGGTCTTAGCAATTCAACTCTAGAACCATCAATATCTATAATCGTTATATGGGTCTCAACACCTGGTGCTTCACTTGTATATTCATCTACAATTACGCCACCTAGTATGTTTGTATAAAATGATACCGCTTCTTCCATTTGGCGGACAGCGATCCCCATATGGTCAAATTGTTTATGTGCTAATTGCTTCAATACGAACGCTCCTTGTTCATAATGTGGTTCATGATGTCTTGTAATTCATTCGGCTTTTGAAACTCAATTGGAGAAACGCCTTTATCAAATTGAATAAAGTCAGATTCAATTAAAAGCACGTAACGACCATTGACTTTAGCTAAATGGATATCCTCACCATAATCAGCCAGTTTTCCTTTTACGGTCGTTTCCCCAATTTTCATATTCAATTCGATCTCAGGATTCTCTTCAACCATTTGACTTGTTGCTTCAACTACTTGTTCTGTAGTGAGACGTTCTTTTAATTCTCGTTTTTCACTTGCTTCCCATATTTCAAGGTCTTCTTCAAATTGTTTTAATTCTTCACTATCTTCCTCAAAGGTTTCCTGAACATGTTCTTGTACCATACTTTTCACTTGAGTTTTCTGAATTTCAGGCATGGACTCTCCATATGCGACGAACTTTAAGAAATCCTCAAAGTAACGGGCATGTGAAGCCTGATGGATTTTTAACTCATTTGGCTCAAGCATCCCTTTTTCAGGCATATACGGATATTGAATGGATTTCATATTCTTAGTCGTTATAGCCATTTCTACAGAACGGATCAAGGTAGATTCGTCTGAAATAGAGGCAACTTTTGGTTCAAAGTCACATTTCAACAAGAAAATAAAGGGTTCGTCAAAATATTTCTCTAATGTAGCTGAAATCACAAGAAATGCTCCGCCTCTTATGGCACTCGCATCCACATAAGCATCAACAAACATTTCAGAAACCTGATAAAATTCTTCTTTGGATTGTGCAACTTGTGCTCGACGGAAGACATTATAATTCGGGTTAGAGTCCAATTCGTGTCCAGGTTCAACAATGAAATGTCCAAGTTTAGTGGGTACCTGTTCAGACCTTGGATGACGTTCCACTTTGCGGTTTACAATCTTCTTTAGTTCCCCATCTAAGAAATCCTTCAGGGCACTATCACTGTATTCTTCATAATCCATCGTTTGAAAGTGTTTATATTGTTTTTGTAGATCGTCACCTTTTCCATCTACTTGGATCACGTAAAAGGAAGCGTAATTCATTCGAAACTCCATATTCTCACCCTTATCTATCTATTCAATTCTTTAAGTATAGTTAACACAGAAGAACTCGTCAATCTAAGGGAAAACATAAAATCGTAGTATCGCCATATAATGTAATAACAGCATGAGGTGGAGGGATGAGGGTGTATTATCCATACTATTATCAATCAATGGATCGTCAAAATCAGCAATTAATCCGAGACATTGAACAGGCTATAAATGGAGAATATAGCGCAATTCAATGTTATAAGGTTTTGATTGATCAGGCAGATTCTAAAGAAGAAAAAGAACAAATAAGGGAAATTCGTAAAGATGAAAGAAATCATTATCGTCAATTCACGCAAATTTATATGAATTTAACTGGTCGCCAACCCACTCCTAAGCAGATTGAAGAGTGTCCAAAATCATATCGGAGGGGAATCGACGTAGCCTTTAAGGATGAACAGAAAACAACAGATTTTTATCTGGATATTGCAGATCAAGCAACAGAGTCCTATATCCAAGCAGCATTTCGACGAGCAGCTGCAGATGAACAAAATCATGCAGTCTGGTTTTTATATTTTTTAACTCGAAAACGTTAAACGAGATATCGTAAAGTTTTCACATAATACAAAGGGGAAATATGTTACAATCGGTCTAGATCAATGCTTAAAGGAGTACGTGCTATGAATCTGGACCTTTTATTACCTTATACCACTTCTGGTGCCATGCTTATTGGTATATTGTTTTCACTTATCTATGCTATATATATGAAAAAGAAAGAAAACATGAGTTGGCTCTTCTTCTTTCTTACTTTTAGTGCTGGAGGTATTTCAGCCGCTTTTGGTGTATCGATTTTGAGTATATTTGATATATTAAAATAAGTTATTGGTAAACGCTCATTCACTGTGAGCGTTTTTTGTTTGGTTAGGGACTATTCCTTGTTACAATAAACGATAACACTAGTAGGTGTAAGGAGATGTTTGAATGAAAGCAATTATACATAAAGGAAAAGTTGGGTTAGACGGATTGCGTTTTGGAGAAATCGATGAACCTGTTGTGCAGTCAAATGATGTAAAGGTTAAATTAAAAGCTGCAGGAATGAATCGACGTGATCTTGCTGTTACATCAAGACATAAAACAGATGATCCTGATTTGATCTTAGGCTCAGATGGAGCAGGAATTGTAGAAGAAGTCGGAAGTGACGTAACTCGCTTTAAAGCCGGAGACGAAGTGGTTATCAATCCAGGATTAGGTTGGAAAGAAAAAAGCGATGCACCTCCTCAAGGGTTTGAAATTGTGGGATTACCTGGTCATGGTACATTTGCAGAGTACTATGTTTCATCTGAAGATTACATCGAGCCAAAGCCACAATTTCTCTCATGGGAAGAAGCTGCTGTACTTCCACTAGCTGCTCTTACTGCCTATCGTGTCTTATTCTCTCGTGCCAGAATTACAAAAGAGGATACAGTGATGTTGCCTGGTATAGGAAGTGGCGTGTTAACCTTTGCTTTAAAGTTTGCCAAAGCAATAGGCTCTCGAGTGATCGTCTCTTCTCGTAGTAAAGAAAAACAACAAGAAGCTTTACAGTTAGGTGCAGATTTAGCTATTGATACAGAGTCGGACTGGAATAAAGAGCTTGCAGGTGAGTCAATTGATGTCCTTGTAGAGAGTATTGGACAAGCTACGTTTGATAAATCACTAGGTATTATACGAAGAGGAGGAACAATTGTAACGTTTGGTGCCACCACTGATGATCAAGTAGAGATCGATATACGGAAGTTCTTCTATGGCCAATATAATTTATTAGGATCAACAATGGGGAGTCGAGAAGAATTACAAGACATGCTGCACTTTGTTGAGGAAAACAAGATTAAGCCTGAAATTGATAAAATGTTCCCTATGTCCGATTATGAAGAAGCATTTAGGTATATTCGCGACTCTAAGAACTTCGGAAAGATTGGGTTTACTATATCTTAAAACGTTCAAATTAAGGAGTACGTTTAAAATACGTGCTTCTTTTTTGTATAGGCAATTATAAAATTGGAGGCTTGTGTATAACTCATTAATAAGAGCGTGGCCACATCCAGCTCCAGCGCCCAGCAACTAGTATGCTTGGGCCCACACGACGTGGGTCAGGTCGACGTTGTCACAGGACGTGACGGTTTTAGTCGATCATTCTTTCTCCGTAAGATAAGTCAACATCGAATCGCTTTGCTCTTCGTGTTTCCTTTACACGTTTGGTGATATGAAATTTTACCACCGAAGAGATTCGACGTGGGGAAAATTTCTAGGTTAAAGTACCACGGCAACTAAGCTTCTGTCTGCGCCTACCGGCTTGCCAATCAGCAAGTTTAGTTAATCTTACTGCAGCTCAGTCCAGCATATACGTTGCTAACCGGGCGCTTACGCTTTTGTTCAATAGGCGAACACCCTTTTTTATTCTTTACATATAATATTTGTAACGAAATGAAAGGGTGATAGGATGACCGGGAGAATACGCAACTATTATGCAGGTGGTAATACAGCTAAAGGGTTCTATAGTCTTTTTGACTCCGCTCTAAAAGGTTTAGAAAAGTTGTATATACTTAAAGGTGGTCCAGGCACAGGGAAATCGACATTAATGAAATCGGTTGGAGAAACGTTTACAGATCAAAACATGAATATTGAATATCTACATTGTGCTTCAGATAACGGATCCATTGATGGAGTGATACTAACTGATTATAAAATAGGTATAGTAGATGGGACAGCACCACATGTTATTGAACCAAAGGCACCTGGAGTTATTGAAGAATATATAAATCTAGGAGTTGCCTGGGATTCTGAAAAGCTCTCTTTACACAAAGAAGATATTTTAGCCCTGAATAAGAAAATTTCTGATACGTATGAAACAGCATATGATACTTTTGCTGCTTCTCTTCGTGCACATGATGAAATAGAAGATGTCTATATTTCAAACATGGATTTCACAAAAGCAAATGAACTAACAGAAGAGCTGACAGGACGCATTTTCGGTCAAAAACAATTGGAGAAAGAACCTACCATACGTCATCGCTTTCTTGGTGCTGCAACGCCAAATGGTGCCGAGGATTTTATACAGAACCTTACAGAAGACATAGACAAACGCTTTTTCATCAAAGGTCGAGCAGGATCCGGAAAATCGACAATGCTTAAGAAGATAGCTGCTGCAGGGGAAAGCAAGGGTTTTGATGTTGAGGTCTATCATTGTGGATTTGATCCTAATAGTTTGGATATGTTGATTATTCGTGAACAGAGTATAGCTATATTTGATTCAACTGCCCCTCATGAGTACTTTCCTGACCGGGATAAGGATGAGATCGTGGATATGTATGGGCGGTGCATAAAACCTGGTACAGATGAAACGTATGCAAAAGAAATAGAGAGAACAACAAAAGCATACAAAAATAAAATGAAAGAAGCGATCTCTTACTTATCTGAAGTTAAATCCTTAAGAGATGAGCTGGAATCTTATTACATTGGTGCAGTTGATTTTTCAATTGTGAATGAAATACGGGATGATTTGATAGACAAAATACAAAAATGGATTGCTCGGTAAGGAACGAGTTAAGAAGTGCTCTTTTAGAGTACTTCTTTTTATTATATCCTCTAATTTGATTCATAACTCATATAGAAGAATATTACACAAGAATGGTACACTGTTATCGAAGGAGCGAGAAGGAATGACAGAAAAATTTCAGGTGTTAAAACAAGTCCCCTTATTTGCAGAATTAAATGAAGCGGACTTAATTGCATTACAAGATATTACATTAAAACATACATATCATAAGAAAGAATACGTGTTTATGGAAGGGGAAGAGCGAGAGGCTGTGTTCTTTATCCATTCAGGTACCATAAAAACTTTTAAAGTAGAGCACGACGGAAAAGAACAAATCATTAATTTTCTTCAGGCCGGAGATATGTTTCCTCATGTAGGTTTTTTTGAGGAAACACCCTATCCAGCAACAGCTGAAGTGATGTCTGAAGCGGTATTGTTTATGATACGCATAGATGATTTTAATCAATTTATGTTAAATCATCCTGAAATCGCTATGAAAGTTATGAAAATCTTAGGCCAAAAAATCGCTATATTAACTCAACGAATCCAAGAAATGAACACGCAAAACGTACAACATCGCGTAGTTTATGCATTAATTCGTCTGGCGCAAGAATCAGGACAATTTGACAAACAAGAGATCTTTATTGACATGCCAATTACAAATCAAGATGTTGCTAACATTGTTGGCTCTTCGAGAGAGACAATTAATCGAGTACTCAATCATTTGAAAAAAGTCGATTTAATTCAAGTCAGTCGAAAAGGCATTTATATAAAAGATATAAACCAACTAAAAGAATATGTACGTTAGATACAAAAGAGCCAAGTTCACCACTAAAATGGTGTCCTTGGCTCTTTTAAAATGTACATAAAGTTGTCACTGCAAATGTGATGTATATCACATTTTTAGCAGGACTCGTTTATTAAAATAAAGATAGATCAACAAAACACTTCATTGGAGGTTGCTTTTATGCTATCAACTCAACAGAAAGAAATTATTAAGTCTACTGCACCTATTCTAGAAGAAAAGGGAACAGAAATTACATCTCGTTTTTATGAAATGCTCTTTCAAAACCATCCGGAACTATTAAATATATTTAATCAAACCAATCAGAAGAAAGGACGCCAGCCAACAGCACTAGCAAATTCAATTGTTGCTGCAGCATATAATATTGATCAGTTAGAAAATATTCTTCCGGTCGTTAAGCAAATCGCTCATAAACACAGAAGTTTAGGTGTTCAACCTGAACATTATCCAATCGTAGGAGAACATCTTTTACTAGCTATTCAGGATGTATTAGGTGAAGCAGCAACGGACGACATATTAAATGCTTGGAAGGATGCTTATCAAGTCATTGCTGATGTATTTATCGAAGTTGAAGACAATATGTATAAAGAAGCAGAAAATCAAATTGGTGGATGGAGCGGTTATAAGCCTTTCTTTGTAGATCAAAAAGTTCAAGAAAGTGACGAAATTACATCTTTCTACTTAAAACCTGTCGATGAATCTCCTTTACCTGTGTTTCAACCAGGTCAATACATCGGTGTAGAACTTACCATACCAGGAGATACCTACCGTCATATTCGTCAATATAGTTTATCTGATGCACCAAATAAACCGTATTATCGAATAAGTGTAAAGCGAGATGGAAAAGGTAGTGTATCCAACTACTTACATGATTATATAAAAGAAGGAGATACTTTCCCAGTAAGTGCACCAGCTGGAGACTTTGTACTCGATTTAAATAAGAATACACCTATTGTTTTATTAAGTGGAGGAGTTGGACTAACACCTCTTACATCCATGCTTAATACAGTTGTTAAAAATCAACCGGAACGCGAAATTATATTTATTCAAGCAGCACGTAATGGGAACGTACATGGGCTTAAGGAAGAGATAGTACAGTTATCAAACAATAACGAAAATGTCACGTCACACATCGTGTATTCTGAACCGACTGAAGCGGACCGAAAAGATGGAAACTATGATAAAGAAGGTATAATTAGCTTCGAATGGTTACAAGAGGTTTTACCTCACAATGAAATGGACTTTTACTTCTGTGGACCTGAACCTTTTATGGACACCGTTTACAATGCATTATATCAATTGGGTGTTTCTGAAGAACAAATCCATTTTGAGTTCTTTGGTCCAGCAAAGCAGTTAGAAATAAAACAAAATGTAAGTGTATAATTTAAACTTCGATTTGAAGAACACTAAAAAGAGACTAAATCAAACTATTGATTTAGTCTCTTTTTTATACAACCGAACAACATTAGATATTTAGGTTCATATCTAACACTCAATCCCTTTATTTAAGGCAAACGAGTTTATGTAAAATATATAATATTCACAATTTTTGATAATAAGATTATTGACACAATATAAATGTAGTGTATAATAATTTAACAACATACATATTTATTCATAAATACAAAATTAAAATTAATGAAGAAGAGAGTAGTTACATGGAATGTGATCAGCGAACTGGGGATGGTGGAAGCCCAGGACAGGAAATGTAATGAACCGCACTTTGGAGATGTCAGGTTGTATAGAATATTCGTGTTTATACATTTTGACCGGGTTGCTACCGTTATAAAGCTTAAAAGTTGGTTCCTTATGATGGAACAATAAGAGTGGTACCGCGGGTGAAAAAAACACTCGCCTCTTTCAAATAAAAAGAGGCGAGTGTTTTTTTATACATTTTTACAGTTTGAATAAGAAGATCTGCCAACTTATTATCCTATCAAACTTATAAACTTGGAGGGATGACTATGAAAGTAGGGATTATTGGTGCTAATGGTTATGGGGGGGTTGAGTTAATACGGTTGCTTCAAAACCATCCTTTTGCCGAAATTGAGTTACTCGTTTCTCATTCAACAAGTGGAACGAATATAAAGGAGCTCTATCCACACCTCTCAACCATAATAGAAATGGATTTGGCTCAAATTAATGTAAATCAAATAGCAGACAGTGTAGATGTAGTATTTTTCTCTACCCCACCTGGAGTAAGTCTAGAGCTCCTACCCCAGTTTTCAGAAAAGGGCGTATTATGCATCGATTTATCAGGAGACCATCGTTTAAAAGATCCTGAAGTATATTCACAGTGGTATCAAAAAGAGCCCGCATCATCCAATCTTCTGAATCAAACAGTTTATGGACTCTCAGAAGCAAATAAAGAAAAAATCAAAGATTCTAATCTTATTGCTAATCCTGGATGTTATCCAACAGCTGCTTTACTTGGGATCTTACCAGCGATCAAAGAGGATTGGGTAAAATCAAACAGTATCATCATTGACGGTAAAACAGGGGTTTCGGGAGCAGGTAGGAAAAACTCACTTGCAACTCATTTCAGTGAAGTGAATGAAAATGTAAAGGCCTATAAATTGGGAACTCATCAACACATACCAGAGATCGAACAGCTTATTGAATCTTTTTCTGGAAACACAGAAAATATCACTTTTTCAGCTCATCTTGTTCCTATGACCCGAGGCATTATGTGTACGATATATGCTGATTTAAAAGAGCCAATGTCTTCGGAAACCGTAACGGCTTTATATCAATCTTTTTATGAACATCATCCTTTTGTAAGAGTAAGGGAAACAGCTGATTTACCAAAAACAAAAGAGGTTTATGGCTCTAATTACTGTGACATAGGTATTCATTGTGATGAACGAACAAACAGACTAACGATCGTCTCAGTAATTGACAATCTAGTAAAAGGTGCATCAGGTCAAGCCATACAAAATATGAACCTACTATACGGATGGGATGAAACAACAGGACTAACAGGTGCCCCTATTTATCCATAAACACGGGAGGGATATAGTTGAAAAGTTTTGTAACAGAAGTTGATTTATTAGAAACAGAAGATTATAAAGTTATATCTGATGGCAGTGTAATATCACCTCAAGGTTTTCAAGCTGGTGGTTTTCATTGTGGGATCAAACGAAAGCGACCGGATCTCGGCTGGATTTACTCTGAAGTTCCTGCAGATGCAGCTGGAGTTTATACGACAAATCAATTTCAGGCCGCCCCTCTAAAAGTGACACAGGAAAGTCTTGCTATTGAACAAAAGCTTCAATCTATCCTTGTTAATTCGGGTGTGGCAAATTCCTGTACTGGTGAAGAGGGGCTTCAAAAAGCTTATAACATGAGAGCCTCTTTCGCACAGCATTTCTCGTTACCTGAACATTATACAGCCGTAGTCTCAACTGGTCTTATCGGAACACAAATACCGATGGAGAAAGTCAAACAAGGGATCAATCAAATACCTTTTCATGTACAAGAAGCAGAGCAATTTGGGAGGTCCATTTTAACAACGGATACATTTATCAAGCATATTGCAATTGAATTGAACATTGATGGCCAAAAAGTAATCATCGGTGGAGCGGCTAAAGGGTCTGGTATGGTCCACCCGAATATGGCGACGATGCTTGGTTTTCTTACAACAGATGCCAAAGTGGACCAAGATGATTTATCAGATGCTTTAAGTGAAATCACACAGAGCACATTTAATATGATTACAGTTGATGGGGATACGAGTACGAACGATATGGTATTGGCAATGGCAAATGGAATGGCTGAAAATAATCCCCTAACTAAGGATCATCCAGAATGGCAAGTGTTTAAACAGGGACTCAAAATCGTATGTGAAAGCCTCTCTAAGATGATTGCAAGGGATGGAGAGGGGGCGACTAAACTCATTGAGGTTGAAGTTAAAGGAGCTTCTACAAATGAAGCTGCTCAAAAGATTAGTAAAACGATTGTAGGTTCTAATCTTGTCAAATCTGCAGTGTTTGGGAACGATGCGAACTGGGGCAGGATTGTCAACGCTCTCGGTTATGCTGGAGAACCTATTCAACTTGAAAAAATTAATGTCTACCTAGGAAATATAACTGTGATAGAGAACGGAAACCCAGTTTCATTTAATGAAGAAGACGCTTTATCCTATTTAAACCAAGAGAATGTACAAATCATTGTAGATTTAAATCAAGGAGATAGTGACGCAACGGCTTGGGGATGCGACTTAACTTATGATTACGTCAAAATCAATGCAGCATATCGAACATAAAAGGAGATTTTTATATGAAAAAGCTCATTATTAAATGTGGTGGTAGCATCTATGAAAAATTACCTGCTTCTTTTTACGAAGATATTGTGACATTACAAAGAAGCGGTCAATGCCAACCGATAATTGTTCACGGCGGAGGTCCTTACATCACAACAGCTCTTAATAAATACGGTGTTAAAACAACCTTTCATGAAGGGCTGCGGGTAACAAGCTCTGAAGTACTAGATATTGTTGAAATGGTATTAAGTGGCACCATTAATAAACAGATTGTCGCCAATTTAAAAAAAGTAAAGGGAGATTCATTTGGCTTAAGTGGTGTTGATGGTCAGCTCATTCAAGCTGCCCCCATTTCAGAGAATCATCCACTTGGGTTTGTAGGTGAAGTACAACGTGTCCAAACAGATATTGTGGAACACCTTACTGAACAAGGATACATTCCCGTCATTTCACCTCTTGGCATTGATGATAATGGACAAAAGTATAATATCAATGGTGACGTTGCAGCTGCTGCAATTGCTCAGGAACTCCATGCAAACATCTGCTTTATAAGTGATGTTCCAGGTATCCAATTGGAGGAAGAAGGACTAACTACTGTACTAAAAACAGCATCTCACCACCAAATTGAAAGCATGATTACTGAGAATAAGATCAGTGGGGGAATGCTACCAAAAGTTAATGCCGCTTTAGAAAGTCTTAAATTTGGGGTATCAGAAGCCATCATACTGAATGGTTTAGATCCAAATAGTTTACTAGATTACCTTAATGGAAAAGAGGTTGGAACAAAAATCACTCTTGATAAGGAGGAAACTTTTTATGCCACTTAACCAAGAAATAGCTGATCATTCAGTAATGTCAACATACAATCGCCTTCCTATAACACTTCTTTCTGGTAAAGGCAGTTATGTCTGGGATGAACATACTCATTATTTTCTAGATTATACCTCAGGCATTGCCACATGTAACCTTGGTCATGTTCCAGAACGTGTAAAAGAAAAGGTTGAAGAACAGGTTAATAAGTTATGGCATTGCTCCAATTTATATCATATCCCTACTCAGGAAAAGCTCGCATCTAAATTGACTGAATTAAGTTGTACAGATCAAGCCTTTTTTTGTAATAGTGGGGCTGAAGCGAATGAATCAGCTATTAAACTTGCAAGAAGATATTCACAAAAATGTAAAGAGCAGAACCCTGGTGAAATCGTAACATTTTCTCAGTCATTTCATGGTCGGACATTAGCAACGTTAACAGCAACAGGTCAGGAAAAAATCCAAGATGGTTTTGCTCCGTTACCTGGAGGCTTCCGTTATCTTCCTTACAATGATTTCGAGGCATTAAACGAAATTCACCAAGAACATACCAGTGCTGTTATGCTCGAACTCATTCAAGGCGAAGGTGGAATCATTCCGGCCAACCCGGAGTGGATTCAACAATTAGCTAACATCTGTCATGACAAAGGCATATTACTTATGGTTGATGAAGTTCAAACAGGGATCGGTCGAACAGGGACTTTATTTGCTTATGAGCAATTTGGAATTGAACCTGACGTGATCACATTGGCAAAAGGGCTTGGTTCAGGATTTCCGATTGGTGCTGTTCTAGCAAAAGAATACGTTGCTAACGCTTTTGTTCCAGGTAGCCATGCCAGTACATTTGGCGGAAACCCTCTTGCTACTACAGCGGCTTTAGCTACGATCGAAACCATACAAGAACAAGAAGTACTAAAGCAGTGTAATGAAAACAGTACCTATTTAAAACAACAACTCGAAGATTTAAAAGCTCAATTTCCAGAGGTCATCTATGACATTCGAGGGGAAGGCTTCCTTTTAGGGATCGAAACAAGCCAACAGGCAATCGATATCGTGCATAAAGCACGTGAACATAATGTCTTGATTCTAACAGCTGGTCAGCATGTAGTTAGAATTTTGCCTCCACTTACAACAGATAAAAGTGAAATAGATGTATTTATTAATGTAATGAGAACTATTTTTAAAACCTTAGATTAGGAGGGTCGTATATGGATAAGGGATATTTACTATTAGAAGATGGAGAACGATTTGAAGGTATCTTGATTGGGGATGATGATCTCTCTACAGGGGAAGTAGTCTTTAATACTAGCATGACAGGGTATCAGGAAATTCTAACAGACCCTTCTTATGCAGGCCAAATTATGACCTTTTGCTACCCTTTAATCGGTAATTATGGTGTAAATCATTTAGATGACGAAAGTCAAAATGTGCATGTATCCGGGGTTATAATAAGCGATTTATGCAGTAAGCCGAATCACTATGCATCATTTCAAACCTTTGCAGATTACCTCAAAAATGAAGGCGTTCCGTGCTTAGCTGGGGTAGATACACGAGAGCTTGTGAAAAAAATCCGTAATAACGGAACGATGAAGGGGGTCATAACAAAAAATCCTGCCTCCTTTTCATCATTTAATGATCTCTCTCTATTCGACACTTCATTAGTACCTCAAGTATCTACAAACGTGGTCAAAACCTATGAGGGAAACGGTCCTCATGTTGCACTGATTGATTATGGATATAAGAAATCAATATTAAACGCGCTACTGGAAGAAGGATGTAAAGTAACCGTAATGCCGTATTGTACAACCTATTTACAAATATGCCAGTACAATCCTGATGGAGTCTTGCTTAGTAATGGCCCTGGAGATCCAACAGCTTTATCAAAATGGCTTCCGGAAATTAAAAGCATAACAAAAAAGTATCCAACACTGGGGATTTGCCTTGGTCACCAGCTCATTGCATTGGCTTACGGTGCGAACACAGACCAATTGCCTTTTGGTCATAGAGGAGGTAACCACCCTATTAAGGAAATTGAAACAGGAAAGGTGTGGATTACTTCACAAAACCACGGCTATGTGGTGACCGAACAAAGTATTAACGATGATGAGTTTATGATCACTTATAAAAATGTAAATGATCAGTCTATTGAAGGGTTAAAGCATCGTAAGTACCCAATTGAAAGCGTGCAGTTTCACCCTGAAGCACACCCAGGGCCGATCGATACCTATCCCATATTTAAGCAATTTTTACAAAATATCAATCAAACAGGTGAGATGACATATGCCTATGCAAAAGAATATTCATAAAGTTTTAGTGATTGGCTCAGGTCCTATCATCATAGGTCAGGCAGCTGAATTTGACTATGCAGGAACACAGGCCTGTCTAGCACTAAAAGAAGAAAATATAGAAGTAGTCCTTATTAATAATAATCCGGCAACCATCATGACCGATGAATCAATGGCAGATAAGGTATATATGGAACCATTAACCGTATCTACCATTGAACAAGTAATCAAAAAAGAAAAGCCTGATGGAATTATTGGAACACTCGGCGGCCAAACAGGCTTAAATCTAACCGTACAATTATATGAAAATGGAATTCTAGATCAGTATGACGTTGATGTTCTAGGAACTCCAATTCAATCCATACAGAAGGGAGAAGACAGAGAAAAGTTTAGAAAGCTAATGCTGGATATTGAGGAACCGATCGCTGAATCGAAAATCATTCATACGTATGAAGAAGGATATGAGTTTGTTCAAAACATTGGCTTTCCAATCATCATTCGTCCTGCCTATACGTTAGGTGGCTCAGGCGGAGGAGTAGCTTCAAATGAAGAAGAGTTAGACTCCATTTTAAAAAATGGATTGCATTTAAGTCCGATCAATCAAGTATTAATAGAAAAAAGTATTAAAGGTTGGAAGGAAATCGAATATGAAGTTATGCGAGACTCCAATGATACTTGCTTGACGGTTTGTAATATGGAAAATATAGATCCAGTTGGCGTGCATACAGGAGATTCCATAGTAGTTGCACCATCACAGACCCTTACAGATATTCAATATCAAAAACTTAGAACGGCTTCGGTTAAAATTATTCGGGCATTAGGAATTATCGGAGGGTGTAATATTCAATTTGCGATTGACCCTGATTCTGATCAATATTGCATTATTGAAGTGAATCCAAGGGTCAGCCGATCATCAGCACTTGCCTCAAAAGCAACGGGCTATCCAATTGCCAGTATGGCAGCAAAATGCTCTATAGGATTCCATTTAGATGAAATTCCAAATCCGATTACAGGAACAACATTCGCAGCATTCGAACCGGCACTTGACTACGTCATTGTCAAATTACCTCGTTTTCCTTTTGATAAGTTCACGGAAGCAGACCGTGAATTAGGAACGCAGATGAAAGCTACAGGTGAGGTAATGGCCATTGATAGAACTTTTGAGGGAGCCCTGTATAAAGGTATACGTTCATTAGAACTAAAAGGAATCTCAGGATTATACGATCCATCATTTAAAGATGTTGAAGAAAGTACACTCTATTATCATTTAAAAAAGGCAACAGACATACGTTTATTTGCTATTGCTGAACTATTCAGACGTGGTACAGAAACCGTACAGGTTCAAAAGGTCACAAAAATGGATTTATGGTTCTTAGAAAAAATAAGAGACCTTGTAGAATTGGAAATCCAGTTATCTTATTATACTTGGGATCAAGTGCCTGATTCCTTGATTAAGCAAGTAAAACTCCTAAATATGAGTGATCATCGGATTGCTCAAATCTATGAAGTTGAAGAAGAAAAGGTCAGGGAAAAAATTAGATTACTAGGTTTGCACCATCGTTACAAGCTTGTCGATACTTGTTCAGCTGAATTCATAGCTCAAACCCCATATTACTACTCAACTAAGCATGGTGAAGATGAAGTAGAAATCAATCAGAAACCGAAAATCCTCATCGTTGGGTCTGGGCCAATACGAATTGGTCAGGGAGTAGAGTTTGATTATTGTTCTGTACAGGCGACTTTCGCAGTGAAAGAGAAAGGATATGAAGCTATTGTTATCAATAATAATCCGGAAACCGTTAGCACAGATTATTCCACCGCAGATCGACTCTATTTTGAACCCTTGGCTTTAGAAGACGTTTTAAATGTTGTTGAGAAAGAAAAAGTTGATGGGATTCTTTTACAATTTGGAGGACAAACTGCTATTAATCTTGCCAACGGATTAAAGGATGAAGGGGTACCGGTTTTAGGTACTACTACTGATGCAATTGATCAGTTGGAAGATCGCAATCATTTCTATCAACTATTACAACAAATAAACATACCCCATATACAAGGAGAGACTGTATATAACAGACATGAATTACGTGAAGCTGCTAAGAAATTAGGTTTTCCGATACTCGTGAGACCGTCCTATGTGATCGGTGGGCAATCGATGTATACATTCTATTATGCTCATGATTTGGAGAATTACATGAAACGTCAAATCGAACATTCTACAGAATCTTGGCCACTATTAGTTGATCGGTATCTACCAGGAGATGAATGTGAAATTGATGCTGTCTGTGACGGGGAGAATGTCTATATACCAGGAGTTTTTGAGCACATCGAGAAAGCGGGTGTACATTCCGGAGATAGTGTAACTATTTTTCCTTCCGTTTCTTATTCAGATTATATAAAAGATACGATCGCTGATTATACCAAGCGTATTTGCAGATCATTAAACATTCGAGGGCTATTGAACATACAATTTGTTATTCACGAAGACATTGTATATATCCTTGAAGTGAATCCACGTTCATCCCGTACAGTTCCGATTGTAAATAAAGTAACAGGCCACTCGTTGATAGAGGCAGCGGTAAGGGTTCAACTAGGAGATGATTTACAATCTCAAGGATTGAAAGATGGACTAAATGACAATACCTCTTACTACGCTGTTAAATCCCCTGTTTTCTCAACGAGCAAATTACGACATGTTGACCAGGTATTAGGACCAGAAATGAAATCGACAGGCGAACGTTTAGGCCTTGGAGAAGTTGTAGAAGATGCACTAGATAAAGCTTTATTTATGGGAGAAAAAAATCCATTACACTTTTCTGAACAAAAGAATGTTATATTTGTTACCATCTCGGAACGAGAAAAAATAAAAAGTATAGAGGTATTAAAAAGAATTAAAGAAAAAGGGTTTCAGATCATTTCTACTCCTGGTACAGCCAAATTCCTTAACGACCATGGGATAACTGTATCAGAATCAGTAAAAAATATAGATTCTATTAAACATTGGATGTCAAATGGCCAAGTGGCTGGCGTGTTAAATATACCTAAGCAGGGACGAAACAATGAAACATTAGGTTCTAACATAAGAGAACTTGCCATTCGCTATCAAGTCCCATTATTCACAGCGATCGACACGTTTGAAGCGGCTATGAAACTTTCAGAGCGTAAGTGTGTACTGTCCGTAGCAACTCTTACAGAATATCGAAATTTGGCTGCAAATTCATCTATCCAAGAAGGAGTGAAGTAAATGAGTATCAATATTGTACAAGAGAAGAGTTCATCTCAAATGACGAAAAAATATAAAGACTTTTTAACTCTTGATGATTTTAATAGCAAAGACATTTATGAACTATTAGATCAAGCCATGGAAATGAAAAGACAGCTAAAGAATGGAATACCACATCCTTATTTAAAGGGTAAGGTATTAGGAATGATTTTCGAGAAATCATCTACACGAACACGCGTATCTTTTGAAGTTGGTATGAAACAGTTAGGTGGTGATGGAATATTCTTAAATGCGAACGACCTTCAATTAGGAAGAGGCGAATCGATTGAGGATACAGCGAAAGTTCTATCCCGCTATGTAGATGGCATCATGATTCGGACGTTTGATCATTCAACCATTGAACAACTTGCTCATCATGCGGATGTACCGATTATTAATGGGCTAACGGATATGCATCATCCAACACAAGTACTCGCTGATCTATTAACGATTTATGAGTATAAAGGAACGTTATCTAACCTTAAATTATGTTATGTTGGTGATGGTCATAATAACATGTGCCATTCATTGCTTGAAGGCGCGGCATGTGTAGGTATGGATCTATCTATTGCAACCCCAGAAGGTTATCAACCTGCAGAAGAAATCTTTGAAAAAGCAAAGCAGAAAGCTCTAGGTAAGGGGAGCCAAATAACCTATACAACTTCACCTAAGGAAGCCGCTGAACAGGCTGATATAATTGTAACGGACGTGTGGGCAAGCATGGGGCAAGAGGAGGAAGAGAAACAACGCCTTGAAGCATTCCATTCTTACCAAGTTAACGCCTCTATATGTGAAGCTGCCAAAGAAGACTTCATCTTTCTTCATTGTTTACCAGCACATAGAGAAGAGGAAGTCACTTCTGAAATTATAGACGGACCAAACTCAGTCGTATATGACGAAGCCGAAAACCGTTTGCATGCTCAAAAGGCAATATTAAAAAACTTATTATAAGTATATTAGTCTAACTCATCTTCTAACAGTAGTTCAGTTTTGGATGCAAAGTGTATTTGCATCCTTAATTGAACTACTATCTTTGCAAGTCAGTAAAATGGTTACGATTTAACAGGTGGAGTAGGTGTTGGTTTTGCATAGTCTCCATTATTATACGTTTCATCTATCATGTTTCTTATTTCTTTTATTGATTTTCCTTCATTATACTGGTTGATAGACTCAACAGCTGTCTCTAGGCAAACTCCACATTTTGTTGCATGATCGTCCCAAACGACAGAATCTTTTTCGGTATCATCATATACAAAACAGTCATAATTACTCTTATGATCAACAGATTCACCACAACCACAATAACATGGCATTTGTTCAACAACTTCTTTGTGGTTTACAACCGCTTCGTAAATCACACTCATTTGTTCTGGCTTTTCTTCTAAGAAAGAGGGAAGTACACTGTGAGATTTTGTTTCTTCACGTATATCTCCAATAGCTGAATCACTAAAGCCCTGATCTGCATTTTCTTCATGTTTACCACAACCAGAAGCGGCTATAGTCATAACAAGTAGACCAGCTAGCAGAGTAGATACCTTAAGTTTTTGTAACATCTTTCATCAACCCTTATCCATTATATTTACCACTAGCATTATATCATGAAGTATAAGAGATTGTTTGTTTTCGTTTTTTACAAAGCTATGACAATACAAAAGCACTCTCCAATAGGAGAATGCTTTTTATAATACTAACAATACTGAACCTAATGATATTAGAAGAACTCCAATCATTTTCTTAATCGTAATTTTCTCATGTAAGAAATAAGCTGATAAAATCATGGTCCATATATAGGTGACTGATGTAATAGGGTAGACAACAGTATAGGGGAGTAACGTTAATAAATAGATATTAAGTAGTGCACCTGTCATATAAAACGTTCCTCCGATGCCCAGCTTTGTAATAAACGGAACATTGAATCCCAGTGGGTGATCACTAGCTTTTTTAAAGAAAAAGCCGCCAAGAGAACCGAACAATGTCATAAAAATGATGAGTAATAGCTTAATGATCTCCACCCCCTATGAGAATAACTCCTATAATAATGAGTAACATCCCAAGTAAGTGTAATAGACCGATGCTTTCGCCGATAAAAAACACCCCAAGGAAAAGAGCGAATACATACCCTAAACTAAGCAAAGGGTGGAGGACCGACAAGCTTCCGAACCGGAAAGATACAATCATTAGTACAGCACCAAGGAAGTAAAAGATAAAGCCTCCTATTAACTCCAAGTTAATACCAGCGCCTGAAAGCTTCCAATACATTTGACCAAGAGATATTAGAAAGGCTGCTAGTGTCATGAGAATAATACCTGTTCGATTTTCTTTAATGGATTTTGTAAATCTACTCATATAAAACCCTCTTGTCATCTCGTCCAATCCACATCACTGCAATTAAGAATAGGGCTAGTGGTACATTGGAGAATAAATATCTAAATTCTTGCGCAGGGAGGCTAGCTGCAACAGAACCTACATTTAACAGAACAGGTAAGGCAATCAACCAGATGCTACCACTTTTACCGTGTTTCATAACGGCAGCAAACGTTAGAAATAGGATCGTTAATAAATAACTAGCTGGTCGCCATATCGTTGTTAGAAAGTTCTCTTGGCTATCCTCTAAATACTCCCGCATATCTTTCGTGAGTTTTTCGTCAATCACTTTATTTTCTAAACCAAATTCATTGTTTAAATAAATGTTTGTTACGTATTTCGATGTGTAACCAGGTTCTTCGGGTTCATGCATTTGCCATACAACAGATGTTTCTCTTAAAAACGCCTCTATAGCCAGGCCAGGATTTTGAATAACCATTCCAGACCAGACCTTCAGAAATTGACCAAAAGTCTCTGAAATGTAGACATCATCATATTCACCTGAAAACTTAAGTGGATCAACTTTGTAAGGGTGATAATATTTTTTCCATATCTCAAGTGGCATAACTTCATTTATATATTCTTTTTGTTCTTGCGTCATTTCTCCATTTTCCACAATATTAGCTATTTGTTGTGTTGGGATACCCAGTGCTTCTTTAAGTTCAGTAGGTTCCACATTGAACGCTGAAAAGACTGGACCTGTTACGATTAAATAGATCCCAATAATTGCTACGAAATTCAATAACAAAGGCTTCCAATGTTTCCTGAACACAATAAAGAGAAACACACCTGTTACAAGAAAAACAGGGAATCCATTATGACGAAAGAAGACCACAGCTAATGAAGTGATCAATAGAAGGATTAAGTTTCGCTTTTTGTCTAACCAAAGTCCTCTTGTGAAAACCATGTTAAATATGAGTACACAAAAAAGGAATAGGACAAAGCTATATAAAATATCTTTCCAAAGTGTGATAGAGAAGATGCCAAGTACAGGCCAGGCTGCAGCTACAATACTAAATAGAGCTAAGGCCAGAAAAGAAACACCTTTTTTCTCTATTGATTTCATACTGTATGCCCAAATTAAAGCCATAATCAAGATTTGAAAGGATGAAATAATCGCTGGTGAATCCCAAAGTTGCAGCAAAGCAGTTAGTAACCAGGTATGAACAATAGGATGCCAATTATTCCATTCGTAGGAGTGAGCTTGCCCCCATTGGGCTAAGGAATCCGGAGTCATTGTACCTGGATAAAAAGCGATCAAGTAAAGAGCCCACCCAATAACAGGGATCATAAAATAAATCAAAAAACTGAACTTTAGAGAACTTCCCTTAACATTAAGTCTAAATATAATTTCTATTAAACCAAGTAATAACCCTACATAGACAACATATGTAATCAAATAGGTCACAATCTGCATGATTGTGGTCTCAATATGAGATTGATCAGGGGCTGTACTAATCATAATAAGTATTGGGAAAAGGAGAATAAATAGAAGACTCCATAGGTTATGCGACTCTTTTAAGATTTCAAATCGGTCATATTTATTCGAGACAAAATAGATTGTCACTGCAAATAGACAAAACATAATGAATCCGATAATCATAGTGAATTTATAAAAAGGCTCATAGAAAGAAATGATACCTGCTGTAGCTATGAAACTTGCTACAACAGATACCATTCCACGTATGAGAACATTTGAGTTACTCATCGCCCTTCCTCCTGATTCGATCATAAAGTTGATTTAGTTCTAGTTCATATTGTTTTCGGTTCGTAGCTGACATAACGTCTAAAATTAAGCCGCAAGCAAATGATAGAACACCAAGAATCATAAATCCTGTTGCAAGTATTGCGGAAGGGACCTTCGAAACAAAACCTGTATAAATAAACTCTGATATTACGGGTATTCCTACTAATAGTCCAAATAAGATAAATATCATTGTCCATAAGGAGAAAAACACAAAAGGCTTATACTCTTTGAATAAAGTAAAAATCATTTTCAGTACTTTAAATCCGTCTGAAAACGTATTTAGCTTAGATTCACTACCTTCAGGACGATCACGATAATCGATTGGAACCTCTTGAATGAGGAATTTTTTATCTAAAGAATGAATGCTCATTTCTGTTTCAATAGCAAAACCAGAGCTCATAACTGGCATAGACTTTACAAAAAGCTGATCAAAGGCGCGATATCCCGTCATAATATCTGTAATATTGCTTTTATATAAACGATTAATAAGACCTTTAACTAAGTTATTGCCAAAACTATGAAAGCTCCGCTGATTCTCATCATAATACGTCCCATTACTAAGACGGTCACCAATTGTCATATTCGCTTTCTTTTCCCGAATAGGTTGAATAAGATCATGAACAAACTTAGGTGGATACGTATCATCCCCATCAGCCATGACATAGATATCTGCCTCAACCTCACGAAACATAGAACGGACTACATTTCCTTTTCCTTGTCGCCACTCTTTCCTTACAATAGCACCATGCTCTTCAGCGACTTCAGAAGTACGGTCAGAAGAATTATTGTCATAAACATAAATATCGGCATTAGGAAGTTCTGAACGGAAGTCCTCAATCACTTTCCCAATGGTTTGTTCCTCGTTATAACAAGGAAGAAGTATTGCTATTCTTTCCATAAAGCACCTCTTATTCTGCAATTTCACGCACAAACTCTAGAATATCAGATACAGGGATAGCTTTCTATAATGAATGTATCGTACATCTATACTCCTTATTAGTAAGTTATACCCATTTATAAGATGTGCATGCGTTAAATTATATCAGACACAAAAATCCGTCTCCCAAAAAGGACACGGATTTTTAGCGATATTTTTATGTGTTTAATTTAGGCAGACATCTTTCTGCATTCATCAGCACAAGTACGGCAAATCTGAGCACATTCCTGACAGTGTTTGTCCTCGAACTTTTCACATTCCGTTGCACATTGCTCACAAATAGTCGCACATAGCGTACACAGTTGCTTCGCGAACTGGCTGTTACGTGACATATATTGTGTAGCTTGAGCACAAATTTCAGCGCAATCATTGAGTGTGCTTATGCAATGTAGGCGGTTTTGCACATCCGACTCATTCATACAAGCGTAGTAACATTCCTCACATGCTCGAACACATTTAAGACATTCTTCAATACAAGCATCCATATTCGATGGTGATGTAGATAATACTCCCATAAATGAACCCTCCATAATTTTTTTAACAAAACTTATATTGTCTAGAATTGTTGTTCTTTATTCAATAACAAAAAACTAACGTGACTCCTATACAACCAATCACTTTTTTGGAGGGTTTACAGGTTTCTAATGTTGTGAATCATGAAAATGTACACAATTTAGACATGTTTCTTGCACAGTTTTTTGATAATTGATTTGTATAATGCAGATACCATTTAAGAAAAAGAAGGGAAGTATAAAAATTGCGACAAAAAATAACTTTACTTAGTGTTCTACTAAGCATCTTACTATTAGGAGCATGTGGTCAATCTAATCAAAGTGATGAAGAGTTCTTGACAGAGTTTGATGGAAAATTAGAACACGTTCATGGAATAGGGTATATGGGTGAGAAAGGCATCGCTTTCGCTTCCCACGATGGCTTAAAGTTTTATAAAGATAAGAAATGGAATGCGACAACTAAGCAAAACAATGATTATATGGGTTTTAATGTAGTGGATAAGGGTTTTTATACAAGTGGACACCCCGGTAAAGGATCCAAACTACCTAACCCTCTAGGAATCCAAAAAAGTACTGATGGTGGAAAGACCTTATCTGATGTCGCCTTCGAAGGAGACTTTGACTTTCATTCGATGGGCGTGGGTGATATAAATCACGCCATATACGTCTTTAACGGACATGGCAATTCCCAATTAAGTTCTGGATTACATAAGACATTAGATGAAGGAAGCTCTTGGGAACGTGTTAAAGGAGAAGGGATTAAAGGAGAAATTGTAGGCTTAGCCGTGCACCCCACTAATGAGAAAATGGTTGCTGTATCCACAAAGAATGGCGTTTACTTATCCAAAGATGGAGGGGAGATATTTTCACCTCTTGAGGAAAACCTAAATGGAACAGCTGTTTATTTTAGTGAGAATAAACTTTGGTATGGAACTTTCCATTCAAAACCTAAACTTACGTCATATGATTTAGAAGAAGAAACGAAAGAAAGTATTACACTTCCTAAATTAGAACAAGATGCTGTTGCTTTCTTTGATAAAAAACAAAATACTGATGAAATGGTGATTTACACTTATCAAAATCATGCTTTCATAACGAAGAATAAAGGTGAAAAATGGAGTCAAATTGTAACATCAGGAAGTATCGATTAAGAAGAAAATAAAAATCTGCTTATCACTAAGCAGATTTTTATTTTTTCTCAATCTGCATAGAATCTGCAAAATAGATGGGTAGAACTAAAATATAAGCAAAGTCTTTGTTCATTTAATAGAGTGGGAATAGACTTAAAAATATAAAAAATTATCACAATGAGGGAAATGTAAATGAACAAACTTTCATTTAAATTAGGAATGTTTATTTTTATATTTATGATTATCGTAGAAGCTATTCTCTTTTTCTTCTTATATAAAAGTTTAGCTGACAATCGAATAGAAGAAGTGATGGATAACCTCTTATCACGTGGCAATAGCCACAGAGATGTGCTAGAAAAACGGTTTGATGAAAGTACTTTAAATCATGTAGCTTTAATGGAATCGGAAGCTAAGACGATTGTGGTCATCACGGATTACGAAAAAAGTGTGTTAGCAAAATCAGAACCTGTAAATGAGTCACTTGATTCCATGATTCATAGTAATATTTCCGAGATCACGCATAAAGGCTTAATCCTTCATGATGAATGGAAAGAAAATAAGTATGTAGCAACTGTAAGCCCAATTCGCATTGATGGAAACGTTGAAGGCTTTGTGTATATGTTCGCAAATACAGCTATTATTAAAGGAGTCATTAAAGAACTTTCTAACCAATTTATGTTAGCTGGGATCATTACACTATTTCTTACGGTATTCGCTATTTTCATATTAAGTCATTTTATTACAAGGCCACTAGTTCGTATGAAATTAGCTACAGAAGAGTTGATGAAAGGTAACATGAAGGTTTCATTAGGATATAAAAGAAGTGATGAACTAGGTCAGCTGTCTAATTCAATAGTTATTCTAGCTGGTGATTTAGAACGACTTAAAGAGGAAAGAAAAGAGTTTTTAGCTAGTATTTCACATGAATTACGAACACCAATAACTTATATTAAAGGTTATGCGAATATCGCCAGTAGAGAGAAGATATCAGATCAAGAACGAGAG
The DNA here is from genome assembly GCF_000425225.1 of Pontibacillus marinus BH030004 = DSM 16465. GTDB lineage: Bacteria > Bacillota > Bacilli > Bacillales > BH030062 > Pontibacillus > Pontibacillus marinus. The sequence goes on along the minus strand of NZ_AULJ01000013.1, from coordinate 106,168 downwards.
AAGTATTTGCGTATATTGAAAGAAGAATCAGAGCACTTAACACTTCTTATAAAAAACCTTTTTGAATTAGCTAAAATGGACCAAAACCAATTTGTTATTTACAAAGAAAACGTTTATATATGTGAAATTATACAAAAAGTTAAAGAAAAGATGACCCCAATATTTAAAGATAAACAGATTTCCTTCGAATTAAAATGCGAGCCTGACCTACAAGTTGCTGTCGATTCAGAAAGGTTTCATCAAGTTCTCATTAATTTAATAGATAATGCAATTAACCATTCTGGAGAGTTATCAAAAGTTCGTTTACATGTTGAGCAATCAAAACCAGGACTCATTACGATTTCAATATCTGATGATGGGAATGGTATACCGAAAGAAGAGCTCCCATTTATTTTTGAACGACTATACCGAGTAGATAAATCACGTTCTAGAAGCCTAGGGGGATCAGGGTTAGGACTATCTATTGTTAAAGAAATCATTGAAAAACATGGTGGCCAAGTACACGCAGAAAGCAACTTAGAAAAAGGGACTACCATATCGATAGAATTACAAGAGGATGGATAAATATGACCAATACCATTTTATTAGTAGATGATGAACAACGTATGCTTGACTTACTCGATCTTTACCTTTCACCACAAGGCTATCATTGCAAAAAAGCAATCTCAGGCCCAGAAGCAATAAAACAAGTCGAGGAAGAACACTTTGACCTTATTTTACTCGATATTATGATGCCTCAATTTGATGGTTGGAAAACTTGTAAAGAGATAAGAGAAATTTCTGAAGTGCCTATAATCATGGTGACCGCACGGGACCAAAAGACAGATATTGTGAAAGGATTGAAAATAGGAGCAGACGATTATATAACGAAACCATTTGATGAGGATGAACTGTTAGCAAGAGTTCAAGCCTTGCTAAGGAGAACCACGAATCAAAATATAATTGAAATTAACGACCTAGTGTGGGATGGAGAGAAATATAAACTCCATTATAGAAATCAAAATATTACACTTACACCAAAAGAGTTTACAATGCTTGGTCACCTTATGAAAAATACAGAACGAGTGTTTAGCCGGGAACAACTTATCGACCTTGTGTGGGGATTTAATTCTGAAATTGATGGAAGAACAGTAGATTCTCATGTAAGAAACATAAGAGAAAAAGTTCGCCAAAGTGGTTTTCCTATCGATCATTACTTTAAGACTGTATGGGGAGTGGGATATAAGTGGATAAATGAGAATAATTAAAGTAAACTGGAATCTTTTAAGTTTATATAATACCAATACTGGTAAGGGATTTTTAGGAGGTGATATGATTGATGAATGGGAATGGAATGGGTGGTTTCTTCGGTGGCATGGGAATCACATGGATCTTAATCATAGGCATTTTGATTATTATTGCAGCAATATTTTTTAATAAACAATCCAATAATAGTGGAGAGAAAAATAATCAAAACCGTTCTCTTGAAACCCTAAAAGAACGGTTAGCTAAAGGTGAAATTACAGAAGAAGAATACGACCGATTAAAACAAAAATTAGATGAAAAATAACAGAAATGTTTAGAGGAGGTAACGCTTATGTCTCATGAACATAACGATGAACATCATAATAATCATGAACACGAGCATCACGAAGGAGGTCATGATCATCATGATCATGACCATGGAGCAATGGTAGAAGATTTTAAAAAACGTTTTTATATTTCATTAATTGCTACCATTCCAATTTTAATATTATCTCCTATGATCCAGGATTTTCTTGGGTTTGAATGGACATTTCCTTTTGATCAATACGTATTATTTGCACTAGCTTCATTTGTTTTTTTCTATGGTGGCTTACCTTTTTTAACAGGTGCGAGAGATGAACTTAAACAAAAAAATCCGGGTATGATGACACTTATTGGACTAGCGATTGTAGTGGCCTATGTGTATAGTTCAATGGTTGTCTTTGGACTTGAAGGCCGCAACTTTTTCTGGGAACTCGCAACGCTAGTTGACATTATGTTACTTGGTCACTGGATTGAAATGAGGTCCATCATGGGTGCATCAAATGCACTTGAAGAGTTAGTTAAGCTTATGCCTAACGAAGCTCATAAAGTTGATAAGGATGGCAATGTAGAAGATGTCGCTGTCTCGGAACTTACAGAAGGTGACCATGTCCTTGTTAAACCAGGTGAAAAAGTGCCTGTAGATGGAGACATCATTGATGGAAAAACAACAATTGATGAGTCGATGTTAACCGGTGAATCGGTGCCTGTAGAAAAAGGTGAGGGCGAAGAAGCGATCGGTGGCTCTGTAAACCAAGAAGGTTCTATCACCATTACCGTTCAAAAAACTGGAGATGATACGTACCTTTCTCAAGTAATTGGGTTAGTTAAGGAAGCTCAGGAATCTAAATCAAAAACTCAAGATATATCGAACCGAGCAGCTAAGTGGTTATTTTATCTAGCGCTAGGAAGCGGTATTCTTACATTTATTATTTGGCTAGCACTGGGCCATCCTGTCGATGTTGCTATGGAACGAATGGTAACGGTTATGGTTATTACATGTCCACACGCATTAGGCCTTGCAGCACCCCTTGTAGTAGCGGTATCAACATCATTATCTGCTAAAAATGGACTCCTCATTCGAAATCGAGCGAATTTCGAAGGGGCTCGCCAGCTAAATGCAGTTGTATTTGATAAAACAGGAACATTAACCAAAGGAGAATTTGGAGTTACTGACATCATTCCAGAAGAAGGTTATCAAGAACAAGACGTATTAAAGTGGGCCGCTTCACTAGAGCAAAAATCTGAACATCCTTTAGCCCAAGGGATTATTAAAAAAGCTGAAGAAAACAACCTATCTTTAGAAGATAATGATGAGTTCGAATCTATGACAGGTAAAGGGCTTCGTGGAACAGTGAACGGTAAAGAAGTAAAAGTCGTTAGCCCTGGATTTATGAACGAGCAAAATTATTCATTTAATCAAGAGACATACGACAGTCTATCTGAAGAAGGTAAAACAGTTGTATTCGTATTAGTAGAACAAGAACTAATTGGTATGATTGCATTAGCTGATATGGTCCGAGAAGATGCTAAAGAAGCTATTTCTTCATTAAAAGAACAAGGCATCCATTCCATCATGCTAACAGGTGATAGTGAAAAAGTAGCAAACTGGGTTGCAAAACAATTAGGCATTGATGAGGTATATGCTGAAGTTCTTCCAGATGAAAAAGCGGATCAAGTAAAGAAAATTAAAGAAAAAGGTTGGAACGTAGCTATGACTGGTGATGGAGTAAATGATGCTCCAGCACTCGCTACAGCTGATCTAGGGATTGCAATAGGAACCGGAACAGACGTAGCTATGGAATCAGCTGATATTGTATTAGTGAAGAGTAACCCAAAAGATGTAGTACAGATTATGAGATTATCGAAGAAAACGTATAACAAAATGATCCAAAACCTTTGGTGGGCTGCTGGCTATAATATCATTGCAATTCCTTTAGCAGCAGGAATATTAGCACCAATCGGTATTATTTTAAGTCCAGCAGTTGGAGCTATTCTTATGAGTTTAAGTACGGTAGTCGTTGCTATTAATGCAAAGCTTTTAAAAGCGTAGATCATTTGTTTATCGATAATAACAGAACCTCGTATCTTCTTTTAAGATAGGGAGATACGAGGTTTTTTTGATGACTGCACAAAATCTTCATTATTTTCATGTATAGTAAACTTATATAATTATGAAAATGAAGGGTTAAAGTAAACGATGTATGAATTTTTCAGCAGCATAAGCGGTTATCTGAGTGAACCTTTAATTGAACTTGCATATGGATCAGAAGGAGTTCCATTATTATCTGCGTTGTTATTAGGCTTAGTAGGAGCATTGGCGCCTTGTCAGTTGACAGGAAACTTAGGAGCTATTATGTTTTATGGCAACCAATCTTTACAAAAGAAAACTGCTTGGAAAGAAGTATTTTTCTTCATTTTAGGGAAAATTCTAGTTTTCTCTGGTCTTGGATTCGTTGTTTGGATCTTAGGTCAAGAATTCCAAGGAACGTTAACGACTTATTTTTTCCCTTGGATGAGAAAATTTGTTGGTCCCATTCTAATTCTCATAGGGTTATTTATGCTCGGGATATTTAAGATGAGATGGACATTGTCATTAGGAAAGGTACCTGATCATTTAAAGCAAGGAAAATTAGGTGCCTTATTTATGGGCATTAGCTTTTCACTCGGATTTTGTCCTACTATGTTTATTTTATTTTTTGTTTCACTAATGCCTATCGTACTCTCAACTTCTTATGGAGCGGTATTGCCTAGTATTTTTGCAATTGGAACATCACTTCCTTTAATCCTAGCAGTTTTCTTCATTTGGTATTTCGGAATTGAAGGTAGATTTATGAAAAAAGAAGGTAGAAAGATAGGAAAGTATGTTCAGCAAACAGCAGGGATTATCATGATTGTGTTAGGGATATTAGATACGATTACGTATTGGACTTACTAACTACACAATACAAAAAAACCTAAAATTACTATAAGAAGTAGAAAAAGTTCACTGTTATTCAGTGGACTTTTTTAGAATTATTCGATTTTTCAACCATTCTTTTCTGATTTTTGTAGAAATTGCATAAAATCTGCACATTCTATGGCAACACCTTATATGTAAGTAATATTAACAATTTAAGGAGTGAATTTTAATGTCACACGAAAAGTATCAAGAAGCCATCCAAGCATTACATGAGTGTATGGAAGCATGTAACCATTGTTATGATTCATGTCTTCAGGAAGAAGATTTAAACCCTATGAAAGAATGCATTCGTCTAGACCGCGAATGTGCAGACATTTGTTCTTACTTGGAACAAGCTCTTGTTCGAGGCACACCGTTCGCTTCTGAATTAGCTCAGGTTTGTGCAACGATTTGTGAAAAGTGCGCTGAAGAATGTAAAAAGCACGATCACAAGCATTGCCAAGACTGTGCGGATGCTTGCTACAAATGTGCAGATGCATGCAAAAAGATCGCTTAATATATTAGGAAAATAAAAAGGTCACGGGAATCCGTGACCTTTTTAATGTGCATTTTAATTTTCAGCTCTCCAATATTCATAGGCATGGACAGCATTACCATGATAAGAGCTTGAATCACCAAATTGTTCTCGTACTTTATCAAGTTCCTCTTCCATAACTTGTTTCCCTTCTTCATGGAAGGTAATTTGAGGTGCATTCTTATTTTCTTTCACTTCAACAGATACCGTAAGTTCTTTGTTTAGTTCTTCAGCATATTCCAATTCTTGTTTAGCTACATCAATGATACCATTTGAGCCCTCTGCTGCATCTCTAAACGCCATCACAGTTGTGTGATCTAATGTATCGATAAACCATTTACTAAAGGATACATCAGGTTGTCCAGGTGTTTGATGTTTATCAAGCCAAAATGCTAGATCAGCACTTGTTTCAAGATCAGAGTTCTTTTTAACTTCATTGACAAACAACTCAATATTGGACTTCCAAGTAGCTAATACATTTTCGCTATCTCCATCCCAATTTTTCAGTACATAAGGTTCGATATCAAGGTGGATGCCATCAAATTGCTGCCTCGGTGGAACAACTTTGTTATAACTTGTGACATAGTCCGTGAACATTTTCAGTCGTTCTTCACCTTTCTGAAGTGCCCAGTTTGGGTGGCCACCCATAGCATGAACTTCAATTCCTGCTTCGTGCGCTTTTTCTACAAACTTATTGTAGACGGAGTAATCTTGTGTACGATCTAAGCGAGTGTACAATAGATTAATGTTATTTTCCTTGGCAAACTGGAGAATCTTATCCGACTCATTTATCGCATTTTCTGCATGCCATATGTACGTTCCTCGAATATTTTCATTGTCAACTTCCTCAAAGTTTGGATCAACTTGTGCATTGGATAAATAACTCTTAAACTTATCATCCATAGCACGAGCTAAAAAGATAGAGAACTGAGCACGTGTTGTTGGCTCATTTGGGCGAAAAGTGCCATCAGGAAATCCGACAGAGATACGGTTTGAAGCAACTTCACTTACATATTTACGATGATCATTAACATCATTAAATTCCTTAGAAATCGGTTCATTTTCAAGGTTATAAGCTCTTGTAAGAGTTGCTGCCATCTCAATTCTGCTAATATCTCGATCTGCTTCAAAGTTGCCTTCATCCGTCCCTTGAAAAATACCTGCTTCTACTACTGCTGCAACATAATCATAGTGGGGATGATCCTTAGGTATATCTTTCAAACCAGGGTCTGGGAGATTTTCTGTAGATAGCCCTAACTCTCTTGTTAACATAATCGCTGCTTCCATACGACTCACATTGTCTCCAGGTTTAAAGGAACCATCAGGATAGCCTTGAATAATATTATGATTGGCTAAGTAATGGATTTCCTCATATCCAGTAATATCTTTTGATACATCAGGATAATTCGTTTCACCATGAACTTCCGTAGCATTCCAACTAGATGCCATAAGGAGACCTGTTAGAAAGCTGGTGCTTAGCGTCTTTGTAATTCTGTTCAACCAAATTCCTCCTCACAAAAATATAGCCATGTCTCTGTACAAATTATATAGTCTTAATTTGCTCGGCTAGTTAGAAGTTTCGAAATCAATTTTGATTATGGTGGGGTTGAAAGAGAATACATTTTTTTGAAAATAAAGAAGACTAGTATAAATTAATTTTTATAATAGCCGTATATGCTTGTTATTAAGAAGCAGAATAACATTCAAAACCATTTTTCTCTAATAATACTTTTCCAACTTCAAGTTCTTGGTCATTTCTGAATGATAAACACAACACACCAAACATATCTTCTCTTGTTTCAATAATTCGAATGTTTGTTAAGTTAATATCATCTTTAGCAAGGATAGCTGTTACAGTCGCGATAGCTCCTGGATGGTCTACAACATCTATATAGAGATCATAAAAGGCGGGGAGGGCTCCTTTCTTTTTCTCAGGAAGACCATCCCGATACCTCTTCGCATCATCGAAAAAACTAAATATTTTTTCTTTGGATGAATCGTTAATAATCTCTCTAATGGAAGACATTTCGTTGATCCACTCATCCATCACTTCAATTAAAACTTCGCGATTATGTAGCGTAATATCACGCCACATAGTTGGGTTAGAGGAAGCAATTCTTGTTATATCTCTGAACCCCCCAGCAGCTAATCTTTTCACATCAATATCTTTGCGCTCTCGCTTCTGTAAGAGCTGAACTAAACTTGATGCAATAATGTGTGGAAAATGACTAATGACTCCAACAATTTCATCATGTTCATGAGGAGACATTTCTATAAAATTAGCATTAGTACCATTTAACCAAAACCTTAAATTTTTAACATCTTCATCTGAAACTTGTTCACCTTTTGTAAGGATATAGAAAGCATTCTCAAATAAGTGAGCCTTAGATGCCGAAACTCCACTTTTGTGAGATCCAGCCATAGGATGCCCCCCTATAAAAACGACACCTTTATGAAAGAAACGATGGGCATTCTCCATAATATTTTCCTTTGTACTACCTACATCTGTAATAATAGCTCCTTCTTTCAAGTCACAGGTAAGCAGTAGATTTAAGATATTTTCTGTTTGTAAAACAGGTGTTGCGACAATGATTAAATCTGCGTCCACAACCGCTTTGTGTATATCTAATTCATATTCATCTACTACCAATAAAGACTGTGCCAACTTGAGTTGTTCCTCATTGATATCACAACCAACAATCTTTGCTTGATGTTCTTTTTTGATAGCTAGAGATATTGATCCACCAATTAATCCAAGCCCAATTACAACAACCTTTTGACTCATTTTAGAAAAACTCCTTTAACATCCTTGTTACATAAAATTACCGCTGATATACTAAAAAATTAAAAAATAGTGCAAAAAATTCTGATAACATCTTGATTTTATACTTTCATGCTTTTATGCTTTTATGTAATAAATATAAATATATCATGTGTATTTATCATTTTATAGTCATTTTTTCACTATGTTTTTTTAAATTTGAAATGAAAAAGCACAAAACCAAGGAGGATTTCCCATGTCTAGAAATGAACTGCCAGATTTACGCGAAGAAGTAGATGAAATCAACTTGCAAATCTTATCTTTACTTAATAAGCGAGCTGAGATCGTTCAAGAAATCGGCGAGCAAAAGAAAAAAGGTGTCGGCGTTAACCGCTATGACCCTGTTCGAGAACGTGAATCTCTAGATTTATTAATGAAGCATCATGAAGGTCCTTTTGAAGCATCAACCATTCAACACATTTTCAAAGAAATTTTCAAGGCTAGCTTAGAACTACAAGAAGATGATAACCGCAAGGCTCTACTTGTTTCACGAAAAGCACAACCTGACAATACACTTGTTGATGTAAATGGCGTAAAAGTCGGAGATGGGGAACAACGTTTTATCATGGGTCCTTGTGCAGTTGAGAGTTATGAGCAGGTAAAAGAGGTAGCATTATCCTTGAAAGATCAAGGACTTACGATGTTACGTGGAGGAGCATTTAAGCCTCGTTCCTCTCCGTATGACTTCCAGGGCTTAGGTGAAGAAGGATTAAAAATCTTAAAAGATGTTGCGGACGAAACGGGTATGTCTGTGGTAAGTGAAATCCTCACACCTCAGGACGTAGAGAAAGCTTTAGATTACGTAGATGTAATTCAAATAGGTGCCCGTAACATGCAAAACTTCGAATTACTCAAAGCTGTTGGAAGAGTTAACAAACCAGTGTTATTGAAACGTGGCCTCTCTGCGACAATCGATGAATTTATCAATGCAGCTGAATACATCATGTCTCAAGGTAATGATCAAATCATGTTATGTGAGCGTGGTATCCGAACTTACGAAAAAGCAACAAGAAATACGTTAGACATTTCTGCTGTCCCAATTCTGAAGAAAGAAACGCACTTACCAGTAATTGTTGATGTTACACACTCTACAGGCAGAAAAGATTTACTTGTCCCAACTGCGAAAGCTGCATTAGCAATTGGAGCAGATGCAATCATGGCGGAAGTACACCCAGATCCAGCGGTTGCATTATCGGATTCAGCACAACAAATGAATATCCCTGAGTCACAAGAATTCTTGAAAGAACTAAATCCATCCTTAAATCTAAATCTCGCTAAAAGTATGTAAATGGGGAAGAGGGGACAGTTTATAGATTGTCCCTTTTCCTCTCTTTTTTCAAAAAATTGAATCTAACACTTAGGATTTGGAGAGAAATACATTGTCAAAGATAGGTTATTTAGGCCCAAAAGGAACCTTTACGAACATAGCTGTCAGTCAAGCGTTCCCTAATAATGAACTAGAACCATTTAGCACAATCCCTTCATGTATGGATGCTGTAAAACATGAAGAAATTCAATATGCAGTACTTCCATGGGAAAATGCTATAGAAGGATCTGTTAACTTAACCATTGATTATTTAGTAAACCAAAAGCTAACGATTGTTGGAGAAATCATTGTACCTATAAGACAGCATTTAATGGTACACCCACAAAATAGAGATTGCTGGGAAAGTTTTGAGGCTGTTTATTCTCATTCTCATGCGATTTCACAGTGTCATCAATATTTATATAAGCATTTACCACATATTGAATTCTCTTATAAATCATCGACAAGTGCAGCAGCAAAGCATGTTAAAGAGAACCCTGAACAAAGAATAGCAGCAATAGGAAATGAACTTGCTGCTTCAGAATATGGTTTAGACATTATTAAGCATGATATTCATGACTTTGATAATAACCATACTCGTTTTGTTATCTTGAGTAAGCAAGCAACTGATTTAGAGGTAAAGGATTCAAATTATTTAGGGGATCGCACGACTTTAATGATTACATTGCCTACAGATCACTATGGTGCGCTTCATCAAGTTTTGTCTGCTTTTGCTTGGAGGAAATTAAACTTATCCAAAATAGAATCTCGTCCTATGAAAACAGGGCTGGGCAATTATTTCTTTATTATCGATATAGAAATGAAATATGACCAGGTTTTAATTCCAGGTGCAATAACAGAAATAGAAGCACTAGGATGCAAAGTCACCACCTTAGGAAGTTATCCCTATTACGGTAAGTAAACTTCATAAAATTTTATTTTATATCTATCAAAAATAAGCACCCATTGGGGGTGCTTATTTTTATGATTGAAGAACAAATATTCGAATTTGTTTATTAATTCAATATGAACTATTCGTAAAAGGGTTGCACCACTTTCCCCCTTTAGATATGATGAAAAGTGGTTATTGTAAAATAAATAACTATAATAAACTTCAATAAATGTACATCTAGAATAGGATGAATGAGTAAAAGGGAAAGTCCCTATTTGTTCTTCCCTAAACATACATTTCTAAAATTAAATAAACAGACAAAATTCATAAAGGGTGTTTCAAAATGAATGTAGAAACGAATCATGTACAATCAAAAAAGATATTTGTCTTAGGAGGAGATGGTTTTTGTGGATGGCCTACTAGTCTACATCTATCTAATCTTGGACATGAAGTGACGATCATTGACAATCTATCTCGACGTAATATTGACAATGAACTAGAGGCAGAATCATTAACACCTATACAACCAATGGGTACAAGATTAAATGTATGGGAAGAAATTTCTGGAAGTAAAATTGACTTTCTAAATATTGACTTGGCAGATGAGTATGACCAATTTTTAGATGCCATTAATGAACAGCAACCAGATGTTATTGTTCATTTTGCTGAGCAACGTTCTGCTCCTTACTCAATGAAATCTCCAAAACATAAACGATATACAGTCAATAACAATATGAATGCCACTCATAACGTGCTTTGTGCAATCGCGGATTCAGGATTAGATATCCACTTGGTTCACTTAGGTACAATGGGTGTTTACGGATATGGAACTGCTGGTATGAAAATTCCTGAGGGTTACCTTGATATTGAAGTCAAGACAGAGACAGGGGAAAGAGTAGAACAGCAAATCCTTTATCCAACAAACCCTGGTTCTATTTATCACATGACAAAAACGCAAGACCAATTACTTTTCCATTATTACAATAAGAATGATAGCTTACGCATTACTGACCTTCACCAAGGTATCGTATGGGGTACCAATACGAAAGAAACAAAAATGGATGAACGACTAATTAATCGTTTCGATTACGATGGAGATTACGGTACTGTTTTAAATCGTTTCTTAATGCAAGCTGCTGTAGGTTATCCGATTACTGTACATGGAACTGGTGGACAAACACGTGCGTTTATCCATATCCAGGACACTGTGCGTTGCATTCAGTTAGCGATTGAGAACGCTCCAGGACGTGACGAAAGAGTAATGATCTTCAACCAAATGACAGAGACTCACCGTGTTAATGACCTAGCTAAGTTAGTTAGTGAACTGACTGGTGGAGAGATCGCATATGTATCAAACCCTCGTAAAGAGGCTGCAGAAAATGATCTGCATGTTAAGAATGACTTATTCTTATCAAAAGGATTAAATCCTACTACACTGAGCACAGGCTTATTACAGGAAGTAACGGAAATTGCTGAAAAATATGCGCATCGTGCTGACCATACTAAGATCCCTGCTAAGAGTACTTGGACGAAGGAACAACAGCCAGGAATTCCTGAGGGAGAAGAAGAGGATTTAGTTAATTAATTTTAATTCAAGGTTTATTTAAACTCACTTGTGCTTATACAAGTGAGTTTTTTATATTCATAGTACAAGCAAATATTTTGCGATAGAGAACGTTTGTTCGTATAATAGAATTATAATTTTTATATTTTAAATCAAAGGAGGAGGATTTAATGCCAAGGAACCCAGGTATGACGGATGAAAAGATTATCGAGATCTATAAAAGTGGAATTAATTACAAAGAAATGGAACAAGTAGTTGGTCTTACAAGTACAGCAATTTTAAACATAGTCTATAAGCATGGTGAAAAAGCAAATCATAAGCAATATGCTGGTCAGCCAAGGAAGCATAAAGTGAATGAAGATTTCTTTAAAACCTGGACTCATGAAATGGCATGGGTATTAGGATTATTCATTACTGATGGCTGTGTAACACGATATAACAGCATCACATTTGCACAAAAAGACGAAAGAATATTGCGGTTAATAGCAAAGTATATGGATGCAGATTATGTAATAAATTCTTCTACAAACACTCCAACACTTATTATAAATTCAAAGTGCATAAAAGAAGATCTAAATAAAATGGGTATATTAGCTAACAAGTCTTTAAATGTCCCTTTCCCGGATGTTCCTAAATCTTTTATACCTTCGTTTGTAAGAGGTGTGATAGATGGTGATGGATGGGTAGATAGGGAAGGTTATGTGATGAATGTAACTACAGCAAGCCAAATTTTTGCTAAAGGACTACAGGGAATTTTTCAATCATGGCAGCTTCGAACGAGTATTTCTGAACAAAGTAGTAAGCACGGAAATAAACTTTATCGGATTTGGGTTAAAGGGAACATCGATTTGCTTAAGCTTGAAAAAATTATTTATAACAGAGCTTCTGATAACTATGTTTATTATAAACGCGACAATATGCTTGGAAAATATCGAGGAAACCCTCAATTAAGTAGAGATTCAAGGGTTAAGTTTAGAACAAATGTTAGTCATGCATTACTGTGTCAGATAAGAGAGATTGCAAAGAAACATAATACCTATACAAATTATTTAATCGAGAACGGTTTTAAACTTGTATTGGAAAATGGTTTTGAGAAGAAGATCTCAACAGAAAACAGGCCTGAAGATAGAATTCAATATAAGACAACGTATAAAAAAACATTACTGGAGCAAATAAAATTATTAGCCAAAGAACAAAAAATGAACATTAATGATATTATTGAGTATTGTATAAGGTTAGAGGTAAATAGAAGAAGATAAAGATAGGTATAAAAAAGCTTTATTATTTTTTCATTTTTTCTAGTTTACATAATATATATTATCTGAACTAAAGTTAAAATATAAAAATTCATCTCAAAAACTATGTATACTTAAGATAGTGAGATATCAAATGAAATAAGTTGTGCATTAAATTTTATCCAGCTTACTTTATATTGATTACAAGCAGCAATTTAAAAATTAAAGATATGTCTTTATCTTAAGCAAATAACACTTTAAGATTTCATTTATAGAATTCGATTTCATACAACATGCTCAAATTCATTTAAGAACTCCACATCATTTGCATTTCTGGTATACTTGATAAAAATGTAAATTAAGGGGGTTGTTCTAATGAAACATGTAATAACATTCATAATAACCATAATGATTTTAGTCGCTTGTGGTAATCAAAAACCTATCTCATCCCCCTCTTCAGCATCTGATAACAACCCATTAAATGCTGATGTAACGGCTATGCATAACAGACATGAAGGCCTTGAGTATATGAATGCTTATGTTAAAAACTATAAGACTTTAAAGGATCTACGTCTCATTCGTTATACTATAGAAGGCGATCCAATTATTTATGATGTCTCTTATGATGAAGGTCTCTTCTCTTTAACTGTCGATACAACAAGAGATCAATTTGGAAATGGTAGCGTGGAAACATTTCAGTGCCAAGAAATAAATAAAAATGAATCATTAAATGAAACCAAATATTATTTAACTCAATGTGATAATCATAATGCTAATGGAGATCAATTTGAATTACTGAAAGTATGGCACAACGTACTTGAACAGGATCACTTCGAATTTACGTTACAGATTGATGATCGTGTCATACGTTCTAAGGATTCACATTTCTCTCAAAAGGATCTACAAAAAATTTATAAAACAATGGTCTATAATAATTATTTAGCAAAGAAAAGTTTTGACAAATCATGTTCTTCTGATGCGAATCAAACGACTGTTTTAAAAGTATATATTAATAACGGAGATCGTTATTATGAATGGGATTCCTGTGATCAATCAAGAGATGCTAAACGTATGAATGAAATCAAGCAAACCATCCTAAACCTATATAACGACAGCAAATAAACCTCATATAATTGTTAAAACCGTAAAAAATGTGGTAATATATAAGTAAGAAAAACGTATATTAAAAATGACCGTAGCTGCTACTACGGCCATCAGATAGTCGTTCCTGAAGAGGATCGGCCTCACATAAAAGTAGACCTTTCCATCACTTGGCGTTGAAGGAGGTCTACTTTTTATTTTCCATGATTTCTGAAATGATTTTTACAATCAAACTCAAAAACCCTAAGAAAAATAAACCGGACGTCAACAGAACCATAAATAGTTCATACAAGTCCATTAGGCATCACCCCCTTTCAATCGGAGGATAGCCGACCGCCCTTCAACTGGAACGATATCTGAACCATATTATATCATACTTAATATGGCCATTACAGAACCTCAGTTCCCATTTTCTCGATATTCCGTCTTAAATTATCCATAAAAAAAGACTAAAACCGTAGTTTTAGCCTTCGTCATATTATTGCGCTTGCTTCATGGAAACACCAAGTAATTTTTCGTAAAACTCCAAGAGTTGCTCCGAAGGTTTTGTCCAACTGAATTTTTCAGCTTCCTCCCTCGCATTTTCACGCATGCTTTGTAGCAACTCTGCATCTTCAAGCTTTTCAACAGCTGTTATGAGGCTACTTGTATCCTCATTCTCAAATAGAAGACCTGTACGTTCATCATCCACCTGTTCCATCGTAGGACCACTCTTAGCAGCAATAACAGGTAAACCGGATGCCATAGCTTCTAAAATCACTAAGCCTAATGTCTCTGTGATAGATGGGAAAATAAACGCATCAGCGGATGAGAATGCCTGATTCAGCTCATCTCCGTGTAGAAACCCAGTGAATACGGTGTTCGTTCCCTCAAATTTTTGCTCTAACTGCTCGCGTATAGGACCATCCCCTACAATGGCTAAACGAACATCACTGCGTTCTTCAAGTAACGGCTTCAATTTATGAATTTCTTTTTCCGGAGCCAAACGACCAACAAAAACAAGTAACTTTTTATCTGTTTCACCGTTTGTTAAGCGTGATCGCATTTCTTGATTATAATAAGATGGATTATAGCGATCGATGGCTACACCACGCTTCCAAACATGCACGTTATTGAATCCATGCTCGTCCAGTTCATTTTTAACGGCCTGTGAAGTACATAAATTTAGTTCAGCTTGGTTGTGTAGTCGTTTAAAGTACCACCAAAGTATTGGTTTGAATGGGTATAAATTATAATAGTCCATATACTTCGGTACATGAGTGTGATAAGAAGCAAGTAATGGGAAGTTAAGTTTTGAGGCATACTTAACCCCTGATACACCTAACATTGCTGGGTTCACAACATGCACAAGATCTGGTTGATGTTTTTCTAAGAGATCTTTTACCCTTTTATTCGGTAGTGCGAACGGACGTGAACGATAAAATGGTAATTTGGAGGCTTTGACACCTTCAATAATTGCACCTTCAAATTCAGTCGTTCCTAAATCAGGGCAAATGACAATGACCTCATGATTGTGCTTTCTCAAGTATTTTATTGCTTCTGTTAACCTAGTGACGACTCCATCTGTTGACGGGAGAAATGTCTCGGTAATAATAGCGATCTTCAAGATACATACTCCTTTGTCTCCTATTAATTCTTAAGTATTCCACTAGATACATGAAATTACACCATTTCAGAATGGATCCATGTTTCAAAACAAAAGCTGAAGCAAAAAAAGATGTGCTTCAGCTTTTGTTAAAGAATCTACTAGCGAAAAAGGCGATCTTTAATCTTAGCATACTAATCTTAACAATAAATTTTCTTTATGAACATTCATATACCATTGATTTTTCTTAAGAATATGTAAGAATTTTAAAATTCCGTAAAGATTACAGAGATATTTTATCACAATAATACAAAATATCCAGTATTTAAAGTTTTATATGTTTGTCTTCAGGCGACTGAACGAATTATACATGCTCAGCCACCATTAGACAATCCTTTATGCTTTATCTGAATCAAATGCTGTGGAGACATCATAATCATTTAAGTCGAGTTCAGTTTCTTGCCCCATAACGTGTTGAGCTAACTGTGCGCCTAAGTATGGTCCACTTGTTAAGCCGGATGCACCAAGGCCATTTGCGACGTAAAGACCTTTTGTTTCGGGTACAGCACCTACAATTGGTAAAAAGCCTGGTGTAAATGGTCTAAATCCCACCTTCGTTTCTACATAGGTACTTTCAGCTAAACCAGGAGCCACTTTAAAGGCTTTATCCAAGATTTCATGAATGGCTTCAGCTGTTACTCGGTTATCGAACCCTGCTTCATCCTCATGTGTAGCACCAACTACAACTTTTCCGTCATTAAACGTAAGCATGTATTTGTTATAAGGTGGCATGAGCACAGGCCAATGACTCGTATCGGTGTTTGGCATCTGTAAATGAACGATTTGTGCTTTCTGTGGTCGAACCTGAAAGTTCATTCCCATAGGTTCTAAAAGCTCTTTAGACCAAGCTCCTCCTGTTACGATGACTTGATCAGCAAAGTGATCTTCCCCATTGATCTTCACACCAGTTACGGTAGAGCCTTCAAAAATGAGTGAAGTATCTTGTTCTATAAAAGTAGCACCGTTCTTTTTAGCACCACGGATGAGAGCATCTCGTAATTCCCTTCCGTTCACTCGTGCACCACCACTTATATGAACAGCACCGTACTCATCAGATAATACAGGAAATAACTTTTTCGTTTCTTCTGCAGAAAGCTTTGTTACTTCCCCCATTTCAGGAGCCGTTTCAAGTCTCTGACGTGCAATTTCCATCTTCTTTTCTAGTTTTTCATCAGTATCAAATATATTAATGGCACCAACGCGAGCATATCCGGTTTCAGTCTCTCCTTGATCCTCTAACTCTTGGATTAAGGTTGGATAATATTTCGCTCCGCCTTTTACTAAGCGATACCATGGTTTGTTGCGTCGCTGGGTAAGCCATGGACATACGATTCCAGCAGCAGCTTCTGTAGCTTGGCCTGTATCTTTTCGATCTACTAATGTCACGTTTACACCCTCTTTGGCTAAGTGATAAGCAGTAGATGCACCAAGAATTCCAGCGCCTATAACGATCGTTGATTGCATATTCAAAAACACCTTTTCTATTCAGTTTTGCTTCCGTAGCTATTCTACAAGATCATAAAGATTGACTCAATTATTGTTTCCGTATTTTTATTATTCCTAAAAAGCTGTCCTTTAAGCTTTATAATAAATGCTTCCAACGAACAACAGAACATTTGTTCTCGACCCCGTATTTTTGGCATTTTATCCTTTCAAAAAGGCTTTCTGAGTTACTACTAAGTTCAAATGTGATAGAATTGGTAATTGAAAGAATATATACCAATGCGAGGTGAACTTTCCATGTCTCATAAAAACAATCCGAAAAAGTTTGCTCTGAATATGTCTGCGGCTCAATTTACAAAGTTTTATATTCTTCACCTGCTTCATAAGCGCAACTCTATGATTAGCGAGCACTTTAAAGAAGAATTTAGTAAGCTCACAGGAAACTGGCAGCCTGCACCTTCTACTCTTCTTGATACGCTTCATGATATGCATGAGGAAGGTCTGCTTCACCGTACTGAGGATTACAAATCTCATGAAAAGAAACGCCAGAAAGTGTATTGGTATCGTGTTACGCCTAAAGGTGAAGAAGAATTTGAAGTTCTGAAGAAACATTACAAAATGCTTTTCGATGAACAGATTCATATTTTGAATAAAATTATGAAAGAAGTCTATCAATAGTCAATCTATCGGTATTAACTTTGCTCCACAAGCTCGTTCATAATATTCTATTGGACCTGCCTCTCCTAGAATGGCATACTCGTAGCCTTTCTGTTTCATTTCTTCTAGGCAAGTATGTAAAAGTGCGTAGCCCACTCCTTTTGTACGTACTTTAGGAGAGGTTCCCATTGGTCCATATACCCCCTTCTGATGACGTACAGAATCATAGCAAGCAAATCCGATTAGTTCTTCTTCTTTCCTTGCAATATAAAGTGGTGGATGATCCTCTTCTAATGCGATCTGTATAGTCTTCACCCACGGATCTCCAAACCCTTCTGATATAAATCGTACCAACTCTTCCCGATCTTTTACTGTTGCTCTCATAATTGTAATTCCATCTTCCAACATTACTTTAGGCATTTCATAGTGACGTAGATTTACAGTCATATCCCTTGGAACGCTTGTAAAAGAACGAATATCTTCTCGTAAAGATGCTGGAATTAACTTAGCTACAATTGGGTCCTTTGTTAACATGGCATGGAATATGTGGCCCTCGGTAATAAAACTTTGATTATACCGCTTCCTCCTTTTATCCGCTTCTGACAAAACCATTTTCATCGATTCTGAAACGGTCAATTCCCCCATACTATAAGCCGCTTCTTCTTCACGTAACTGATCACCAGATTCTTTGAAATAATACATTTTTTCCTTACCAAGATGCTGAATCATATAAATAAGCACTTCGACACATACACCAGTAGGTTCATATAGCAAGTTAGCAAAAAGCTGATACGGATAAATAGGCCCCTGTTCAATGTTTTGTAAGACATCCAGTTGCTTTTGAATTTTAGGTGTGAAATGATACTCCATTTTGTTCATCTCTCCTTATCCTTTTATTCTAGTCACTATAATTTTTGAAGCGCTTTCACATAAATTGTATAATAGGATGTAGAACATTCTGAAAATTTATGTACTTTTATGGGAGGTCTTTCAATGTCACAGCAAGCAGTTTGGTATCCATCGCAATCTTATATTGATTCTACACGACTTTATCAATGGATGAAATCACTAGGTTTCTCAGACTATGATAGGTTCCACGAAAAGTCTATTGATGATTTAGAATGGTTTTGGGATAAAGCCGTTGAAGAACTTGGGATCGAATGGTTTCAAGACTATGATAAAACCCTGGATTTGTCCAAAGGTGTAAAATATCCAAATTGGTTTGTTAACGGTAAAATGAATGTTACACATAATGCAGTAGACAAATGGGCTAAGCGAAATGATAAGGCTAATAAAACAGCCCTTATTTGGGAAAGTGATGATGGTGAAACACGAACTTTCACCTATAAAGAGCTCCAAGATGAAGTGAATCAAACAGCAGCAGGATTTCAGCAATTAGGAATTCAACAAGGTGATATTATTACAATTTATATGCCGATGTTACCTGAAACGTTATTTGCTATGCTAGCCGCTTCAAAAATAGGAGCAATCTTCTCCCCTGCTTTCTCAGGTTATAAAGCAGATGCCGTGGCTACACGTATTAACGCTGCTGAGTCCAAATACCTTATTACAGCAGACGGTTTTCACCGCAAAGGTAAAACAATACCTATGAAGGAAGAAGCAGATAAAGCCGCTTCTAAATCCTCCTCTATTGAAAAAGTCATCGTAGTTAAACGAACAGGGCGAGATATTGCATGGAATAACGAACGTGATGTAGATTGGGACCACATTCGCAAGCCTATAAATGACCTTAAAACACTTGAAACGAATGCTGATGATCCCTTTATGATTATTTATACATCAGGTACGACAGGTAAACCAAAAGGAACCCTTCATACGCATGCAGGCTTTCCGATTAAATCTGCCTTTGATGCTGGCGTCATGATGGATGTGAAACAGGAAGATACCCTTTTTTGGTACACAGATATGGGTTGGATGATGGGTCCCTTCCTTGTATATGGTGGATTAGTAAACGGTTCAAGTATCGTCATGTTTGAAGGAACCCCTGACTATCCTAACCCGGATCGCTTATGGCAATTAGTAGAACAACACCAAGTAACGCATTTAGGAATTGCTCCAACCCTTGTTCGCACTCTTATGAAGCATGGATCATCTTGGGTAAATAAGCATGATATCTCTTCATTAAAAGCCTTTGGTTCTTCAGGTGAACCATGGAACCATGAGCCATGGATGTGGTTGTTTGAAGATGTAGGGAACTCACAAATTCCAATTATTAATTATTCAGGCGGAACTGAAATCTCTGGTGGGATATTTACGAATGTATTAACAAAACCAATTAGTCCTGTAACCTTTAATGCTGCTATTCCTGGTATGGATGTACACGTATATGATAAACAGGCAACATCCATTAAAAATGAAGTGGGAGAGTTAGTCATTACAAAGCCATGGGTAGGAATGACAAATGGCTTTTACAAAGAAAATGAGCGTTATGAAAACACATACTGGAATCGTTGGCCAGATACTTGGGTTCATGGAGATTGGGTGATCCATGATGACGAAGGTTATTATACGATTACAGGTCGTTCTGATGATACGTTAAATGTAGCTGGGAAACGAACTGGGCCAGCTGAAATTGAATCCGTACTTGTCGATCATGACGCAGTCATTGAAGCTGGGGTAATTGGTATCCCTCATGATGTAAAAGGTGAAACACCAGTTGGTTTTGTCGTTTTAAAACCTAATTATACCGCTTCAGAAGAATTAAAGTCCTCCATTCTTAAGCATGCTGTAGATGTATTGGGTAAAGCTTTAGCATTAAAACATTTACACTTTGTGGAGGATCTACCTAAAACCCGAAATGCTAAAGTTATGAGACGTGTCATTCGTTCCGCGTACCTAAATGAAGATGCAGGAGATTTATCTGCATTAGAAAATCCAGAGACAGTTGATAAAATACGAGAATTAGGAAAACAAGAACAACATAATTAAAAAAGAAGCCAGGGCCTGTATTTAAGCCCTGGCTATTTTCTAATTATTAAATATATAATCTTACAATGAAAGTAATCCATTTTATCTATAAAGATTAACAGGCAAAATAAAAAAAGCAGATCTAACTACAGATTCTGCTTTTTATTACGTATTAAGATGTACTTTCCCTATATGGTTCATGCTTTAATGTCTTCCGCTTCTTATACATTAGAATGATTGGAATGATAATACATAGAAACCCTACTCCAATAAGAAGTGCGGCGATTAGGGGAACGGTTTGTTTGGTCAGTTGATCTGTGATGGTAAATACTAAGAAACGAAAAGATTCTGTTTTTCCTTCCATTGAATCATACAATTGAATCAAATCAAAGCCTCTCATGGCGAAATAAACGCCTATGAATACCGAGAGTCCAACAAAGATCATTTGCCTTGAGTTCACGTTACGCGTTCCCTCCTAAATAGCTTACAGATTTTCTTTTACCACTTGAACATCACTGAAAGGTAGCTTTTCCTCCCCAACAATTTGGTAGGTTTCATTTCCTTTACCAGCGATGAGAATGATATCTTCTTTCTCTGCATTCTTCATGGCATATTGAATGGCTTTTTCGCGGTCTTCGATGATATCGTATTCTTTGATCATCCCTATGCCCTTTTCAATATCTTTTATAATCGACATCGGTTCTTCTTTTCTTGGATTATCTGAGGTCAAAATAATGTGGTCACACCATTTACTTGCGATTTCACCCATACGTGGACGTTTAGCTTCATCTCTGTCGCCACCACAACCGAAAACCAGAATCAGTTTTCCTGCTGTATAAGGTTTCAGATTTGATAATACATTGTCTAGTGCATCAGGAGTATGAGCATAATCCACCATAATGGTATATCCCTCAGGAGATTGAATGGTTTGCAAGCGACCATCTGGACCCTTTATTTCTTTTAACGCATCAAGAATCGTTTGAAGCGGAACATCAAGAGATAGGCAAGTGCTTATAGCAGCTAAAGCATTGTACACAGTAAAGCGACCTGGTATAGGAATAGTGACTTCTGTATGAACATCATGCCCAACAAGGGTAAACGTTACACCATTCACTTGAACAGAAACGTCTTTTGCAACCCAATCAGCAT
The DNA here is from genome assembly GCF_000425225.1 of Pontibacillus marinus BH030004 = DSM 16465. Taxonomy (GTDB): domain Bacteria; phylum Bacillota; class Bacilli; order Bacillales; family BH030062; genus Pontibacillus; species Pontibacillus marinus. Next base: position 84,406 of record NZ_AULJ01000013.1, on the reverse strand, counting down.
CAAGGTTGTCAATGCCATAGGTTTGACAATCTCCTTTAGAAGCCTGAATAAAATCCTCCGCATGTGCGTCATCCGCATTGATAACTGAATGTGGAGCTAGTGAAAAGAGCTTTAGTTTGGCTTCTTTATATCGTTCGAATGTAACATGGTCGTCTAGATGTTCAGGAGATAGATTGGTAAAGATCCCAACCGTGAAGTCACAGCTATCCACACGATGAAGTTCAAGTCCCATTGAAGAGACCTCCATTACCACATCTGTCACACCTCGATCTCTCATATGGCCAAAGACTTGTTGTAAATCAAAGGCCTCTGGTGTTGTAGGTGTGGTCCTTGTGGTATCAATTACTTCTTGATTCATCTGATCTCCGAGAGTTCCAATACTCCCTACATGTCGATCTGCGTAGCTTAGAATAAAAGAGATCATGTGTGTGACGGATGTTTTACCATTTGTACCTGTAACACCTACTAGATTGAAAGACTCTGAAGGATTATCATAAAAACGGCTAGCTATGAACGGTAAGAGTTTACGGGTATTATTTACTTGCACGACTGTACAACCCTTTGGAATAAACTCTAAGGCTACTTTTTTCTCCACGATTATAGCTCTACTACCTTTCATGACTGCTTGAGCAATATAATCGTGGCCGTCATGCTTAGACCCTTCTACACAAACAAACAGAGAGTCTTGTTTCATTTTGTCTGAGTGATAAGAAATACAATCAATTGGCACTTCAATATCTCCCCATACCACTTCATATTCAATGTCACCTAATATATCGCTTAGTTTCATGTGTGTACACCTGCCTGTTTAGTTCGTTACGTTGTTGGTAATTTCTCGCATAACACCATCCATTCATCAATGGAGAATGCTTCGATGTCTTCTGGTGTTTCTTTTATTTGAAAATAATCTTTCATTGTAGGGTCAGCATCTCTCAAGTAAGAAGATACCTTCTGTTTCGTAGATTCATCCTCTACTGTACGATTCACCCAATCATGAAAATCAAACGTCTTTTTCCGTGTTCGACTTTTTAACACATGCAAATGATACTTCTTACAAAGCTTTTGCCATTCAGAAACGGGTAAACATCGAACATGACTTGTATCCCTCATATTTTCTAATGTGTTCATAAAGTCTGCTAGTTCTGTTTCTTCAGGAGCAACGTTATCGATCATAATAAATTTACCGTCTTGTTTCAATACACGACTTACTTCGCGTATAAAACTTTTTGGATTCGGAAAATGATGTGATGCTATTCGACATGTTATAAGGTCAAAAGATTGATCTGAAAAAGGAAGCTGTTCTGCATCCGCTACTTCATAAGAAATATTCTTGTATTCTCCTAAGTGAGAAGCTGTGTTTTCAAGCATTTCTTTTGTTAGATCACTTGCTACTACTTTGTTTACGTGTGGAGAAAAGGTCTTGGCAACATGGCCGCCTCCAGTAGCAATGTCTAAAGATATCCAGTCGCTGTTAGGTTCAGACCATTCAACCATTAAGGCTAAATCTTTTCCTTTCGCATGGGTATTACTTGTCACATATTTCTCTGCATTTTTGCTGAATGTCTCTTGAACCCGTTGTTTGGCATCTGTCATTCTGTTTCCCCCTATCTCTTCCTCGTGCTTTCTTTTTAACGTGGAAAACCCGCATGGATAAGCACACGGGTTTTTCTACTTGATGTTGTTATACCGGATAGACACCATGCTTCCGCTCAGTGAATGTAAGATTTTTCGATTCATACATTTCGTAACGTTTGATGAGTTGATCACGTAATTGAGCTGGTTCGACAATATCATCCACAATCATTTCAGATGCTAAACGATAGATATCGATATTTTCTTTATATTCTTCTTGCTTCTCTTTTATGAATTGTGGACGCTCTTCCTCAGGTAATTCAGCAATTTTATTCGCATAAACAGCGTTTACAGCTGCTTCTGGACCCATTACTGCAATTTGCGCACTTGGGAGGGCTATACAGCAATCTGGTTCAAATGCCGGACCTGCCATAGCATATAGACCTGCACCATAGGCTTTACGTACAACAACGGAGATCTTAGGTACTGATGCTTCACTCATAGCGGAGATCATTTTGGCTCCGTGACGAATAATGCCTGCTTTTTCCACACGCGTACCGATCATGAATCCTGGTATATCAGCAAGGAATAGAAGCGGAATATGGAAAGCATCACATAGATTGATAAACTTCGCTGCCTTATCCGCAGAGTCGTGGAATAATACGCCACCTTTTTGTTTTGGCTGATTAGCGATAATTCCAACAGGTTTACCATTTATACGTGCTAACCCTGTGATCAATTCTTTTGCAAAACGTCGTTTAATTTCACAAAAGGAATCTTCGTCAATTAAACGATCAATAAAGTCATACATGTTGAAAGGAGCGTTTTGGTTCTCTGGAATCAGCTCTTCAATCGATTTATCATGAGGTTTGATTGGATGAGCTTCATAGGTTTTTGGCTTTTCTTTATAGTTTTGAGGGAAGTAGGTTAAGTATTTACGAGCATACTCAATCGCTTCCTCTTCTGACTTCGCTAGTACGTCTCCACAACCTGATTCAGAGCAATGCATCCTTGCTCCACCCATTTCTTCAAGGCTTACTTTTTCCCCAATAACTTTCTCAGCCATACGAGGGGATCCAAGATACATCGATGCGTTTCCATCCACCATGACTACAATGTCACAGAAGGCTGGGATGTAAGCACCACCCGCTGCAGATGGACCAAATAGGAGACAAATTTGAGGTACGCGACCAGATAGTTTGACTTGATTATAGAAAATGCGTCCTGCACCACGGCGGTTAGGGAACATTTCAATTTGATCTGTAATACGTGCACCTGCAGAGTCGACAAGATAAAGCATGGGTACCTCAAGTTTGAGAGCGGTTTCTTGAATACGAATAATTTTTTCTACAGTTCTTGCTCCCCAGGAACCTGCTTTTACTGTAGAGTCGTTGGCCATAACACAGACCGTTTCACCATTAATTTTCCCCATACCTGTTACAACACCATCAGCAGGTAGACCTTCTGCTTGGTTATTGGCAAAGAAGGCATCTTCAATTTCAACGCCATCATCAAAAAGAAGCTCAAGGCGTTTACGTGCGAAAAGTTTACCCTTTTCTTCATTCTTTTTATGGTATTTTTCACCGCCGCCTCTTTTAATTTTTTCAACGCGTTCTTTAAATGCTTGTTCTAACGTTTGATCAACTGACATCCTAATACCTCCTTTAAATCTTTACTGACCTTTATATTCCGGCTTTCGCTTTTCTTTAAATGCTTTTAAGCCTTCTAAACGATCTTCAGTAGGGATCGTAACGGCATAACTCATAGATTCAATTTGTAGACCTGTTTCCAAATCGACATGAAAGCCTTTGTTAATCGCTTGCTTGGCTTGTCGTAAGGCAACTGGCGCATTTGATGCGATCGAACGTGCTAATTCTAGTGCTTCATCTAATAGGGATTGTGATGAGGCAATACGTTCAACTAAGCCTATAGTGAACGCGTCTTCGGCATTCACTCGCTTAGCGGCGTATATCATTTCTTTGGCTTTGCCGAGTCCTATTAATCTAGGGAGACGTTGTGTTCCTCCTGCGCCTGGAATGATTCCTAATGAGGTTTCAGTAAGTCCAAATTTAGCATGATCAGCGGCTACTCGAAGGTCACATGCTAGAGCAAGCTCTAATCCACCTCCAAATGCTACACCATTAAGTGCACAAATGACTGGGCTTTTAATGTTTTCAACCGCATGTACCGTTTGACCAATCTTATGTACGGTTTGTACCACTTCATCATCCGTCATGCCAGCACGTTCTTTTAAATCTGCACCAGCACAGAAAGCTTTATCTCCAGAAGCGGTAATGATTGTTGCGCGTATATCCTTTTGTTTATTTACATGTTCCACTACACTTGTTAAATCATCTAACAATTGTAGGGAAAAGGCGTTCGCTGCTTCTGGACGGTCTAAGGTGATTAGAGCTATTTTTTCTTCGATTAATTGATACTGTACGGTTTCAGTCATGTCACATCGCCTCCTCTGTAAGCAATTTGCATGTGGTGACTTGGTAAAGGTTTATCCATCTTCTTCTGTATAAAAGCACCTGCTTGCATTAATTTATCCTGATTAATACCGGTTTTAATGTTCATTTCCTTTAACATATAAAGTAGGTCATCCGTTGCTAGGTTACCTGATGCACCTTTAGCGTATGGGCATCCGCCTAGTCCTCCTAGAGCACTATCAAACGTAGTAAAGCCTAGTTGTAAAGAAGTAAGAACGTTAGCAAGTGCTGTTCCTCTTGTATTGTGAAAGTGTAAGGCTAATTGATCTTTGGGAAAGTCCTTACTCAACGTTTCGAGAACATGTTGTACCTGAAGCGGATTTGCTACACCGATTGTGTCACCAATAGAAAGCTCATCAATCCCCATCGAAAATAACTGATCACAGACCTTTTGAACATTTTCTATAGGTACCTGGCCATCATATGGGCATCCAAATACAGTAGAGATATAACCACGGACTGATTTATTCTCTGCTTTAGCACCCTCGACAACTTCCTGTAAAACAGGGAATGTTTCATCAATGGACTTATTAATATTCTTTTTGTTATGAGACTCAGAAGCGGACATGAAAATCGAAACTTCATCAACATCTGCCTCAAGCGCTCGTTCCAAACCTTTCAAGTTTGGAACAAGCGTGGCATAGGTTACTTCAGGATTTCGCTTAATACCTTTTGCTACCTCTAGGGCATCTCCTAATTGAGGGATCCACTTAGGGTGAACAAAAGATGAAATTTCAATATAAGATAAACCCGTTTTAGATAAATGATTAATCCATTCAATTTTATCTTCAGTTGGTATCATTTCTTTTTCATTTTGAAGACCGTCGCGTGGTCCGACTTCTTTTATCGTTACGTTGTGTGGTAGTTGCATGTGATCCCTCCTAAGACTATTCTAAGATCGCTACAACGTCTCCTTCGTTTACGAAATCGCCTTCCTGCACTTTTAATTCTTTAACAGTACCATCATCTTCCGTTGCAATTGGAATTTCCATTTTCATAGATTCTAAGATAAGGAGATCTTGACCATCCTCTACCTCTTCTCCTTCTTTAACAACAATTTTCCATACACTGCCTGCCATGTTTGCTTTTACTTCGATCATTTTGCTTCCTCCTTCAAGTAAGACTGAATAAAGTGTGTGTTTGTATTACCTTGTTTAAATGCATCATGTTTTAGGACATCGAGGAGCATCGGAATATTCGTCTTGATGCCTTCAATTGTATAGTTTTCAAGAGCATAAATCATGTTTTCAATAGCTTCATCTCTAGTTTCTGCCCACGTAATACACTTTGCGATCATAGGGTCATAGAAAGGAGAAACCATTGATTCTTTATGAACGCCAACTTCATGACGAATAGAATCGCCTTGCGGAAGTTCTAAATTTGTCATTTGGCCTGGAGCGGGATAGAACGTTTTTGGATCCTCAGCATAAACACGTACTTCAATAGCGTGACCATGCATGGTAAGTTCTTCTTGCTTATAGCGTAAAGAATCTCCATTGGCAATACGAAGTTGCTCATGTACAAGATCAAATCCCGTGATTTCCTCTGTTACAGGATGCTCTACTTGAAGTCTAGTGTTCATTTCTAGGAAATAGAAGTTTTGGCCTTCGTCAACCAAAAACTCAATGGTTCCTGCGTTTTTGTAACCAATAGCTTTAGCTGCCTTAACAGCTGCATTCCCCATCTTGTTTCGAGTCTCTTCAGAAATAAAAGGAGACGGTGCTTCTTCAACAACTTTTTGGTGGCGGCGTTGAATAGAACACTCGCGTTCAAACAAGTGAATCGTATTGCCTTCTTGATCAGCTAATACCTGAATTTCAACGTGATGCGGATCGACAATTTTCTTTTCTAAGAACATGGTTCCATCACCGAAAAACATTTGAGCTCGCTTCGAGTTACTTTCAAATGCCTTAGCTAACTCTTCATCATCATGCACAATTTGCATACCGATTCCCCCGCCACCAGATGATGCTTTAAGCATGACGGGATAACCAATCTCCTCAGCAGCTTTTTTGGCTTCATCCACATCAGCTACAGCGGATTCAGTCCCTGGAATAACAGGTACACCTGCATCTTTCATCGTTTGACGGGCCTCTACCTTACTTCCCATTTTGGACATAACCTCAGGGGAAGGACCAATAAAGGTAATCCCCACTTGTTCTATTCGGTTAGCGAAATCTCCATTTTCACTTAAAAGACCGTATCCTGGGTGAATGGCTTCAACTCCAGCTTCTTTAGCAATTTCTAGGATCTTATCGATGTTTAAATAGCTCTCATGAACACGAGTGCCTCCAAGAGGGTAGCTTTCATCGGCTTCACTCACAAAGGGGCTATCCGCATCAGGTTCTGAATAGACTGCTACAGATTGAATGCCAAGTTTTTTGCAAGTACGAATAATACGTGATGCAATTTCACCTCTATTAGCAATCAAGATCTTGTTAAACATAACAAACGCTCCTTATTTCGATTGAATCGTATTTTTTGCATCTTCTCGTAATTTGAACTTCTGGATTTTCCCACTAGCTGTCATTGGGTACTCATCCGTAAACCGAATATAGCGTGGAATCTTGTGATGAGATATTTGTCCTTTACAAAATGCAAAAACATCTTCCTCTGTTATTGAAGACGTATCTTTTGGAATGATCCAAGCCATGAGCTCTTCCCCGTACTTTTCATCTGGGACTCCTACGACTTGAACATCCAAAATATCCTCATGCTGATACAAAAACTCTTCTACTTCGCGTGGATAGATATTTTCCCCTCCACGAATAACCATATCTTTCATACGACCTGTGATTTCAATATAACCTTGTTCATCCATCATTGCGATGTCACCTGTATGAAGCCACCCTTCTTCATCAATGGCTGTGTAAGTAGCTTCTTTATTTTTATAATAGCCTTCCATTACAAGATAACCTCTTGTACAAAGCTCACCTGGATCACCCGTAGGTACTTCTTCATTTGTAGCAGGGTCAATGACTTTCACCTCTACATTTGGATGGGCTTTACCTACTGAGCTAACACGTAGCTCAATTGGATCATCTGTTCTTGTTTGGGTAATAACTGGTGAAGATTCAGTCTGTCCATAGGCAATAGTGATCTCCTCAGCACCCATTTTATCTATGACGTTTTTCATAACCTCCATCGGGCAAGTAGAACCCGCCATGATTCCTGTTCGCAGATGAGGATACCCATTTTCTTTGAACTCAGGATGATTTAGTTCTGCAATAAACATGGTAGGTACACCATGCAGTCCTGTGCAGTTTTCTTGTTCAACTGCATGAAGGACTTTCCCAGGATCAAACTGTTCAAGTATGACCATCGTTGCCCCTTTGGAAACTGCAGCCATCGTACCTAATACACATCCGAAACAATGGAAGAATGGAACTGGAATACATAAGCGATCTTCGTTTGTAAGCTCCATACAATCAGCAACCTGATTTCCATTATTAACAATGTTGTAATGGGATAGCATGACTCCCTTAGGAAACCCTGTTGTACCAGAAGTATATTGCATATTAATAACGTCTTTATAATTAAGTTCTTGATGACGTTGTTTTAGCTGATCATCACTTATTGATTCACCTTGATTGATGACCTCTTGCCAGGAATACATATTTTCATATTCCTCGTCGCTCAATACGATAATATTTTTTAAATATGGTAGATTTTGAACCTCAAGTTTCCCTTTACTATGGGAGTCAATCTCTGGACAAACTTCACGCAGAACCTCAATGTAAGAGGTTTGTTTAAAACTTTCGGCTAAAATTAACGTTGTAGCATCAGATTGCTTTAATAGATACTCAAGTTCTTTTGCCTGATAGTTGGTATTCACTGTGACCAATACGGCCCCCATTTTCCCTGTTGCAAATTGAGAGATAAGCCATTCAGGTTTGTTATCTGACCAAATCGCTACATGCTCTCCTTTTTCAATTCCTAAAGCCATAAATCCTTTTGCAGCTTCATTTACCATGTCATCAAATTCCTGATACGTCTTACGTAACCCTAGTTCTGGATAGACAAACGCTTCTTGATCTGGATATAAACGCACTTTCTCTTCCAATAACTCTCCAACGGTTAACTGTAACAGTGACATCGGCACCCTCCTAAGGAATCTTATAAAATGGACTTTTAACTAACGAGAAAAAATTCTAGCAACCTAGTTGGCGGCTAATCACAAGGCGTTGAATTTCTGACGTACCCTCACCAATTTCAAGTAGTTTAGCATCTCTAAGGTAACGCTCAACTTCATATTCACGCATGTATCCATACCCACCATGAATTTGAATTGCTTGGTTCGCCGAACGGAAAGCGGTTTCAGATGCGAATAACTTTGCATAAGCAGATTCTTTAGAGAAATTCTTTCCTTGGTCTTTTAACCATGCAGCTTTAAGTACCATATTACGAGCAAGTTCGACTTCCATTGCCATATCTGCAAGCTTAAACTGGATAGCCTGGAAATTTGAAATCGATTTACCAAATTGCTTACGTTCTTTCGCATAAGCAAGTGCTTTATCAAGAGATGCTTGAGCAATACCAACGGCTAGCGCGCCAATTGAGATACGTCCACCATCTAATGTGTAAAGGAACTGATTAAAGCCTTTTTTCTCGTCCCCTAAAATATTCTCTTTTGGTACCCGAACATCCTCCAATATAATTTCACAAGTATTCGATGCACGTACACCCATCTTGTCATAATTACTGTTTATGGTGAGTCCTGGAGTATCCTTAGGCACGATAAATGCTGAGATAATATTTTTACCTTTTTCATTTTTTCCTGTTACTGCTGTCACTGTAATGGAACGGGAGTATTCTGCATTTGTGATCCAGCACTTTTCACCATTAATGACGTATTCGTCTCCGTCAAGAACGGCTTTCGTTTGAGTTCCCCCTGCATCAGAGCCAGCGTTTGGTTCTGTTAAACCGAATGCAGCCAGCCCTTCACCTTTTGCCAGTGGAACTAGCCATTCTTGTTTTTGTTCCTCAGTACCAAAGTAGTAAATAGGACTAGAACCTAATGAAACAGCGGCTGCATAACTAAGCCCTGTACCACCACAAACGCGACCTATTTCCTCAACAGCGAGTGCGTAAGTTACGGTGTCACCACCAGAGCCACCATATTCCTCTGGGAACGGAATACCTAAAAGTCCTAATTTACCCATCTCATCGAAAATATCCTTTGGAAATTCAGAGTTAATATCCATTTCTACAGCACGCGGAGCAATCTTCTCCTGAGCAAAATCTCTTACCATCTTTCTTGTCATTTCTTGTTCCTTAGTTAAAGAAAAATCCATATCGTTTCTCTCCTTTATATTGTAGATACCGACTGGTTGGTCGGTGCTAACCAAATAAAAAATACTTCTTAACTATTCATTTTTGTTTGAAGAAAGAAATCAGTATAACGATCTTGTTGTAAGGTTTCTCCAGTAAGGACAGAATGAAGAATTAAATCAACAAAAACATGAGAGATTTCCTCGATATCTTTCTCTCCATTTTTCCGATACCATTTATACGTCCAGTTCACCATGCCTAGAACAGCCATACCTGTAATTTCGACTGGTAGTATGGAACGAAATTCTCCTTTGTCTTGCCCTTCTTGTAGTACTTCAAATATGTTTTGTTTAAATTGATCTCGTTTCTTCTTAATCAGTTCTTCATAGTCAGGCTTTAGATATGTGCTTTCTTGATAGAATACAGAAATGTGTGGTTTGTATAAGTCAAATACTTTTACAAAGGATTCTATGATGGCTTGTAGTTTCTCAGTTGGATTGTTGTAGGTTTGTTTTGCTTGATTGGCTTTCTCTAATACATATGTAATAAACGTATCATGTATCACATATAAGAGTTCATCTTTAGAGTGAAAATAGTGATAAAAACCTCCTTTAGATGCTCCACAGTGTTCTACAATTTGATTAATTGATACACCATGGTATCCGTGTTTCTCAAATAACTCTAAGGATGATTGAATGATTCGTTCTTTTAGATCAGTCATACATCATCTCCTCATTATGTGACAGCGCTTTCACCAATTTGTAAATAATTTTATCATAAATTTCTGAAAATACAAATGATTCATAGAAATATAGATTTATTGGATCATAGGCTGTAGGATTTAATCTTTTTGTTCTTTTTTTAATTTATATTCGGAGTTGCTACTAAGTTTTAGTGAGAACATAGGTTTATTTTAGTAATTTGAGCAGCATATGTATATTGGAAAAGAAATGTAAATAGACTAAGAGCATATGTCTTTGGTTAAAGGAGATTGTGTATGCCTAAAAAGGTGTTGTTTTTTGGAGACTTTGGGGTGGATGATGTATTTGCTTTACTCTACGCAAATTTCAAGGAAGAAATTGAGGTTTTAGGTGTAGTGACAGGTTATGGGAATATTCCGAGAAAAAATGCTGAACAAAACGCATTATTCCTTCGTGCGCTGACACAAGCTGAAGGGAAACTTGCCATTATTCAAGGAGCTTATCACCCTTATACTGGAGTATATCCTGAATACTTCCCTCAGATTCATGGGGAATACGGTCTTGGTCCTTGGGAACCTGATACACAGTCCATTAAAGACTTTACCATCGACAGTAACGAAAAAGCAATTGATTTAATCTTAGAAAATAAAAATGATATAACCATCGTTAATGTTGGTCGATTATCTTCATTAGCAACTCTCTTTGTTATCTATCCTGATGTTAGTGATCTTGTGAACGATATCTTTATTATGGGTGGTGCCTTTTTTTATCCTGGTAATGTAACGCCTGTTGCTGAGGCAAATATATACGGAGATCCCTATGCAGCTAATCTTGTACTTACATTAGCAGACAACGTTAAGTTATTCCCTTTAAATGTTACGAACCAAGCATTGTTTACAAGATCTATGATTGAATATATGGGTGAAAACTGTAAAAACGAAGCGATAGGGAACATTTTATCACCTATGTTTGAATATTATTTTGCTTTTTATCAGAAAAAATCTTCTGTCCCTATAAAGGGTGTACCCATTCATGATTTACTCCCCTTTTGGGCTATGATCAATGGGAATAAAGTTGTTTATCAAAAAGCTCCTTTAAAAGTAGTAACAGATGAAGGAGTTGCATTCGGACAAAGTATTGCAGATTTTCGTCAACTTAAAGAAAAAGAAGATTACCCAATACACAGCATTGCGAATCAATTCGATTATTCTGCTTATGCACAAGATGTAATAGATACGTTTTCTTGTTAAAGCTTTTTAATATGAAGTACGAATAGTATTCCTGACAAAAACCAAGCCCAGAGCATAATGTAGAGCCCTGGGCTTTTCATAGTTGCAACACCATTTTAGTTTACATAATAATATTATTGTTGCTCTTCGGCTTGTCCATCATCAAACACTTTCTCATAATCTTTCGCCTTCCAAACCTTTATGACTTCACCAGTTTCATCCGTATCAATCACAAACGATCCATTACTGTACCGATCGCTAGGTTTCAGCTTTAGTGGCATAAATTCATCAACTGTACCATTATCTGTTTCAAAATAAAGTATATCTTCATCATGAACAATTTCTATGCCTGCGACACTATGAGGATTTCGTTTTAACTCTCTGAGCATGACTACGCCTTTCTTCGCTCGAGTAGATTTCTCAAACTCTTTCAGCTTCATTCGTTTGACCGCTCCACGCTGTGTAATTAACACAATGGATGGGTCAGTTAAATCACCAAATACTTTTCCGCCTACGATCCATTCATCATCTTTCAACTGCATAGCTTTTACTCCAGCAGCTCGCTGACCAATCGGTTTAACTTCAGATTCGTGATACCACAATCCATACCCCTTATTAGAAGCAAGGAACACATCACAGTGGCCATCAGTTAAATGAACATCAACCAATTCGTCTTCTCCCTTAAGGTTTATACCTACTAGAGGCTTAGAATAACGTTGAGCTTGATATAAGCCTAATTCGCTTCGTTTAATCATACCGTTTTTCGTAACAAACATGAGGAACTTCTCTTCAGAGAAATCGCGAATTGGAATAGCACGTATGAGATGCTCATCTTTATCGATTGTTATGATATTTGCCACATGCTGTCCGAGGTCTTTCCAACGGATATCTGGCAACTCGTGAACAGGTAAGAATAAGTAATTCCCTTTATTCGTGAATAAAAGAAGCGTATCTGTTGTATTGATTTCAAATAAGCCTAATAAATGGTCTCCCTCTTTCATTGCGAAGTCAGCACCACTTGAAGCTGCATATGAACGAAGACTCGTTCGTTTTGTGTACCCTTCCTTCGTAACCGAAACCAATACATCTTCACTAGGTACTGTAACCTCTAGATTAATCTTAAGCTCTTCCACCTTCTCTTCAACCTTCGTTTTACGAGGTGTTGAGTACTGTTTCTTAATTGAGCGAAGGTCTTTTTTGATTACATTTAAAAGTTTATTTTCGTTATTTAAGATGGTTTCAAGCTCCTCAATTTTCTGCTTTAACTCTCCAGACTCTTTTTCAAGAGATGTAATGTCTGTGTTCGTTAAACGATACAATTGAAGATTTACAATGGCTTCTGCTTGAGCTTCTGTAAAGTCAAATGCGTTCATGATTTGTTTCTTCGCATCTTGCTTATCTTTAGAAGCTCGGATTGTAGAAATAACATCATCTAAGATAGATATGGCTTTCATAAGACCTTCAACAATATGCGCACGTTCTTTTGCTTTACGTAAGTCATACTGGGATTGACGTGTGACAACTTCACGCTGGTGTGAAATATAAGAATCTAAAATAGATTGTAGACTTAACAGCTTAGGTGTCTTATCTTGTATGGCTACCATATTGAAGTTGTAATTAATCTGTAAGTCTGTAGCTTTGTATAAGAAGTTTAGCACGCCTTCACTATCAGCATTTTTCTTAAGCTCAACCACGATTCGAAGGCCTGTGCGATCTGTCTCATCACGCACTTCTGCAATACCTTCTACTTTTTTATCTAAGCGTAACTCATCCATTTTCTTTACGAGTGTCGCTTTATTAACTTCAAATGGAATCTCGTCAATCACTATTTGCTGGCGATTCCCTTTTATATCTTCAATTGCGGCACGTGCACGAACAAATATTTTACCTTTTCCTGTTTCATAAGCTTGCTTAATTCCTTCGACACCTTGAATAATGCCGCCCGTTGGAAAATCGGGTCCTTTAATTGCTGTCATTAAGTCATCAACCGTTACATTAGGCTTATCAATTTTCATGATGACAGCATCAATGACTTCCTCAAGGTTATGAGGTGGAATTTCAGTAGCATAACCTGCAGAAATACCTGTAGACCCGTTCACTAAGAGATTTGGAAACTTTGCGGGAAGTACTACAGGTTCTTGGATCGTATCATCAAAGTTTGGAATGAAATCTACGGTCTCTTTATCAATATCTCGTAGTAATTGTGATGAAATACTCGATAGTCTTGCTTCAGTATAACGCATGGCAGCCGGGGGATCTCCATCGACACTACCATTGTTTCCGTGCATTTCTACTAAACCATTACGTACCTTCCAATCCTGACTTAGCCGGACCATGGCATCATATACAGATGTATCACCGTGGGGGTGATAGTTACCAATAACCGTACCAACAGTCTTAGCAGATTTACGGTAAGGTTTATCATGTGTGTTTCGTTCCTGATCCATTGCATAAAGAATTCTGCGTTGTACAGGTTTAAGACCGTCTCTTACATCAGGAAGAGCACGGTCTTGAATAATATATTTACTATAACGTCCAAAACGATCGCCTAATACTTCTTCTAAAGGCAGATCCATATATTTTTCTGTTTCAGCCAAAAGTATATCCCCCTCTTACGATTGTAGCTTGTCGTTCTCTAGTATATTTGTTTGTTCCTCAAGTCCAAAGGCAACATGAGATTCAATCCACTTACGTCGTGGCTCAACTTTACCTCCCATAAGGGTAGTCACTCTTCGCTCTGCTTGCGCCATATCATCAACTGTCACACGAATCAATGTACGCGTTTCTGGGCTCATCGTGGTCTCCCAAAGTTGTTCGGCGTTCATCTCACCTAAACCTTTGTAGCGTTGAATGGTATAACCATTCTTAAACTCCTTCAGAATTTCCTGAAGCTCATCTTCTTCCCACGCATACTTGATTTGTTCTTTTTTGCCTTTCCCTTTTGAAACTTTATAAAGCGGTGGTAATGCAATATAAACTTTTCCTTCTTTAATTAGTTCTTGCATATATCTATAAAAGAACGTTAATAAAAGAACTTGAATGTGAGCCCCATCCGTATCCGCATCAGTCATGATAACGATCTTATCGTATTGTACATCTTCTAAATTGAAATCTGCACCAACTCCAGCTCCAATTGTATGAATGATTGTTGAGATTTCTTCATTCTTCAAAATATCTTGAAGCTTTGCTTTTTCAGTATTAATAACCTTACCTCGGAGTGGTAGTACAGCTTGGAAACGTCGGTCTCTTCCTTGTTTAGCTGATCCTCCTGCTGAGTCACCCTCGACAAGATATAATTCATTCTTTTGCGGGTTTTTGGATTGTGCAGGAGTTAACTTCCCGCTAAGCATCGTTTCTTTTCGTTTCTTTTTCTTGCCTGATCGTGCATCTTCACGTGCTTTTCTTGCTGCTTCACGTGCTTCTTTCGCTTTAATCGCTTTTTTAATGAGCATTGTTGCTGAATCAGGGTTCTCTTCTAAGAAATAAGAGAGTTTTTCAGAAACGATTGAATCTACTGCTGAACGTGCTTCAGATGTACCTAATTTACTTTTCGTTTGACCTTCAAACTGGAGCTTTTCCTCTGGAATTCGAACGGACACAACAGCCGTGAATCCCTCTCGTATATCATTTCCATCAAGGTTTTTATCTTTCTCTTTTAACAACCCTGTTTTACGCGCATGGTCATTGAAGCTTCTCGTAATAGCGGTTTTAGCACCTGATTCGTGTGTACCTCCATCTTTTGTTCGTACGTTGTTTACGAACGAAAGCATACTCTCAGCGTAGCCATCGTTAAATTGGAAAGCAAAGTCTACTTCAATGTTCTCAACTTCTCCTTCAAAAGCAACTACAGGATGAAGCGTATCTTTTTCTTCGTTCAAATAAGAAACAAATGATTCCAGCCCATCTGGATACTTATAGCTCTCTTCCATGTCATGACGCTTATCAACTAGTACAATTTCCAGTCCTTTTAGTAAGAAAGCCGCTTCACGTAAACGTTCCGATAAGGTTTCAAAATGATATGTTGTGGTAGAGAACATTTCTGGATCTGGTTTGAATTGAATTAATGTTCCACTTTTTCTCGTATTTCCTTTTCGTTCTAACGAAGTTACAGGCTTACCGCCTTTTTCAAAACGTTGATAGTAGGTTTGACCATCGCGATAAATGGTAACCTCTAACCATTCTGATAGAGCATTTACTACAGAAGCACCTACACCGTGTAGACCACCAGATGTTTTATATCCACCTTGTCCAAATTTACCTCCTGCGTGGAGCACGGTTAGTATGACTTCAGGGGTGGGTTTTCCTGAGCTATGCATCCCTGTAGGCATACCACGTCCTTCATCACGTACAGAAATACTGTGATCTTTATGTATTGTTACTGTTATACGCTCGCCGAAGCCAGCCAATGCTTCATCTACTGCGTTATCTACTATTTCATAAACGAGGTGATGTAAGCCACGATGATCTGTACTACCTATGTACATACCAGGTCGTTTACGTACAGCTTCTAACCCCTCTAAAACTTGAATTGAATCATCATTGTATTGTGTCGAATTCGTAACCAATCTATTTGTACTCCTTTCAATGCCCTTTTTACAATAATAGAACGAATGTTCGTTTTTGTAAATAAGAGCTCCTCCCTTGAGCCTGTATCTTATTTTAGCCTTTTTTTGTCCATTCGCAAATAGGTAAGTTGAAAGCAGCTTATGAAAGGCCTATTTGCATTGAATAACAATAAGGTATTTCCTACACAGTTATTCACGCATCAATATCCTATTATAACTTATACATCAAATAAAAAAATCCCTGCCTTGACAGGGATTTCTTTAACAATTGATTCTCTAAACACCTAATGTAGCAGAATGAACGACTTTAATACAAGTATCCATAATCGTTGTTACACCACGTTGAGTTAAATATTCGTAAGCATCCTCATGCTCTACTCCAAGTTGAGCCCAGAAAGCTTTCGGATCTACTTCGAATGCTTCTTTTGCAATTTCAGGTAAAAATTCAGAGCGACGGAACACATTCACGATATCAATCTGCTCTTCTATTTGATCAAGAGAATCAACAGCTTTAACCCCAAGAGACTCTTCAATTGTTGGGTTAACAGGGATAATCTTATATCCCGCTTCCTGCATCGCTTTTGAAACTTGATAGGATGTACGTGACGGATTATCGGATAATCCTACAACGGCAATTGTTTTTGCATCCAATAAAATTTCCTTCATTTCTTGTTTGCCTGGATTTTTGATTCCCATTACGTATCCTCCTTTAGTCAATCAAACCTTGCTCCTGCAAATAATTTTTCGCAACATCTTCAGGGTCTTTGTTTTGGAAATCAACCTTGTGATTCATTTCCTGCATTTGTTTCTTGGTTATTTTACCACCAAGTTGATTTAAAATGCTCTCTAACTCAGGATATTTTTCTAATGTTTCCTGACGCATTAATGGAGCGCCTTGATATGGAGGGAATAGATTTTTCGGATCATCAAGTACTTTCAAGTTATATTCGATCATATAACCAGCTGTAGCATATGCATCAATAACATCTACTTCCCCACTCGTGATCGCTTTTTGACGAACACCAGGTTCCATGGATTTCACATTAGCTAAATCTAAATTATAGAGCTTTTGCATACCTTTATACCCGTCCTCACGATCAATAAACTCAAGTGTAAATCCAGCTGTAACTTGATTTTCAATATTTTTCAGATCACCAATTGATTTCAGGTTATTTTCTTCAGCAAAATCTTGTTGCACAGCTACTGCATACGTGTTGTTAAACTGCATCGGTTCAAGGAATGCCATGTTAAATTGTTGCTGCATTCCTTCTTTCGCTTGCTGATACACTTCATTTCGCTTATTACTGTTTGCTTGTTGTTCTAAAAGGGTTACAAGAGCAGTACCTGTAAATTCAGGATAGATATCAATATCTCCCACTTTCAATGCATTGAACACAAACGCTGTCTTACCAAACCGAGGCTTCAACTCAACATTTAGATCTGTTTCTTCCTCAATAAGAAGTTTGTACATATTGATTAAAATCTCAGGCTCTGCACCAAGCTTAGCTCCTATCACAAGGTCTGTCTCTTGTACTTCTTCTTCCCCTTGTGTATCAATTACAAATGGGGTTGCAACGATCAGGGCCGCAATAATGATGAAAATAAGCAAGGATTTAAATCCTGATTTTGCACGTTCTGCTACTTTTTCAAATCCTCGGAGAATCACATCTAAGAAAATAGCTAATAAAGCAGCTGGTATAGCTCCTAGTAAAATCAGGTTCACCTCTGCACCTCGATTAATTCCTAAAAGAATTAAGTTACCTAATCCACCAGCACCGATTAGTGCCGCAATTGTAGCAGTACCCACAATTAATACCATAGAAGTACGAATACCCGCTATGATTACTGGCATTGCTATTGGTAGTTCTATACGAGATAAACGTCTTAATGAGCTCATTCCCATTCCTTCAGCTGCTTCCTTTAAAGCAGGATCTACTTCTTTGATCCCCGTGTAGGTGTTACGGAGGATTGGAAGTAATGCATAGAGAGTAAGAGCGATAATGGCATTGTCTGTTCCTGTACCAATGGCTGGTATCGGTATTAAAAAAGCTAAAATCGCTAAACTTGGAATGGTTTGTAATACAGCTGTTACACCAATGATGGGCTCTGCCAATCGTTTGGTACGTGTAAGGGCAAGCCCAAGTGGTACAGCGATAAGAATAGCAAGTAAAAGGGCAATTAAAGATAACTGCAAATGCTCCCAAATTAACTGCATTAATTCCTCTTGTCGACTTTCGAAAACGGACATGAATTGACTCATTGTTGAATCACCCCGTTTTCCATCGTGGTTTGCTTCTGAAGGTACTGAACAATGTCTTTATAAGATAACGTTCCAATAAACTTATTCTCTTTTACAACAGGAAGTACGGATACACCTTGTGCTTCGAATTCTTCTGTTGCTTTTCTAAGGTGCATTCCATTTGGAAGTGCTCTTAGATCTAATTTCTTTCCATTTTGTATAGCACCTTTATAATCATTCTTAGAATCTACAATCATATAAAGCGTTGAATCCTCGCTATTCAAGGTATTCACTTCTGACTCTTGAATAGCATTCGATTGACTTCTGTCTGCCATAACATCGACAGCAGTTTGCCATGGAGATTTTCGTTCACCCACGAAGCTTTTTACAAAGTCTGTTTGCGGATTAAGAATAAGCTCTTGTGGAGTTGATAACTGCTCAATCTTGCCATCCTTCATTAAGCAAACCCGATCTCCTAACGCAAGTGCTTCATCAATATCGTGTGTTACAAATACTATGGTTTTCTGGATTTCTTGTTGTAATTGCTGGATATCTTGTTGCAGCTGTTCGCGGCTAATTGGATCAAGCGCTGAAAAGGGCTCGTCCATTAGTATAATGTCCGGATCTGCAGCTAAAGCACGGATTACTCCAACACGCTGTTGCTGACCTCCAGATAATTCGCTCGGCTTACGTTTTTTATATGTACCAGGTTCTAAACCAACCATATCCATAAGCTCTTCGATACGTTTAGAGAGCTTATTTTTCTTCCACTTTTTCATTTCTGGAACGATCGCGATGTTTTCTTCAATCGTCATGTGTGGAAATAAAGCAATTTCTTGAAGTACATATCCGATATTCCACCTAAGTTCATCGATTTTATATTCTCTAATATCTTTATCGTTAATGATGATGTTCCCTGATGTAGGTTCGATGAGGCGATTAATCATTTTCATGGACGTTGTTTTCCCGCAGCCACTAGGTCCAATAAGCGTAAGCAGTTCCCCTTTATTTACTGTTAAATCGATATCTTTAACAGCTTCTGTTCCGTCAGGGAAAGTCTTGCTTACCGACTGAAATTCTATCATGGTTTACCTCCTTGAATGTCTTGCGCTTCAATTCCGACCAAATTGATCAGTGAAGCTTAACTATTATGATATAAAAAATAGGCATAGATGCATAGCATCTTGCCTATTTCAGTGTGCTCATTCTGATTTTTGTACAATTTTTCTATGCGAAAGCTCTTGATCGAGCGTTTTCCAAGCCTCATCATCAGCGAAATATTTGCTCCAAGTTGCTATCCCGGCTAATTGGAATTGATGTACGAGTTGTGCTCGTTTTGCTAATGAAGTTTCATTTTCGAGCCACATTTTATAGGTGATCGGTTTATCTGGTACTTGATATTCTACATAATCTTGCCCAGTACTCTTATCATATTGAGGTTCTAAGTCTCGTTCTTTCATCCACTTTTCCGCTTCTTCCATAGTAAATGATTCAGAACTTACCTTTTCACCATTTTCCCCCTGTTCAATTTTCCATAGTCTTGTATATAACGGCACTCCTAAAATGAGACGATCATGAGGTACAACTTGTAGCAACTGATTTAAATTCCGCTTCACCCACGGCAAACTACTTACACTACCAGCAACTTGAGAACTACTCCAATGCTCATCATAAGCCATAACCATGAGATAATCTACAGCATCTGCTAGCTCTTTACGCTCATAAAATTTAGACCACATCGCACTCTCTGAAATGAATGTAATATCCATCGAAACAACTAACCCTGCTTCATGGGCGAGAGGAGTTAGTTCTCGTGCAAATTGGGTTAGCTTTGGGCCATCTTGTTCATACACATTTTCAAAATCAAGATTTAACCCATCCAAGTTATAGATTTCAGCATATTGGAGTAATTGTTTAATCATCTTTTGACGAGATTCGTAGGTTGATAGAGCTTTTTGAGTCCAATCAGGTTCAAACGCATTCGAGAATAGCGCCCAAACTCTGTATCCTTTTTCATGAGCTTGTTCAACATAGGGTTTAGATGCAATATTGCGAATATCACCTTCCCCATTTTGCAACTCAAACCATGTAGGAGATAATACTTTCACACCTTCAAGATCAGGTTGTGATGTTGGGTTAGCACTTGCTTGGTAAATCCCATCCCAAGTCACATGGACAGGCCATTCTATGCTTGGCTTAAATGGTATTTTGTTGGCCTGGACTTCTGCCTTAATTCGATCTGTACCGTTAAGCTGAACCACAGATTTTTTTAAATAACCCGCAACACCATTCTCTGTCCGAACTTTAAAATACTCCTTGGTGTCCTCCTCGATAAATAACTCAACACCTTCTGATATTTCTGCCACATAAGGTGACGTTAATGTTGGAGCGGTTCGCATTCTTCTTAAATCCTCATCTTCAGTGGCTCTCATTGTTGCCTTTTGAAGAATTTGATCGTGCTCAAGAATTTGAATAGATTTTGTATCTTTGAAATGACGTATTTCTATTGGATATACCTTTTGAAGCCACTCACTAGCTAAGTAAAGGCTACCATTTTCCTGTTTAAGCGCAGGAAATGAAAGCTTCTGCTCGCTATTATTTATATAGTAGTTTAATGAATCACTTGGCATCTGATAAACCTTTTGATCCGTGGTAATGATAACGGATGATGAATCTTCATCAAATTCAATTGAAGAATCTATTTGTTGTTTGATGAAGGTATATGGTATATAAAGTTGATCTTTAAGCACCGCTTGATCATTGAATATACCCTCTTCATATATCATTGTATAGTCTTCTGTAAAGTACGGTACTTTTTCATCTGAAGGAAATGGATATACGATCCAAAACCCAATCGATGATAAAATAAACAAAAAAGCAAGTGAAAAAACTATTAGGGACGTTGTTCGATTCTTTTTCTTTTTATACACTTCTGTTCTAGCCATAGTTGTTCTCCTCCCCCTCTATTATGGTATAAAATTCTGTCAAATTTTGAAATAGTTTTTAGAAAAATTGATTTCATGTTCTTTCAATGGATGGTTTTTGATAGAATATAGAAAGCATATAGCCGAAGGTAAAGGAGTTTTTAGATGAGTTATGTAATTTTTGCACTTATTGCGTATGTTATTGGATCGATCCCGTTTGGATTGATTGTAGGAAAGCTAGGTTATAAAATTGATATTCGTGAACACGGAAGCGGAAATTTAGGTGGTACAAACACATTTCGAGTACTAGGAGTCAAAGCTGGTCTGATCGTTACAATTGGAGATATTTTAAAAGGAACTTTTGCCTCCCTGCTACCATGGTTAATGGGTCTTGATATTAACATATTAATTATCGGGATCTTTGCTGTTATCGGCCATATGTACCCAATCTTTGCGAAGTTCAAAGGTGGAAAAGCCGTTGCAACATCTGGTGGTGTAATATTAGCAGTTGAACCAGTTCTTTTTGTCATTATGCTTGCTACGTTCTTTTTAATGTTATATCTAACCAAATACGTTTCACTATCCTCAATGGTAACAGGAGTAGTTACAGTCATTTCAGCTATCATTCTGCAAAACATTGGTTTAATAATTGTTACAAGTATCCTTACATTATTTGTGATCTATCGCCATAGAACAAATATAAAACGAATTAAGGATAAAACTGAGCCGAAAATTAAATGGATGTAACAGAGTGAACGAGGAGGCTCGATCGTTCGTCCGAGGAAAGCAGCCCGTTTCCCAGCCCGCCGCACTCCATAAAAGCAACGGAACCATACGCACTTTATCTCGAAACCAAGTCTGCAACAATAGGGGGCTATAGTTAAAGAAGTCCTAACTACCATAGATAAGTTTATAGAGTAATCAATAAAATACAGCCATGAGATCCCGCTTCCCATGGCTGTTTTTTGGTTCTATATTAGTAACCGTAAGTCCAGTCGATATCTGCATCAAAAAAGCTAACTGGCCATACACGCTCTATGATTTCTCCTACACGTTCACACTTCTTAGTACGTGTAAATCCACCTTTATCTTTCATGTCATCAAATGTTTGACGATCTATATCTTCAAGCACAATTACATTTTGACGATCTGTGCTGAACAATGCTGTTCCTTTCATAGCTGTTTCTCACCTTCCCAAATCATTGTTGATGCATCTATAATATGCAACGTAAAACCTATTGCCAACCCATTTTTCCTAATTTGAAATTTTAAGATAATCGAAAACGTTTACTTTAAAGGAATTCAGAATATCCTATAAGATTTCTACAAAATCTAGATATATTCAAATAGGTGGAGTACAATGGGTAGGTATAAAAATTGAACAATAGACTAAGTATCATGTATACTTTTGAGTAGCTTTAGAAGAAGCTGAAAGGAGTCATCACTATGAATCAGACGAACATTAACGCAAATAAACAACTCCCTCCTAAACATGAGCGTCATAAAATGTTCGGTTCAGTTCCAGCCGGACCTCGCACAAAACCAGTTGAGAAGGAACAAATGGTGGATTTACAGAATACAAAGAAAGATTTCCTATTTGACTTAGACGCAGTAGGCATTACGAATGTGAAGCACCCCATTAAGATAAATAGTTCCATGAAGCCAGAAATTCAAACAACGATTGGTACATTCCGCTTCTCATCCAGTATTGGAAAAGGAAGCAAAGGAACAAATATGAGTCGTTTTACTGAACAACTTGACCAATATCACAATGAAGGTTTTGCCATTGACCTAGAAACCTTAAAACGATTCACTAAAGAACTAGCAGCTCGTCTAAAACAAAAGGATGCTGAAGTAGAAGTTACTTATCCTTGGTTTTTCGAACGTAAGGGGCCATTTTCTGATCTTGCTGGCATGAACCATGCAGATGCGACAATGAAAGTTCAATATCATGAAGATACAGGCTATGATGTAGAGGTGAGTCTCAAAGGAACAATTACTACACTTTGCCCTTGCTCGAAAGAGATCAGTGAATATTCAGCTCATAACCAACGTGGACAAGTTACCATGTCTGTAAAGCTTACTGACGATTTTGATGAAAATCAGACAGACTGGAAAGCTGCTCTTTTAGAAGCATCTGAATCGAATGCAAGCGCACGGATTCACCCGGTCCTAAAACGCCCTGATGAAAAAGCTGTTACCGAGCAAGCATATGAAAATCCACGATTTGTTGAAGATATTGTACGACTAGTGGCAGCTGATCTGTATGAACTTCCTTACGTGGAGAAATTTTATGTTTCTTGTCAAAATGAAGAGTCTATTCACCTTCATGATGCAATTGCAGAAGTTACCTACGACAAAACACAAGAGTAAATGAAGGATGAGACTACTATGAAGCATGTATTTTTATGGCTAATACGCTTTTATCAAAAAATCATATCTCCTATCAAGCCTCCTACATGCCGTTTTTATCCAACATGCTCACAATATGGAGTTGAAGCAATTCAACGCTTTGGAGCTATCAAGGGTGGCTATTTAACCATTAAACGAATACTAAAATGCCAACCATTTCACCCAGGTGGAATTGATCCTGTACCAGAAAAAAAAGAAAAGAGGAAATCACATTCATCGTGATTTCCTCTTTTTTATGTTTTTGATTGTTTTTTAAATAATAGGATTCCTATAACAATTAAGATTAGGGTCATGCCCAACAAACTGAATGACTCAGTTAAAATTGCAGTTACTCCATGATCATATAATACAAGTGATTTCAATGCATTCATGGCATGATAAATAGGGGTTATATGGGCTAACTTTAATAAAATTTCATTTGATACAATCTCAATTGGCCAATATGCGCCCCCGATCATTGCAAAACTAACAGCAACGATTGGTGTTAAAGCATTAAGTTGTTGCATGTTTTTTGAGAAGCCGCATAACAACATGCCAATCGCCATCGTAGCCATCACATAAAAGGCGAGTACAGTGAATAAAAGAGTTAAGTGATCTCCCCAATCCATATTCATAACATACTTACCAAATAAGATCAGGATGAAAATTTGGGAATACCCAACAAGAAAACTATAAATAAAATTCGCCATAAACCATTTTGTTGTAGACACAGGTGCAATCGTAATACGTGCTAAAATGTTTTTGGAGCGATCCTCTAAGATCTCTCCTAGGGTGAAAATGATCGTATAGATTGTAAAGAACAATGTAAACCCTACAAGCGCCTGGAATTGTGGGTCATATTTCACTTCCGTCTCGCTCTCAAGAGTAGATGCTTGAACAGTAACTGGTAATTCTTCTTGATAAGCATTTTGTACAAGTTGGCTTACGTTCCTTAATGAGAGATTTCCTTCTACCTCGGCTATTATCGTTTTGGATAACTGTTGTTGGTTAACTACTCGATTAACTGCCTTCATAATAGCTTGCTCAATTAATTCTAAGCTCGCACCATCTTTCGTACGATACATCACCAAATCAATTGGGCCTATACCTTGTTCTATTTTGTTTAAAGCTTTTTCATCAAAATAAATTCCGGCTTCATATCCCCCATTTACAATACCTTCTTCCATTTCACTACTAGAAACATTTTCAAGTTGTAATGTTTCCTCTTTTTTCAACTCATCTAGTAACTTTTCCTGAACAGCTACATCATGATCAAAAACTATGGAAACTTTATACTTGCTTTGGTCACCCATCATTGAAAAGAAATAGGTGAAAACGATAGGCAGTATAAGCATAATTAAATAGAGAACCCATTGTTTTCGAAATCCTTTTAACCTTCCCCATAATAGTGCTCTCATCGAAACACCTCTTTCCTTCTAAATATAATGAGGCCACTTAATACAAGGAAGATAAGACCGTTAATTAGAAGAGCTAGGATCGGTCCAAACAGCTCTGAGAAAGAGTAACCTTGCATTACATATGTAAAACCTTGTAATGCAGCTCCATTTATGACATTGTGACCAAACATCTGAATAGGTTCTGGCATCATCGAAATTGAAATAAAACTTCCACCAACCATGGCTAGAAAAGGAATAATCACACTTTGAAAGAGCTCATTTAAACGCGTTTCTTGATTCACAACTGTAATCGTAGTTAACAGAATAGATAAACAAGAAACAGATAAAGCTGTGATAACAATCATAAGCAAGAGTAAGTATATGTTTGTAAATTCCATACCAAAAACGAGTTT
This sequence comes from Pontibacillus marinus BH030004 = DSM 16465, assembly GCF_000425225.1. GTDB lineage: Bacteria > Bacillota > Bacilli > Bacillales > BH030062 > Pontibacillus > Pontibacillus marinus. The sequence goes on along the minus strand of NZ_AULJ01000013.1, from coordinate 59,212 downwards.
TTCAAACATAAATAAAAATATAATTTGCAAAAAGACTAATAGAGCAGTAGATATAAATTTCCCACCAGCCAAGTGCCAAAATGACATTCCTGTAGAACGTAATCGGTTATACGTTCCACTGCGTATTTCATCTCTTACATAAATTGCACTATATCCACCAACATACAACATGAACATGACTGCCATACCAGCTGTAAAATACTGCATACCTGATAACGACTCAATGTCACCAAATGGCTCGCGCATAACAGAAATGTTTGGCCGGTTTGTTTCATTCACCTTTTGAATGACTTCCCCCATGGAACTTGTAATCTCTTGTTGAAGCTTTGGCTCCTTCATCATAAGTGTAACCATGGTATTTTGCGCAATCACACTTTTCGACAATTGGTTTGTATAAGATTCCACGACTCCTTTAATAACTTCATTATGTAATGATTCATCAGGGTTCTGATAAAGTGTTACCTCCACTTGTTTTGAGGAAGGCTGATTCATTACATTCAAAACTTCTTGATTATAAGACTTTGGAAAAAAGATAACTGTGGAAAGTTTTCCATTCTCTAATTTTTGTAATGCCCTCTCTTTTGATAATTGTTCATAGGATATTACATCTTGCAGGTCCTCGCTTGCTAATATATTTTCAATAAAAATTTCCGCAAAATCCACGGGTGTATCTGAAGTTTCTCCAGACTGAATGTTGTTTTTAAAACTCGCGACTTCACTTTGGTTCACAACTGCGATTGGAATGGTTTCTAGCTTTGTATTGCCATTCATCATATTTCCGATTGAGAGCCCTAAGATTGCTGTTAAAATAGTTGGCATAAGGACTGTTATCATTAAGGCTTTACGATCTCTTAGCATCCTTTTTATATCTTTCCATGCGTGAGTAACAATCATCCTTTTACACCTCTATTCATCTCTTAATGACCTCCCTGTTAAATGAAGGAATACATCCTCAAGCCTAGGTGATTGGATATCAATCCCCTGAATACGAATCCCGTATTCATGTGCCAATGTAAACAACTCAGGCAGAATTTCAGCTTGCTGTTTTAATCCGATTTTGTATCTGAAATCTTCTCGTTCCATAAATAGGACCTCATCAATTTCTTTTACTGCTTGTTCAAAGCCTGCAACCTGTTGTTCTACAGAAACATACAGTAAATCTTGATCTTGAACCATTCCAATCAAATCCTGCTTTTTACCCTCAGCAATAATAGACCCATGATCCATAATCGCAATTCGATCACATAATGTTTCTACTTCCTCCATGTAATGAGATGTATACAATATAGACATCCCTTTTGTATTCAATTGTTTAACCATTTCAAGTATGTGATTTCTCGATTGTGGATCAATTCCTACAGTTGGCTCATCCATAATCAGTAGTTTTGGTTTATGCAAAAGCGCACAGGCGATATTCAGTCTACGCTTCATTCCTCCAGAATACTTTTCTACCTTATCAGATGCACGATCTGATAAGCCCACAATAGATAATACTTCAGCAATTCGTTCCGCCCTTTCTTTTTTTGGGACTTTATAAAGCCGAGCAAAAAACATTAAGTTTTCTTTACCTGTGAATTCTGGATACAAAGCAATTTCTTGAGGTACAAGTCCGAGTTCTTTACGAATGATTTCGGATTTCTTTAATACGGATTTTCCTTTGTACAGAATCTCTCCTCTACTTGGCTCCAGCAACGATGCAATCATTGATATGGTCGTTGACTTACCAGCTCCATTTGGTCCAAGCAAGCCTAGAACTTCACCTTCTCTAATTGTAATATGTAAATCATCAACTGCTTTATGCTTTTGAAAAGTCTTCGATAATTCTATTGCTTCTAATAAAGCCAAATGATTTCCCCCCTATTTTTCATCCTTTATTAGTAGTACGAATGAATCATATCCTTTGTTTCATCCTAATAAATAAATCCCTATGTTTGAAACCCCTCTTTTAGTGTAATACGATATAGGAGCACATAATCCCTACTAGGAGTTGAAGATATGCAATTAAAAGTAGCAGAAGAAGCAGCACAATGGTATAAAGATGAATTAGAATTAAGTGACAACGACTCTCTTCGATTCTTTGTTCGATATGGAGGTGTTGGCGGATTAAAACCAGGATTCTCCCTTGGAGTTCGCCCTGACACGCCACAAGAACCCATTGCAGAGACTACCGTTGATGGAGTACACTTTTATATCGAACAAGATGACGCTTGGTATTTTGATAATCACAGTGTGAAAGTAACCTATGATTCCAAAATGCAAGAACCTGATTTTGAATATGAAGAAGAGCAAGAATAAATGGTTTCATGAAGAAAATCCCTGTCTAGTTGAAACAGGGATTTTCTTCTGTTCTCTTTTATTGTTTAATTTGTTTATGTTTTTGCATTATTTTTTAAATGTGTTCGGAGTTGCTACTAAGTATTTTTAAAAAATCGGTACACAGTTTTTTCTTTTTTTGCATAGTCCCCTTGGAGTTACTACTTAGTTTTATTGAGAGCATCTTTAAAGTCAAAAAAAAGCCTTGCCATAAAGACAAGGCTCATTAGTTAATTTTATTTTTGACGCTCCATTGCCCTGATAAATTTGAAAAGAAATGATGTCAGAGGCTTGAACTGATCGGAAAAAATCCCAATAAATTCCGCAAATAAATGAACAAGTACCAACACAATTCCAACTACGAACAACGAAAGCAAAATATTTGTATATAACACTAGAACAGCAAAGCAAGAAAAAACAAATGAAATGGCATAGATTATCAATACGGTTGTCCGATGTGAAAACCCTAAATGCAGAAAGCGATGATGCAGATGATCTTTATCAGGTGATGAGATCGGCACACCTTTTAATTTTCTTCTTATCATTGCATAAAACGTATCCATCAAAGGGATCCCTAAAATAATAATCGGTACTAAAAAGGACACTAGTGTTACCTGTTTTAGCTCAAGTAATGATAGAACCGCAAGTGTATAACCGAGAAACAGAGAGCCAGAATCCCCCATAAAGATGCGAGCTGGGTAAAAGTTATACGGTAAGAACCCTAGCAGTGCGCCAATTAATAAGATTGATGTAAAAGCTAACATCATGTTCCCAAGCAATAACGAAACCACAAATAAAGCACCAAATGAAATGGCAGATACACCCGAGGCAAGTCCATCTAACCCATCTATAAAATTCACCGCATTCGTCATTCCAACGATCCAAATGAATGTTATAGCGATACCAAACCAGCCAACATACAATCCGTCTTCTATGAATGGCAAGGATATAACATTAATACTCAGGCCATAATAAATCGGGATCAGTGCAGCAATCATTTGACCAACTAATTTATGTATAGGTCGAATATCAACTGCATCATCAATGCTACCTGTAATGACGATGATGAGGCCACCAATTAAGATGGAATTACCTATAGTGGTGGATTCAAAAGTCGTAAAATGATCTGCAATTAAATAACTAAGTGAAAAGGATATGTATATGGCTATACCACCCAAATAAGGCATCACTTTTTGATGAACTTTCCGGTGACTATTCGGTTGATCAACGATATTCAAGCGAAAAGCCAGCTTTCTTACAAATGGTGTTATGATAAGGCTTATGATGATCGGTATAATAAGAGTTAAGACATAATTCATTAATGCTTACACCTCTGTATTCTTTAATAAAAAGAGACATAAAAAGATTTTAGTCTCTTTAATGTTCTTAGATAACACCTTTATTATACCTTCCATTACTAGATAAAGATACGACCTATAGAAAAAAATGTATAATTTATTACCATTTTGATGAAATTTAACCGAATGATCACGTAACTTCAAACTATGCGTTTATTCAAGTATAGCCCCCTATTGTTGAAGACTTGGTTTCGAGATAAAGTGCGTATGGCTCCGTTGCTTTTGTACAGATCGGCGGGCTGTGGAACGGGTTGCTTTCCTCGGAAGACCGATCGAGCTTCCTCGTCACTTCGTTCCTGCGGGATCTCGCTCGCCCTTTCTACCGGAGGAGTCAACCCGTTCCACAGCCCGCCTTAGCCGAATGGAGATTAACGGAACCGCCGTAATTCTGGGATGAGGTTTTCTGTTTCCAGGTAGTATAAGCCTATCATGACAAGGCTCTGAACAACTTCTCTGAATATGATTTCCAACCAACATGAGGTGGGATAGCCAAATTATGGTCCGTTAGTTTCCATAATCGCGTGGAGGGAAGGAAACGGCAAACTGTCGTGGTAACAAAGGCAAGACGAGACCCCGCAAGGAGCGTAGCGTATGAGGAGGCTCGGCTTTTCTTCCACAACAGGCTTGCCGTTTCACTGACCGCAACAAACTATTCAACAGCAACGGAACCTCTCAGTTTCAAGTCTTCAACATAACTGCCATTTAACTGAATAAATTCTATACGATCATACTACGTAGTGATTTTTGTGAAAACCATTTTTACATCCGATAAATTAAAAAGGACGGAAGCGCTGTGCGCTTCCGCCAAACAAAGAAAACACCTTGGATGAAAGGGTTTCATAGTAAATATACCAATGGAGTATAAAGGGACATTAAACAGAATATTAAGTTTTTGTAAACTTTTTCGGCAAGTAGATATGAAAAGCAGTACCTTTTTGGTATTCACTCTCTACTTCAATCCAACCTTCATGTGCTTCAACAATATGTTTTACAATGGCTAAACCAAGGCCTGTTCCACCGGAGTTTCGACTTCTCGCTTTATCCACACGATAAAAACGTTCAAAAATCCGCGGAATATCCTCTTCTGGAATACCAATCCCTGTATCTTTTATGATAATCTCCATATAGTTATCATTACTATGGAGTTCAATCCCCACCTCGCCTTGCTGAGGTGTATAATTGATTGCATTTGTCAGCATATTCATGACAACCTGTTTCAGTCTTGCTGAATCTGCACGGATCGTTTCACCTTCATAAATGTTTTGGTTCATCGTAATGTCTTTTTCTTTAGCTTGTTGTTCAACGATTGGAACGATATCCTCAATTAATTGTTTTAAAGAAACAGATTCAATATTTAAATGGAATCCTTCTTTTTCTAACTTTGACAATTCGAGTAAATCATGAATGAGTGATTGCAGACGTTCACTTTCTTTAAGAATGATGTTAATAAATTGTTCTCGAAGAGCTTCGTCTTCCATAGCTCCTTGAAGCAACGTTTCAGAAAAACCTCTAATGGACGTGATCGGTGTTTTCAACTCATGAGAAACATTAGCTACAAAGTCTTTTCTCATCTGTTCAAGATGCTTTAACTCTGTTATATCATGGAAAACAAGTACTACACCTTTCCACTCTTTTTCATGATTAATAATTGGAGCACCCAACACTTCCAAAAATCTTCTCTCAATTTGAAGAGGAAGAATAAATGAATTCCTAACGGTCTCCTCCGTCATAAAGACTTCTTTTACAGCCTTGTGGATTTCCTCTTCTTCTACCGCTTCATAGTATAAGTACCCTAAATAATCAGATGAACTTCCACCAAAGCTTTCTAAGAATGCGCGGTTTACTAAATGAATATAACCTTTTTCATCAATTAACATAAGTCCATTACCCATATTGCTGATAACAGCTTCTAGACGATCTTTTTGCATTTGCTTTTGCATCGTCATTTCTTGTAAGTTTCTAGCTAATACGTTAATTGAGGTTGTTAGCTTCTCCGCTTCTCCAAAGTTCCCTTCATATGTCCGGGCTCGGTAATTCCCTTTAGCAAGCTCATCAGCAACTCCAGCAGCTGATCGAATCGGTTTAATGTACTTTTCAAATATATTACGCCCCAATGTCGCCATCACTAAAATACCAATAAACATTGTTATGCCAATGATTAGCCAAATATTAGATGTTATATTAACTAGCGAGCTGATTTTTAACACGAGAATTAAAGAACCATCTAAGCTACTCGCATTTGTCTGAATTGGATAGAAAAACATATGCTCGCGCAAGTATCCCTTTTGATAATCAGAGAAGTTACCATCGCTATCTTTAATAAAATGTTGTACAGTAGCCATCTCTTTATTGGATAAATGAAGAATATCCTCTGTATTATTCAAAAGAACTTCTTTTTCTTGCGTAACATAAATCATTCCTATATTTAATTGACGGCTTGACTCATCCAATTGCTGTAGATCAGAAGCATCATTCACAAATTCAGATAAATATTGTGCTTCGTTTTTTACTCGCTCTTCAATGACATCAGCTACGAAGTTTTTCGTTAATTGAGCTAAAACTAACCCAAGTCCTAACATAAGCAAAATAGCGATAATAGAATAGGTTAGAAACGGACGAGAATCATACTTTTGCATCTCGAGAAGGATCCTCCATTTTGTATCCAAGTCCTCTGATAGTTTTAATATAAACAGGTTTCTTCGTATCTGGTTCAATCTTCTCTCTTAAATGGCTGATATGAACATCAACGATACGTGTATCACCCACAAAATCATAATTCCATACCGCACTTAACAGTTGATCTCGGGATAGGACACGTCCTTTATTTCTGCTTAAGTAAAGGAGAAGCTCGAATTCCTTCGGCGTCAATACCATGGACTCTTCTTTAATTGTTGCTTCATACTGTTCTGGGTACACAACTAAATCTGCAATTTGAATACTAGGCCCATCAGATTCGTCTTCTATTGGTGTGTATGTCATTCGACGTAAAATTGCTTTAATTCTTGCTACCACTTCCCTTGGGCTAAAGGGTTTAGTTAAATAATCATCTGCACCTAACTCTAACCCGAGAACTTTATCAAATTCGTCATCCTTAGCAGTAAGCATGAGTATAGGTGTTTGTATTTGTTTTTGTCTGAGCTGTTTACACACTTCCATACCATCCATTTCAGGAAGCATGACATCTAGTACAATTAAATCAAACGTGTGTTCATTTGCTTGATTCAATGCTTCTTGTCCAGTATAAGCTACTTCAGTATCAAAACCAGCTTGTTCGATATTATATTTTAGCAAGGTTACAATAGATTCTTCATCATCAACAATAAGTATTTTTTGAGACATATACTAACACCTCAGTTCTATAATGTACTTCCATCATACAATGAAGCACTCTTTACTAAAAGAACTTTAAACCTTTACAAGAGAAACTTTACAGAGAGTTTACAAAGAAAAATTACCGATTGACAAGTCTTTTAAAAGGCAGACAGAGATTTAGTTGCAACTTGTACTTCAGACTTTCAAAATTTTCACTACGTAGATTTGCTTCATCGATAAAATTTTATACTTCTTAACGTGCAAAAAAAGATTCCCTCAGTAAGGGAATCTTTTACAAGTTATTAATAAAAGTTTTCAAGAGAGCGAGCATTCATAGACTCAGGCTCATAAGCAGGTGATACTTCAACTGTACCTGTTATAACTACTTGTTGATCTTCGTCTAATCCCGTAACTTTCACCGATACGACATGGTCTTCCTGTTTAACATCTATTACCTCTAATGTAATGGTCACTTCAGAATAATGATAGACTGGTTTTGGGTAACGGATATGCTCTTCCATAATGTGGCAACCAGGGCCAGGAAGCTGCATGGATACTGCAGATGTTACCAACCCATTTAACATCACAGGTGGAACAAGAGGCTGTTTAAAAGGTGTCTGAGATGCATAATCATGTTGGATGTAAAGTGGATTCGCATCATCCGTAATACCTAAATAGAGTAAAAGATCTTTGTCTTCAATTTTTGAAGTGGTTGTGTAAGAATCTCCGACATTAATGTCTTTCAACTTTTTCCCAAGTGTTCGTTTTTTACCTAACATTTTGTGCACCCCCTAAAATGTAAGCGTTTTCCTTAGGTTGATAAGAAAAGCCCGGCACTAAACCGAGCTTTCCCAAGTGAAAACATCGAGTATTATTCGATTACATTCATAACGTGTTTGACAGAGTCTGCTGATTTATCTAATGCAGCCTTCTCATCATCAGTAAGGTCTAGTTCAATAATATCCTCTAAACCATTACCGCCTAAAATTGTAGGTACACCTAAATAAATATCTTTATAGCCATACTCACCTTCAAGATAAGCGATAGCTGGTAACACACGACGTTGGTCTTTAAGAATCGCTTCAGCCATCTCAGTTAGTGATGCAGCTGGGGCATAATATGCACTCCCATTACCAAGAAGTCCTACAATTTCTCCTCCACCTTTACGGGTACGCTCAACAATTTCATCAAGACGCTCTGGAGAAATTAGCTTATCTAGAGGAATACCTCCAGCGTAAGAGTAACGGATCAGTGGCACCATATCATCACCATGACCACCAAGAACAAAACCAGTAATATCTTTTACAGATAGGTTAAGCTCCTGTGCGATGAATGTACGGAAGCGTGCAGTATCTAGCACACCACTTTGACCAATGACACGGTGTTTAGGGAATCCAGACTCCTTGAATACTGAGTATGTCATTGCATCAACAGGATTTGTTAATACAACGATTGTTGTTTCAGGAGAATATTTTACGATTTGCTGAGTTACACTCTTCATAATTTTAGAGTTGGTTGCAACTAGGTCATCACGGCTCATACCAGGCTTACGAGCAATACCTGCAGTGATAATAACTAGGTCAGAATCCGCAGTATCCTCGTAGTTTGCTGTACCTGTGATATTTGAATCAAATCCTTGTACAGGGCTTGCTTCAAGCATATCTAAGGCTTTACCTTGTGTAGGTTTTTCCTGATCAGGAATGTCTACTAGTACAACATCAGCAAGTTCTTTTTGTGCAATCATTAAGGCTGTTGTAGCACCAGTAAAACCAGCGCCAATAACAGATACTTTTCTTCTTTGGATAGCCATATTAATCTCCTTTCTTTCTAACAACAACAATTAGCCCATATTTTTGATAAGTGCATCGCCGAACTCAGAGCACTTCACTTCAGTAGCACCGTCCATCATACGAGCGAAGTCATATGTTACGGTCTTATTACCAATTGTCTTATCCATGGAATTTGTAATTAGATTAGCCGCTTCTCTCCAGCCTAGGTGTTCTAACATTAGAACGCCAGAAAGGATTACAGAAGAAGGGTTTACTTTATCTTGACCAGCATATTTTGGAGCAGTACCGTGTGTAGCTTCAAAGATTGCATGACCTGTTTCAAAGTTAATATTCGCACCTGGTGCAATTCCGATTCCGCCTACTTGAGCAGCAAGGGCATCAGAGATGTAATCTCCGTTAAGGTTCATCGTTGCAACAACATCAAACTCTTTTGGACGCGTTAAGATCTGCTGCAGGAAGATATCTGCGATCGCATCTTTAACTACGATCTTACCTTCTGCTACTGCTTCATCTTCAGCTTTATTTGCTGCTTCTTTACCTTCTTTTTCTACGATCTCATCATACTGTCTCCATGTGAATACTTTGTCACCGTATTCTTGTTCAGCTACATCGTAACCCCATGCTTTGAATGCACCCTCAGTAAACTTCATAATGTTACCTTTGTGTACAAGTGTAACGTTCTTACGTCCTTCATTTAGTGCATATTCAATTGCAGAGCGCACAAGACGTTTTGTTCCTTCTTCAGATACAGGTTTGATTCCGATTCCAGATGTTTCAGGGAAACGAATGTTATGTACACCCATTTCGTCTTGTAAGAAGTTGATAACTTTTTTCACTTCAGGAGAACCTTCTTGCCACTCAATACCAGCATAGATATCTTCTGTGTTTTCACGGAAGATTGCCATGTCTGTATCTTCTGGATGTTTTACAGGAGATGGTACACCTTCAAACCAACGTACAGGACGTAGGCAAGTGAATAAATCAAGTTCTTGACGAAGTGCTACGTTTAGAGAGCGAATTCCTCCACCAATTGGTGTTGTTAAAGGCCCTTTAATTGCAATCTTGTAATCACGAATCGTTTCTAATGTAGCGTCAGGGAGCCACTCACCAGTTTTGTCATATGCTTTTTGACCAGCATATACTTCTTTCCATTCAATACTCTTCGTGTCACCATAAGCTTTTTGTACAGCAGCTTCGATAACTTTACTTGCTGCAGCCCAAATGTCCGGACCAATACCGTCACCCTCAATAAAAGGAATGATCGCATGATCTGGTACGTTCATATGTCCATTTTCTACAGTAATTTTTTCAGCCATTGTAAATCCCTCCAAATGTTTCATAAATAGGTCACTCTAAAAACCAAAAACGTTTTTTTGAATGACAACTAAAATATCGTACATCTATTATCATACGATAAGTAAAAACGGAAAAGCAAAGAAGGAATAACAGCCATGTTATCCCATGCTCTTCGCTTGCTTCAAAATAGTCTAGCGTTCCTCAATAGGTGTGTACTTTTGTCCTTTTGGTCCAACATAATCAGCACGTGGACGAATTAGACGGTTATTATCATATTGTTCAAGTACGTGAGCTAACCAACCTGACACACGACTAACTGCGAATAGTGGTGTGAATAGATCGTGGTCAATACCTAGACTGTGGTAAACAGAAGCGGAATAGAAGTCTACGTTTGCAGGAAGACCTTTATTCTCTTTAATATAATCTTCAATTTTCACAGACATGTTATACCACTTAGAGTTGCCCGTGATCTTTGTTAGTTCACGAGACATTTCTCGTAGGTGTTTAGCGCGTGGGTCACCTTTTTCATATACACGGTGTCCCATACCCATGATTTTTTCTTTGTTCTCTAGCTTCTCTTTAATGTAATCAATAGCACGGTCTTCTTCACCAATTTCAGATAACATCGCCATAACACGTTCGTTCGCTCCACCGTGTAATGGTCCTTTTAAAGCTCCGATTGCAGCAGTGATACCGCTGTAAATGTCGGAAAGTGTCGCTACACAAACACGTGCAGTGAATGTAGAAGCATTTAATTCGTGGTCGGCATGAAGTACGAGCGCTTTATTAATCGCTTCAACCTCAAGGTCCTTCGGCTCTTCACCATTAAGCATGTACAAGAAATTTGCCGCAAAGCTGAAATCTTCACGCGGAGATACAGGCTCTTGACCTTTACGAATACGTCCAAAAGCTGTCACGATTGTTGACATTTTAGCCTGTAAACGTACGGCTTTACGCTTGTTAGCCTCTTCTTCCATAACATCAGATTCTTCATCATATAGGCCTAACATGGACACCGCTGTACGCAGTGCTGCCATAGGGTGAACCGATTCCAGATTGTAAGATTTAAGATGGTCAATAATCTCATCTGGAATGGCCATGTTTTGAGCCAAATCCTTTTTAAATTCATTTAACTCATTAAGCGTTGGAAGCTTTTTATTCCATAGAAGATAAATAACTTCTTCAAAACTTGAATTTTGAGCTAAATCATCAATGTCATAACCTACATAGGTTAATTGGTCATCGATAATGGAACTAATAGAAGATTCAGTTGCTACGATTCCTTCTAGTCCTCTTGTGACTGCCATAAATCCCTCTCCTTTAACAATATAATTTCCCCATGAGCGTTTTCCGAAAACTACAAGAAAACGCTTAACTTTTTCATTAAAATTTTTCGGGATGAAATCCCCACGTACAATTATAAACAAATAACATATTTTTGTGAATTGAAACCGTTTAATTATCATAATATTTTGTTGAAATTCGATATATTATAACAAAATATTACATTTATACAATGTCCGAGTCATATGTAACTTAAACATAAAATAGCTTATTAAGTATAGATAGACATTCCTAATCATATATTTGCATAAGAACAAACCTGTGAGAGGAGGTTGATTTATGCAATGGACATGCATCATTTTTGGGTGAATTTTTGGCGTGTAGCACGTTTTTTATTCGTTGCCTTTATTATTATCACCGGATGCATTACGGTTTATTACACTGCCCAATACACGTATCCTTTTATAATTGCAATTGGGATCGCCTTTTTAATGAATCCGCTTGTAAATTTATTGGAGAATAAAGCAAAATTACCTCGCCCATTATCAGTATTTCTTACGATCTTACTTATATTAGCCGCAATTATAGGTGTTATCGTTCTCCTCGTCGTTGAGTTAATTGATGGTTTTAATAATCTAGCCAATATCATACCTAGTCATTTTAAAGATTTAGTGAGTTATGTACAAGGTGTTATAACAGCACAAGTCATTCCTTTTTATCAAAGGTTAACAACTATAATCAATACTTTAGATCCCACACAACAAGAGAAAGTTTTAGAACAAATTCAAACAATCGGAACTAAAGTCGCTGAAAGTGGTGCGACATGGTTAAAAATCTTGTTAAATAGCATCCCAAGTCAATTAGGTAAGCTACCCAATCTAGCTACCATTATCATTTTCTCTTTGTTAGGGACGTTTTTCATTAGTAAGGACTGGTATAAATTAAAGGAGAAAATTCTTCAGTTTGCTCCTGAACCCTTAACCGTATCAAGTGGGAACGTCTTAAAAGGATTACAAAAAGCCTTATTTGGATTCATGAAAGCACAATTTACTCTTATATCAATTACAGCTTTTATTGTTTTAGCTGGATTATTACTATTAAGAGTTGACTATGCTGTGACCATTGCGATGATTACTGGCGCTGTGGATTTGCTACCTTATTTAGGTACAGGGTTCATCTTTATTCCATGGATCATTTATATGTTTTTTACTGGTAATTATTTCATGACAATAGGTCTTTCTATTTTGTATATTATTGTGATTGTGCAAAGGCAAATGATGGAGCCTAAAGTGTTATCTACGAATATCGGTCTTGATCCTCTAGCCACACTTATAGCTTTATTTGTTGGGTTTAAGATGTTTAGTTTCCTAGGGCTTATTATTGGTCCTGTTACACTAGTTATTCTAAATACACTCTATCGATCAGGAGTATTTCATGATACTTGGAAATATATTTTAGGACACTCACAATAAAAAGAGAGTAAAAAAAGCTGACTCCATTATGTTGGAGTCAGCTTTTATGTTTTATCTTCTAAATACCGTAATGGTGCCGTTATCCATCATCTTTCTTACGGTACGTTTTAATACAGATTTTATTGGAGCTCGTGTAGTTGGAAATAGCAATGTGAATCCGATCGCATCTGTAATAAAACCTGGAGTTAATAGAACAACAGCTCCGATTAATATGCAGATCCCATCAAATATTTCGTCATGAGGAATCATTCCTCTATATACAGCTTCACGTGCGTTGTTCAGGGTTTCCATACCTTGTTGTTTGGCAAGGTATGCTCCTAAGATTCCGGTAGATATGATTAGGAGTATGACCCACCATGGACCGATTAAGTTACCAGCCCAAACAAGTACACCTATTTCTAAAGCTGGAACAACTAATATAAATAACAATAACCAGCGAAACAAGACCATCTTCCTTTCAGAGAAAATCTTTTCACCTATTATAACATGTCAGACATGCCTCGTGTTCTATTGGAATTATTGTCTTCTACTTATTCCAGTAAAGCCCCATTATCTTGAAGACTTGAAATCGAGATAACTAGTGAGGTGGAGGTCCGTTGCTGGAAAAAGAGTAAGGGGTTCGTTGAAACGGCAATACTCCTGCTGCCCCACACGACGTGGGGTAGGTCGACGTTGCCACAC
>NZ_AULJ01000013.1:0-45696 GCF_000425225.1 Pontibacillus marinus BH030004 = DSM 16465 | reverse complement strand
CGCGTGGAGGGAAGGAAACGGCAAACTGTCGTGGTAACAAAGGGAAGACGAGACCCCGCAGGCACGAGGAGGCTCGGCTTTTCTTCCACAACAGGCTTGCCGTTTCACTGACCGGAACAAATTACACAAAAGCAACGGACTCCTCTCAGTTTCAAGTCTTCAACATAACTGCCATATAATTGAATAAATCCAGTCTTAAAGTTAAAAAAGGGTAGTGAGCTAACTCACTACCCTCTTACCATATTATTCATTATTGTTGTTGACCGTTATACTGCTGTTCAGCAGCTTGAACTAAACGCTTGGTGATTTCACCGCCAACAGAGCCGTTTTGGCGAGACGTTGAATCTGGACCAAGTTGAACACCGAATTCTTGTGCAATTTCAGTTTTCATTTGATCTAAAGCTTGTTGTACACCAGGTACTACAAGTTGGTTAGAGTTGTTGTTTGCCATGATGAACTCACCTCCTTGTTACCTAGCATGTGTAACAAACCGAAAATAATCCATTCAGTTATTGGTAGTTCATGAAATCTTAGTCATTATAAAAGATCTGAGAACTCATCTTCTTGCTCTGCTTCTTCTGTGAACTCGATGACTTCAATGGATTCAAGCGTTTCTTCTAACTCCTCAGAGAAGTCAACTTTCGCCTCTAATTCATTAATCTTCTCACGGGTTGGGCGTGTTTTTGGCTGACTTGGCACGAATACTGTACAACAATCTTCATATGGACGAATGGAAATATCATACGTATCAATACGTTTTGAAATATCAATAATCTCAAGCTTGTCCATTGATACCAGTGGACGAATTATTGGATAATTGGTTACTTCGTTAATCGTATTCATACTCTCCATGGTTTGACTAGCTACTTGACCAAGACTCTCTCCAGTCGTAAAGGATAGGATGCCTTCTTTTTCAGCAACACGTTCACTGATCTTCATCATTAAACGACGCATTACAGTCATGCCGTATCCTTCAGGAATTTCACGATAAATCGTTTGTTGCAGCTTTGTAAATGGAACCACATGAACACGTAGCTTATGACCAAAACGAGTGAGTTGCTTTGCAAGGTCCATTACTTTTTGTTTAGATCGTTCACTTGTATAAGGCGGGGAATGGAAATGGATCGCTTCCATTTCAACACCTCGCTTCATTGACAAGAATCCAGCTACCGGACTGTCGATACCTCCAGAAAGCAGTAATAAGCTCTTCCCGGAAGTACCTACTGGTAAGCCACCAGCTCCCGGAATTTTTTTAGATGTAATATAAGTTCCATCTTTACGAATTTCAACTTGAAGCTCAATATCTGGATTATGAACATCTACAGAATATCCTTCTGTATTCGATAAAAGATGTCCACCAAGAACACGGTTCATATCTTGAGAACCAATAGGAAAGTCTTTGTCTACACGTCTTACTGAAACTTTAAATGTTTTCACATCTTCTGGCTCTGTTAAAGCAAACATAACCGCTTCTTTAATTTGTTCTTCTTCACTTTCAGATTTTATTGCTAAACTGAAGGATTGTATCCCAAATACATCTTTAAGCTGTTCCATGATTGGCTCAGGATCTTCTCCATTTAGCAAAATGTACATACGACTTCGATTACGTTTAATTTGGATGTTGGAAAAATTAGCGAGCTTCATTTTAACGTTCTCATACAAACGAGCTACGAAGTGCTTCAAGTTTTTCCCTTTTAACGACATTTCACCGTACCGGATTAATATATGATCATAGTTCATGTTATCTACCCCATTACTTCACTTAATTGATTCATGACGTCTTTAAACGCCTCACAAAAGGTTTTCGCTTCTTCTTTTGTACTATCATAAGATAAACTAACTCTTAGTGCAGATGAAGATCGTTTAAACTGATGTCCACATGCAGATAATACAGCACTTTCATCCGCATTTTTAGAAGAACAAGCGGACTTGGTTGATATATAAATGCCTTTTTCTCCAAGAGCATGAATCACAACTTCAGGTTTATAACCTGGCACTGAAAAATTCAAGATGTGAGGAGCACTATCCTCTGGTGAATTTATCATGACCTGAGGAAGATCCTTAAGACAATCTCTTAACTGTTTATTTAAGTTTTCAAGATGTCTGTACTGACTTTGTTGTTTATCTAAAATCATTCGTAAGGCCTTAACCATTGCCACAATACCAGCTAGATTTTCAGTCCCTGCTCTGTAAGAAGCCTCTTGGCTACCTCCATGGAGCAACGGAAACAAGGAGGTGTTTCGCTTTACAAATAACATCCCTGCTCCTTTTAATCCATGTATTTTATGACTCGACATCGTACATAAGTCAATGTGGGAGCTAT
Source organism: Pontibacillus marinus BH030004 = DSM 16465 (assembly GCF_000425225.1). Lineage (GTDB taxonomy): Bacteria > Bacillota > Bacilli > Bacillales > BH030062 > Pontibacillus > Pontibacillus marinus. The sequence goes on along the minus strand of NZ_AULJ01000013.1, from coordinate 43,373 downwards.
GGAAATCAAGCGGAAGTTTACCTAATCCTTGTACGTGATCCACATGGAAAAACATTTTAGGATAATGACTTGCAATACGACCTATTTCTTCTATAGGTTGGACAGTCCCTAGCTCATTATTGACATGCATGACACTTAACAAAATGGTATCGTTTCGGATTGCATTCTTAACTTCCTCGACACGTAATCTTCCTTCTTCGTCAACGGGAAGGTACGTAACTTCAAAACCTAAACTTTCTAATGAACGACATGCTTCCAATACAGATGGATGTTCAATTGTTGTCGTAATAATGTGTTTGCCTCGATTCTGGTGCTGAAGAGCAATTCCTTTAATCGCTAAGTTATTTCCTTCAGTTCCACCAGATGTAAATATGATCTCTTCTTGATTCACATTTAGAAGCTGAGCTGCCTGCTTCTTGGATTGAAGCAAAAGCTTTTCAGTTTCACTTCCAAAACTATGAATGGAAGATGGATTTGCATAATAACGTTCGGAAACCTGTTGAAAACTTTTTAACGCTTCGGGAAAAGGCTTCGTCGTTGCACTATTATCAAAATAAATCATATCGCCCGAACCCCTTTATTATCATTTGCATTCCAATATCGTATCACAACTTGATTACTTTTTAAATATATCTCAGTAGAGAGATGACCTCTCTTTTAATATGGATCCAGAATAGAAAACAAATCCATCTATGATCTTTATTATATCAAACCAATTCCTTAAATAATCAAAAGGTATAGCTATTGGGAGTTATTCCGTTAAATGGCAGGATTGTGGAAGACTTGAAACTGAGAGGAGTCCGTTGCTGTTGTGTGATTTGTTCCGGTCAGTGAAACGGCAAGCCTGTTGTGGAAGAAAAGCCGAGCCTCCTCGTGCCTGCGGGGTCTCGTCTTCCCTTTGTTACCACGACAGTTTGCCGTTTCCTTCCCTCCACGCGATTATGAAGATTAACGGACCATAATTTGGACTTTCTCAACTCATATTGATTGGATATCAGATTCAGAGAAGTTGCTCAGAACCCTGGCATGATAGTGTTACACTACCAGGAATCCGACCACCTCATCCCAGAATTACGGCGGTTCCGTTATTCACCATTCGGCAAAGGTGGGCTGTGGAACGGGTTGACTCCAGCGGAAAAACGGGCTAGCGAGACCCCGCAAGGAGCGTAGCGGATGAGGAGGCTCGATAGTTCGTCCGCAGGAAAGCAACCCGTTCCACAGCCCGCCGCTCTTCACATAGCAACGGAACCATACGCACTCTATCTCGAATCCAAGTCTTCAATATAAGGAGGCTATAGCGGAATAAGAAAGAGAGGCTAAATAAACAAAAAACCCTCTCTTATTCCTTCTTGGAATCGAGAGGGGGTTTCTGTTCTTGTTCTATAGAAGCTAATAAATCATCAATAGAGAATTTATCTTTTCCCATTTCATTCACCCATTCACGCGTTATTCCACCACTAACAGTAATCTTACTGTTGTGTGGAAGAACTTGAGGCGAACGGATTTCTGCTAAATGCTCAACTAACATCCCATAATCTTGAGGAGCTTTTGTTTCTACTGTAACCTCCGCACGACTTATATGTGACGTAGCTTTCAATTGATCACCTGGGAAAAAGAACAACAATATAACCGATGACCAAACAAGCCCTGATATAACAGTTAAACTAATTAACAATCTCTTTTGCATAACATCACCTATCCAACGGGGGTTTTCATGTTGCTCTCAATTCGCTGTAGTGCCCCTGGTTCCACATTCTCCAAGGCTGCTGATGCTTGTTCTAGTGCCACATCATATTCATATGAACGAAATGCACCTTCTGATTCAGCTAATTTAGCAGCTAAGAATGGGTCTTTACTGCGATACCTATTGGCATATTGAATGACTTGCTCCGCCATATGAGCTTGGTCTAATAGTAGCTCTGTTTGCTCTTTTGCTTTACTTGCTTCTTTTTTAGCGTGATCAAGTGATTCATGTACTTTAGCCATATCCAGTGGCTGACAATCTAAGTGTTCTTCCACTTTAGCTAAGGCTTCAGTTGCTGCTTGCAATACATCTCTAATGTATACAGGAACTCCAGGCAAATTACTTTTTTGTAGTTTACGGTGAACAGTTAGAAGCTCTTTTTTCATTTCGTTTATGTGATCTGAGGCTTCTCGTTCACCTTTTCTCAAGTTGTAAAGACGTTCTTTAAATTGTTCATGTTGGTCGACTAATTCTGCTAACTGTGTTTCCCAGTTTTCTAAATCAGAACGGATAGAAGAATGAGCTGTTTCTTCTTTTTCCATATTCGTCTTCAACTCATCAAAGTGTTTGGTTAAGAGGCTTAACCATTTCTCCAAACTCATATGCATTTCAAGGTCTTTATCTTCTAGTTGATATGTATCTTGTAGTCGTTCAAGTTCATTTTTTGTTTCTTTCATGTCTTCTTTAGTCGTTTGTAATTGTTTGTATAATTGTGGTTGATGATGATCAATATAGTTCTTTGCAATAGCTTCCTTTTCCAACTCGCTATAAATCTCTTGGATTCGTTCTTCAATCTCTGGAACACGTGATTTCACATTATCCAGTTCAGCTTTCTCAAGAGATGAAACAAACCCTAAAAGCTCCTCTTGATAATTTTGAATCTCTTTATCAAACCCAAAGAGTTCAATATGGTAACCATCTTCTTTCATCTGGCGTATTCCAGCTTGTAGGTCATCCAACTCTGATGGAAGCTCTTGGTGGCACGCTTTATAAAGTGCTGGGAATTCTTCTAGTTTTTCTTCAAGTTGTTCCATTTTTTCCTTGGTTTCTTGAACAACCGATTGAGCTTCGAAATAATCTCCTTGCTCGACCAGTTGATAATATTTAAGCATCAATTCTTCAAGTTCATCAATCTGCATTTCAAATCGAACTTCTGCCTTGCCGTATCGATGTCGCTGTTGTAAAAGCTTTTTTCTAAACTCTTTAATGTTAGGCTGTAGAGCTTCAATGTCTTTTCTACTATTTTCTTCAGAGTGTAATAGGGTGTCTACTTCATCAAACATACCATTGATAGAGTTTTCAATAGATTGAAGTCTCTCTTCAACCTCATTGGTAACTTTTTTGGCAGATCGGAATCGATATTTATCAGCATATTCCTCTGCATCAAACAATCCTTCCTCAAGGTCCGGTAGCTGTTTGGCTAAAATATCATCCCACTCTTCACGCCAAGATTCAAATTTTTCTTGTGTCTCACCTGAAAGGTTCAAATTTTTAATTTTAGCCAGTTCTTCTGTAACCGGCCGATTGGTTATCTGCATTTTCCAGCTTTCTAGTCGGTCGACAGCATCATATACTTTTTTCCTCAACAACAAACCATAAATAATAAATACAATCAAAGTGAGTATGACAGCGATGACGTACCCCATAAAAAGCCTCCTAACAGCAAAGTCTTTCAAATTAAATTTTAAGTTCAATCAGGATGCAAAAGTAACCGAAATCATCCGAATATAGTGATAGGATTACCTTTGACATAACCTAATCGAACAACCGCAATCCTCTAAAATGTCAAATCGAGTCTAGTTATGTAGAGATATTGCCTTTATGATACCATGTATACAGCCTATTTGGCTAAAATTTTTCAAAATTATTAAGTAAATGTCATTTTTTTCTACAAGGAGCGAATAAATGATGATTATAGACGGGCACGTCCACACACCGTTTTGCCCTCATGGAACACGCGATACCCTAAAACAATACGTTGAAAACGCCATTTTTTTAGATTATCATTCAATTAGCTTTACAGAGCATGCTCCATTACCAAAAAATTTTCATGATCCAGTACCTACAAAGGATAGTGCGATCTCATTAAAGGACATGGAATCTTACATTAAAGCAATTCAGGATATAAAAGAAACGTACAAAAAGGATATTAATGTTCATATCGGTTTGGAAGTAGATTATATTGAGGGATATGAAGGAGAAATTAGGGAATTTTTGAATACCTATGGACCTATGTTAACAGACAGTATCCTTTCTGTTCATTTTTTAAAGGCTAGCGAGGATTATGTATGTATGGATTATGGGGTAGAAGCTTTTAAGGAGCTTGTACAATGCCTGGGTTCGGTGGATGCTGTTTATAAGCGATATTTCGAGACAGTTTTAAAATCAATATCGGCTGACTTAGGAACTTATAAACCTGAACGTATCGGACACATGACACTAGTCCAAAAGTTTAAAAAGCAATACCCGGCTACTACTTCCTTTCAGCAGGAGATAGACCATATACTAGATAAAGTGAACGAGCAAAACTATTCCTTGGATGTGAATAGTGCCGGGTTACGTAAACCATACTGCCTTGACAGTTATCCGCCAGACAGTGTGATAGCTAAAGCTAAGAATAAGGGGATCAATTTAGTGTACGGTTCTGATGCCCATAAAGCAGAGGACTTAGGAAAAGGTTACGAGCACCTAGAACATTATGTTAAATAATCCCCTCTTTCTTATAAGAAATTTTATGACTTTCTATTAAGTGATCAAACCATCGAATAATGGTTTGGGAATATTGTTCTGAAAAATAATTATCTGAGTGATCCAATACGTTCTGATCTCTCATATCATAAGGCATCATAAAAGGCGTCATAAGCATTCCTTTAAATTGGAGGAATAAATATTGGAGCTGAGTACCTTTTATCCCTGAACCATGTAAACATTGTTTAAACAAACGATAGAGAATATATTTTTCCTTAGCCAAATACGTCACCATCATTTCACGGACCAGGACGTTATCGAGTGTTAGTTCACGGTGAACGAAACATGTAAATTGATAGTGCTTCTTTTTATACTGTATAATGAGCTCTATTAATTGATAAAATGATTCTTTTGAATCCTCTTTTTGAGCATATTCTTCTAAAAGCTCAATATAAGGTTCAAAGTACTCTACCATTAAAAATTCAAGCAGGCCTTGCTTATTTTTAAAGTGATAACTAATCAACGAGACATTCACTTTGGCTCTGCCTGCGATATCACGTACAGAAGTGCCATGGTAACCTTTAGTAAAAAACAAATATCCAGATGCATCCATCACTTTCTGTTTCGTTGAAGCATTTCTCATCAAAATCCCCCTCCTATTAGACTGATTTCGCCTTAGAGAGGGGGATTCCTGCAACATTCTCTCGTCACTTTCCGAGCTGAATCTGTCGAAAGAATCAGAACCTAATATATTTATGACTACTGAGGAGGATTACTGATGTTTCATGTCGAGCAGTATAATGGCACAAAAGAACAAAATTATGAATTTCTTTTAAAACAATTAAAATCTCTTTTAGAGGATGAAAAGGATCAGATTGCTAACCTTTCTAATGCCTCTTCTTTGCTCAATCAATTCTTAGACCAAGTTAACTGGGTTGGATTTTATATTTGGAAGCAAGATGAATTGGTACTTGGACCTTTCCAGGGACTACCTGCATGCGTACGTATCCCATCTGGAAAAGGTGTTTGTGGAACTGCTATAGCTGAAGGTAAAACACAAGTTGTTGCAGATGTTCATCAATTCCCTGGGCATATCGCATGTGATGCAGCTAGCCAATCTGAAGTTGTCGTACCAATGTATGTAAACGGAGAACTATTTGGGGTATTAGATATTGATAGCCCTATTAAAAATCGTTTTGATGAAGTAGACGAAAAATATTTAAACCAATTTGCAGAATTAACATCAAAATATCTTTAATAACAAAAGCCATGGAATCAACTCCATGGCTTTTGTATGATTTAGTATTGAATACAACCCATTTCCCCTTCATGGCGAACCTGGTTTTTCCCTGCTTCTTTCGCTTCATATAGCGCTTTATCTGCACGTATAAAATAATCTTTCAAGTTATCTTGATTACCACGCCAATAAGAAACACCACAAGAAATCGTTACCGTTGGATTTGTAGAAGATTCGATTGTTGTTCTTAAACCTTCAGCTATTGCAAAAGCTTGTTCTAACGAATGCCTAGGTAAATATATAGCTAATTCTTCGCCTCCCCAACGAGCAACAATTCCCGCTGAACCAATCGTTTCATTCAACAAGTCACCTACTTGGACAATAACTTGGTCGCCAACTTGATGACCATACCGATCATTGATTTGTTTAAAGTTATCTATATCAACAATCATAAATACACCATAAGTTCCTTGACTAATGGAATCACTAATCGTTTCATCTAGGTACTTTCTAGAATAAAGTTTCGTTAAGTAATCCGTACGAACAAGTTGCTCTAATTCCTCTCTTAACATAGAGTTCGCAAATGCTAATGTTGAATGATGGACAAGCGACTGTAACAACTTAAATGTTTCAAAGGAAAAGAAATAAGGTGTAGGATGAAGGACAATTACGACACCTTTTACTGTTCCTCTTTGAATCATCGGGATCGCCATTACAGATTGATAATCACACTTCAAATTTGGGTTTTTAACAGAAAAATCTCCGATAAATAAGGCATCTTGATGATTACTTAACCTGTCATTGAGGTGATGTATAAATTGCTCAGCTTCAGCTGTATGAAAATATTCAGTACTTTCTTCTAGTATTTGATATGAAGTAACTTCCTCATCTTTAAACAGAACAAATCCAACTTCTTTTGCATCGAAAGAGTGTTTAATTTGATCTGCCATATAGGTTATGGTTTCAGATAAACGTAAATTTGAATTAAGCTTATGTGAAGTTTCATTTATTAGCTGAAGATCCGAGATTAAACGCTTCGATTGTTGGTACAATCTCGCATTTTCCAAAGCATTCCCAGCAGTATTGGCTAATAGTGTTATAAATTCTATATCATCATCAGGGAATAACATGGAGTTTGGCGCAATAACTTGTAAGACCCCATAAACTCCTTGCTTGCCTTTTAATGGTGCATATAAACAGGATTTTCTCTGGTCCATACGATCCTCGAATTGAATTTGCCCAGTTAGATAAGCCTGAGCACTAGCCTTACTCGTAATATCTTGATCATACATTAACTCTTTTATTGGCAAATCACGTTTAGTGGAATAATCATGGGATAATAACAGGTAGTATTCAAATTTCGGATACACCTCCCGAAGTGTATCTATGATTTCAGCAAGAACATCATCCATATTCATAGAAGAATGAAATTTTGATGTTACCCGAAATAATAATTCGTACTTTTTCTCTTCATCTAACGTTCTATAATAGCTTTCCATTTTCATCAAAACTTTTAACACTTCAAACCCTATAGCCTGAAGGTCAGTACAGAATTCTTTTGTAAAAGTGAAATCAGAAAAAGCTAGAAATAGAAAACCAAAGACACGATTTTCTACCTTTAAAGGGATAACAAAATTTGAATGATCATTATTGTCATTTCTTAATTGGTAACCATTTAGTATTTCTGTATCCCAAAGTCTATTCTCACCTTTGAATTCTACCCATTCAGAGAGAGTAAATGGAGATCGTTTTATGCGATGTGAATCAGGGGTTGCATTTGACTTTAAATGAAACTTGTCTTCCCATTCATCATAAATGTAAATTCCAATTTCAGAAGGACAAAGGATTTTTGTCATTTCTACTGTCATTTCATCAAGAAATTGTTCAAATGATCGATTTGATTTAGATGTGAACAGATCATAGAATCGAACTTTGAGATCGCTATAAATTTGAGGTTGAAAGTTATTCGTAATCATCCATACATCACCTTATCTCCCATGGAGTTTTACATTATAATAGGTTTTCTCATTATTATATCGGTAATAGTCTTAATTTCCTAATCATTTTGACTTATTTTTTTAAAAAAGTTTAATCTAATATATGATCCGCGATTTTTTTGTTTTCCCCTATTTAGGTATTTAAAACTTTATAAATATGTTGTTCATAAGCCTTTTGTACCAAAAACTTTCTTTAAAATATTCTCTTCATTATCTTGATATTGATATAATGCACATTATATCATGATATAAGTTACTTTGATTATAAAAATCATATTCATACTCTATTCTAATTTCTTCTATAAACCTCTACCCTCTTTTGCAATCATAATATAATTCATTCTTAAGTTTTCTTGACTTATTCATATAAAAAACTTATAATAGCCTTTGTGTAAAATAAAAGGCAGCTTAGGTGAACCACCGTTGCACTAGTTTGTTCCTCATATAGAGGTGTATTGCGTAACCCTCTGCTGCTGGGGCGAAGATACATGAAAAACAAAATGGTCTGCGAGATCGGTACACTCTGTTTTTATTTTATGCAAATAAAATAGATAAAGGAGAGATGACCCAATGGCACGTTTCACAGGTTCCACTTGGAAAAAATCTCGTCGTCTCGGTATTTCCTTAACAGGTACTGGGAAAGAATTAGAAAAACGCCCTTACGCTCCAGGACAACATGGTCCTAACCAGCGTAAAAAACTTTCAGAATATGGCATGCAGCTTCAAGAGAAGCAAAAGCTTCGTTTCATGTTCGGAATCAACGAACGTCAATTCCGTAGCATGTTCGATGAAGCAGGTAAAATGAAAGGTGTTCATGGTGAGAACTTCTTAACACTATTAGAATCTCGCCTAGACAACGTCGTTTACCGCATGGGTCTTGCACGCACTCGTCGTCAAGCTCGCCAACTTGTTAACCATGGTCACATCGTTGTAGATGGTGGTCGCGTAGACATCCCATCTTACCGCGTTAAGCCTGGTCAAACAATCGGTGTTCGTGAAAAATCAGCTAACCTTGACATCATCAAGGACGCTGTAGAAGTGAACAACTTCGTACCAGAATACCTTTCTTTCGACGAAGAAAAGCTTGAAGGTTCTTATGTACGTTTCCCTGAACGTTCTGAAATGCCTTCTGAAATCAACGAAGCGCTTATCGTTGAGTACTACTCTCGTTAATATGCTTCAGAAAAACCTGGTCTGTTTACAGATCAGGTTTTTTTATTATTTAATTTTATTACAAAACTCTCTCCAATAACATGATCCCCTTAAACATGATATACTAACAGAACATACGTTTGAAAAAAGATTGGTGATAACATGGAGCAACACATACATATTTCTGTAAGGTCTCTAGTCGAGTATGTTTATCGAAGTGGATCAATAGATACTGGTTTAAAAACTGCAACCTCTATGCATGAAGGGACTCGGCTTCATCAAGAAATCCAAAATGATTATAAAGAAGATGACCAAAAAGAAGTCTATCTCAAAACAAACATAGACTTTAATGGGATAACCTACACAGTGGATGGTCGATGTGATGGGGTATTAACAGAAGGTGAAGCTACTATAATAGACGAAATAAAGTCCACTTCTCTCAACATAAGTGATATTGACCATAATCACTCCCCAGTTCATTGGGCACAAGTAAAATTTTATGCTTTTATGTATTTACTTGAGCATGATCAGCAGGATATCACCATACAGCTCACATATATTCAGAATCAGTCTAAAGAAAAGAAGCGATTCAAAGAAGCTGTTTCATTAAGTGAATTGCACCCTTATGTTGAATGGATCATCCACGAGTATTCACCCTATGCCAAGTTAATGTTAGAACATAAAAAGAAACGAAACGAGAGTACACAAGCACTCCCCTTCCCATTTCCTGAATTTCGTAAGGGACAACGAAAACTTGCCGGAGCTGTCTACAAAACCATTCAAGACAAAACAAATCTATTTGCCAATGCACCAACTGGTACAGGAAAAACAATCTCTACCCTATTTCCATCTGTTAAAGCAATAGGTGAAGGACACTTAGAGCAGATCTACTATTTAACCGCCAAAACAACTACAAGACAAACTGCAGAAGAAACATTCTCTTTAATGGCTCGTGAAGGTTTATCCATGCACACTGTTTCTATAACTGCAAAAGATAAAATTTGCTTTAAAGAAGAAACCATTTGCCAAAAAGATTATTGCGAATTTGCCAATGGTTATTATGACCGAATTAACGGTGCTATACTTGACCTTTTCAAACATGAAACCAACATAAGTCGTGAAGTAATTGAATCTTATGCTAGAAAGCATCAAGTTTGCCCTTTTGAATTTTCACTAGATGCCTCCTATCAAGCTGATGCTATCATTTGTGATTACAATTATATTTTTGACCCTCGTGTTTCTTTAAAAAGAATGTGGAACGAATCGAAAGCTAAAACAGCTTTATTAATCGATGAAGCTCATAACCTTGTAGACCGTTCACGTTCTATGTTTTCAGCTGAGCTTTTTAAATCCGAATTTCTTGACCTAAAGCGTACCTATAAAAATCATAATGAAGACCTTTTTGAGTCCGCTAAAGCTATTAATGACCGGATGCTTCAGATGAAAAAAGAAATGATGGAAAATGAAACAGAAAAGAAGAGTGAGCATAAGCCCTCTTCATTGATTGAATTGGTTGAGCAGTTTAATGAAAGTGCAGAAAAAGAATTAGTTCAATCTCAGCAATCAGTGGATCAGGATAAACTCTTAGAAGCTTATTTTAATACGTTAAGTTTTATACGAATCGCAAAACTGTATGATTCATCATTTATTACGTACCTACAACGATACAAAAGTGAAGTACGTATAAACCTATTTTGCGTCGATCCTTCAGGTTTACTTCAAAAGATGGGCAAAGGATATAGAGCAAAAACCTACTTTTCAGCTACGCTTATGCCCATGCCCTATTACCAAAACATGTTAGGCTGGAAAGATGAAGATTATCGGTTAAGCATCCCTTCCCCCTTTCCTGTTGAAAACTCTGAGGTCTATGTGAAACCAACCTCAACACGTTACCGTGATCGTGAAAAATCTATAAAACCTATTATTCAAACTATCGGTGAATTTACTAATAATGCTGGTAACTTTCTTGTATTCTTTCCATCTTATCAATACATGAATGAGGTTTATGAGGCATTTTCTATGGAATACGAACACATTGAAACGATACTACAGGAAAACCAAATGAACGATACTGAACGGGAAGCATTTTTGGCACGTTTCCAAGAAGGACGTACACAGCCGTTAGTTGGCTTCGCTGTACTAGGTGGAGTCTTTTCTGAAGGTGTGGATCTAAAGGGAGACCGTTTAAACGGCGTTCTCATCATAGGAACAGGAATGCCAAAGTTAAACTATGAGCGAGATATCATTAAAGATTACTTCCAGGAGAACTCGGGCCAAGGGTTTGACTATGCTTATGTCTATCCTGGTATGAATAAAGTGCTTCAAGCTGGTGGCCGTTTAATCCGAACAGATACAGACAATGGATTTATCGTACTGATCGATGACCGTTTTTTACAACCGAAGTACCGAACTCTTTTACCCCCTGAATGGAGAGACTTTACATTATTATCAAAGTAGAATCTCTCATACTAAAACACATGTGAATTCACATGTGTTTTTGGTTTCCTTTAGTTTTTTAGCCGCTTTTCATATTCAGGTTTTAACATGGAGTATACCTCAGTATTATGAAAATGTTTCCCATCGAAATCTGTTTGTCGAAGTACACCTTCTTTGATGAATCCAAACTTTTTCAATAACGCTCGAGAAGCTACATTCCCTGAGAATATATCTCCTACTATCCGATTTAACCCTATTTCATTAAAGGCGTAAGCTAAGGCACGTTCTAAAACCTGTGACATAACACCACTATTTTGAAAATCAGGGTGTATAATAGCTCCTAATTCAGCCTTCTTATGCCACATATGTAGCTTGTGAAGCCGAAAAATCCCTATGACATTGTTACTTTCTCGGTGAACAATTACCCAAGGTATTTCTTTTTCATCTTTAAAACCTTGAAGATAATCAATGATTTTCTCTCTCATTTCAATAAGAGATTGAATAGGATGGGGTGTGATGTATTTCATAGTAGTTTCATTTTTCAATATTTGATATAGAGATTCAGCATCCTTTTTCTCTAATCCTCTCAAGAAGTAATGTTCAGTTCGAAGTGTTGGAATGGTTTCTGTATTTATGTCCAAACCTCTCCCTCCCTTTATTGTTAACTGGATTATTCTACATCTATTATCTGTTTACCTTCTTAGTTTATTTGGTTCTTCAATTTAAGCCCCCTATTGTTGAAGACTTGGTTTCGAGATAACTAGTGAGGTGGAGGTCCGTTTCCGGAAAGAGAGTAAGGGGTTCAGTGAAACGGCAATACTCCTGCTGCCCCACACGACGTGGGGTAGGTCGACGTTGCCACACGATGTGGCGGGTTTAGTCGATCTTCCTTGTTTATTTTCAGCTTCCTCGTTCGCAAGCTCTCTGCGGGATCTCGTCCGCCCTTTCTACCGCGGGAGTTTGCCGTTTCCCTCACCCCTTTCCCTTTATGGAAATTAACGGACCCTAGTATTGTGAGCTCTAAACCTTACGGACATCTGTTCCGTTATTTTGAACTTTAAGGGCATTTCGAGATTCATTACGGACATATGGTACCTTATTTGTGACAAATCGGGCTATTTCAAGGTGATTTGAAGCAAATAGGGGAATGAATGTCCGTAAGCTCTTCAGAAAAATCATTTTAAGGTAAAATAACGGAACAAATGTCCGCAAGCATCTCCTCTTAACGCGCTGCGGTTCCGTTAGTCACCATTCGGCTAAGGTGGGCTGGGAAACGGGCTGACTCCTCCGGAAAAACGGGCGAGCGAGACCCCGCAGAGAACAGAGTGAACGAGGAGGCTCGATCGTTCGTCCGGGGAAAGTAGCCCGTTTCCCAGCTCACCGAACTCCACAAAGGGAACGGAACCGCCTCTTCTGCGAAAACAGTTATCCCAGATAACTTCCATTTAATGGAATAAACCACCTTCCTAAAGTATTAAAAAAGCCGTATGTGAACGATTCATTCACACACGGCTTTTCTTCAGTTCATCTTACTCATAACGAATTAAGAAATACTTCTTTTTCCCTCTACGGATAATGGTGAATTTGCCATCAATTCGATCCTCATCATCTACAGTGTACTTAAGATCCTGTTGACGCTCACCATTAATATAAATCGCACCGTTCTGGATATCCTCACGAGCTTGGCGTTTAGAAGAAGAAATTTTAGCTTCCACTAGAAGGTCAATTAAGCCTTTTTCATCTTCAGAAAAAGAATGAGTTGGAACATCTTTAAAACCTTGCTCAATCTCTTCTCCAGTTAGTCCTTTAAGATCTCCACTAAACAATGCTTCTGTAATTTTTTGAGCTTGTTTTAGTGCGGCTTCATCATGAACCATTTTTGTTACTTCTTCAGCTAAACGACGTTGAGCAACTCGTTTTTCTGGCTGATTTTCAACTTCTTTCTTAAGCTCATCAATCTCTTCAAGACTTAAGAATGTAAAGTAATGCAAGAAGTTAATAACATCACGATCATCCGTGTTAATCCAGAATTGGTAAAATTCATAAGGTGTTGTTTTCTCTGGATCTAACCAAATTGCTCCTCCAGCTGTTTTACCGAATTTGCTACCATCCGCTTTTGTAATTAACGGTACCGTTAGGCCAAAAGCTTTTGCTTCTTCCCCTTCTTCTGAGGAGCGACGAATCAACTCTAAACCTGCAGTGATATTTCCCCACTGATCACTTCCACCAATCTGTAATGTGCAATTTTCTTTACGAAAAAGGTTTAGGAAGTCGTAAGATTGTAAAATCATATAACTAAATTCAGTAAATGAAATACCGTGTTGAATACGAGATTCAACTGAATCTTTTGCTAACATGTAGTTAACTCCAAAGTGTTTACCAACATCACGCAAGAACTCAATCATCGTCATGCCTGAAAGCCAGTCTAAGTTATTTCGAACAGTTGCAGCATTTCCAACCTTTTCAAAATCAAGCACTTTCGCAAGTTGACCAGCTATTTTCTCACTATATTCGCGAACAGTACCCTCATCATTAAGTTGACGTTCACTTGAACGGCCACTTGGGTCACCGATTAAACCCGTTCCGCCACCAACAAGAGCGAGTGGACGGTGTCCTGCCTCTTGGAAACGTTTTAAAATCAAGATGGCTACTAAATTTCCGATGTGTAAGCTGTCTGCTGTTGGATCGAATCCACAGTATAATGTGACTTGGTTATTAGCCAAATGTTCTTTCAAACCAGCTTCATCAGTCGTTTGGTTTAACAAACCACGAGCTTGTAAATCTTGTAAAATATCCATGATTACACTCCTTGTTTACATAGGTCTATGTTTTGATTTTTCCATAAAAATATTTATTACGTGTTTACAGTATTTACGTCTTCCCTTATAAGGTGAACAAGGAAGATTATGGTGCAAATAACGTATCCTAGGAGGTTTAAGGCATATAAAAAACCCCGCCCTACATAAAAAAGGGACGAGGTTTGATCGCGGTACCACCCTTGTTGTAACAAGAAATCTTGTTACCACTCGGAAAAAATAACGGTTTTTAACCGTCTTCTGATTTCGCAGAAGATACTCCAGGACGTAATTCACAATTTGTTCTGTACTGACTTTCACCAACCGTCAGCTCTCTAAAATCAGAAAACAAATCATTACTGCAACCCTTCAACGCTCAATATTTAAATACTGTGAGATATTTATATCACATATTAAAATGAAAAGCAATATTCAAAATGCGGAGATTCTCCTAAAGATTGTGAGAAGCAATTGTGTAAAAACAAGGTATAAAAGTATGAAAGAATAATAGATTTAACCTATTATTCTTCATGAAAAAGGAAAGTAGAATCATGTCTCCTTATGGGGGATTATGGTATAATGGCAAGTGTTATTATTAGGGGGTAATAGTATGAGTAATAACCAGTCAAATGGTTCGAATAGATCACGCTTTAAAGAATGGTGGCAAACAGGGAAAATCCAAAAAACATCCCGAATCACCTATGATGTCATTTGGAACATTGTCTTGTTTTTCATCATTGTTGGCGTGGTGGGTATCTTCTTTGCTGGGGGGCTGGGTGCAGGGTATTTCGCATCACTTGTAAAAGATGAGCCAGTCCGTGCAGAAGAAGATATGAAGAAAGATGTTTATAACTATGAAGAAAACACAGAACTCTATTTTGCACAAGAAAAGTACTTTGGTAAAATACGCTCTGATTTATATCGTGAAGAAGTAACTTTAGATCAAGTTTCAAAGCATTTAAAAAATGCTGTTATAGCTACAGAAGATGCATACTTTAGAGAGCACAACGGTATTGTACCTAAAGCAATCATGCGTGCAATCTTCCAAGAACTCACAAACGCTAGTGTTAAAACTGGTGGTAGTACTTTAACGCAACAGTTAATCAAGAACCAAATATTAACAAATGAAGTGTCATTTGAACGTAAAGCAAAAGAAATGTTATTAGCTATGCGTTTAGAGAAATTCTTTGAAAAAGATGAAATACTTGAAGCTTACCTTAATGTCGTACCATTCGGACGAGATTCTTCAGGTCGAAACATTGCAGGTGTTGAAACAGCAGCACAAGGTATTTTTGGTAAAAGTGCAGATGAACTCAACCTTGCACAAGCTGCTTATATTGCAGGAATGCCACAAAGTCCATTCCTTTATACACCATTTAAAAATAATGGTGAAGTGAAAAGTGTTGAAGGGATTACCCCAGGAATGGAACGGATGAGAACCGTTCTATCTCGTATGAAAGAAGCTGAGATGATTACATCAGAAGAGTACGAAAAAGCAATCAATTACAACATAGCTGCTGATCTTGCTGAGCCTCAGCCTTCACCTATTCAAAAGTATCCGTGGTTAACGATTGAAATTGAAAAGAGAGCTACAAAGATTTTAGCCGATAAATTAGCTGAACAAGATGGCTATACAGAAGAAGACTTAAAAGCAAATGAATCCTTACGCGAACAGTACAATATCCTTGCAGATCGAAGCTTGCGTCAAGAAGGCTATAAAATTCATACAACAATAGATAAAGAAATCTATGACAAGATGCAACAGATCGCAAAAGAGTATAAGCAATATGGGCCTGATAAACCTCAAAAGGTTACAGACCCTGAAACCGGAGAACAAAAAACAATCATGGAACCCGTCCAAGTCGGTGGAATGCTACTTGAAAATAGCACAGGGAAAATTATCGGCTTTATTGGTGGTCGTGATTATGAAAAAGAAAACTTAAACCACGCAACAGATGCATTACGTCCAAATGGAAGTACAATGAAGCCACTTCTCGTATATGCACCAGCCATTGAACTGGGTGAAGCCCAGCCAGGCTCTGTTGTAGCAGATATTGAAAAAGAATTTGATGCAGGTACAGATACTTGGACACCTGGAAACTATACAGGTCGTTTTCACGGTTTAACTTCTGTACGTTATGCCTTAGCCAAATCATTTAACGTTCCAGCCGCTAGAACTTATGCTGATATTATTGATCAAAACCCAGGTTCTTTCTTAGAAAAAATGGGTTTCACATCATTAGTTGAAGAAGATAAGCACATTTTGTCTGCTTCTCTTGGAGCTACTAGAAACGGTGTAAGTATTGAAGAAAACACAAATGCTTATGCTACATTCGGTAATATGGGTAAATTCGTAGACGCTTATATGATCGAACGAATTGAGTCTCCAGACGGGGACGTCCTTTATGAGCATGAAAGCAAAACTCAAGATGTATTTAGTCCTCAAACATCTTATTTAACAATTGATATGATGCGCGACGTTTTAGAGTACGGAACAGCAACTTACGCTCAATATCAACTGAACAATAAAAATGTGGACTGGGCCGGAAAGACAGGTACCTCTCAGGATTGGCATGATACTTGGTTCGTCGCTACAAACCCTAATGTAACAATGGGGATGTGGATGGGCTATGACACACCTAAATCAATTAATCGATGCTATGAATGTAATCTTGGTTACAGTAACCGAAACGTAAACCTTTGGGCCAAAGTTGTTAATGCAGCAACAGAAATCCGACCAGAACTAATGGCACCAGAAAAAGACTTCAAACGTCCTGGTGGTATCGTAAGCAGTTCATACTGTGCTTCTTCTGGTAAATTGCCAACAGAACTTTGTCAGCAGCTTGGATTAGTAAAAAGTGATATCTATTACGCCAAGCATGCACCGACCAAAAAAGACGATAGTTTAATACAATCACAATACGTTACAATTGGTGAAACAACTTACGTAGCTGGAGCATCAACACCAGCTGAATTCACAAATGAAGGCATATTCTTTAACCCAGAGTGGCTAAAAGAGAAAGGCTATGACAATTTAGAAGACTACAGTAAACTTGTACCAAACAACGAGCGTTGGGCAGACATTCGCGTTCCATCAACTGAAGAAGTACCAAATGATGGTCAGGCACCTGCAGCACCTGCTCAAATATCAGCAAGTGGTGGAACTTTAAATTGGTCACCTTCTGAAAGTTCAGATGTCGTGGGTTATCGCGTATATCGTGCTAGTGCTCCTGGTGGGGTTTATCAACTAGCAGGAAGCTCTGGAGGAACAAGTATTGGTATTTCTGGTAGAGGTGTATATATCGTCCGCGCGGTAGACTACTTTGGAATGGAATCAGGATCATCTCCATCTGTGGTATATGGTGACTTTACTCCAGATGAACCAGAAGATAACGATAATGGTGGTCAAAACGATTCTAATTCAGGGTCTGATTCAAATGATGATAATTCATCTGATAATAGTGATAATGACTCTGGCTCGGATGATAATTCTAACAATGACTCGAATGACGGATCGAATGATGATTCTACTAACGATGATAGTTCAACCGATCAAAACAACGATAGCGGAGGAACAAATGACGGAGGATCTGACAGTGGATCTGACAGCGATTCCGGCTCTGACAGTGGAGGCCAAGACTCAGGAGGATCAACTGACAGCGGATCCGATTCCTCTGGCTCAGATAATACCGAAGAATAACTTTTGCTACTCTTCGAAAGAGGAATGATGTGTACACATCGTTCCTCTTTTTTTATATACCAGGAAACTGTTAAGCTATACTTACAGAATTGGCAATCGCTACGTTTTCTTTATGCGTTATCCATTAAATCTCACAAGATTTCATGTATAATAGGAAGAAAATCATGGTTGCTTGTAAGGTGGTGTATAAATGATTCATCATAAAACGTATTACTCCAAAGAAATTGAAACAGAAAAAGGAATCATTACAATCGAAGGACCTCTTTCATCTACTGAATTAGCAAACTACCATTTTCATGAGGGATTGCGTGCATTCCGACCAGCTCCTAAGCAGTTTGAAGCAGTTCAAAAAATTGCAGATTTTGATGAGGGGCGTATTATTATAGCTCGAACGGAAGACACCATTATTGGGTACGTTACCTTCCTCTATCCTGACCCACTTGAGCGTTGGTCAAAATTTCAAATGGAGGATCTCATCGAATTAGGTGCCATTGAAGTCATCTCAGAATTCAGAGGATACAAAATCGGCTCATGGTTATTAAAGGTATCTATGATGGATGATGAAATGGAAAACTTTATCATCATTTCTACTGAATACTATTGGCACTGGGATCTATCAGGTACGGGATTGAACATATGGAACTATCGCAAAGTTATGGAGAAAATGATGGGAGCCGGTGGGCTATCCCCCCAACCTACTGATGATCCAGAGATCGTTTCCCACCCAGCCAACTGTTTAATGGTAAAAGTCGGAGAACGTGTGCCGCAAGAATCGATTGACCGTTTTGAAGATCTACGCTTTTTAGCTAGAAGAAAAAGTCGTACAGAGAGAGGCGGAGTGTAGCATGCTAGTTGAAGATATCATGAAAACGGAGGTTATCAAACTTAAACCTCACGAAACGATTGAAACTGCTTTAAAGCTACTTAACCAATATCATATTCGTCATATACCAATTGTAGATGACCAAAATCAGGTGATTGGGATTGTGTCAGACCGTGATGTACGTGACGCTAGCCCATCTATCTTTTATCAAGACGAAGATCGTAGTGAACTTCAAAACACGCTAGAAACGATCATGACCACACCTGTTATAACCGTTCACCCACTTGACTTTGTAGAGGAAACAGCATCAATCTTTTATGAACAAGAAATAGCTTGTGTCCCTGTAACAAAATCAAATAAATTAGTCGGTATCGTAACAGAAAAAGATATGCTTTATACAATGATTCAACTCACAGGGGTTCATGTACAAAGCTCTCAAATAGAAATCAAAGTGTATGACAAACCTGGTATTTTACCTGAGGTAACGGCTGTTTTAGGTAGACGAAAAGTTAATATCACTTCGGTCTTGGTCTATCCATACCAGAAGGATGAGAAGTATAAAATCATCGTATTCCGTGTGCAGACTATGAATCCAAATCCAATCATAGAAGATTTAAAAGCAGAAGGGTATGAAGTACTATGGCCAAACTTGCCAGGGATCGAGACGTAAATTGCCATTCAGCTTTTGTGTATTCAGATGAAATAACGAAATATCGCTTTCGGGATGATCATCCGTTTAATCAGATGAGGGTCATTTTAACCTACGAACTTTTAAAACATAGTAATGCTCTTGATGAAGAAAATATTATTCCACCTCGATTGGCATCAGAAGAAGAACTTCACCTTGCTCACAATAAGGCGTACATAAATGCTGTAAAAAAAGCTAGTATTGGAGAGTTATCTGAAGATGATGGGTTGGAATATGGCATAGGTACAGAAGACACGCCTATGTTTGAAAACATGCATGAAGCAGCCTCTTTGCTTGTTGGAGGTACATTAACTGCAGTCGACTCTGTCATGCAAGGAAACGTTAAGCATGCGTTAAACCTAGGAGGCGGCCTTCATCACGGTTTTCAGCGTAAAGCTTCAGGTTTTTGTATTTATAATGATGGTGCAGTAGCTATTCAATACTTACGAAAGCATTACGATGTAAAGGTTCTCTATATCGATACAGACGCTCACCATGGTGACGGTGTCCAATGGGCATTCTATGATGACCCTAATGTTTGTACCTTATCCATTCATGAAACAGGCAGATATCTTTTTCCTGGTACCGGGAACGTGAATGAACGAGGGATAAAAGAAGGATATGGATACAGTTTCAATGTACCTATCGATGCCTTTACAGAGGATGAATCTTTTCAACAAGTTTATGATAGCGCTTTCCGAGAGGTTGTTGAATATTTTCAACCTGACGTGATTATCTCTCAAAACGGGGCTGATGCGCACGTACATGATCCATTAACTCACTTGTGCACCACAATGAGTACATTTGAGTTAATCCCCCAACTTGCTCATGAGCTTGCACATCAATATTGTGATGGAAAGTGGATTGCATTAGGTGGCGGAGGTTACGATATCTGGCGTGTGGTACCGAGAGCTTGGGCTCAAATATGGAAGGTTATGAGTACCTCTACTCCATTTTACGGTGAGTTACCAGAACAATGGCTATCAAAATGGAATGAAAAGTCACCGGTCCAGCTTCCGACTCATTGGAATGACCCAACTGGAATGTACAAACCTATTCCTCGCAAACCTGAAATAACCGAAAAGAATGAAAAAGCATTAGAAAAAGCCCTTCAGTTCATTCGTCTTAAATACAATTCAGGACAAAGCTTATAAGAAAAGCGAAAGCGCCCGTTTAGCAACGAAGGGACTGGACTGAGCCCGTAGTACGATTAACAAAACTTGCTGATTGGCAAGCCACAGGCGCAGACAGAAGCTTAGTTGCTGTGGTACTTTCACCTAGAAATTTTAACTACTTCGAGTTCCTTCTTTGTTAAAATTTCATATCGCAAACGTGTAAAGGAAACACGATGAACCTTGGTGAATCGATGTTGACTTATCGTACGGAGAAAGAATGATCGACTAAGTTCGTCACGTCCTGTGACAACGTCGATCTGACCCACGTCGTGTGGGCCCAAGTCCATTCGTTGCTGGGCGCTGGAGCTAGACATCTAAGAGCTACATCTTATACTTTCTTTACCTTATAAAAAAGCGAGCTCATGATTCTGAGCTCGCTTTTTTTTGAGTGGATTGATTTGTATTGTCTTCATAAGTAGGGTCTAGTATTACGATTTCTACTCTACGGTTTTTATTCCAGTTCTCTGGACTGTCATTAGGCGCAATAGGACGTGTAGCACCATATCCTACCGCTGTAAATCGTGAACCTTTGAGTTGTTCAGCGTCTGTTAGATACCTAATAACACTACTTGCACGAGCAGCCGAGAGCTCCCAGTTAGATGGATAACGAAAAGTTGAGATAGGGCGATTATCCGTATGACCTTCTACCTTCACATAATTCGGTATTCTATCTAACAGTTGACCAACCTTATCCAAAAACGGTCTACCTGCTTGAATAATTTCAGCATTACCTGTCTCAAATAGGACTTGCTCTTGAAGAGTTAAGACAACGCCTCGATCTGTTCGGTCAGCCGTAATGTCTTTAGTCATCTCGTTGGTATCTAAAAAGCTTTTTACATCTTTAACTAACTTATCTAAGGAATCTTCGTTTTGGTCGCTTCCTTTTTCATTCTGATTCACACTATTTTTAGAGGGTGAATCATATTCACTTACATCTTCTTGCTCTTGCTCACTACTCCGACGTTGAGATGGGTTTTCAAACTCCATCATTGATGGGTAAAAGTCGAAAATCGCTCTACTCCGAAACGATTCAGCAACAGCCTGAAACTTTTGCAAATCGATTTGTGACATGGAGAACAATAGAATAAAGAATACAAGAATGAGTGTCATCATATCCGAAAAGGTCACCATCCATTTCGGTGCGCCTTTATCTTGTTGCTTCTTTTTACGTCTAGGCTTCATTAGCCGCTTCCCCCATGAAATCCTCTTCTTCATCTTCTTGCTGAAGCTTATCATCTTCAGAAAGGAAAGCACTTAACTTTTCTTCTAAGATTTTAGGGTTTTGTCCGGATTGAACTCCAATGACACCTTCAATAATTACTTGCTTCATAAACATCTCTTGATCCGTCTTATTCTCCAACTTCCCTGCAATAGGTTGGAAAACAAGGTTAGCAAGAATGGTTCCATATAATGTTGTTAATAATGCCACAGCCATGTTTGGCCCTAATGTTGACGGATCAGTTAAATTGTCTAGCATTAATACTAGTCCAATTAACGTACCAATCATCCCCCAGGCAGGTGCGTATTCCGCTGCCTTATCAAAGATTGCTCGTCCTTTTGTGTGACGCTCTTCAATAGCAGAGATTTCAGCATTCAGAATGTCATTAATCACTTCTGGTTCAATGCCATCTACTGCTAGGAGAATTCCCTTTTTAATAAAAGGATCCTCAACCTCTTCTAGGTCGGTTTCAAGAGCCAATAATCCTTCTCGTCTGGCACGCTCTGATAAGCGTACGAACAACTGGATTAGCTCACGAAGGTTTTGTTCATCACGAGTAAAAGCTTCCTTCAAAACCTTCCATGTGATTTTGATTTCTTTTAAGTTAAAGTTAACCAAAAGCGCTGCGGATAAGCCTCCAAGCACAATAACAATAGACGTAACTTGGACAAAGGATAAAACACCAGCGAATCCACCATTCGAATAAATGCCCACCATAATCATGGTGACACCCACAAATATGCCGATTGGGGTTAATAAGTCGTTTCGTTTCATAGTCTCTCTCCCTAATCTAACCCTTATGAACTACTTCTCTATATCGACATATTTATTATTTTGTTGAGTTTCTTTCAATATTTCTATGCGGAAGAATGACATTTTGCTCAGCTACTTCCTCATTATTCATATATTTCGTAAGGAGACGCATGGATACCGCTCCTATATCATACATTGGTTGAACGACTGTGGATAATGTCGGACGGACCATTGTAGCAAGACGTGTATTGTCGAACCCAAAAACTTCTATATCTTCCGGTACTTTCATACCACGGTCTTGAGCTCCATGGATGACACCAAGAGCCATTTCATCTGAGGCTACAAAAATGCCCGTTGGTTTCTTATCAATAGCCATTAATTGATCTAATGCTTCAATTCCACTGTCATACGTATAGTCACCACGAACGATATATTTATCAGTGTAAGACTTTCCTTTTTCTTGTAAAGCACGTAAATAACCATTGTACTTTTGTTCATTAATGTTCGTTTCTATTGGACCAGAAACAAAGGCAACATCGTCATTCCCTTTTCCGAATAATGTCATTGTAGCATCGTAAGCCGCTTCTTCATAGTTAATATTCACAGAAGGCACAGAGTTCGTTTCATCTTCTGTAGCTGCTAATACAACAGGTACAGAAGCATTGTTAAACTCACGAATGTGATCTTCTGTAATCTTTCCACCCATAAATACAAGTCCATCTACCTGTTTCCCTAGCATGGAATTGATTAAATGAATTTCTTTTTCTTTATTTTGGTCAGAGTTACTTAGGATAATGTTGTAATTGTACATGGTTGCAATATCTTCAATACCACGTGCTAGTTCTGCAAAAAAGATACTTGAGATATCTGGAATAATAACGCCTACAGTCGTTGTTTTCTTGCTTGCTAAACCACGAGCAACAGCATTTGGACGATAGCCAAGGCGCTCAATTGCGTCTAATACCTTCTTACGTGTAGCTGGCTTAACATTCGGATTTCCATTCACGACTCTTGAAACTGTAGCCATGGATACATTCGCTTCACGGGCTACATCATATATTGTTACGTTCATTTCGTTACCTCCTCAAAATATTCGTCTCTATACGAGATTTTCCCCTATTTTGTCTTTAAATAATCATACGATACTATGCATGGTTGTGCAATTCTCGACATTCCTGAAATTCATAATGGTTTTCTAATTTCTTTTTTCCACAAAAAGAATACGCCAACCCTATGTTGGCGCATGTACAAGTTTATTTCACAAATTTGCAAAAGACAAGCTTAAATTACCTTAACTCTTGCATAAAGTTTTTGAACATCTCTATGTCCATCTGTTGAGCAGAATCTGATAAGGCAACAGCTGGATCAGGATGTACCTCAGCCATAATGCCATCCGCTCCAATTGCCATTGCAGCTTTAGCTGTTGGTAAAAGTAAATCTCTACGGCCGGTTGAATGTGTTACATCGACCATAACAGGTAAATGCGTTTCTTGTTTTAAGATTGGAACTGCAGAAATATCGAGTGTATTTCTTGTTGCTTTTTCATATGTTCGTATTCCGCGTTCGCATAAAATGATATCGCCGTTTCCTTTAGAAATAATGTACTCAGCTGCATTGATAAATTCAGATATTGTAGCAGCTAGTCCTCGTTTAAGCAAGACAGGTTTATTAACAGACCCTGCAGCTTTTAACAGTTCAAAGTTCTGCATGTTACGTGCGCCAATTTGAATAACATCAACATATTCTACAGCTGTTTCAATGTCTGCAGGATTTACAATTTCACTAACTACAGCAAGATCATACTCATCTGCAACGCGTCTTAATATTTTCAATCCTTCTAGACCGAGCCCTTGGAAATCATAAGGAGATGTTCTTGGCTTAAAGGCTCCACCCCTCAATAAGGTTAAGCCTTGATCTTTTACTTCCTTAGCTACTCTTGCTACCTGATCATAGCTTTCCACTGAACATGGTCCCATAATAAAATGAGGATTCCCATCTCCAATGGTTTCTCCTTTTATATCAATAATCGTATCCTCTGGCTTTCTTTTACGAGATACAAGAAGGGCTTTTCGATGGTCATCTTCCATCAATTCGAGACCCGCTTTAAAAATTTCCTTAAAAATATGCTCCACAGTACTATGTTCAAAAGGTCCAGTATTTTTCTCTTTAATGGAATCTAGCATGTCTCTCTCTCTAACAGGATCATACCTATTCATACCTTGTCTCTGCTTTATTTGACCAATTTGTTGAACGAGCTTGGCACGTTTATTGATGACATCTAATAAATCTTCGTTAACCTCATCTAATTCTCTTCTCAGCTTGTCTAGTTCTTCGTTACTCACGATTTTGAGCCTCCATTATAGTTTATAGAAAACAGAAAATATGATAAATTCATAATGATTAACATAATTTTCGTGTACTTGGCACTTCTCAACGAAGGGATCGAATCGAAGTGAATGAAAGAATATTTGCACTGGATATTGGTACAAGGTCTGTTGTCGGCATTATTTTAGAGAAAAAAGCGACTTCGTATCAAGTAATAGATATTATATCAAAAGAACATGATGAAAGGTCAATGGTAGACGGTCAAATTCACGATGTTCTATCTGTTTCAAAGGTTATTTCTTCAGTAAAAGAATCTCTGGAAGAAAAGCATGGTCCATTACATAAAGTATGTGTTGCTGCGGCAGGCCGAGCCTTGAAAACAAAACGAACAAGAGTCGAAGTAGATATTGAGAGTCAACCTTTAATGAACCAAGACGATGTTACACATCTAGAACTAAGCGCTGTGCAACAGGCACAATATGATTTGGCCAAACAGGAAGAAGATACACAAAGTACTCATTATTATTGCGTCGGTTACTCTGTTATTCACTATCACCTAGATGGAGAGGATATAGGGTCCCTTATTGATCAGCAAGGGAAAATAGCATCTGCTGAGATTATTGCTACGTTTTTACCTAAGGTAGTCGTAGAATCACTCATTTCAGCTCTGCAGCGTTCTGGGCTTGAAATGGAAGCTTTAACACTTGAACCTATTGCAGCAATTGATGTGCTAATCCCTGCATCCATGAGAAGGTTGAATGTGGCTCTCGTAGACATTGGTGCTGGAACTAGTGACATAGCTATCACTGAGTTAGGAACGGTTACAGCCTACGGTATGGTTCCGAATGCAGGTGATGAAATAACGGAAGCCATTAGTGACCAATATTTGCTTGACTTTCCCCTTGCCGAAAAAGCAAAGCGGGATCTCTCTACCCAAGATGCCATTACAGTAACAGATATTCTTGGGTTTGAAACGGATGTCCCTTATGAAGAAGCAGTTGGTTCTATTCATGAATCTATCAAGAATCTAAGTAATGCCATTCATGAAGAGATACTTAGCCTGAATAATAAACCACCTAAAGCAGTCATGCTCGTTGGAGGTGGAAGCTTAACCCCTGAACTCCCTAAACAACTAGCTGAGAGTCTAGGGTTACCAGAGAACCGTGTAGCGATCCGTGGCATCGATGCTATTCAATCTCTTGAAAAGACAGACAACTTACCAGAAGGCCCAGCTTTTGTAACACCTATTGGTATCGCTATCGCAGCTAAGCAAAATCCAGTTCACTATATAAGTGTTCAGGTCAATGAACGTACGGTTCGTTTATTTGATATGAAAACTCTCACAGTCGGGGATTGTCTTTTAGCAGCAGGAATTGAAATGAAGAAGCTCTACGGGAAACCTGGCATGGCTTACATGATTAAACTGAACGGAAAAGATATGACACTCCCTGGTAATTACGGGACTGCCCCAACCATTGAGTTAAATGGTAAACCTTGTTCGTTAAACGAAACCATTCAAAATGGCGATGTAATGAATGTGAGTAAAGGTGAAGATGGTGCTCCACCTGAATTTACATTAGAAGAGCTTATTGGAGATATGCCTTCTTTTTCTGTTTTATGGAACGAAGAACGCTACGATCTACAACCTAAACTTCTTGTTAATGGCGTAGAAGCTCCTTCTGATTATCAGATTAAAGATAATGACCAAATCGAATTTCAATCAATAAAAACGATCCATGATTTTTTTGAATCCATTGACGAAAAGGGTATAATCAATCAGTTTTCACCCTTTACCATTTACCTGAATAATCGTAAACAGAAAATGAAAGATCAAAAGGTTTCGCTTATGAAAAACAATGATAAAGCTAAGCTGGATGACCCATTACATCATGGAGATCAAATCACCACAGAGAACCTTACTCCTTTACCATTAGCGAAGTTAATGAATCAGTTCGACCTTTCGTTTTACTATACAATTACGGTGATTTTTAACAATGAGTATATTACCCTTTCTAAGCCACAAATCAAAGTGTTTCGAGATGGGGAGTCGTTAACGGAAGATGATCTGATTTATCCAGATAATCAATTGCTTACAGAGGAAGTAAGTGTTGAACCATTTATATTCCAGGATGTATTCCGATTTGTAGATATTGATATTCAAGCTACACAAGGCCGTCGTTTTCGAATAACCAAAAACGGTGAAGAAACGACCTTCTTTGAACAGATATCACCTGGCGATAAACTAGAGTTAGAATGGGAAAAATCAAGTCAATATTAGAATGTAAAGCCCTCCGATTAGAAATCAGAGGGCTTATTTTTATGGAGGTTTTATTCAACAAACTGGCAGGATTGTTGAAGACTTGATTCCGAGATATTGGTTGGGAGAAGTCCGTTACTTTTGAGTAGTTTGTTGCGGTCAGTGAAACGGCAAGCCTGTTGTTGCCCCACACGACGTGGGGTAGTTCTACGTTGCCACATGATGTGGCAGTTTTAGTAGAACCTCCATTGTATAGCCGAGCCTTCTCGTGCCTGCGGGGTCTCGTCTTCCCTTTGTTACCACGACAGTTTGCCGTTTCCTTCCCTCCACGCGTTTATAGAAACTAACGGACCATAATTTGACTATCCCACCTCATGTTGGTTGGAAATCATATTCAGAGAAGTTGTTCAGAGCCTTGTCATGATAGGCTTATACTACCTGGAAACAGAACACCTCATCCCAGAATTACGGCGGTTCCGTTAATCTCCATTCGGCTAAGGTGGGCTGTGGAACGGGTTGACTCCTCCGGTAGAAAGGGCGAGCGAGATCCCGCAGGAACGAAGTGACGAGGAAGCTCGATCGGTCTTCCGGGGAAAGCAACCCGTTCCACAGCCCGCCGATCTCAACAAAAGCAACGGAATCATACGCACTTTATCTCGAATCTAAGTCTCCAACAACAGGGAGCTATCCTTGAATAAATACACAAAAACAAAAAGTCCAAGGAGCGTATCCCTGGACTTTTAACGCTTTTGTTATGACTGATCATCAGCACGTTCTAGACTATCTGGAGTGATGTTCCAGTGTGAGGTGTGCCACACAACTTCATGATCTTTGAATTGTAGAATTTGAGGGCTTTCATGCTTCACATCGTGACTATTGGCAATCTGTTGTGAAAGATCTCGAGCTTCTTGAACATGTAAAATGTAAGTTGGAGTTCTAGTCGTTTCAGCAAATCTTTCATACGCTTGTTTAGCCGTTGAACTAATCGGACAGGTTAGGCTATGTTTTAACAAGAAAAACTGTTCATTCGTTTCCAAAGCTTGCTCAAAATCTTTTTGACTCTGCAACTGTTGAATGTTCATATGTATTCCTCCTGTAAAAGATCAAAAAAATGATGACAGAAATATAAAGAACCTTACTGACAATAATTAAGTCTTTTGTGTTTTAAACTACAAAAAGGTTGTTGGGTTAGTTATAGCATACCCAACAACCTTTTTTCTATCATATTGCTTATAAGTTAGAAGTAGTAGATGGTTCTTGTTGTCTTTCAAGTTCTTCAGCTGCTTCTTCAATTGCTTCCGCAACTTCTTCAGCTGCCTCTTCTGCTTCGTCCTTACTTCTGAACTCACTCACTTTATCTTTTACACGCTCTTGAATGTCTTGAGACTTTTCAGAAAGGTTTTGAGAAAGTTGAGCAGAAGATTCACGTGCACGGTCTTTCCATTCGCCACTCTTTTCGTAAGCAACATCTTTCCACTCACCTGCACGTTCACGCATGTAGCTTGCACCTTGGTTTAAGTCTTCGCGAACTTCACGACCAGACTTTGGAGCAAATAATAGAGCAGCACAAGCGCCTACTAAACCACCAATTAGTGAACCGATTAAGAAATCCTTACTGTTCATGTCATTTTGATTTTGACCTTGGTTCTGATTCTGATCTTGATTACTCATAATACGAACTCCTCCTCTAAATTTTAATTATTGATTGCTTTTGGGTTTCTGTGTTTGCCATTTCTTATACAAATCAATCCCAACTTGGCCCCACTTCATAGCTTGTGCAGCATTATCCGTGTTGCTTTGGGCTGATTGCTTCAGATTACTAGATATAGAATGAAGTGATTCGTTGAAGTCTTGAACAGAATCTCCAATACCTTTAACACCATCTACTAGCGTATTAAGCTTTTGCGATTTATCACCTAAATCATCAGCTAGGTGATTTGTTTTGTTTAATAAAGCAGTGGTTTCAACAGAGATCCCTTCCATTTGTTTCTCTAAACCACCTAATGTTGTTGCTACATTGTCCAACGTGTGTTGAGCGGCTTTTAACGTTTTCGATAAATAGACCACTAGAACAGCGAAGGCTAGGGCAAAAATTAATGCAGCAATGTAAAGTATTATGATCATTTCCCCCTGCTCAACTCCTTTATGTATATGTTTTATAATATCATATACCCGATTCGGAAACCCGTAAACCTATTTTTTATGAATTTCGTTTATAAAAGTGTATTACATATATATATTCTCTGAAAACCGTTCAAATCCTCTATCTAAATTCTTTTTTTAATTATGAAAATTCGTTATGATAAAACTAGTACATAAAAGGAGGAAGATTCATGCGTGACCCTAGAATCCAACAACTTGCTCAACAGGTTGTACATTATTCTGTAAGCCTACAAAAAGGTGAAAAATTATTAATTGAAAATACAGGCCTTCAACAAGAGCTCGTTTCAGCTATTGTTGAAGAAGCATATAAAGCTGAAGGACTGCCATTTGTCTCTCTTAAAGAACCAAAAGTTCAACGTTCTTTACTGCAAAATGCTGATGAAGAACAAATGAATGTGTTAGCTGAACATGAGGCATCCCTTATGAAACAGATGGATGCTTACATAACAATTCGTTCAGGAGATAATATTTCAGAGCTTGCTGATGTACCTGCTGAAGGAATGAAGTTATATAACCAAACAGTCGGTCAAAAAGTACATAGAGAATGGCGTGTTCCTCATACGAAATGGTGTGTCCTCCGTTTCCCTAATGAGTCTATGGCTCAATTGGCCAATATGAGTACTGAAGGTTTTGAGGACTTTTATTTCAATGTATGTACCTTAGATTATGAAAAGATGAGCCAAGCTATGGATGCACTTGTTAAGCGTATGGAACAAACGGATAAGGTCCGTATTACAGGTCCAAACACAGATTTACAATTCTCCATTAATGGAATTCCGAATGTGAAGTGTGCAGGTAACTTAAATATTCCAGATGGAGAAGTGTACACAGCACCTGTTAAAGATTCTGTAAATGGTACAATCCATTACAATACACCATCTCCTTACAACGGCTTTACTTATGAAGACGTAAAACTTACATTCAAAGATGGGAAAATTGTTGATGCAACAGCAAATGATACGGAGCGCATCAACAAGATCTTTGATACAGATGAAGGTGCAAGATACGTGGGAGAATTTGCCATTGGATTAAACCCTTATATCCAACATCCAATGAAGGATATCCTATTTGATGAAAAAATTGATGGCAGCTTTCATTTTACTCCAGGACAGTGTTATGATGAAGCACCAAACGGAAATAACTCTGCCATCCACTGGGATATGGTTATGATCCAACGCCCTGAATATGGCGGAGGAGAGATATATTTTGATGACGTACTCATCCGTAAAGACGGACGTTTCGTCGTGCCAGACCTTGAAGCATTAAACCCTGAAAACCTAAAATAGAACGTAAAAAAGCTTGGCTTACGCCAAGCTTTTTTACGTTCTATAAACTTTCATAGGCTTTTTGGAATTTTTGAATATCGCCTGCGCCCATAAAAATTAATACGCTATCTTTATGTTGTTGTAAAACAGAAGTTTCATCAAGCTGTAATAAATGAGCTCCATCTATTTTACCTTGTAAGTCTTCAATCGATAGTTTTCCAGACTCTTCACGAGCTGAACCGAATATGTCACATAAATAAACTTGATCAGCATCATTCAAGCTATCCGCAAATTCTTGTAAGAACATTCTTGTTCTTGTAAAAGTGTGAGGCTGGAAAATCGCAATAACCTCTTTATTCGGATATTTTTTCTTGGCTGATTCGATTGTTACTTCTACTTCTTTTGGATGGTGGGCATAGTCATCAATAATGACTTGGTCATTATGCTTTTTCTCAGTAAAGCGACGCTTAACACCTTTAAATTCCCTAATATGCTTCATATCTTCAGAAGCGATCTGTTCATACTGGCATAATGCGATAACGGACAAAGCATTTAGGACATGGTGTGTTCCGTATCCCGGAATCGTAAATGAATCATAAAATGTGTTACGAACATATACATCAAAAGTCGTTCCATTTTCATCTTCACTAACATTTTGTGCTTGAAAGTCGTTTCCTTCTGACAAACCATAGTATAATACAGGAACCTTCGCTTGGATTTGTTGAAGTTGTTCATCATCTCCACAAGCAATAATCCCTTTTTTAACTTTAAGAGCCATTTCTTGAAAGGCATTAAAAACATCTTCTAAGCTTGTGAAATAATCAGGGTGATCGAAATCAATATTCGTCATGATTGCATAATCCGGCTCATAGGCAAGAAAATGGCGACGATATTCACATGCTTCAAACACAAAGTACTGGCTATCTTCATGGCCTTTTCCTGTGCCGTCACCAATCAAATAGGATGTTGGATGCACACCACTTAATACATGAGCAAGCAATCCTGTCGTTGATGTTTTTCCGTGCGCTCCTGTTACAGCGATGCTCGTATAATTTTGTAACCATTCACCTAAGAATTCATGGTACCTAAAGAACGGCACACCTAACTCTTTGGCTGCTTGAATTTCTTCATGGTCTTCGCCAAACGCATTTCCTGCTATTACAGTTAAACCTTCTTCAATGTTTTCTTTTGAAAACGGTAAGATTGGTATTCCTTTTGATTCTAATGATGCTTGTGTAAAAAATGTCTTCTCCACATCAGAACCTTGAACCTTTTCCCCCGCATCATGAAGAATTTGCGCTAGTGCACTCATTCCCGTACCTTTGATACCAATAAAATGGTAAGTTGTCATATAGAAGAACCTCCACAATTATACAGTCGTATCTGTTTGCTATTATATGTATATAGGCAAAACTTGCGCCTACTTCTTTTGATATTACCCGTTCCTTTATTATAGCAAAACCTCAAATAGGAGTGAATGGTATCATCAAAACTGTAATATGTTGAAATATTTATTAGAAAAGCGCAAGCGCCCGTTTAGCAACGATGGGCGCTGGAGCTAGACATCCAAACGTGTAAAAAAGCTGACACATCATGTGTCAGCTTTCTTGAGGAATGTATTCCACTTTTTCTAGCCTTGGATTTGGACGGTAACGACGTCCTTCTTTGGCTTCATTTTGTCCATTTAATAAAACATTATCTCCTGTAAATGAAGTGTCGATGGTGAGCAAGCTACTTCCTACACCATAAATATCAACAGGAACTTTCCGTTCTTCAAATTCACGGATGCGATCTTCTGTAAAACCGCCACTTGCAACAATTTTTACATGGTCATAGCCTTCAGAATCCAAAGCTTTTCGAAGTGCAAAAATTAATTCAGGATTCACACCTCGAGGATCAAACGTCCCCATAAGGTGTTGGTTACGTAGGAAATACTTGTCTACTAAAGATCTTGATGTATCCACACGTACTCCTTTTAGTTCATCACCAAACTCACGTGCCACTTTTAAAGAGTCTGTGACAACATCATTGTTGTAATCCACTAATGCCATTAATTCATCATCTGGAAACTGTTCTTTGTAGGCTTTCGTTGCAGCAACTACATCTCCCTGGAACATTTGAATTAAGGCGTGTGGCATGGTACCCATTCCTTCTTTCCCCCACCATTCATTCATGGCGTGAGTGGCCTGGGCAGTGGAGCCGCCAATATAAGCTGCGTATCCGTCACCTGCCTGTTGAGTGTAATGGTCATCACGGTCACCCATAAAGATAACAGGCTTCTGCTTCCCCGATGCTCTTGCAGATTTAACAACATTAAATACATTCGTGGATACAGATGTTCTTCGTGATAAAATACCGTCGATTATACCTTCTAAGTATCCAAAGTGTTGGTATGGACCTGTGATTGTTAATACTGTCTCAAACGGACGAATTCGATCTCCATCCTTCAATGAATAGATGGAGAGTTCTTCTGGATGATCAGCGAATGTGTGGATGAGTGCAATCGCCTCATCAGTCCCACAAAGAACAGCATCATTCTTTTGGAAAAATTGCATCGTTACATAATTATCTGGAAGGGTATTCTCGACAATCTTACGCGTTTTAAGGAAATAAACAGCAGAAAACCAACCTTCTGCGATACGTTCATCAAATTTAAACGTCTTGTTGGTTAACCGTTTGATGTCGCCCTTCATTTTCAGTTCGATTTCTTTCATATCTACGTTATACCCCTTATCGTCAATCTCCTCATTGTACCTATTTACTTATAGTATAAAATTCCTTGGAGTTCGACAAGTTATGTGTGAAAATCCTATAATTTTTTATTCTTTTTCTCGTGCTAAATATTCTTCAAAGCTAGCATGCGTCATATACACTTCTCGAGGCTTACTACCTTTTGAACCAGAAATGATCCCTTTTTCTTCCATGGTGTCAATGAGTCGAGCTGCACGATTATAGCCAACCTTAAAACGTCTTTGTAACAATGAAGCACTAGCACCGTTCTGGTTGATTACAAAGTCCACGGCCTCTTCAAACAGCTCGTCTTCTTCCTCTTCAAAACTTGTTTGCTTCATTAACTCTTCTTGTTCAAACATGTAATTAGGTGGTGCGATTTTTTTAACATAATTCGCAATACGTTCAATCTCATCATCTGAAACAAAAGCACCTTGAATTCGCTGCCCTTTTCCAGATCCATTCTCTAAGAATAACATATCACCTTTACCAAGTAATTTTTCAGCACCATTGGTATCGATAATCGTTCTTGAATCTACTTGGGATGATACGCTAAATGCTACACGAGTCGGGATGTTTGCTTTAATTAAACCAGTAATAACATCAACAGATGGACGTTGTGTAGCTAGAAGCAAGTGCATACCACATGCACGAGCTTTTTGAGCTATACGACAGATCGCGTCTTCTACGTCCTGAGGGGACACCATCATAAGGTCTGCCAATTCATCAATCACAATGACCATATAAGGCATTTTTTCTGCCTGACGACCCTTCTCTTTCATTTTGTCATTATATCGGTCGATATCGCGAACGCCTTCTGCTACAAACTTTTCATAGCGTTCTTCCATTTCTTTCACAGCCCATTTAAGAGCTGATGTAGCTGCTTTTACATCTGTTATAACAGGTGCCACTAAATGTGGTAGGTCATTATAAGGTGCTAGTTCGACCATTTTGGGGTCAATTAATAAAAATTTCACATCTTCATAGTGTGCTTTATATAACAAGCTAATTAAAATTGTATTGATACACACACTCTTACCAGATCCCGTTGCTCCAGCTATTAACCCATGCGGCATTTTTTTTAGGTCTGTTATAACTGGAGAACCAGCAATATCTAAACCGAGACCAACAGATAACGGTGAATCGTTATCTTTAAAAGAAGGACTTTCTAAGATTTCTTGTAAGCTTACAGGCTGTGCTTGTTGATTTGGAACCTCTATACCAATTGCATTTTTTCCTGGGATAGGGGCCTCCATACGAATGTCTTTAGCAGCAAGACTCAATTTAATGTCATCCGCTAAGTTCGTTATTTTGCTTACTTTCACACCAGGTTCAGGCTGTACTTCGAAACGCGTTACAGCAGGTCCCTTCATAGCATTAACCACTTTTGCTTTAACATGAAAGTGTTGCAACGTGGTTTCTAATAATTGCATCTGATCTTCAATCCAAGCATCATCATTCTCATCTCGTGAAATCGGATCATTTAACATGTGGATCGGTGGTGTAGAATCTTTCACTACTTCATCAAAAGGGGATTCTACGTTTTCTTCTTGTTTGCCCTCTTCTATTTCAACAGGAGCTGATTCTTCAGCCTTTTGTTCCTGTTGCTTTACTTCTTGACTAGCTTTTAGGTCACGATTTCTTTTATCTCTTGGTGTCATGATTACATTGAAAGGGCGTCTATTTTTTTCAGGAGAACGCTTTGGTTCTTGCTCAATTTCTGACGTTGATTCTGATATTGTTTCGATCTCTGAATCTCTTTCAGTTTCATGTTCAGATTCAGATGTTGACTCTAATTCTGTCTCTTCTTGCATTTCGGTTTCAGGTTCTGTTTGTGGTTCTGTTTCTGACTCAGATTTTGTTTCAATTTCTGTTTGTGGTTCTTCTTCTGATTCTGATATGAATTCTGATTGTAGTTCTTCTCCTGACTCAGTATCAGATACAAATCCTGATTGTGATTCTTCTTGTAATTCAGTTCTTGACTCTAATTCTGGATGCGGTTCTCTTTCAGGTCCTGCTTCCGCTTCTTCTTGCTGAGCTATGTCTCGAGATTCTTCTTGGAAAGGTTCCTCTACATTTATAGATTCTTCAACTGACTCTTTTTCTCCAAAATCCATAAAAAAGCTTTTCTTCTCTTCTGTATCCGGTTTGGTACCTTCATGATCTTCTTCAACCTCATATTGAGGACTTTCATGTTGTTCATCTTCATTAACCACTTCAGTAGAGCCTTCTTCTTGTACACGTAAAAAAGGAACAATATTATCCGATTGATTTACTGTTTCGTGCTCGGTAATCTCGTTAGAAGATTCCTCCATTGACTCCTCATGAAAGTCTTCTCTTGCTTCTTCTGAAGGAGTCGCTTGCAAACTCGTTTCTGGTGACTCCTCATTTTGCTTTCGTAAAAAGGCTGGGAGATCTTCTATACTTATTGAATTTTCATCTTGTTCGGATCTACTTCCAAATCCATAGATAGGAGATGGAACGTCACTCGGAACAAAAGGATAAGGCATGTCTTCTTCTTTCTTTTGATGACTCGTATTCTCGGTATAGGATTCCTTGTAAGAGGTATTGTAGGGTTGATTTTCTGAATCTCTATACTCTTTTCTGGTATATGTATCTGTTTGGTTATTTTGATAAGGTTGTTTGTAGCTATAACCTTCTTCCTGATGTTGCTTAGGTTCATTTGACCTACTTCGTTTCATCCCCTTTTTATCATCAGGAATAACTGGAAAACGAAACTCTCCTTGTTTGGGATATTGATAAACCATTTTCGTTTGAAATTCGTTAGTTAGTTTCTTTCCTCCAACAGATTGTGAAGAATCGGGCAGTTCATCTTCAGTCGATGTATCTTCTTGGAGTACGTGATGTAACCATTTTTTCATTCGATTCCACATCAATGCTCACTCTCTCTATTAAAATATTGAATACACCTATTTTAACAGTTTTTTTAGGATTTTGGGAAAGTAGAGGTGTGCTATAAAGGAAAATCCCTCTTTAGATGGATATAGCTGCGTAGTTAAAAAATAAAAAATCCACGATGATAAACATCGCGGATTTTCTTCAGTATTATTGCTCAAATGGCTGACCAACCTCATAGCTATCTTCAAGTACAAGAATCCCCTTTTCTTTAGGAGCATTTGGTAAACCAAGTTCTTTTGCCGAACAAATCATGCCATTAGATGGTACGCCACGTAATTCAGTCGCTTTAATTTCCATCCCACTTGGCATAACTGCACCTACTTTAGCCACCACGACTTTTTGGCCTGCATCTACGTTAGGAGCGCCACATACAATTTGCAGTAACTCGTCTCCTACATCAACTTTACATACACTAAGCTTATCAGCGTTTTCATGCTGATCCTTCTCTTTCACATAACCAACAACAAATTTTGGTGAAAGATCAATATCAAGCTTGTCATCTAGTTCGTTTTTTTGAAAAACTTCTTGGATTTCCTTAAGAAAATCTTCTGTTAGAGCAATCGCTCCATTTTCCTGAAGGTTAAAATAAGTAGATGCTTGGAAAATATTATAACCTAAGGTGTGACCACTCTCACTATCTGTAATCTTAATAACATCACCATGTTTTTCGTGATGAACATTGTCACGATCTTCCCCTTTTTGTAATGGGAAGATGAGTACATCTCCTATTCCTGAATGGTTATAATACACTTGCATAAGCTATGACTTCCTTTCTCCACTATTCTTGATTTTCATCTTTTGGTTTATTTTTGGCTAAAATAAAGATCGGTTCTAACTGCTTATCCTCA
Source organism: Pontibacillus marinus BH030004 = DSM 16465 (assembly GCF_000425225.1). Lineage (GTDB taxonomy): Bacteria > Bacillota > Bacilli > Bacillales > BH030062 > Pontibacillus > Pontibacillus marinus. The sequence continues at coordinate 6,459 of NZ_AULJ01000013.1, read as the reverse complement.
TATAGAAATGGTAAAGAAGTAATTGGTACACGGCCTTCAGCAAAGAATTTCATTGTCATTTGGGCTAAGATATCGTACCCCATGTCATTTTGAATATCAGCAAAAATACACACATCTCCATGTGGCACAGCTACTGCTAACTCTCCAAGACTTTTTGCCTTCATTTCTTCAAGTAAAGCTTCGTTCAATATACGGGAAGCATCGTAGCCATCGCTTGATGAAACAAAATAAAATGTATTACCAGCAACATCATCTTGTTTCATGTTCTGATCTAATGATCGTACATTAAACTTTGCAATTTCTCGGATCCGATCCTGGTCCCAACCTTGCTCCTGTAGCATTTCTTCATCAATTAAACGATAAGATTTCCCTAAATCTAACGCATAATAAATACGGGTTTCAGCTGTATGCTCATCTGTAACAAGGGGCTTTCCTTCGTTAGATTCTGTCGGGAATGATGCAGCTCGAATTACAGGAATGATACTCTTTTCTTTACCTACAAGATCATGCGTCTCGTTCATGATTTTAAGAGCTTCTTCAATATGTTCTTCCAACTCATCAAGAGCAGCATCTTGCTTCTGCTCGTATTTCGAAATGATACCTGGCAGAGAAATTTCAATACCTTTTTGTGTATCCTTCCATTCAATACGATAAATATCTTTATCTCGATTAAAAGAAGTACGCCATTCTGGGTTCTGAAGACGCTCGTCCAATAATCGTTTCATTTTAATACTTGTCATCTTCATTTCCTTTTCCTCCTTTTCTGTTTGAAGGAAACGTTCATGTAGCTATTTTAGCATGAATTGTTTTTGATAAAAAGCAAGCCTTGCTACAACGTAACAAGGCTTTCATTAATGATTAGGAGCATAAACCTTCTATAAAGTTCTCAATTTCCTCTTTTGTTTTACGATCCTTGCTTACAAATCGGCCAACTTCTTCGCCCTCATGAAAGGCTACAAAGCTTGGGATCCCAAATACGCCTAAATCTCTGCACAGTTCTATAAAATCATCACGGTCCACATAAACGAATTGGTAGGAATTATATTTTTCTTCTAGTTCTGGTAGAAATGGTTCTATTACACGGCAATCTGGGCACCAATCAGCAGAAAACATGAAAATCGTTTTGCCTGACTGAGATAATTCTTTATATTCTTCTAATGATTGTAAAGTTTTCATGGATATAACATCCTCCTTAATACTCGATTTTTAAATCTCCTGGCTGAATCCAACCTTTTTTCCTAAACCATTCCGATAATAGCAAAGTTATAACAAGAGGACCAACAATGTGCAACGCCAGAATAGCCCAAAAAATTTCCCAGGAAAAGCCCATTTGTTGAAATGTCATGATCTGACCTACAAATCCACTTGTCCCCATACCTCCACCAGGTGCGTTATTCACCATTTTGAGCCACACTGAAGCAAATGGTGCTAGAACTGCCCCAGCAACTGTAGGTGGTATGATTAAAAGAGGTTTTCTTATAACATTGGCTACTTGAAGCATAGATGTACCGATTCCTTGAGCAATCCAGCCTCCTATTCCATTATCACGATAGCTCATCGTTGCAAAACCAATCATTTGTGCAGCACAACCAACAGTCGCTGCCCCTGCCGCAATCCCGCTTAAGTCCAACATTAAAGCAACTGCTAAGCTTGAGATTGGCGCTGTTAGAGCCCATCCCATTAGAACTGCAACCAAGATCCCCATAGTAAATGGCCGTTGATTTGTAGCCCACTCAATAATATCTCCAAATGCAAGCATAAAAGCATTTACAGAAGGACTAATTAAAACGCCTACTAAATACCCAACCATGATTGTAATGAAGGGTGTAAGAATGATATCAATTCTAGTTTGTTTACTTACAAGTTTCCCGATTTCAATGGAAAGAAGTGCAGCTATGTAACTCCCTGCAGGCCCACCACCAATTTCAGCACTAAAAGCACCGCTAAAGAGAGCAGCAAACACAACAAGAGGCGGTGCTTTTAACCCATAGGCAATCGCTACGCCAATGGCACCTCCCCACACTTTTTTCTCCATCGCAAATGATCCCATCTCGATAAGAGGTTGAAACCCAATCTCTTGACCAATGGTTTTTACAATTAAACCTATAATAAGGGATGAAAATAGACCTAATGCCATATAACTTAAGGCTGTTATAAAGTATTCTTTTGCAGACAAAGTGACCCCTTGTTTGTCTAAAAACTTTTTTATAGATGAAGTGTTTTGAGTCATCATCATTCCCTCTTTCTTTTATTGAGTGCCTAACTTTATCATAACCAATTCAAAATGCTTACTCAATCGTTATTGGTTATCCTCTAAATCTCTCTTATCTATTTTAGCTTATTCTATTAAGGTTTAAAGATTGATGTCGAAATAAAAGTTAGATCTATTCTTTTACTACTTAAATTAAGTAGACAAAAATCCCGAAACGCAATTGTAATCCTGAATAAATAGTTCTATAATTAATAGATAAATTAACAATTTTTTAATAATTTCGTCATATATTTCACAAGAAATGACGAATACTAACTTCACTTAAATATTACAAAGGGGGACTTACATCTTGAGATCGATACGTAATCGAGTACGCTTAATGCTAGGTTTATCCCTAGCTAGTTTAATTGTCCTAATAGGTTTTTCATTTTATTTTTTAACCGAGCAAAAGAAAATGAGCGAAGCACAAGAAAATGTGCAACAAGCACTCCAGCAAAGTGATGACATTAAATACACGGTCTCTTTAACAAGAAACGCAGAAAAGACATTCTTTAATGACCCATCCATAGAAAATGGAGAAGCGATGAGAGAGGCAATCCAAAAGCTACAAGAAAAGGCTACTAAATACGCTAAAGAGAATCATGATTACCCTGAAATTTCTAAGTCATTCAACTCTATCAAAGAAAGTGCTGTAGCTTACGAAGAACAACTGGATCCACTAATTGGCATGTATGATATTGTTGGTTTTTCTGAAAATGAAGGAATGTACAAACGAATTAATGATACAGTTGACTCGTTTTATACGATTGTTGAAAAAGCAAACAACCCTGAACTAAGTAACGCTTTTATTCAACTAAAACTAGTACAAGAAGACTACTTGAAATCAGGTAGTGAAGAAGACATGAATAAGTTCAACTCGATATCAAATGAAATGCGTGATTTAGTGAGTGAAGCTGATCTACCTTCTGAAGATACGAGTAACTTTAATATGAACCTACTTAAGTTTAAGCAAAACCTAAATACCATAACCAATACCAAACTTCAGGCTAGTAACCTCACTAGTACGTTTAGTGAAATTGCTAGTAACATTACAAATCAAGCAAATTCCGTAACTGTGAGTGCCAATGCGAAAAGCACTGCAATGCAAGAAGAAGCAGAAGCAACGAATCAAAAAACGGTTACGATGCTACTCATTATTAGTGGAATTGCCATTGTATTACTGCTAGGTACTGGAATCTTCTTAATCCGTTCCATTAGTCGCTCTATTAAGAGTCTTAAAGAAGGTGCGGAAATTATCGGTAACGGCAACCTATCCTACCGTGTAGAATTGAAAACAAAAGATGAAATGGCTGAACTAGCTACCACATTTAACAATATGGCAGATCGAATGCAAAACTCACTATTAAAAGTGAATCATGCATCAAACGTTCTTTCTTCTTCATCCTCTAACCTTGCTGCGGTTTCTCAGCAAACAACAGCACAGTCACAAGAGGTAAGTGAAGCCATTAACCAAGTAGCCGTTGGTTCTCAAGAACAAGCAAGCCAGATTGAAGAGAGTACGAAGTTAATTGAAGACGTTTCTGGGGCAATTAAGCGTACAGATGATTACGCTAATGAAATTTCTGAGTCACTTACCTCTGCAAAAGATGATGGAGAAGCAGGAATTGAAACCATGAATGAGCTTCAAGAAACATCCGATTCCTTTATTGGTTTAGCATCTCACCTAACAAATGAGGTACAACAAGCTACTGAACAATCAAGAAAAATTAATCAAATTGTTTCGACCATACAAGAAATTGCTGACAACACCAATCTTTTAGCACTTAACGCAGCAATAGAATCTGCCCGCGCAGGTGAATCAGGCCGAGGTTTTGCCGTAGTTGCTGATGAAGTAAGAAAGTTAGCTGAACGATCAAAACAAGAGGCTCAAGAAATTTATCAACTTGTTAATGGCATGTCAGAGCAAATGTCCTCTTTATCTGAGGAAGCTGAGAAATTCCATACCTATCAAGAAAATCAATCTGAGTCTGTTAATAAAACGAAAGAGGCGTTTGATCGCATCGCAGGTCATGTAACAAGCATGAACAGCCAAATCACCAATGTAAAACAAGCTGTAAGCGAAGTAGGAGGATTTAACAACGACCTTAAAACGAAGTTACATGAAATCAGTGTAATCTCTGAGGAGTCAGTCGCAACAGCAGAAGAAGTTGCAGCATCCTCTGAAAACCAGCTACAAGCTATTTCTCAAGTGAATTCATCTGCAATGGATCTTCAAAACCTATCCCATGAGCTTGACGAAGAAGTAAGTCAGTTTGAATTGGGTGAAGAAGAACAATCAGAAGAGTCTACAGTCACTCTAGTTGAAGATGAGTCATATACAGAAGAGCTTTCCGCTGAAGAAACTGATTACGAAGAAAAGCTAGATGAAGAACATAATAATGATGAAGATGATTATTTCGATCAAGTTGCTAGCTCTTCTGAGGAAGATGAGAACTTAGATAATGAATTAGACGATGAACATGAAAATCAACAACATAGACAGTAAACAAAAAGCTCTCCCAATGGGAGAGCTTTTTGTTTACTTTATTTTGATTTTGTTGTTTCGATCGTCGAATAAGCTATTGAACGAACAATCTTCATCATTTCATGTGCATCTTCTTTTAAATCATTCTTGTCCGTTTCGGTAGTCATCCTAACGCCACCAACGCCAACCTGAAGTTCATAAGTCTCCTCATCTAACTTAATGACGCGAATATATCCGAAGCGCTCTTCATTCCTAAAGGTTTCAATCAACTCGATATCTTTAGCTTTTTTAGCATCCTTATAAAAGGTGTCACTTTTTAACTTCTCAAAAGGATTATAAAAAAGAATATATCCTTGTTCATCTTCTCTAAGTATAAGATTATTGGCTGAATTAGACACAATCTTCATCGTTTTCGGCATATACAAGGATATGCTTTCTAATTCTTTCGTGAACGGAACTTCTTCTTTGTTAAAAGCCTCTTTTGCTGCAGATTTTGCATTTTGCATGGCTTGTTTCTCTGATACAAAGAACCCTGACAAGAACAAAATCAGCAGGACAGTAATGGCTACACCAACTAAGCCCACTAAAAGCCATTTTGGATTAAACTGTTTCAATGCGACTCTCCCCCTGCTTCAATCTTCAACAAGTGTCTCTTTTAAATCTTCTATTTCTATCATACTATGAGATTGTCATTTGACAAGGATCGATTTTCTAAGTGTAAAAAAATTCATACTCTCATTGCAGGTTATAACCTATTAACTGCCCTATATAACCGTTTATGCTAAACTTAATAAGGGAAATAATTAACAGATTTTGTTTCAGTTAGAGGAGGAATATCATTATGGAGCTAACCGTCTATCTTGCAGGACAAATTCATGATTCTTGGAGAGATGATGTAAAAGAAAAAGCATCACAAAAGGATTTACCCTTACACTTTGTAGGACCTCAAGAACAACATGATCGTTCTGATTCAGTTGGAGAAGATATTTTAGGAGAACAACCTAACCCTGTCTATCGGGATGATGCTGCTTCAAGTATTAATAATTTGCGTACACAAGTGTTAATGCAAAAATCTGATGTTGTCATTGCTTTGTTTGGAGACAAGTACAAACAGTGGAACACAGCAATGGATGCAAGTACTGCATTAACAATGGGCAAGCCGGTCATATTGGTTCGTCCAGAATCTTTACACCACCCATTAAAAGAGTTATCAAATAAGGCGAATGTAACGGTAGAAACGATTGATCAAGCTTTAGATGTCATTTCTTATATTTTTGAGTAGCTATTTACTAATTCCATTGATTTGAAGACGAAATCGAATTTGATTTCGTCTTCTTTTTATATCAAGAACAAATGAAAATGGTGAAGTCCTACCTTAAAGTTATTCAGCTTTATGGCAGGATTGTTGAAGACTTGATTCCGAGATATTGGTTGGGAGAAGTCCGTTGCTGTTGAGTAATTTGTTCCGGTCAGTGAAACGGCAAGCCTGTTGTGGAAGACAAGCCGAGCCTCCTCATACGCTACGCTCCTTGCGGGGTCTCGTCTTGCCTTTGTTACCACGACAGTTTGCCGTTTCCTTCCCTCCACGCGATTATGGAAACTAACGGACCATAATTTGGCTTTCCCCACCTCATATTGATTGGAAATCATAGTAAGAGAAGTTGCTCAGACCCTTGTCATGATAGGATTAACCTGGAATTAGAACACTCTCTCCCAGAACTAC
>NZ_AULJ01000012.1 GCF_000425225.1 Pontibacillus marinus BH030004 = DSM 16465 | reverse complement strand
CGATCTGACCCACGTCGTGTGGGCCCAAGTCCATTCGTTGCTGGGCGCTGGAGCTAGACAATTAAGAGCTACACCTATACTTACTTGATATTTAATAGAAAGTTGCCTAAAGTCATTAGCAAATAGGAGGCGACAATGGTACCCGTATGCCATTGTCGCCTTTTTTATTAGTTGAAACCGGCCCTTTCGCTTCAAAAAATAAAGGAGGTTTTCAGATTGCTAGAAATTACAGGAGATTCATTGCGTATAGATGATATCATCCGCGTCAGTTATCACAACGAGCCTGTTCAAATTGCCCCTGCTTCTATGGATAACGTAAAACATAGCCATCAAACGGTACAAGAAATTGTCGCTAGTGGAAAAACCGTATATGGCATTAACACAGGTTTCGGTAAATTTAGCGATGTATCTATTCCAGAACAAGACGTGAATGACTTACAGCTTCATCTAATTCGATCCCATGCATGCGGAGTTGGAGATCCATTTCCCGAAGTTGTATCAAGAACGATGATTCTACTACGGCTTAATGCACTAATTAAAGGATATTCCGGCATTCGTCCTGTTGTGGCTGAAAAACTATTAACCTTGTTAAATGAGCACATTCACCCTGTCATTCCTCAACAGGGGTCATTAGGTGCCTCCGGTGACCTTGCCCCCCTATCTCACTTAGCTCTTGTGCTAATTGGAGAAGGAAACGTTACCTATAAGGGAGAAGTAAAAAAGACAGAAGAAGTGTTCAATCAAAAAGGCATCGATCCAATATCCCTTCAAGCAAAAGAAGGTTTGGCTCTAATCAATGGTACACAGGCGATGACCGCTATGGGGGTAATCAACTTCATTGAAGCTGAAAGGCTCGCCTATCAAAGTGAATGGATTGCTGCGATGACAATGGAAGGATTAGAAGGCATAACGGACGTCTTCCACCCTGCCATTCATGAGGCACGAGGCTATCCTCAACAAATAGATGTAGCCAAACGCATGCGTAATCTACTCCAAGGAAGTCAATTAACCACTCATCAAGGCGAAAAACGTGTTCAGGATGCCTACTCGCTAAGATGCATCCCTCAGGTACATGGTGCCACATGGCAATCTCTTGATTACATCAAAGAAAAACTCGAAATTGAAGCGAACGCAGCAACTGATAATCCGCTTATTTTAGATGATGGCGCAACCGTCATCTCAGGAGGAAATTTTCATGGTCAACCGATCGCCCTTGCGATGGACTTTATGAAAACAGCAGTTGCTGAACTTGCCAATATATCAGAGCGCAGAGTGGAACGACTGGTCAATCCCCAGTTGAATGATCTCCCTGCTTTTTTAAGTCCTCAACCTGGACTACAGTCAGGTGCGATGATTATGCAATACAGTGCCGCTTCCTTGGTATCGGAAAACAAAACATTAGCACACCCAGCTAGTGTCGATTCCATTCCATCATCGGCAAACCAAGAAGACCATGTATCTATGGGTACCATTGCAGCGCGCCATGCTTCAAACATTATACAAAACAGTCGCCGTGTGCTAGCCATCGAACTCATTTGTGCATTACAGGCGGCTGAATACCGAGGAACTGAAAAAATGGCTCCTCTCACTAAAAAATTGTGGCAACAAGTCAGAAGTATTTGCCCTTCGATCACCGAAGACCGCATATTCTCAGAGGACATTGAACGTGTAACCAAGTGGCTACAAACGGAATCCTTCCAATGGAATCCGTCTCTCATCAAATCTTAAGGAGGAATCAATTATGACGGTTGAACAACGTAATGTAAAAGCCAAAAAAGGATTAGAACTTGAGTGTAAAGGATGGGAACAGGAAGCGGTTCTACGTATGCTGTATAACAACCTTGACCCAGAAGTTGCAGAGAAACCAGAGGATTTAGTGGTTTATGGAGGAATCGGAAAAGCAGCACGGAACTGGGAAGCTTTTGACTCTATCGTTTCCACCCTTCGTCGTTTAGAAAATAATGAAACCATGCTTGTCCAATCTGGTAAACCTGTAGCTGTATTCAAAACCCATGAAGCAGCACCTCGTGTTCTTTTATCCAACTCTGTTTTAGTACCGAAATGGGCAAACTGGGAGCATTTCCACGAATTAGATCAAAAAGGTTTAATGATGTATGGCCAAATGACTGCTGGAAGCTGGATTTATATTGGAACCCAAGGAATCTTACAAGGAACATACGAAACGTTCGCCTCTGTTGCTAAACAACATTTTGGGGAGTCTCTCAAAGGAACAATCACGCTTACCGCAGGACTTGGTGGCATGGGTGGTGCTCAACCATTAGCTGTCACCATGAACGGAGGCGTTGTCATTGCCGTTGAAGTTGACCCCGATCGCATTCAAAAACGCATACAAACGAAATACTGCGATAAGATGACGGAGTCTATTGATGAGGCAATTGAATGGGCACAACAAGCAAAAGAGCAAGGGAAACCATTATCAATTGCATTACGCGGAAATGCTGCGGATTTGCACCATGAGTTGCTAAAACGCGACATCAAAATTGATATCGTTACGGACCAAACGTCTGCCCACGACCCACTAAATGGATACGTCCCATCAGGCTATTCACTAAATGAAGCAGATGAGCTACGTAAACACGATCAAGCGAAATACGTTGAACTTTCTTCAAAGTCAATGGCCAAACACGTGGAGGCTATGCTCGAATTCCAAAAGAACGGTTCCATTGTATTTGATTACGGGAATAACATCCGACAAGTAGCTGAAGATCATGGCGTTAAAAATGCGTTTGACTTTCCTGGGTTTGTTCCAGCTTACATTCGCCCACTATTTTGTGAAGGAAAAGGTCCTTTCCGTTGGGCTGCGTTATCTGGAGACCCTGAAGATATTTATCGTACAGACCAGCTGATCAAGGAGCTTTTCCCAGAAAACGAGGCGCTCATTCGATGGATCGAAATGGCCCAAGATCAAGTAAGCTTCCAAGGCCTCCCTTCTCGCATTTGCTGGTTAGGTTATGGCGAACGCGTCAAAATGGGGCTTGCGATTAATGAACTAGTGAAAAAAGGCGAGTTAAAAGCGCCAATTGTAATCGGCCGTGACCATCTTGACTGTGGCTCTGTTGCCTCTCCAAACCGCGAAACGGAATCCATGAAGGATGGTAGTGATGCTGTAGCTGACTGGGCTGTTCTGAACGCTCTCGTAAATACAGCTGCAGGCGGTTCCTGGATCTCCTTCCACCATGGCGGAGGTGTTGGTATGGGTTATTCCTTACATGCAGGAATGGTCGCTGTCGCTGACGGTACAGATCTTGCAAAAGAACGTTTAGAGCGCGTATTGACTTCAGATCCTGGTATGGGTATCGCTCGACATGCTGATGCAGGTTATGAAAAAGCTATTGATGTAGCTCACGAAAAAAATGTTGATATTCCAATGTTGAAGAAAAACCAATAAAAGGAGATGAGACCATGACCTATGAAACGCTCATTCATAATATCGGACAGCTCGTACTACCAAAACAATCATCACTTCCTCTTAAGGGAGACGACATGAAAAACCTGCGTGTTATCGACAATGCCGCAGTAGCCATCTCTAATGGGAAGATTGCTTGGGTTGGCTCAAACGACGAAGGAGAAGCATTCCAAGCAACAGAAAAAATCGATGCCAAAGGCCGTCTTGTTTCACCAGGCTTGGTAGACCCCCACACCCACCTTGTTCATGGGGGTTCACGTGAAAAAGAAATGGCACTTAAACAAGCTGGTGTGCCTTACTTAGACATTTTAAAACAAGGTGGTGGGATTCTTTCCACTGTGGAGGCAACTCGTTCTACATCGGAAGAAGACCTATATGAAAAGGCAGCCTTTCATTTAGAACGTATCATGTCATATGGCGTTACAACTGTAGAAGCAAAGAGTGGGTATGGCTTAGATGCTGAAACGGAACTAAAACAATTACGTGTGGCGAAAAAACTAGCTAACGCATACCCAATCAATCTTGTTTCAACGTTCCTAGGACCACATGCTATTCCGAAATCCCATAAAGGCAATGAAGAAGCTTTCCTTTCTGAGATGATCGATTTACTAGAAACAGTTAAAAAAGAAGATCTTGCAGAATTCACCGATATCTTTTGCGAAACAGGAGTCTTTACGATTGAACAATCTCGTCGTTTTATGGAAGCTTCGAAAGATCATGGATTTGGTGTCAAAATTCACGCGGATGAGATCGATCCTCTAGGAGGGACAGAGCTTGCTACATCCATGGGAGCAGCAAGTGCTGACCACCTTGTTGCCGCTTCAGATGATGGCATTAAAGGACTTGCTGAAACAGATACAGTCGCAGTTCTTTTACCAGGTACAACATTTTATCTTGGAAAAGACAGTTATGCACGTGGCCGTGAAATGATCGATAGTGGTGCAAGTGTTGCCCTAGCGACAGATTTTAATCCAGGTAGCTGTGTTACAGAAAACCTGCAACTGATTATGTCACTAGCAGCCTTAAAACTTAAAATGACACCTGAAGAGATTTGGAATGCCGTTACGGTCAATGCAGCTCATGCCATTGGACGTGGAGATCAGGCAGGTACGCTAGACGTTGGTTCTTCTGCTGATCTAGTCATTTGGGATGCACCGAACTACATGTACATCCCCTATCACTACGGGGTGAACCATACATCCCTTGTGATGAAGAACGGAAAAACGGTTTGGGAAAGGATGGAATCTCATGGGCTTCACCTATCTCGATCCTACTAAATCAGCCAAATTTAAAGATCGCTATGTAACCAAAATTGATGAAACGATCAAAACTTATAAGGGAAGCGAAACAGGTGATGTTGGCATCATCGGCCTCCCATCCTCTAAATCATCAATTTCTCTGTCGATGGCAGCAAACGCTCCATCTACCATTAGATCTGGTTTAAGTTCTTTTTCAACCTATTCTGCTACTCAACAAAAGGACTTTGATGACATGAGGATCCTTGACTTTGGCGATGTTCCAATCCATCCAACTAGTGTTGAGAACACACTCGACCGCCTTCACATTTCGGTTGAAGAGATGCTAAAAACAGAAGCCTGTGACCGATATATCATGCTCGGTGGTGACCACGGTGTGAGCTACCCTTCCATCCATGCGTTCCAGAAAAAATATGGACGTATCGGGGTTATTCAATGGGATGCCCACCATGATGTGAGGAATCTAGATGATGGTGGCCGTACAAACGGCACCCCTTTTCGTAGCTTGCTAGATGGAGAAATCTTAAATGGTGAAGATCTCGTCCAAGTTGGAATCCGAGATCACTCCAATGCAGAAGAATATGATCGTTATGCAAAAGAAAAAGGCATTCATGTTTACACAATGGATGATGTAGAGGAAGAGGGCGTTGTATCGATTATTAAGAAGGAAATCGCTCGCCTCGAAAATCAGGTAGATATGATCTACCTTTCAGTCGATATGGACGCGGTCGATCAGGCGTTTGCACCTGGTTGCCCTGCTATCGGACCGGGAGGATTTACAAGCCGTGAACTTTTATCCAGTGTAAAAAAGGCGGCACAACATCCTATGGTAAAAGCGATGGACATTGTAGAAATTGATCCATCTAAGGATGTAAGAGATATTACGAGTCGATTAGCTGCACATGTGATGATGCGTTTTATGTATAAATAAAAGCTAAATGCCCTGGAACAATCAAGTTTCCAGGGCATTTTTATATTAATCTCTTTTCGTTTTAAATTTCATAATCGTTTTCATAAAATCCTCGAATGAGGACGAATGTTTTGACCATTGATTATACCATTTTCGCACTGTCTCTACTAACCAAGACGGAATAGCCTTGCGATCAATTAGATGATAATGATCCTGATAAGCTTGCATGAGATGCTCCCAACGATAGTCATTTCCAGACTTCGCATATTCTGATACATCTATGATCTTTGCTCTACCTTCTTGTAATAATATATTACGAAGATGAATATCCCGAGGATTTAATCCCTTTTCTCGAACATATTCTCTTGCATCCTCCACATCTTCTATGACCTGTTCAGGAATATGAACACCTTGAAGAATACAGTCATAGAGCGTTACACCTTCTTCGTAACCTAAAACAAGCCATCGCTCCTCCGCTCCAAAACACGTTGGAAAATAAGGGGATTCCCCTAACGAACGATAAATTCGCTCTTCTTCTTTAATTTTATAAACTTTATCATTTGCATATAACTTAAAGGCATAAAGTGGAGCATGAATCGATTGGAAAACAGCTGCATCTGTTCCTATACCAACACACCTGATATCTTCATGATCACCCTCTATAGACACAGGTTCATTGTTAGGATTTGAAGTCACATTAATTTGAGAAAGAACATGACTTGCCATCCTCCATCCATCTTCCATGTGATGACTCCCTTCATATTCTATTTCTTAATAATATGTTGCTTATTCATAGAATACTACACAATCAGTGATTTTTATGAGGGTAGACTTACAATGAATTTTTGGTAATTGCCCAAGACTAGTTTAAAAGCAACCTAAGTTAGTTATGAACCCTTCCCATACAACTTTTTTACCTCCATAACAACATTTTCTGCTGTACTCTCAACTGGTGGCATCCATAAGCCGGTCATGGGTCCATAAACTACAGGGTTTAATTCTACTTCGTATCCTCCATAGGGATAGGCTTCTTTAGTAGGTAAGTAGCCTAAGTATCCGTTTGTGTACCCACCAAAAAACATTAATTCATCATCTAGCTGTTCTTGTAACTCAATAGCCACTTCAGAAAATGGCTCCATTGGAATGCCAGCAAATGAGCCTTCATTGATTTGAATTATTTGAACTTCAAGATCCATAGACAGTTTTGTCATACCTTGAGACTGTTTCTTCAGGATCGTTTCTTGCCATTTCGCTGTATTAACTCCCCACTGTTCCTGAGCCAACTCAGCCATCTCTCTAATCCCCTCTGGATCAGGTATTTCTTTAAGATTCATAGACATTGTGGTTGAACGGGTTTGTAGTTTAGATATCGGAGAAAACTGAAATGATGAAATCATGGTTAAAACATGGCCACTTACCTTATAGGCCATATGCTTCAATGCTTCCATCGATCCACGATATTTTGCGTTAACATTGCCTGCAGCACCTTGAATAATGATAACGGGACAACCTAATGCTTGACTTAAAATCTCTCTTGCCAGACCTGGGTAATCAGCAGATAGACGATTGCTATCTTTTTTTAAAACATTTGGATGGGCCGTACAAAAGACCATTACACCTTTCATCTCACTTGTTGATTCGTCTCTTATAGCCAGAACGCCAAGCCTACGATCTACAATTCCATCCAAGTTCGTTCCCATTTTCACTTTTCCGTCCGAGCCCATTTCTCTGCGATTATCACCTATATCTACATGTGTTACTTCCCAACCAACTGTCGCATCCTTTAATCGCTCGTTTGCTTTCTTTGCAGCATGTAGAGTATTAGAGAGTAATGTAGTTTTATAAGCTTTTACTAAAGATTGATCACTAGCTGTAGCTGGTCCGGAATGAGTATGGGTATAGCAGATCGTAATCTGCTCCTTATTCAAATACAAAGCTTGAGCAATCTTATTTCGAATCTCATTTGTGTCCTCAATTAACATGCCAGCATTATCTACGCTAATGAATACTGATTTCTCTTCTTCATGCTCAAAAACAAAGGCTGTTGCATATAAATGCTCATCTATTGACGTAACCCCTTCAGGTCTATGGTATCCAATGAAATCAATACCTAAAGGAGGTGTGATATCTACTGTAAATACTCCCACCTTACTCATAATCATCTCTCCTGTATATATTAAAAATTATAGCTTATTTTCTTGTTTCACATGCTCTAAAATCCAATCGACCCATAAATCTCTGGTGGAGGTTCGTAATTCTCTTCCATGACCGATTCCCTCTTTAAATACTGCCTTGGTTTTTTCGGCTCCAGCTTCTTTTAGAGTTTGATAGAATTTTTCTGTATGGTAAGATCGAATGCTTTTATCCTCATGACCATGCAGTAGAAAGATAGGTTTATCTTTAATTTCATGTATGTATTTTTGAGGATTACACTTATGATTTCCTTCTATAAAGTTCTCCCATTCTTCCTCATCTAAATGACGAAATACATTTTCATGACATCTTTTTAAAAAAGGATATATGCTAGATAAGTCTGATTCAGGTAATTCTTCATCCTGATTTTGTTCTGATGGGTCAAGTAATGGACAGAATGCTACAGCAGCATCGACTAAGTCTGAAATACCTAATGCACTCATCGCAATGGCGCCTCCATAGCTATTTCCAACCAGAACAATATGATCGATATCCCAAGAGATATCTTTTTGGGAGGCTAAGTCCTGTGTTTCACCCTTAGATAAAAGTTCTATCCCAAGTAACGCACCTTCTAAAGAACTTTCAGGGCCAAAACTGCCATAGCTTTGCCAACTGCCAGGATAGCGTGCGTTTAAAACTGTAAATCCTAAATTAACTAGTGGAGTTCCCATATCCTCTACGATGGGATGGTTAGGCAAACCTGGGAGCCATACTAATCCAATTCGTTTGTTATTTTCCTGACTTGGTAAATGTAGATTTCCTATAATCTCTTTATTTCTCACAAAATATTGCATGGTTCCTCCCCCTCTTAAAATATATTAAATCCAATTATTCCAAAAGTAGGGAACAATCTCAATCTTTTTTCATAAAAGCGCATATGTAACCCCTCATGTTATTCACACTCCACATGTAAAAAGGCATGAGTGACAACACTCATGCCTTTTCAAATAAATTCACTTATGAAGGGAACCCTAGAATAGCTTTTGTTTCTAGGAATTCATCAATTCCGTGGTCGCCCCACTCACGTCCGATACCAGATTGTTTATAGCCACCGAATGGTGCTGCAAAGTCTGGTGCTGCGTTATTGACTACGATTCTACCAGCGCGAATGCTAGAAGCTACTTTCTTAAGTGTATCTGGGTCTTGGCCGACTACATATCCAGCCAGACCATATACCACGTCATTACTGATTTCAATCGCTTCGTCTACTGTGTCATACGTAATGATTGACATTACTGGTCCAAAAATTTCCTCTTGAGCAATAGTCATATCATTTTTTACATCCGTAAAGACAGTTGGCTTCGCATAGTATCCTGTCTCTAATCCTTCAGGTTTACCAGTACCACCAGCTAGAAGTGTTGCTCCTTCTTCAATCCCTTTTTCAATATAAGATTGAACGCGGTCCCATTGCTTCTGAGCAACAAGTGGTCCTACAAAGCTTTTCTCTCTTGGGTTACCAACAGGGAATTTATTTAGTACATTTTTAACCGCTTCTTCAAATGCTTCTTTCATAGATGATGGAACTAAGATTCTTGTTGCTGCAGAACACACTTGCCCTGAGTTCATTGCAATGTTATTCACTGCCGTCTTAGCTGCTACTTCTACATCTGCATCATCTAATACAACAAGAGGTGATTTACCACCTAATTCAAGTGATACACTTTTGATTGTATGAGAAGCATTTTGCATAATTTTAGTACCTACACCAACAGAACCTGTGAAGGATACAAGATCAATATCAGGGTGAGAACTAATGCCATCACCAATGACTTCACCTGAACCATTAACAAGGTTGAATACGCCTTTCGGTACACCTGCTGCATCAATGATTTCTGCTAGAATAATAGCTGCAAAAGGCGTTAACTCAGAAGGCTTTAATACGACTGGGCTACCTGCTGCTAGAGCACTAGCAATCTTTGTTGACGTTTGGTTTGTAGGGAAGTTCCAAGGTGTAATCAATCCACTAACCCCTACAGAATCCTTCATAACAGTATGGCCACCACGATCCTCTTCGAATTTGAAATCCTTGAGAGATTTGGAAGCTTGTGTAAAGTGAGCATAACCCATGTTGTAATGAACCTTTTCAGAGATTTTAAGCGGAGAACCAAGTTCATCTGTCATAACATCAATGAGTTCATCTTTTCGTTTAGCGTATTCCTCAGCTATGTTCTCAAGCATTTCAATACGTTCTTCTTTTGAAGTCTGTGAGAAAGTTGGGTAAGCCGCACGAGCAGCTGCTACAGCTCTATCCAGATCTTCTTTTGTCCCCATACTAATTGTCCCCATAACCTCTTCAGTAGCTGGGTTAATCACGTCTTCTTTTTCTGAACCTGTTGAATCTACCCATTCACCATTAATGTAATGTTTTAAGTTAATTCGCATATTTACAGTCTCCTTTTATATAAAAGATTTGCTAGCTTTTTTAAAGCCCACATTATATAACCCCAAAACTGTTACCTAGAACTGCCAACCTGAAACATTCAACACCACTTTCAGTATGTAAGACCTAGTATTCTACTGAGGACGAAAAAAGAAAGCGATTTCAAAATCGTTCGTTATACATATTCTACTAAATTAGTAGCGGTAAGTAAATGAATAGGTTTCCCCCCTTTTAAATGAGACTTTATATGTCTAAAGCCCATCCATTCATAAACTAATTCTATTCAACAATCCCTTTCTTTATCCAACCAATATCCCCATCTTTTTTAATTAAAGTAAAGCCTGAACAGCTATTATCTAAAACAGACACTTCCTCACCTTCTCTAACATTCAAATGAGCACAGGAAATATCTGATGTACTACAGAAGTTCCCCTCTTCATCCTCTGATATGTATTCGTTCTTCACATATAACATTTGTCCTGAATCGGGCTGACTGCATAGTGTGAAATGCTCCTCTCTTCTAATGGGTTCAACATCATAATGAGGGTAATGCAATGCTCGAACCATAGTGGGATCTCCTTCGTAATCTTGCTCCACTTTCACCTTATCTAGGCGGTCCAAGGATTGATAGGAAAACGAATCTTCACTTTGAGTTGTTTTTATGAGAAACGCATTTAGCTGACCAGATGATTTAATCACATTTCCCCCATCTGTAGCGATTATTTTCTTCTCTTTTTCCACTATTGGGTTATGTGTCGGTACATCTCTTGAATAATTGATTACCGGCCAATGCCCAACAATGACGTATTTATTAGCAAGATGTGAATGTTCCATAAATGCTGGAAGGGTAAGAGCCTTCTCCCTGTCTGTTTCCTTCCAATCCTCTATATGCTCTAAACCAGCGTGAACAAATATGTAATTCTCTGTTTCTATTGCAGTAGGTAATTGGGAAAGCCATTCAATCTCGTCAGCATAATGAGTTGTCAGAAGGTCTTTTATGTATTCAACGGTTGTTGTCTCATTTACCGCATAATCTATTTCTGTTAGCCACTCGTTATATAATGTGTTAGGACGATTACGCAAATAATTTAATAGTTTTGGATTCTCTCGCATAAGCTCATCTATAATGGCCTCGCAGTTTCCTTCGGTAACATATACATGTGGGTACCGCTTCTCAAGATCCATCACATATCTGACAACGCCTGTGCTATTATGACCTTTTTCCGCTAAATCACCATTAATAATAAGAAAATCCTCTTCTTTAAATTGCACCTTCTCTAAAAGTCCTTGGAGCAAATCAAGTTCTCCGTGAATATCTGAAATGACAATAATTCTAGCTCCCTCAGGTACAGTTACGTATTTGATTTTGTCCAAGTGTAAACACTCCTTGTTTATTTTCTTAAAATGATTTTCCGATACATACCGGCTAGCATCATTGGCTTGTCTTCCTCTATAGCGATGTCATGACGATGTTTTTGATATAGCTCTTCAAAACTCAGACCAACATCAGTTCCCAATACTTTTATAACCGGACGAAACAATTGTTGTAGGGTGAAATGATTACGTTTATGTGAGATGAACTTATCAAAAATAATAATTTGCCCTTCCGGTTTTAACACTCGTTCCATTTCTTGAAAGCATTGACCTGGATCAGGAACTACTGAAAGAATAAGACTCCCAATAACAACGTCAAAAGAGTGATCATCAAAACTCATATTTTGAGCATCCATCTCGAGAAATTGTATGGATGAATTGGGGTACTTCTCCTTTGCTTTTTGGAGCATCTCAGGAGAAAAGTCAATTGCTGTAATGGATTGGGTCGTATGATGAATATATTCTAAATCTGCTCCTGTTCCTACCCCAACTAAAAGAACCTGATCCCTATTTTGAATCTTGTTTTCTTGAAATAATTCCATCCGTGCCTTTCGAAATATACCCGCATTAAAAAATCTATCATAAACAGGGGCCCAAATTTTATAGATTACTTTATTCCATGCTTCCCTCATTCATTTTTCCCCCGACTTAATTAAAATTGGTTATCACACACATTCCAATTATTTCAAAATTTTATTCATTTTACAATTTATAATCATGAAGGACAGAGCTGACGCATAGGCAACATTGATCATGTATTTTTATTGACTATGATTTCCTAATAATCATAGAATGCGGAAAAAATAATGCCCTCTCACTTGAAAAAAGGATTCATAGAAAGAATAATTAACAAATGACAAACAATCAAAATGAGAAATAGGAGTCTAAAAACGATGATTATACGTGATGCAAGAGAAGCAGAAATCACAACAATAAGGGAGCAAAGAGTTGAAGCATACCGAGACCATGTCCAATTAATACCAGAAGAGCATTGGAAAGCATTAAAGAAAGCTATTTCTTCCGAAGCTGACCAACAGCCTGGTGTTGAATTAATAGTATCGGAAATTGATGATTTTATCGTTGGT
Organism: Pontibacillus marinus BH030004 = DSM 16465; assembly: GCF_000425225.1. Classification (GTDB taxonomy): domain Bacteria; phylum Bacillota; class Bacilli; order Bacillales; family BH030062; genus Pontibacillus; species Pontibacillus marinus. The sequence goes on along the minus strand of NZ_AULJ01000012.1, from coordinate 172,384 downwards.
AGTATAGCACTGTTTCCTGCAAAGATGGACGCTTATGAAGGGTATGTAGATACATTAGATTACCCTGAAATTCGCGTTCTTGCTGTTTCCCCTGACGCAAGAGGAAAAGGGGTTGCTAAAGCCCTGATTGATGAATGTATTAAAAGAGCAAAAGCACAAGGGTATAACTTGATTGGTTTACACACGGGTGAATTTATGAGTGATGCCATCTCTTTATATGAACGATATGGATTTGAGCGATTACCTCAACACGACTTTCAGCCAGCAAATGATGGCATTATTGTAAAAGCTTTTCGTCTTTCTATTTAGAGATTCCATGAAAAAGAGCTTGGAGATTTTCCAAGCTCTTTTTAAACTTATTCTATTTCAAAGTAACAGAGAACAAATTCACTGCTTCTTTTACCTCACCCTCTTCCCTGACCACTTTAATCAACGAAATTTCTTGTATGGTTGCTTTTAATGGAGTTAATTGTTTTGAGCAATAATCAAACGCTTGTTGTAAAGCGTCTCCATCTAAATAATTCGCAATGGTACAATGAGGTATCCACTTCCCTGGTTGGTAAAGAGATTCGGGGTTATCTTGATAGGAATGGAAGGCTTCGTGGTGATCACAGTGAAAATTAAGCAGTTCTTTGGTCATGATTGGAGTGATAAATAACGTACTAGACCCTATAAATGTTCCGAGTACATTCATCTCTACATCCACAGCTTCTTTATCATTATAATAAGACTCAAGGTCTGTTATAAAGGAGGACTCATCTACTTCATCATAACCTGCAAATGTTATATGAGGTCTATTGCCTCCTACTCTATAGGCATAATCTGAAATGCCTTGCTCGCTTAAGTCTTTCCAAATTGCTTGAATTTGCTCTTCGGTTTGAGGTCCAAAGTAACCTACAACGGCGTACATGGTGTCCCTCCTCTCATGTTCCCTTTAAAAAGTCATGGATATCTGTTAAGAGCCCTTCATCCGCCCAATGAACATAATGCCCACCATTCACAGACCGAAGTGAAAGTTCCCCACCATTACTCCAGCTTTTTATGTATTTTTGAGTGTATCTCTGTTCTTTCTCATCAACTTCTTTAAAGGTGGCATAGGCTAAAAATGTTTTACTTTCTATACGCTTTAATAGTTTGGGAAGATTCGTTTGATAATATCCAAACATTAAGTTTAAGCCATCTACTGAAAATTCAGCTGGTATCTCTTTTGCTTTTCTAATGTAAGCAGTATTCTCCAAATTGAACTGCTCACAAAAATCATGGACTTCTTGATCAATGTCTCGATCTTCATAATTAGTAGGGGATCCTGCAAACAATGGTTCTAGCTTTTGAAGTATAGGGCGCCCAAACAACCGTACAGCACCACTTAAGACGGGAAATGCATAAGCAAATGGACCGAACTCGTTCTTGGGAATTCTCGGAAAAGGTTTATGACCTTGATCTAAAAGAACAAGCTTTGAAACTCGTTTAGGATAATGAGCAGCAAACGCCATACCTAGTGCTCCCCCGAGAGAATGCCCTATTACATGCACCTGGTCGATCCCTTCTTGGTCTAGATAACCCTTCACCCATTCTGCCATTTCCTTTGTCGTACATCGTTTCTTTATCCCTTGCCCTCTTCCCATACCCGGAAGATCTAACAAATGAGTTTGAAAATCATCTAAAATGACATCAGCTATATTTTGACCTTCATTTCCAAGAAATCCGGCAGCTGGTAAAAAGAGAACAGGAAAACCTCTTCCTTGTTTTTCTGAATAATAAAATGTTTTTTCTTCTAACACAATGCCACGCCCCCTCTTGGAATAAATTACATGTATATTTATTATACAGAGGAATGATAAGAGCGTGAACCTTTATATAATTTAACCTTTAAACATAAAAACCCGAGGGACATGCTCCCTCAGGTATAACATTCGGTTCTGTTATGAATTCTTCGGCGCCAAAATAAGTGGGCTTTTTTCCCCTTTAACATTCATCAAACGGTACTGTTTAGCATGAATTTCAAGCACCACATAATTTGGATCTTCTGGTCCATTAAACCAATGCTTCATATAATCATTCCATAAAGTATGCTTTAAATCTTTTGAATCGCTTATACTCGCTGTCCCTTCGACTTCAACATAAGGGTCTTCAAACCCTTTGCCATCATAACCGATTAATATATGAACGTTTGGATTTTTGCGTAGGTCTTCTGCTTTATGGGTCTCTTTATCAGTGGCTGTATATAAGACTAGGTTTTCATGGTGGAACGTCATGTAGCGAGAGTGAGGAATACCATTCTGAACAGTTGCAAGTGTACCTACCTTGTGCCGATCTAAAACTTCTTCAACCTTATTCTTGATGTCATTTGTATCCATGATGCTCAACTCCCTTGTATTGATTGTCCTAGATAGTGTTCCATCATTTCAGGTAGATTAAACTTCATGAAAGAAAATAATTTATTTTAAATACATGTTTTTTCTTGAATCACAAAACCTATAGTAAGTAACTAAATTTAGGAGTGATGACAACATGCAATGGCTTCTTTCACGTAAAGTACGTTGGATTTTTATTGGTATCATGCTTCTCTTGTACATCATGTCTTCTGTCATCTCAGCTCAAACAGAAGTTCCAGAAGACTATGGGGCAAAAGGATCTCTTCAAGATGATGATATAACATTAGAAAAAGCTCTAACCTATGCGATTCAAGATGAATATTTAGCCCAAGCACGTTATGAAGCTGTGATCGAAAAGTTCGGCCCCACCTTTCCATTTACCAATATAAAAGTAGCTGAACAACGTCACATTGATGCACTCGTTCGTTTGTTTCAAAAGTACGACATTGATATTCCTGAAAATTTCGCTAAACAATATACACCTACACCAACAACTTTGAAACAAGCGTTTGAAGCTGGCGTGGAAGGTGAAATCGACAATATTGATATGTATGAAAAATTGGCTGAAGCAGATGTACCAGATGATGCTAAACGTGTCTTTAACAACTTAAAAGATGCATCTAAAAATCACCTTGCTGCTTTTAAAAGTGGGTTAGAATCCGCTTCATAAAGGCAAAAACGTCCAGAGACATTCTGGACGTTTTTTTGAACCATTTCCCCCCCTTATTTGTCTAATAAAAAACATAAAAATTTCTTTAAATTATGAGGGGGAGTAAGTTGAAAAAAATATACATAATTGCAGTTACAACCTTAGCATTTTTATTCCTTAGCTTTAGTTTGTTTACTCAACAACAGCCGTCAAAAGCTATCCACACTATGCAAAAGTCCGGAGTGAATACTAGCTATGATATCAAACTTGATGTCAAACCAGAGGAACTAAAAATCGATGGCAAAATGACTATTCAAGCACTTAATGATACAGGAAAAAATCAAAATTCAGTCTTTTTTCACCTTTATGCCAATGCATTTAAGGAATCATATAATGAAGATAGCGACTATTGGAAGCAAATGTTAGGAAAATTTTCTGAACCAGGTAACATTGATATTCATTCGGTAGAGGTTAACGAAGCAGAGGTGGATTATAAGATTGATCAAACACTTATGGAAGTACCTGTAGAATGGAAGAAAGATGAGCTAGCTAAAATAAAGATGAATTTCACTATTAACATTCCATTTAATAACTCACGCATGTCTTACAACGGAAAAACCTATTGGATGGGAAACAGCTTGCCCATTCGGTCAGTGTACAGTGAGGAGACTGGTTGGCACAAAGACCCTTACTATGAATATGGAGAACCCTTTTATAGTGAGACATCCAATTATAAAGTTACGATCACTACACCAGACGATCATAAAGTGGCTAGTTCCGGAAAACAAATTGACTCTAAGGTAAACCAAAAAGATAAATCCATAACATATGAAATGAAAGCAAATAAAGTTCGTGATTTTGTTTATGTCATCGTAAATGAAGAAGTAGACTTTATGGAATCAAAGGTTGGAGATACTACAGTCCGAACATGGTACTCTGCATCCTCCTATAGTGAAGAGGATATAAGGAAGTATCACGAAATAGGCGTAGAATCTTTTAAATACTTTAATGAAAAATTTGGGGAATATCCTTATGATGAATATGACATCGTTGAAACAGGAGGCTGGTTTGGCGGCATGGAATACCCGGGCTTAGTCTTTGTAAGCAAAAGATTCTTTAAAAATGATTATGGCCTTACAACTGTCGTTCATGAAACAGCCCATCAATGGTGGTACAGCCTTGTAGGGTCCAATCCTGTACATCATGCTTGGATGGATGAGAGCCTGTCTAGCTATTCAGAATTTCAGTTTTTAGAGAAGTATTATCCAGAGTTAAACGAGAAATATAATGGTCAAAATAAACGAGAAGCATTAGGATTAGAATACTTCAGTAAGCAGAACCAGTATATCAGCTCATCTATCTCAGAGTTTAAGTTTCCTAATGATTATTATAAAATCATTTACTCAATAGGCTCTCAAATGTTCAACTACCTTGAGGAAGAAGTAGGTACAGAGAAAGTCAATGAGGCTTTATCTACCTATTATAAAGAGAATAAATTTGAAAATGCTAAACCAGAAGACCTTCTGAAAGCATTTGAAGAAAAGATTAGCCCAGATGCTCGTAAATTCTTAGAGAGTTGGCTTAATGGAAAGCTTGTTAAAATAGAGGATGTCAAAGAGTAATGATGATCAAAAACGCTTAGAGTTAACTCTAAGCGTTTTTACATTCTACCTTGTTATAGGATGAAAAATAAAATAATAAAAACTATGCTAAAAACAACGATGAGCAAGCCCGTTTTCCTCCACCCTAAACCGCCAACTAAGTCAACGAGATTCGTATGCTCACCCCTGTTAAAAGCGTCATTCAAATTGCCACCAGGATTCCTCTTCACTTCCTCTTGTCTTATTCGTTCTCTCTCTTCTCCTGGCTTCCCATTATTTTTTTGCAATATTACACCTCTCTCTTACTTCTGTTCCCTCTTCACATAAAAATGTATAAAAACACCATACTATAACAGGAGGTGTTCATGAATGAAAAGACAATCACAAACAACATTTTTAACAATAAGCACAATGGTCTCACTCTTTTTATTACCCTTTGCCCTTTTCAAACGTTCCTTTAAAGATTGGATTATCGTATATCTTGTAAGTATAATTGGAAATTCATTTGCTGATCGATACTTTATATCAGAAGGGTATTTACATTATAAAATACGACCTTTCCGCAGAAGGTATAAGATTCATTTACCTTTTGATTATTTGTATTACCCATTACTTTTACTGTATTACAACCAATGGACACTGAATAGTAAGCCACTAGGAATTGTTCTTAAATTGTTTCCATTCGTAATTCCTCAAGTAATGATTGAAAGCATAGCAGCAAGAAATACGAAATTAATTACATGGAGAAAAGGATGGACTTGGTATCATTCTTTTCTTACACTTTTGATCAAGTTTTTATTATGCCGAATGATCATTGGAATAGTACGAGTCTTGAATAAAGGTGAAGTATCCACGAATTAACAAGGAATAGTCTAACTACTCCTTGTTTTTTATTTGTTCTTTTACTTCACCTCTTCTGAGAATATTTTTATTTGAGTCTTTCATAAAACTTTCACACAAGTTATGTACATTTAACATGAACCATTTTAAACGAAGTAAGGGTGATCCCATGCCATCTGCTTGGACAATAGGTCCTTTAATCATACGTAGTGATATTGTGTTAACAGTGTTGAGCCTGTTGGTTGGTGTTATTGTTTTGCTTTGGCTCAGCCCTTTATCGAAAAAACAGCAAAAGGTCGTTTTAAACGAAATAAGTTCTTTAGGCATTCTGTTTATTTTGTCTCTCATGATAGGAAAATCTTTACTTAACTTCGATGTTTTCATAAATGACCCACGTGCAGTGATTGCTTATCCTAGTAACTCAAACGCGTTTTATCTTGCTCTTTTTGGAGTTGGAATATGGATCTTATGGAAATTAGTGTATCATAAGCAAGTTCACCATTTGCGAAACACAGGAATCGCTTGGATGTATGTCTTCTTCTCTGCTCTGTTCATGTATGATTTCTTTGAGCTTATCGGGGGAGGATCCCCTCATCTCATTACACTCATAAATCTCGGGATCTATGGCGGATTACTCGCATTAACCACATTCATTAAAGATTCTATTTTACTACCTACTTCTACATTTATTTTAAGTTTACTCTTTTTAAACCATTCCATTTTCTTTTTTACTACTGATCATGTATTAGGGATAGGTCTCCTATTCTATTCATTAATCATTTATATTTTTTTAAAAACAAGGAGGTTAAAGCATGTTTGAAGGAGCAGACGTAACCATTTGGATTGCACTAGCTGCAGGGGTTTTATCTTTTTTATCCCCTTGTACACTCCCTATTTTCCCAGCCTATCTCTCTTATATTACTGGTATGAGTGTTAAAGAGCTACAAGACCAATCAGACGCCAGAGTAAGAACGAAGCTCTTGCTTCATTCTGTATTCTTTTTAATCGGTGTATCAATGGTCTTTATCAGTTTAGGGATTGGCGTTTCCCTTCTAGGACAATGGATTCAAGGAATGTTAACAGGACAATCAGGAGTCTTCCTCCAACGAATTGCAGGGATATTCATTGTCGTAATGGGATTATTCATAGCCGGTTGGCTGCAATGGAAAGGCTTAATGAAAGAAAAACGTTTCCAAATTAAAAATAAGCCACTTGGTTACATAGGAACAACCTTTGTCGGAATCGGATTTGCAGCAGGTTGGACACCTTGCATTGGACCTATATTCGCATCCATTTTAGTGATCGCTGCTAGTAACCCTACTCAAGGAGCTATTTACACCATCATGTATGTCATCGGTTTTGCGGTACCATTTATTGTATTAGCCTTTTTCCTCGGCTCAACTAGATGGCTTTTAAAATACAGTCAGCCGATTATGAAGGCTGGTGGCATAATTATGATCCTGATGGGAGTTCTATTATATACGGGCCAACTGACACGCCTATCAACAATGCTATTACAGCTTGTTCAAGATACTTGGCTATCAAACCTAGGATAAACGAAATGGAGGGAGTACGATGAAAAAAATCATACTTATCGTCTTAATAGCCGGAATGTTTGGGTGGGCTGTTTATGACTTTGCCTATAAAGATCAAGAGACTACTCAAAACCAAGATATGTCTAATGAAAACTCAGAAGAGGGTCAATCAAATGACTCTAATGAAGAAGCAAAAGTAGGCTTAGAAAAAGGAAACCTTGCACCTAACTTTGAACTGAAAACCTTAAGTGGTGAGACAGTACAATTATCAGATTACCGCGGAGAAAAAATTATGCTTAACTTTTGGGCAACATGGTGCCCGCCTTGTAGAGCTGAAATGCCAGATATGGAGAAGTTCTATAATAATGAAGATGTAAAGATATTGGCTGTAAACCTTACCAATACAGAAGAATCTCAAGATGCTGTCAAAAAGTTTAAGAAGGAGTTCGGACTATCCTTTCCTATCCTGATGGATGAAAAACTTGCAGTAGCCAATAAGTACCAAATCCAACCCATTCCGACATCTTATATGATTGATTCAAATGGGAAGATACAGCATATCGCACTCGGTGCCATGAACTATGAAATGATGGTAGACCAATTCAATAATATGAAGTAATACGACTCATGGTATACAATAGAAACTGGTGATGAATGATGAAACAAAAAATACTTGTTGTAGAAGATGACCCAATGATCCGTCAGCTCATAACGCTGTATCTTAGAAACGCTGATTATGATGTTGTTGAAGCAAAAGATGGCGAAGAAGCAAAACAAGTTTTCACACAGGAACAACCTTGTTTAGTTATGCTTGATTTAATGCTTCCCAAATTAAGCGGAGAAGAAGTTTGTCAATGGATTAAAGATCAAGGGCGTAATGAAGTATCTATAATTATGCTTACAGCCAAAGCTCGAACTGATGATAAAATAGCTGGGTTAAAAATGGGGGCAGATGATTACATGACTAAACCATTTAGTCCAGACGAAATGGTAGCCCATGTTGAGGCTGTTCTACGTCGTACAGGACAGTTTTGCCAAAAGATCACATACAAAGGCCTTTGTATTAAACCTCGTAAAGGTGAAGTGTGGTTAAATGATCAACAGATTTCATTAACGAAATTTGAATTCAACCTACTCTATCATTTTATGGAGAACCCAAATACAGTTTTATCGCGAGATGCATTACTTCAACAACTTTATCCGATGGCTGAACAAACCATTTTCGATAGAACAATCGACGCTCATATCAAAAAGCTTCGGGAAAAAATTGAAGAAGACCCTTCCTCCCCTCAAAGAATTCAAACCGTAAGAGGAATGGGGTATAAATTTGTCGATGCTTAAATCCATTCGCAATTCCCTTCCGCATAGCTTTTTAGTGAGGTTAACGATTGTAAATGTAGCTTTCATTACTTTATTCACATTCATAACAGGGATGGCGATCTATCAAACAGCTTGTTTTTTAGTTGATGGAATTAATACAGTTCAATCAACAGCTCAGCAAAATTTCAAACGTACTTTATTTCAATACCTTTGGATGTTTAGTTTCATTACAGTAGTTATTGGAAGTATTGTTCATTATTTCGCTACCAAACAATTAATTGATCCTGTTAGACAAATGATCCACTCTACCCAACAGTTAAGAGTTGGAAAGTACCTAAAGGTTCAAAAAAGAACGTCAAAAGATGAAATGGGCCAGCTAGTATCCCATTTTAATAGTCTTACAGAACAATTAGAACAAAATGAGAAACATCGTCACAAGGTATTATCTGATATGGCACATGAGTTTAGAACACCCCTTTCAAACCTAAATGGTTATTTAACCGGATTAAAAAGTGGAGTGATTAAAGGAAACACCGATTTATATCAATCTCTGTTACATGAATCACAGCGGTTAACCCAAATGGTTGAACAGTTAGAACAACTGAAGGAATGGGATCTTCTCACTCATCAGCCTATTATGCATAAAGAACAGGCTTCTGTAACAGAGTTGATCCAGAATGGAATTACTGCATTTGAATGGTCTCTTGAAGAGTCAAATATTGAGGTGAAGACTGATCTGCAGGAAGCCACACTTCCCCTACATGTTTCTGGAATCCAACAAGTATTGAGCAATCTTTTAGATAATGCGATTCAGTACTATCAAGGTGAAAATACTATCTTGATAAAAGGCGAAGTTAGAGATCAGTATTATCGAGTATCCATTACAAGCGAAGGGCAGAAGATCTCAGAATCTGAGCAAGAGAAAATTTTTTCAAGGTTTTACCGAACGGATCCATCCCGAAGCCGAACTACAGGTGGATCAGGCTTAGGTTTAGCCATTTCCAAAGAAATCGTAGAGCAGCATGATGGGCGTATATGGCTAGAATCAGACGGTTCAGTACATTCCTTTTATTTTGAGATTCCCTTTTATTAAATAATCCCGTGCAGAGTATAGTCTGCATGGGATTTGTCATTAATATTTCGTTACGCTTTCAAAATATGTTTCTAGCGTAATATTATTTTCATGAATAATCTTCGCATAACGTTCACCTACATATCGGAAGTGCCATGGTTCGTATTGATAGCCTGTAATCTTTTCTTTTCCTTCTGGATAACGCAGGATAAAGCCATATTTATACGCATGATCCGCAAGCCATTCACCTGCTCTAGTATCTCCAAAGCGGTGTACCAACCCATAATCTACACTTGGAGACGTAATATCCATCGTTAATCCCGTTTGGTGCTCACTTGTGCCCGGAATCGCTACGATTGTTTTCGCTTCCTCACGACCCGATTCTTCTACTTCTTGCTGGAAAAGGTACTGCTGACGATCATAAGAACGATAACCTGATGTTGCAAGAATATTTATTCCTGCTTCCTCAGCCGCTGTAAACATCTCCTCCAAATGACGAGCTGCTTCTGGACGCATTAAGGCTTTATTCAAGCTTTTATCACCAAATACAAATTGGACACCTGGGCGAACCAACTCCGGAACATAATCAGAAGGTAAATAATGCTGTTTATTCACAAGGACCAACGGATTAGACGGATTTGTAATTGTTGGGTTTCCATTAATCATTTCCATATCATTAAAATATTTTTCTTTTAAAAGCCAAGTTGGATCGTAGAACGTATTCGGTTTCACATAAATATAGTCAAGAGCTTCATCCACACTCGGATAGACAAAGTAAACCGTATAATCATTTAGCTCATAGATTTGTCTATACGTGCCATCATTTGTTTCTTTCTTACTATCAGGCTGGTCGTTTAACTGATCCATTACCCTATCAGGTGTTAATCGCTCATCCATTGGATAATAGAATAAACCTTTCATTTGGTTTGGTTCCTCTGGGTTAAATAAGTAAGAACACTTTCCATAATCGACTTTTAATTCCCCGCCCCAAGTTGATTCTTGCTCTGGTTCTCCATATGTTATCTTCATGTCATCATACGTCATCGTTTGATCAAGTTTGGCAAAACAACTCTCAATCATTCCTTTTTGAGCGGAGTCTATGAATGAAGGTTTTAACGTAGGGTTACGATAGGTTTCATCCATCGTACGTGCTAGAAAAATAGAAAATTGACTTCTTGTTGTTTCAGCAAATGGACGAAATGTTTGATCTGGAAAACCTACTGAGATTCGATTTGAGGCAATCTGAGTTATATAATTGCGGTCATCTTCAACATCACGGAAATCTATAGAAACCGGGCCATTTTTCAGGTTAAATGCTCTTGTTAAAACAGCAGCCATTTCGATTCGTTGAATAGGTTTACCTGGTTCAAATTCATTGGACTGAGTTCCTTGGTAAATCCCCTCATCTATGACAGTTGCGATGTATTTATAACGTGGATAATCTTTTGATACATCATCCAATCCAGGGTCTGGGCGATTTTCTGTTGAAAGATCAAGTGCTCGCGTAAGCATAATTGCTGCTTCCACTCGAGACACAGGTTCATACGGTTTAAACTCACCATCAGGGTACCCTTTAATAATCTCTTTCTCATTTAAAAACTTGATCTCTTCATATCCCGCCATATCCTGTGAGAGGTCTTCATACTCCTCTGCTGCATATATGGAGGTATCCGGGACATAAACCACACTACTTACTAAAAGCATGACGACAAAAGCTGTTATCTTTTTCTTCAACAATTGAACCCCTTTCTCTATGTTTTAGTAAACGTTTCCATTTGTATATAACCTAAGTCTTATAAGTCTAAACGACATGAACCCGTCTGACTTGGACTTCGAGAAGGTTTCTGTATAATGATAAAGAGTAGGAGGCGAATAGATTGCTAAGAAAATTAGAAGAAAAAGACTTATCCCAATTGCTCGAGATCATCCAAGCAGATGAAGTAAACAATCTTCAATTCTATGAATACCTTCCGTATTTATCGAATGAAGACGAACGTTTCGGCTTCTATGGCAAGTTTACGAACAACAAACTAGAAGGAGCTTTGTACTTTAGTCCATTTAATACAGGATTCGCGATTCAAAACCCTCTATATATTTATGATTACTTTAAAGATATCCTTACAGAAACATCATCTATGTACATTTTCGGCCGACATGATTATATACAACGACTTGGACAAATTACGGGTCGTGACATACATGTATATCGATATGGATTTCTCCCCATTAAACGATATAACAATGGAGATATAGCGAAACGTGTGGAACGAGCCTCAAAAGAAGATATTCCCGAGCTCATATCTTTTTATGAAGAGAAAGACATCATGATTGAGATTCCAGAACGGATCGAACATATTATTGAGAAAGGCTCTATCTTTGTTCGGAGAGATGGAGACAAGATCGTGTCAGCTGCGCTGGCTCATTCAGAAACCGATCAATATGCCTTAATTGGAGCAGTCTACACAGAGTACGATTATCAAGGCAAAGGGTATGGCATGCACTGTCTGAAGGCGTTGGTTCAGCATTTACACCAACAAGAAAAGACGCCTTATTTATTTTATGAAGAAGCTTTGCAACACTTAGAAGGAATCTATCAAAAATTGTCCTTTCAGCATGAGACGGATATATGGATGCTATATTAATAGTTTTTCTCAACAGAAAAGAACCAAGCAACAGGACTTTCCTAGCTTGGTTTTTCTGTTTTGTATGTTTTATAAAAACCTAGAAACCACTCCATATCAACCGGACCGTTTACGATTTCATAATTGTCTTCATTGATGGAGAGCTTATTTTTGTTAATACTGATATGAATAGCTGCCGGACCTGTAAAAAAAGCATCATTTTTCCAACTAATATTGTAAACTTTACCTAATACACCGCTCTCAACTTTTTGAATGTTATATTGGTTAAGGAAATGGAACAATTCCTTAATGCCCTCTTCTTGTTCCAACTGCGATATATATCCATCCGAGTATAGATTTAATGAAACAACCTCAGGATCACTGTAACGACTAAGAGCCACTTCAACCGACTTTTCACGGTGATCATCCCAATATTGATAAACAAAATTCCCAACAAAAAGAGCGGCAAGCAAGGATACAATGACTGCTCTTCTTTTAGGTGGAAGGTGTTTACTTTCCTGACGTAATAACATATCATATGCAAGCTTAGCTAATACAAGAGAAGCTATCCCTACCAAGAAAATAATAAAAAGATCCATTAGAAGATGATACTCAAGAAAGTGATCGACAAAAGCATCGACCACGGTATAAATGATACGTAAAAACAAGAAAAAGAGTACGATACTTATAATCTGTTTCAGCTTTTTCTCCCCCTCCCTCATCTATATACATATTTTAGCATTCTTTTATGTATTAACCTATAAAATATAAAAGTCCCATGTGAGATTCTTTTCACTCACATGGGACTCCTGTTTCTTAATCACTTATAATACGAGCTGCATATTTTCGCTGACGGGGTCCATCAAATTCACAAAAGTAAACGCCTTGCCATGTTCCAAGCACAAGCTTTCCTTCGTGAATTAAAATGGTCTCACTTGAACCGACTGTGCTTGTTTTAAGATGAGAAGCTGTGTTCCCTTCCCCATGCTTATCTTTCGGATGGTCCCAAGGATAAACCTCATCAAGACGCATAAGCATATCGGTTTTCACATCAGGATCAGCATTTTCATTAACTGTGATTCCAGCTGTTGTATGTAGGGATTGCACAATAAGTGCACCTTCTTGGACATTTTGCTTACGAATCCAATTTTCTAGCTCTTGTGTAATGTCCACCATTTCATCGTGTTGTTTTGTACGTACATTAAACATTTCCATCATCATCGATCACCTCAATGTATATAGTACCTTCTTATGATCGATTATAAACGAATCTTTTTATATGATTTAAGCTTCTGGGGGCATATGCGTTACATAGGTTCCTGCAACAAAATCATGAATCGCGCGTTTATCTTCACGTAACCCTACCATAAATGCACTTACGATAAGAGCAATTCCCAATGTTAAGGCATAAATAATACCTCCAACAACCCATCGTAAAATCATGTTCAGAATCCCAACATTACTTCCATCGATTTTAACAATACGAATTCCACAAATTCTTTTGCCTAGTACATATCCATACCAAAAGACAGGTAACAAGAGGATATATAAGAACTCTACAATACTTAAAGAAATAGATTTCGTGTAGTCAAAGTCACCAAATAAAATTAGGCTGATGAATCCTAAGACAATAAATATAATGATCCCATCAAGTAAAGAAGCACCTAAACGAATCCAAAACCCTGCTGGTCTTTCTACTTCTTCATAACTCATAGCTCGACTCCTCTCTAATGAACAATATCTTCATCCTACTAGACCATCAACTTACTAATCAATGGAAAATGGATAATTATTTCATTTTATGCTAATTTACTCTACTCAAGCACATCCATTTATAAAAAACAGAATCGTATTATGATACGGCATTGCTCTTCTTGAGGGTGGGATTCTCTTCTTCGAGCGTGCGATCCCCTTCTCCAGGCGCGGGAATTATATTCACTACAACCGCTTCAATATCTCACGTTCCCACTTATTCCAAGGCAGCCATTTTTTCAGCTCCAACATAAACGATACCCCTTTTCCTACTGGATAACGTAGCTTTTTCAGCTCATTTTGTTCAGCTAGGGTTACGATTAAATCTGCAACGTCTTGAGGATCCCCCATGTCATCCTTACTTTCATCTAAATGCTTATTGATTCGTTCCATATAAGAAGCATATGGTGAGGAAGCTTGTTGAGACTTCTCTGAAACTTGTTTTCCTGAGGACCAAATATTCGTTTTAAATGAACCAGGCTCTATTAGCGCTACTTGAACGCCGTATGGTTTCATTTCCAATCGAAGGCTTTCGCTATACCCTTCCAACGCAAATTTGGATGAGGCATATGGCGAGACTCCTGGAAAACCGACACGGCCACTTATACTACTCATGTTTAAGATCTTCCCAAAGCCTTGCTCCCTCATCACCGGAAGAATGGCTTGGGTGACAGCCATAACGCCAAAGACGTTTGTTTCAAACTGATTTCGGTATTCCTGAACGGTGATCTCTTCACAAAATCCTCCTCCAGCAAACCCTGCATTGTTCACCAAAACATCAGCCCTTCCGATTGAAGAGACTAAATCTTTCATCTCTTGAACGGAGCTTCCATCTGTCACATCCAATTGATGTATATGAATCAGGCCTCTTATTTCTTTGGGGATATGATCTTCTTCATACATCACTGCTTTTTCGAGATTACGCATTGTGGCATAAACTATGTATCCTTGTTTAGCTAGTGAAATGGCCGATAGAAAACCAAAACCACTTGACGCACCAGTAATAATTGCAATTTTTTTCTCCATATTTATCTCCTTTGGATAACCTTATTGAGTATCAGATTCTACATGATCTGCATTTATTCCTCTAAATATAAAAAGAGCCCCCTATTTGATAGAGCGCTCAATCTAGAATTTAGTTCATCATATTCGTAACTTCTCCGGTATCTTGATTTACATAATACCAGCCTTTTGTCGCTGTATGGCTGTTGTTTTCTTGCTCAACCACTTCATATACGTGAATGACATATTGATTTCCATCCATATGATCGAATTCGATTTTAACATTCTCACCCTGAGCGCCAATTTGTTTACGTACTAACTCTACAGCTTGTTCTTCTGTTACTTTTGATACGTCATTTTGTTTCTTGCGTTGACTTTTCATTTGGTCTAATACCCAGTTGTCACCGTTATGCGTTAACGTATAATGCATAACGACGTTACCAGACATTTCGTTGTTTTGTTCTTGGATGATTACATATTCTTTTTCCCCTGGATGCTTAAGCTTAAAGTCCATATCTTTTTCAAACCAAAGCGGTCCACCTTTTGGTTCAAGATACAAGGTTCCTTCTCGCATCACAAAAAAGGCATCTGTTAAAGATTGCGCTAGATTTTGTGACATAACCTGTGTAAGATCATTTACGATATCTTCTTTCGTTTCATATCCCTTTACTTTAAAGGAATCTCCTTCTGTACTGTTCACAATCTCTTTAAAAGAAGTTTCTGCTTGAACAGCTACTTCTTTAGCTTGTTCATTTGTTAGAGAAAGCTTGTTGTTTTCATCTGAGGTTTCTTTGTCTTTACCTTCCTCAGTTTGACCCTCTTCGTCTTGATTTTTCTCTTCTGTATCTTGGTTATCATCCGGTTCGTTTGTTTCCTGATTCTTTTCATTCTTTGATTCATTTTCAATATTCTCTTGTTTATCCTGATCCTCATTCACCGATGGATCTGTATTTGCCTGCTGGTCATCACCGTTGGAACACCCAGCAGCAAGAAGCATACACGCAAAAGTCATTGTGAGTAGCTTTTTCAATGTTGCTCATCCCCTTAAATATTTTATAATTCATTACACATATTACCGCCTAAATAAACATTCTATAAGTCCTCAATGTGGCATCATGCAATAGCTGAATTCTACACTATTTGTCGACCAAAATTCCAGTAGGTTACAGATTTTTTTCAGATTCAGGACTTCATTACTACTTTTAGAGAATTTAAAAAGCCCACTTTTTCAAAGTGAGCTTTTACCTCTTAACCAAAGAAGAAATCAAATACGTTTGATCCAAGTGATGCATTTTGGTTATAGAATTCGGAATAGCCGCAGTTTTTACAATAAACCACAGTAAATTTGTTATTTTGTACATCGAACATTTTAGCTAATCCGCTTCCTGTCATAGATACATCCTTCGTTCCTGCATCTGTGCTTCCGCATTTCACGCAACCTTTTTCACTCATGTATAGCACCCTTTCTGCCTTTTGTTGTCTCTATTCCATACGATTGAGAAGTTTAAACGTTTCAATTTTTACCTACTATCTACTATTCATACATTTACATCATAATCGATATAGATCTCTGAACCTTAAGTGCCAATTTAAATGGTAGGATAAGACTCTCATCGCAATCATAACAAAGAACAGAATATACAATTGTACAACACTTGAAGCATCAATAAATCCAATGGCAATGAAAAGCCCCGTTAACATTGCCCAAACCGCATAGATTTCCTGATGTAATACCATTGGCCTACGCTGGGCTAATACGTCACGGGCAACACCGCCACCTACACCAGTAATCGTCGAACAGAACAACATCGGTCCTAAACTATAATCCTGTTGGACTGCAAAAAGTGCCCCTTGAACCGCAAAGGCGGACAGACCAATCGCATCCGTGTACACATTCCATCGATCCCAGAGCATCACCCAACTCTTCGGAAAGAAATAGGCGATTAATATGGTTCCAACTGCTATATATAACAAGAAGCCCTGGTCCCAAATATGTACAACAGGTTCTTGTAAAAATAGGTTACGTGCAATTCCACCGGCGAAAGGGGTTGCCAATCCTAAAATAAATACGCCAAATATATCATAACGCTCACTCATTGCAACAATTGCTCCGCTAAAAGCAAACGCTGCAACGGCAATAATATTCAAAAGATCCCAAGCCATTATTTATCTCCCTTTCTAGCTGTCTTTTTCATCATATGAGAGCAAAGAAAGGATTGCAATAAAATTTTGAGCTCTTATGTTGTAATTTACAAAGACATGATAATAGTACCAATCTTTAATACCAGGTAATAATTTTCATTGACTTCTGACATTTTACATTGATAAGATTACCACTAATAAGTTATACAAAAATGTACCATAATAAGAATATATAACGAAGTATGGAAGGAGCCAGCTAGCATGAAAGAACTTCACTCCTTTAGTTGGTATGCGAAACATGTCAAAAAACACTTACCTAAAGACGCCTTTAAACCTGTACCCGCTCGTCTTTTCGGTGGACTAGCCTATCTGCTTATAACCGTCACATCTTTTCTTTTGATTGGTTTACTGAATTTCCACCCTTTAATCAACCTGCTTTTCTCCGTAGTAATCGGATGTAGCTTTGCAGGGATGGGATTTCTAGGACACGAAATTTTACATGGTACGGTTGTACGAAAGCCTTGGCTAAGAGATACACTTGGCGCCATCGCTTTTTTCCCACTAACAACAGGACCAAAGCTTTGGAGAAAATGGCATAACATGGAGCATCATGTTCATACGCAACATGAAGAAAATGATCCCGATGCTTGGCCAACCTTAGAAAAAATCTCTAAAATGAAGGCGTTCCGTTGGGTGTACCGTTTACCATTTTCAGTTCGTGCCTTTTTCAGCTTTGCATCATTGACAGTTCAGTTCACAGCACACTCCATGAAAATGTTTACGATGTATATAAAGGAATTCAAACCTAAAACCCAACCAAAAGTATGGCTACAAATTGCTTTACCTTGGGCAACATGGATTAGCCTTATTTTTGTTATGGGGCTAGAGAAATGGATATTTGCTTTCTTGATTCCATTGCTTATTGCAAACTTTATAGTCATGGCTTATATTTCAACGAATCACCGACTAAATCCACTCGTTCCTGTTAACGACCCGCTAGCCAATAGCTTAACCGTTACAGTTCCAAAATGGGTAGATGTGATTCACTTTAACTTCTCATACCACACAGAGCACCATCTATTCCCTGGTATGAGCCCTAAATATTATCCATTAGTAAAGAAACACATTAAAGAAATGTGGCCAGAACGCTACCATGAGATGCCTATGGGCAAAGCTTTAAAAGCTTTATGGAACACTCCACGTGTTTACTTTGAAAATTACGAGCTCGTAGATCCAAACCACGGTACAATGTACGGTTCCTTAGGATACGGGTTAGATCCAGATAACGTAAAATCTAAAACAGTTAGCACAACCCCTAAAAACACCAAAGCACAAGAATAAGAACAAAAGCGCAAGCGCCCGTTTAGCAACGAAGGGACTGGACTGAGCGCGTAGTACGATTAACCAAACTTGCTGATTGGCAAGCCGACAGGCGCAGACAGAAGCTTAGTTGCCGTGGTACTTTCACCTAGAAATTTTAACTACGTCGATTTTCTTCCTTGTTAAAATTTCATGTCACAAACGTGTAAAGGAAACACGATGAGCTATTAGCGAATCGATGTTGACTTATCGTACGGAGTAAGAATGATCGACTAAACCCGTCACGTCCTGTGACAACGTCGATCTGACCCACGTCGTGTGGGCCCAAGTCCCTTCGTTGCTGGGCGCTGGAGCTAGATGTGGCCCCTCTCTTATTATAGAGTTATACACAAGCTAGCATTTTTATAATTTCCTAGACAAAGATGGAGCCCCCAGTTTTTAACAAGACCTGGGGGCTTTTTTCATGGATATACCAAATATTCATAAAGTCCCCTTTAAAAGAGTTGATTTTAAAGAATCAGATTACACCACCTCCATCTCGGGGATATAGACTATAAACTATATTTCTTGGAGGCGAGCTATGATATCAAGTATTAAAAACTTCATTCATGAATTTCAAAAAGACAATGTACCATTATTAGCTGCAGCTCAAGCATTTTATTACCTACTCTCTATCGTGCCGTTGCTAATCCTTTTACTTTCGATTTTACCTTACTTAAATATTGATCCAGAAAAAGCATTATCTTTTATAAAATCGATGATCCCAAGTGAAACGGCTGATGCATTTAAAGAAAATATTATTAAAGTCGTCCAAGACCCAAAAGGCGGCCTACTAACGGTAGGTATTCTGGGTACAATTTGGTCAGCATCAAGCGGTATGAATGCGTTTATCACAGCTACAAATCTTGCATTCAACATTAAGGAAGAGCGCCCTTTTATAAAAGTTCGTCTCCTTTCCATTGCCTTAACATTTGGTATGATTCTTGCGATTGTTATCGCCTTAATTCTACCGGTATTCGGGGACGTCATCATTCAATATTTACAATCGATCCTAAACTTACCTGATCAAACTGTAATCCTATTTCAAATTTTACGTTGGATCATCAGTATAGTCGTGATGGCATTTGTGCTCATGTTGCTATATCACTTTGCACCAAACACTAAAAATCCATTTAAGGTTGCTTTACCTGGTGCACTGATTGCAACATTGTTATGGCAGGTTATTTCATTAGCTTTTTCATTTTACATTAGTAATTTCGCCAATTACTCTGCGACCTACGGAAGCCTTGGAGGCGTCATTATTTTAATGCTTTGGTTCTTCTTAACAGGATTAATTCTTATGGTGGGAGCAGAAATTAACTATCTATACTTGCAGAAAAGGAAAAAAAGGTAGGTTCCTATTATAGGAACCTACCTTCTCTTTTAATCGCTCTATTTCAATGGATTCATGTAACAATGATTTGGATATTTTTGAAAAAATTATAATTCATGTTTTAATAGAACTACCTTTTTCGCTAGTCTATTTGCATGACCACCTTTGTTCGTACTTCGTTTTGAAAATGCTAGTTTAGTTGAAAAAGAATTTTTAAAAGGTGGGCTACATATGGTTGCACAGGTTAAAACAGATTTTCATTCTTTTTTAGATGAGTATCTAAGTAATTGGAAGCAAGGAAACACAGATTACATGCGAGAAGTGATTTCAAAGGAATTACAGGCTCGTGAAATCCGTGAAGGTGAAGCAGTGGATTTTGGATATGAAGAGTCTGTACAAGGCTGGGCAGGTGCTTTTGATTACTTTGCAGATCAAGATATGGAATGGGTTCTGACCCCTCAATCAATCATTTCACTAAAAGAAGATGAAAAGATGGCAATTGTCCGTGCTGCTCCCATCATTGAAGGAAAGCTTGTACCTTCTTCAAACCTTTTCTTTAACACATTTAAGCAAGATTCAGCTACGAATGAGTGGAAGCTTGTACGTAGTTATGTTGAAACAGGTGTACCAAATTAAAGCACATATTAAAAAGCCGTATTGCACTGTTTCCTAGTGCAATACGGCTTTTTTGTTAAGTTATCATTTAAGATGTTTGTGGAAGTTGACGCTTAGACCAAGCACCAAATCCACCTTGCATATTGATTACATCTTTAATGCCATTTGCTTGCAGAATGCTTGTCGCCATTGCAGAACGACCACCAGCTTGACATTGCAGTACAACAGGTTTATCTGTTGGAACTTCATCGATACGTTCTTGCAAGTAACCTAGCATAATGTGCTGTGCTTGTGGAATGTGTCCTGCATCCCACTCATTTTGATTACGCACATCGAGTAAATGAACATCTCCAGCTTCAATTCTTTCTGCAATTTCCTCTGGAGTTGTTACTTTATAAGCTTCCATATCCATACCTTTAGCCTTAAGCTCAGAAAGCTCTGCTGGTGTAATAAAACCAGCTACACTGTCAGCACCAATTGAACGTAGCGCTTTTGTTAAATCTTCTACTTGATCCTCTTCAGTAATCAGGTAAACAGGCTTATCATAATCCACTAGCCAACCTGCCCAATTTGCAAAGGACTTATTGTTTGGAATGTTAATCGTTCCAGGAATATGCTCTTCAGCGAAATGAGCCACTGAGCGTGTGTCGATAAGTTGTAAATCATTACGCAATTGTTCTCCTAATTCTTCTGCACTCCAGCTCATATGAGTTGGTTCACCAAGCTCATTTAGAAGCGCTGGCCCCTCTTTGTTTACCTTTTTCATAACAGCAAAGTATTTAGGTGGCTCTGGTTGTTCTGAAACAAGATCCTTTACGAATGCATCTTCATCATCATACGCAAGGGCCCAGTTTGTAATCTTCTCATAACCAACTGTGCTGGAAGGAATCGCTCCAAGAGCTTTACCACAAGCACTACCAGCTCCGTGTCCAGGCCATACTTGCATATAGTCAGGAAGACCTTTGAAGCGTTCTAGTGATTTGAACATTTGTCGTCCGCCGATTTCAGATGTGTTCTCAAGACCTGCTGCTTTTTCAAGTAAGTCAGGACGTCCTACATCACCAACGAAAACAAAGTCTCCAGTAAAGATACCCATAGGCGCATCTTGGTCACGATCATAAAGAACGAATGAAATTGATTCTGGCGTGTGGCCAGGTGTGTGCATAACTTCAATCGTTACGTTACCAACCTTAAATTGACTGCCATCATAAACAAGTTCGTGATGGATACTATCTAAGAATTGATAAGACCAATCATCTCCACCTTCTCCAGATAGCATAGCTGTTGCTCCTGTTTGCGTCGCTAGCTCGCGAGCTCCAGATACAAAGTCAGCATGAATGTGCGTTTCGGCTACTTTTGTAATTGTTAAGTTTTCTTTTTTAGCTGTGTCTAAATAGGCTTGAATATCACGAGACGGATCCACCACTAATGCTTCTCCTGTCGCTTGACATCCGACCATATAAGAAGCTTGAGCTAATTTTTCATCATAAAAATATTTTAGTAACATGCAAAATCCCTCTCCTTCACGTGTTTAGTGTGATTTGGTTATTTATAAGAAATCAATATCTTAACTACATGATTTATCATAACACATATACCCCTATGGGTAAACACCTGAGCTCAAGTACCTTTTCATTTCCTTAAGCAACACCTTTCTACAAAAGTTTTAAATCCCCTTCTTATAGGGGTGTGAAGATTTTGTTAAATGTTTGGTAGAGTTCCACCTATACCTCTTTTGCGCGGAGATCCCAGTTTAAAACGTAATAGATATCAATTGACTTTCGCTCAAATATTTTTTACGATTTAAACACCTTTTGAATATTTTGGAAATATACACCTAGGGGGTTATGAGATTGAAAAAAACTTTAATCTTGCTGCTTACGGTCATCATGTTGGCAGCATGTACAAGTGAAACCAAAGAAAATTCCACAAATGATGATGAACAAAAAGAAACGGTGGATGAAAATAATAGAGAAGAGTCCACTGAAAAAGAGAAAGGAGAAACAGAAAAAGAAGAAGATCAGGTTCAAGAAGTTAGTTTCCAAGACTCCATGAGTGACTTTAAACCTAAAGGTGTGGAACCTGGTACATATGGAACTTATAACATCTCCATTAATATGGATCAAAATCTCACTTCAAGTATCGATGCTCAAATTGAAATCGAGAACAGATCTGAAGATTCTTGGGATGAGATCAAGCTATATTTTATTCCTGAATCCTTAATAAACGGAGAATACGGGGCTCGATTTGGGGAGGGTGGTTCCGTTAAAATCAATAAGGTTATGGTAAGTGGTTCAAATTCAGACTTTTCTTCATCAGAAGACGGAATTCTTACCATTCCTCTTGATGAACAAGTTGCTGCAGGTGATAAAACTGAAGTTGCTATATCGTACACTTTAAAACCTGCACCAAAAGGCATTCGACTTCGACGTAAGTCAGGCAGCTTATTTTTAGCTCAGTGGTATCCAATGCTCCCGACCTATCAAAATGGTGAATGGAACATTGAGGGGTATAATCCTAGAGGGGAGTCGTATTTAACCACCAATGGCTCATACACCGTGGAGTATCAACTTCCTAACGATTACTATGTCATGACTTCGGCAAATGATGAGAACAATGAGCCTCATCAATCTGGAAAGGTTCAGGGCGATCATTTAAAAGAAATGTATGTAGCTTTTTTAAACCCCAGTGATTGGTATCTAAACCTTTTCCCGACAAACAATACGGACTTACGTATGGCTGTTAAACATAACGCTAAGGGACACGAGAAAGAGTGGCAACAGGCTGCTGAAGGTAGCTTTGCATTTTTTGAAAAGAATATCGGAGACTATCCACTAGATCAGTTGGATATGATTCAGAACAGCGGTGGTATGGAATATGCGGGAATTATAGAAGGTTCTTCAAAGCGTAGTGGCGAGCGCGCAAATGCCACCATCATTCATGAAATCGCTCACCAATGGTTTTACTTCCAGGTGAACAATGACCCGTATTACGATGCATGGGTAGATGAAGGAATTACGGAATTTGCGAACACGTTGTACCAACTTGAGGTCAAAGATACGAAAGAAGAAGCGATGAAATTTGCTAATCAACTGAATAGCATTGGTGGCCCTGACAAACCAGCGAACCTTGCTATTACGGAATACGAAAGAACTTATGCGAAGGCTGTTTATGGTCAACCCGTCGCTAAGCTTTGGAGCCTCTTTGAAAATAACGGTGGCCAAGATGCTGCTCTTGAGTTCTTATCCACTTATTATAATCTGTATCAAGGTAAGCAAGTGACCACCGAAGAATTCGTCCGTTTCTTCCGTGCTTATGTTGAGAATGAGCCAGAAGGATATTTAGATTCTTGGTTAAAATTAAATTAAGTGAGAGATATGAAAACCACCAAGCTTCAGTAGCCTGGTGGTTATTTCTTTAATCGAATTCATATCCTTCATCGATATCACCAAATAAATCGTAGAAAACTAACTGCCAACTCACAAATGCTATAACCGAAGCACCTAAGACATAAAACACATTATCCCTTAGAAAACTTTCCCCATAAGGAAATCCTTCAAGAACATCGATGATTAAATAGGGACTAAACCAACTAAGAAATAAACAGACAATTAATCGAACCACATTTTTAAAATTATTTGCAACAAGTACATGCTCACTGACCAAAGCAGCAATAAAAATGATGATCGAAGCAAGGATATTCACGGTAATGAAAAATACAGCCATAGTGTCTCCTCCCCTTCTCCTTTAAACTTCTTTGTACTTCGTAAACCACGGTTTCTCCCTTTCAATTTGAGAAGCTAACTTAAATAATAGCTCGTCCTCACCAAGGCGACCTGTAAAATGGGCACCGATCGGTAATCCTTTATCCGTCCAATACAGTGGCATACTCATTGACGGTTGCCCCGTTACATTGGAGATTGGTGTAAAGCTACAATAATCTGTAAAGTTCTTAAACATGGCCTGAGGCGATGTTTGCTTAAATGATCCTAAAGGTGCTGGTAGCTTATTTAGTACAGGGGTTAGTAAGATATCATATTGGTCATGGAAATGTAGCAGTTTTTTAGATTCCATCTGCAATAACACACGTGCTTCCTCATATTCTAAGGCTGATAGTTCTGATCCTTGCTGATAAACGTTATAAGACAACGGTTCTAAGTTATCTGGACCAGGCTGTACTCCATTCACCTTTCCTAAGTGCTTAATGACAACAGCTCCTCCAGCAACCCACACGTTAATAAAGTTGTCTGCAACTCCTCTGAAATCAAATTGTGGTGAAGCTTCAACTACTTCATGCCCCAAATCTCTTATAAGTTGGACAGATTGCTGAAATGCCTTTTTCGTTTCATCATCTATGGATACGTGTCCATCAAAGTCAGGTGTTACAGCGATACGTAGCTTGCCTGGTTGTTCTTTTGTAGCATTAAGAAAGCCATTAGACTGAAAAGTAGGATAGAGCTCCCCTGGCACCTCTCCGTGTAATGCGTCCAGTAAGGCTGCACTATCTCTTACCGATCTTGTTATCGCATGATTGACCCCTAGATGATTCATATACATAGAATACGGTAATTGACCTCTAGATGGCTTGAATCCAAACAACCCACAAGCAGATGCTGGGATACGAATCGATCCACCCCCATCACTTGCATGGGCGAATGGAATCATTCCAGAAGCAACAGCCGCTCCTGCACCTCCACTTGACCCCCCTGCAGATAACCGTGGATCCCACGGATTTCGTGTAGGTCCAAATAACTCAGGCTCAGTCGTAGGCAAAAAACCAAATTCAGACGTATTGGTTTTTCCTAAAAAGTTAAGTCCTGCACGTCGGAACCTTTCAACTGTTTCATCGTTTATTCCTGGAACAAAATCTTCCAACAATCGTGATCCAGATGTAGCTTTATATCCCGCTATTGGATTCAAATCTTTTATTAAGAAAGGCAAGCCTGATAGAGGTCCTTCTCCTAAACCATTTTGCTTCACTTTTGACAGAGCATCATCAAACATCGTATGTACTACGGCATTAAGCTCTGAATTCTTTTTATTGATTTGATTTATGTAATACTCCGTTAATTCAAGTGATGTAACCTGCCTATCATCCAGTAACTTCTTTTGTCCTAAAGCATCATACTCTTGAATATTTTCAAAATTTTTCATGTGAAAACGAATCCTTTCTCTTATTAAATCGTATGGATAAAAACTAAACCTTTATTAAGGAGGAAACGTAATGAAAAGGTTTTTAATCATTTCCTTTATTCTCTCATGTTTTCTGATTGGGTGCAGTGCTGAGAGTGAAGAGGATGCAAAACTTATCACAAACAAAGAATATCATAAAATTGAAAAAGGCATGTCCTATGAAGAAATCGTTGAGATTGTTGGAGGAGAAGGTAAAGCTGACAGCAAAGAGTCTGACAGCACCGTACATTACATATGGGATGGAAAAGCTCCTGATTCGTTTGCATCCATTACATTTAATCAGGATAAGGTGATACGAAAATTTGAAAAAGGGATCGCATCTCGGTAAACAGAACAAACCTACCTTGTGGGGTAGGTTTGTTTTCACTTATTTTTTCTCACCTAAGTTTTGCTGAGCCATCTTCACCAATTCGCGGACCATACTTCCGCCAATCTGGCCCCCTACTTTTCCAGCCTCTTTCGATCTAAGATCACCATTATAGCCTCTTTTTAAAGGAACGTCTTGTTCTTCAGCAACTTCGTATTTGGTCTGATTAGGATCTTTAGAACCTGAAAGTTTTGCTTTTAACTGATCTAATCCATCTCGAGCTTCTGGAACTAATATTTTGTTCCGTCTAGCCATGAAACACACCTCCTTATGGTTGGTATGCCTCTTTATTGTGCTAGTATCCTTGGTAAATCGTGATGTTTTTAATGCCTCCATCCTCTATCAACATAGTTACTCGAATTAATGTTAAAATAAATTTATACATAAAATTCTGGAAATAGTTCACTATAGTGGGAGGAATATCAATGAAGTACTCTGTAAAAATTAACGCTCCACTCTCAACCGTTTTTCAAACGATAGCAACTGCTTCAGAACGTGAACAATGGACAAGGGATGTTATCTCCGTTACTTACAATGACCCGGCAAATGAACAAATAGAGGGTGCTATGTTTCAACAAAAACAGAAAGAAGGCAAAATGACCAATACATATGAGGGTAAGAATCTTCAAGTTACTGAACCCAGTTTATTCTCTTATCAACTCATGAACAAAGCCTTTACGATGACCATCTCCTATCATTTGACTGACCAAGGTGAGATGACTTATGTCGAGCAGCATTATGAAACTGAATACCATAGCGGGTTTGCTAAATTTATGGGCAAGCTTTTTCAAGGAATGACCAACAAAATAGCTAAGGATATCCTAGATGGGTTAAAGATGTATGTTGAGAAAGAAGAATAATAAATAAGGTGAGCAGGTGTCGCTCACCTTAATCTATAATAGGGATGTTTTGCTATGTAGTTCATACTTTACTCTCCATTTGTAAATACTTATCTTGAAAAAGAGCCATCTCAACAATATTATGCCATTCCCCATTCCGAAAAAGATGGTCTTTCAGTTCCCCTTCTCGTTCGAAACCTATTTTTTCATACAATCGAATCGCACGTGTGTTGAAAGCAAAAACTTTCAGATACAGTTTATGTAGGTTGAGTTCCCTAAAAGAATATTGAACTAAAAGCTCCATAGCCTCTTTTCCATAACCATCTCCCCAGTAATTTTTGTTTCCGATATCAATAATACATTCACTATTTCTGTTTTTGTAATCTAAGTTAATTAATGATGTTATACCGATAGGCTCATCATTTTCCTTATCCATAATAAAATAGCTTTTTGATGTAGCAGACTCCGCAATACTTTGAATAAATTCTGTTGTTTCTTTATAAGTAAATAAATCTAAAGTTAGGCTTGTATTCTCCATGACTTCAGGATCATTTCTCCATCTATGATAAGTTAATGCATCCTCTTCTGTAACTTTTCTGAGATAAATACGTTCACCCAAAAACATATGACATCCTCCTCTTATGGTCGTTTATTCTCTTTTTGTTTGATCCAATACCGAATACCACGTCCTGCATACGGTTCATCTTCAAATCTAGGGATGATATGGAAGTGAGCATGAGGGATATGCTGTCCACCTATTGGATTCACATTCCAACCAAGACTATAACCATCTGGAGAATATGCTTCGTCCATTATGGTTTTCGCCTTGTCCATCAGCTCTTTCGTAGCAGCCCATTCTTGTGGTGATAGATCAAATGGGGTTTCCACGTGATTTTTTGGAATGATGAGACCGCTCCCAACGAGCACTTCTTGTTCAGATGGTTTTTGGATATAAAAGCAATGGTCATTTTCTAATATGATTTGTTGTTCTGGATCTTGGTTTGGGTTGCATAAGACGCAATCTGTATTCATTGTGTGAACTCCTTTTTTGTTTCTTTCTTATATCGTATAAAATATGGAAGAATTTAAAAAGGGAACCTTTTTTAAATTTGTGTCCCCTTTTCTTCAATACCATTAAGAAAAGACACCCCTAATGGAGTGCCTTTTCATGATCATTATTCTAATGTGCGATTCATTTCGTCTACGTCAAAATTACCGTCTTGCTCAATTGGTTTTCCAGCGATGAGCTCTCCGCTTCCACCGCAAATCGTGCAGGTGTAGCGCCATTCTTCATCATCCATTAATAAACCTGAGCCGTCACATGCACGGCATCGCATGTCTTTTGCCAAGGGATTCACTCCTCTATTTTTTGTCTCGGTCACGGACCCAGTTAATAAGTCCTCCTTTTAGCATCATGTCCACTTGGCGGACAGATAATGTATGACGCAGATTAATTTCTTTATTTTTATCTTTAACTTTTGCCTTAATTTCTTGGCCATTTTGAATGGCTTCCCGTAAACCACTAAATTGTAGCACATCGCCTTGTTCTAGTTTGTCTTTTTCCTCACTTGTGCTGAAGGTTAGTGGAAGTACACCGAAGTTTACAAGGTTTTGCCAGTGAATTCGGGCAAAGTCTTGTACAATCGCGACACGTAACCCAAGATATCGAGGAGCTAATGCAGCGTGTTCACGGCTTGAACCTTGTCCGTAGTTATAGCCGCCAACAACTGCATGACCACCTTGATCTTTGATTTCCATAGCACGATCATAGTACGTGTTATCCACAATTTCGAATGTAAACTTACTGATCTCTGGTAAGTTGCTTCGGTAAGGTAACACTCGAGCGCCACCTGCTAGGATTTCATCAGTTGAAATGTTATCTCCCATTTTCAGTAGAATTGGAAGTTCCATTTCATCAGGGAGTTCATCCATCTCTGGGATGGACGCAATATTTGGTCCTTTTTGTAGCTCGATCTGTTTAGCTTCTTCTGGAAGCTTCGGTTTATCAAGCAACGTCATATCAATCGTTGGATTATCTGGTGCTGAGATGTCCGGAAAATCCATCTCCAAATCACGTGGATCTGTGATTTTTCCTGTTAAAGCTGAGGCAGCAGCTGTTTCTGGACCGCATAAGAATACACTGTCCTCTTTTGTACCTGAACGACCTGGGAAGTTACGTGGTGTTGTACGTAAACTGTTGCGTCCAGTCGCAGGTGCTTGGCCCATTCCAATACAGCCGTTACAGCCTGCCTGGTGCAAGCGAGCGCCTGCTGGTAACAAGCTTGCCATATGACTGTTTTTCACTAAGTCCGTAAGCATTTGACGAGATGTTGGGTTAATGTCAAACGAGACACCATCTGCAACTTGCTTGTCTTTAACAATCTCAGCAGCTATAGCAAAATCGCGGTAACCTGGGTTCGCTGAAGATCCAACATAAGACTGATAAATCGGCTCTCCTGCTACTTCGCGAACAGGAACCACATTACCCGGACTTGAAGGTTTTGCAATCATTGGTTCTAGTTGTGAAAGATCGAGTTCTTCATGAAGGTCATATTTCGCTCCATCATCTGCTACGATTTCTTTCCAATCTTCTTCACGACCCTGACTCTTTAAGTAACGCTTCACTTCTTCATCAGATGGGAAAACGGTACCTGTTGCACCAAGTTCTGCACCCATGTTGGCAATAACGTGACGATCCATAGCAGAAAGGTTCTTCAAGCCTGGCCCGTAATATTCAAGTACTTTGCCTACGCCTCCTTTTACATCGTGACGGCGTAGCAATTCTAAAATAGCATCTTTTGCACCTACCCAATCTGGAAGTTCACCTTTCACATAGATGCCCCATACTTCAGGCATTTTGACATAGAAAGGTTCTCCTGCAATTGCCATAGCAACGTCAATTCCACCTGCTCCCATTGCAAGCATTCCCATACAGCCATTTGCACATGTGTGACTGTCAGAACCAAGCAAGGTTTGACCAGGTTTCGCTAAGCGTTGCATATGGACTGGGTGACTTACTCCATTCCCCGGACGGCTGAAATACAAGCCAAATCGCTGTGCAGCGCTTTCCAAAAATAGGTGGTCATCTGGGTTTTTACTATCTTCTTGAATGAGGTTGTGGTCAACGTACTGAGCTGAAGCTTCTGTTTTGGCATAATCGAGTCCCATCGCTTCTAACTCCAGCATAACCATCGTTCCTGTTGCATCCTGGGTTAACGTTTGATCAATTTTTAACCCAATCTCTTCACCAGGTGTTAATTCCCCTGATAAAAGATGATCTTGAATCAACTTCTGTGTAACATTTAGTGCCATTGATCTGCCTCCCTTAAGCTAACAGCATATAATTTTACTTATCCTCTAGTACTATTCCCTGGGATCGGTTTCATCAATCTTTTATCTTGTAATTGTTTAATAAAAATTAGGGAAAGGTTTAAAAACAAAAAACTAATCTTTTTAAAAAAGATTAGTTAATAAGTTATTTTGCGTAGATGATTCTTTTTAAAGAACGAGGGGTTAATGTGCTTGATTTTCTGAGAAAAATGTCTTTGCGAGGCCGAGTATTTTTTCAGACTGATCCACGATAGTCCAATGGCCAGCTTCCTCGATTTCAACAAGGGTTGCTTGAGGCAAATAATCAATTAACTGGGATTGAATTCCCTCCGGAGAAATAATGTCGTATGTACCCTGAGCAACAAGAATTGGGATCTCAGCTAATTGACTTAGGTCCTTTCGGATATCGAAGTTTTCTCGAAGACTTGCTCCTATTTCATTATTAACGATTTCATTCATGGGTAAGCTTGTATTTTCTGTAACCTGGGAGGAGTATACGTAATAAGGGTCTAACATGTGAAAGATGCTATCGACTGTATCCTCTCCCTGACTTAAACTCTCAGCTAGTTCCAAGAACTTTTGTATATCATTATGATTCGATCGTTTTAGCATTTCTGACTCAAATAAAGCAAAGCTTTCATACGATGCTCCAATTGCACCAGTCAAAAATATCTTTTGTACTTGGTGAGGGTAGTAAATTGCATATAAAAGCGCTAAAATGGTTCCCCACGACTCTCCAAAGAGATGAACTCTTTCTAAACCAAGCTTAATACAGAGTTCGTTTAATATTTCTACCTCCTCCTGCAAGGTAGGCTTACTGGCATTAATATACTGTGAGGTTATGTATTCTGTATGCTCATAGAATATTAACTCAAAATCCTTAGAAAGTGCTTCATTGTATGGAAGGAATTTTCGAAGCTCACTCCCTCTGACCCCTTGCAGAAAAATAATCGCTTCTCCTTCTCCGATCCGTTTTACTTTTAAGTTCAAATTCTTTGTATCTATATGAACTTCCAAATCCAATTCCCCCTTTAACACCCATTTATTATTATAGAATAAATTCTTTGTGAACTGCACCTTATTTTCAAAAGATTTATAATATCTTAATATAATAAATGCATTTAGAATATAT
This sequence comes from Pontibacillus marinus BH030004 = DSM 16465, assembly GCF_000425225.1. Lineage (GTDB taxonomy): Bacteria > Bacillota > Bacilli > Bacillales > BH030062 > Pontibacillus > Pontibacillus marinus. The sequence continues at coordinate 141,307 of NZ_AULJ01000012.1, read as the reverse complement.
GTTTTTCTAGGTTATAGTAAGGATTGGAACAAGAGTCTTAGTAGCACTTCTACAACATTCTTTAAATTATCTTTTTAATATGTAAAAAGACAAAATAAACAAACGTTCATTTTGCCTTTCCCTTTAAGGTTATTCAGTTTGTTGATCTACTCTTTTCTTCAATATAAGTAACGTGAAGAATAAGACCACATTCAACACAAGAGCAGCTGTTAAAATAATCGCCATCCATAATTGTAATTCCACATTTATAAGGACAACGGCTAATGCTACTGACATGATTATAGTTATTAAAAAATGAGGAAGTAATACCGTTTTCAAAAATTCTCTCCCTTTCTGTAGTTACGATTAAGTTCATTTATATATCTAGCTTATAATATTTTCTTGATAAGTGAAATGATTATTGTATTAATTGAACATATAAATGAGGACTACACCTTTTTCTATGATGTAGTCCTCCACCTCACTTATTCTGTTGGAGTTACCTTTCAAGTTAAAATGTAGGTAACTGGTCAAGATTGTTCGTTGGATCCCCATCGGCATCGCTACGCAGATGCTCTTCATGGTCTTTGCCCATAAAAACATTTACGTGCTCAATCTCTTTATCCTTCGCCATTTGTTGAGCTTGTTTGTAACCAACTACCTGGCCAGAAGAAAGTTTTAATTCAACAATATCTCCGTCACCATTTTTGCGGACGGCAACTACTTGTTCTGCCATGATGAATCCCTCCTTTTGATCATAGTATGTGTATCAACAAAAGGTTTTACTCATCACATGTTTACTGATAACGCTCGATTTCTTGAGAAGCATACGCTTGAAGCGCTTCATAGGCTTTTGCTTCTGTCTCAAAGGTTTCGCGCTCTGTTAATTCCTCAACTTTATTCTCTGTAAGACGAACGGTTGTTTTGTACTCATATGTTGCGTTTCCACGTAACTTAATACGATATTCACCATCTTCAACATGCACAACACAAATCACAAAACCACCACGATTAAAGACAAATATCTCTTCGTCTGGTTGATTGTAGTTTAGTAAGACCGTATTCAGAGATGAAGCTGACATAGCTGTACCACAGGCGTTTGTTAAACCAACGCCACGTTCATACGTACGTACAAATACCTTTTGATCGCCTAAGTTTTGTACAAAGCTAACATTCACACCATTTGGGAGTAGTGTTTTGTTTCCATTCGCTTCTTTTCCAATAGCAGACAATTGTTCATCATCTACTTGATCAACCATTGCAATTAAATGAGGATTCGGAACACTCACTGCACTAAATTTTAAGTCCTCTGATAAAGCAGGTATGTTTTGATCAATGTGTTCTTCCTCATCTGTTTTCAGCGGAAGAGAAGCAGGCTCTAATGAAACGGGTTCAATAGCCACTTCAAAAGATGGGATATTTTCGAAAATATCGCCTTTTTGCTCAACTGTTAGATTTGCCTCTTTCGTTTCAATAACAAGTTGGGTTTTATTAAACTGCTCACTCGCATAACGGGCTACACAACGTAGTCCATTTCCACACATCTCTGCTTCTGACCCATCTGGATTAAACATACGCATTCTCGCATCAGCCACTTCAGTCTGTTCAACAAATAATATACCATCTCCACCAACAAGGCCTTCACGATCACAAAGAGTTTTAGCAATCGAAACACGGTCCTCTTCGGAGAACTGATATGTATGTTGTAAATCATCTATTAAAACAAAGTCATTATTTGATCCATGACATTTTAACAATTCGATTTTCATTAAACTCACCCTTTCCTCTTTATATTCTGCTGCTTTTTTGTGATTTTTTCAATATGGAAGGGTAATGTGCTTCATATTTTATTCCGCAGACCTAATTTTCTGTGTTAAAATATGAAGTGTTTAAAAAGAATTTTTATTTTATTTTTATTAATACACTCAAGCCTAATTTACGTAAAAAAGGGGACTGAGCTTATGTTCACGGTATTAATGGTATGCCTCATTATTATGGTTGCTGTATTAGGATTAACGATTGCAACAATTAATAAAGGTTATGCCTACGAACACAAAGTTGATCCATTACCACAGGATTCACCAGTGGATTACAATGAAACAGATCATGAAGAGAAAAAAGCTGAATAGTTTTATTTACACCCCTTTATTAAGGGGTTTTTTAGAACAGAACAAAAGTGCAAGCGCCCGTTTAGCAACGAAGGGACTGGACTGAGCCCGTAGTACGATTAACCAAACTTGCTGATTGGCAAGCCTTTTAAGACGTAGACAGAGGCTTAGTTGCACTTATACTTCATACTTTCAAAAATTTTCACTACGTCGCATTCCTCCATTGCTAAAATTTTATGCTTTCTTAACGTGCAAAAATCGCATGAGCTACTTGCAGCTCATGCGATTTTTTTATTTTTATCCTTATAATCAAGCCATACGATATTCGAGGATGTTTCCATCATTATGAAACCCTAGTCTCTCATAGATTTGTACTGATTTATCTGCTGTTTGAAGAATGGCTTTTTTCGCATTATTCTTTTGAGCATCTTTTAATGCATGAATGATGAGGTGTGACCTAGACTTCCCTCTCTTTTGAACGGATTCTATGTTATAAATCCCTACACTTTCTTCACTGTAAAACAAAGATAAGATGCAAACAGGCTCACATTTTTCATAGGCCACGTAATGATGAATTGGTGAAGATTCATCACAAGCAACACGAGCTACAAATTCTTGAAAACCGGCCATCTCATGATCTGGAATATTGAGAGATTCCGCTAACACGCTAGCATAGTGTAAGCAAGTGGTCTCATCATCTACTTTACGAATATTAATTTCTGCTGGTTCAGTACTCACGACCATCCAGTTCTCTAAGTCCATGCTCATAGCCGTTTGGTAACCTGATTTTTTATAATTTAGGGCTTCTAAATAGTCCTTCACATGATCAGTCGCGTCCATATCCCAAATATGCCACGTCGGACGAATGTTTCTCGCTAAGTATATATCTGTAAAACGCAAAATGGTTTCTTCCATTAATTCTTCGTTCATATGAACCGCTGTAATATCGTTCATTAAAGGAAGTTTTAAGGGACTCATGGTAGCTTGAATACCATTTTCCTGTACCAAATCAACCTCATTGACATGTTTGGCTGTTAACTGCCCATATGCCAGCATATTTCTTTGGTTCACCCGTGTGTTCTCCAAAATCTCTTCACTTCTTGTCGATAAATTCATCAATCCACCTCCAAAATGAATGTAAACAAAACCCTAAAGCCTTTAAAACTTATACAAAACTAAAGTGGAAAAGCGTATAAAAAGCTTATGACTTAATCTCTTATAGTTGATTAAAATTTGGATTCTACTGGTTCATTCATATTGTGAATCTTGTGATGGATATCGAGCCTTCATATAACTGGAGAAAAACAAACTTGAAGAGCAACAAATAAACCGAGTACATTACAGGATCGATTAGTGGAATAGAAATGTACATCTATGTAGCCTAACACAGTACATTATTTAAATGAATATATCAAACGCCCTATGAACCTCCTCTCTAAACTTTACTATGATATCATTTTAACATAAGATTTTTGTTTTTTCTAAAAATTCAAATAATGGATGTGTTGTATATTACTATACGTTTTATAAAGGATTTTAATCCCCTTTTTATTGAGTTATTTAATTGGTACTAGCAAATAATTTGATACTACTCAAACTCACCGATATAATAAAAAGCACTCAATTATGGAAATCTCCACATTGAATGCTTTTCGTAAAATGGCTTGTGTCTAGTCTCAAACAGATTCACTCATGTAGCCTTATTCAATATCAATTCTTCTCCCGCGTTTTTTCGGGAATGAGATCGTTAACACGCCATTTTCGTGAGTCGCTTTCATATTTCTGAAAACTAAATTTGATGGGAGAGTGATAACTCGTTCCATATAAGTTTGTTTTTTACCAAAAACACCTTCATCAAAATTTTGTTCGATGTCTCGACGATCTACCATGATGTGTAGTCTATTCTCCAATAGTTCAACATCAATATCATCTTTCGAAACACCAGGTAAATTCGCTTTAACTGTGTAATGAGCTTTAGAATCTACCTCTTCAACAGGGAATCCCCCTTGAAATGCATTACTAAAAAATTGATCCATTGTATCTAACAGAGATTTATTAGGATTCAATTGAAAAAGATCATTAAACAGGTGTCTTGGACCTTCTGCATTTTTAGGCTTTTCATTTTCTGAAGCCATATTGGGGCACGCTCCTTCCTACTTTTTTTCTATCCTATGCGTTTGCCCTATATAGCGACTAGACGTACACCTAGATATCAAGAATAATTTTCGCCCACACATGAAATAGGGTTCGTCTAATATAATGGAATTAGAACGATTACCCTCACCAAAAAGATGGAGGTCGAATGAGATGATTGATGCCTCGTTTTATAATCAATCCAGACAGAATATGGGGATTGAAGAAGTCGTTGAGCACATGAAAGCTTTTATTGAGAAAGACCCCACAGCTACGTATCGCCTTTCGATTGGGACGGATTCTCACGTCCACCAACGCTACACCCGCTTCATTACTGCTATACACATCCACCGAGTCGGAAAAGGAGCCTGGGGATGTATTCGAAATCACACAATTGAACGAAAAGTTACGAGTCTAAAAGAAAAAATCTCAACTGAAACCATTCTTAGTCAAGAAGTTGCTTTCCCATTTATTTCTCTATATCTTGAACAACTAGCTGAGATTATTCTCCCTTATGAAGATGAGGGTGGAAATCTTCAGTTTGAAATCCACCTAGATATCGGTAAACAAGGCCTCACCAAACACTTAATTCAGGACATGACTAACCGTATAGATGCCATGGGGGTTGAAGTGAAAATTAAGCCCGATTCATATGCTGCTTCTTCCTATGCACATAGGTACACGAAATAAAAGAAAAGCGCAAGCGCCCGTTTAGCAGCCAAAGGACTGGACTGAGCCCGTAGTACTATAAAGGAAACACGATGAATGGAATGAATCGATGTTGACTTATCGTACGGAGGCGAGGGAAGTCCTTTGGTTGCTGGGCGATGGAGCTAGACATCTATAATTTAGAGTTTAAACTTCCTCACAGTTTTGATTGATTAATCAATCAAAAGATCACTTTAAAATAAAACTAGTTTTCAACTGAAGTTTCTAGTTCCTTTTCTTCTACGACCGATGTTTGACTGGAACGTAAAACTTGATCAACCTTTAAGAACAGAATGAGTCCAACTGTACCAAATACCACATATTTCACACCCATCAACCAAGCTGGTACAAAACCGCTTAAGATTACTCCTAGTGCTGCGACTAACATGGCAATATAACCTGTAAATTGAAAGATAGCTAGATAAGAGCTTCGCTTATCATCAGGGGCTAAATCTCCAAGCATACTTTGCTTAACTGGGATGTACATGAGCTCTCCTATTGTGACCATTACCATCAACCCAATCAGGATCCATGGAGACTGAACCATGGTAAATAAGGCGTATCCTACTGTGTACATGATTAAGCCAATAAGTAAAACAGATTTATTTCTCCATTTCTTTACGATCCAAGTAATGAAACTTGCCGCAAATACAACTAAAAATGTATTTTCCGAACGAAGAATTCCTAACATAAGAACTCCATCGACTTCGATATCTAAGGATCGGAAGGAAATTAAGGATTGAGAATCTATGCTATTTGCTAAATGAATACCAATGAAATTTGTTAGCTGCTCTTCCAAGGAAAGAATAAATATACCAGCAAAAAGAAGCATTAAGAAAGCTCGATCTTTGAAAACGTCTTTATAATTGCTCCATATATTTGATTTAGACTGTGGTGAAGATTCTTCTGTAGGTGATTTCGTGTAGGATTCTTTGATGAAGAGTTGTGTAACAGCTGCTGATAGAAAAGATACGGCTGCAATTGCTAAAAATAATTGAAATAAGAAATGTTGAAAAAGAATGGCTCCAATGATCCCGGCAATTGCAGAGGACATGTTCCCAATCCAATACAATAAGGTGAATACATATCGTCGGTTTTCACTAGATGTCACATCTAACACCATTGCTTGGGATACAGGACCAAGTAGCCCCCCAAAAAACATCCCAAAAATAAAAATACTATAGGTTAAGTAAGGAGCATCAAGCCAGGGTGAATTAAACCAGGCAATGATGAAAAAAGCGATCCCTGATCCAATTTCCGCCCATACCATTAATCGTTTTCTACCTATTCGATCTGAGAAAAATCCCCCAATCATCCCACCTGCAATTCCAACAAACACAAGACTAGCAACCATTAATCCTGTCACCGTCTGCCCTACTTTTTGTGCAAAGTAAACTGTAAGAAAAGGCATTACCATCATGTTAGCGAACTGGGTAAAAAATTGAGTGAAGAGCCTGATCTTAATATTGGGGTGAAGCTGTTTGAATGACATCGATATCCCTCCCTTTTATTGTTTTGGTCCAAAAAGTAGAAACGCATGTTGAGTAAACGTATCCCAACGTCCTGAATTCTTAACAGTATCCGTAAACGTTAAGCTCACTCCGTTAATAAATGCTAGGTATGTATCACTTACGTCGTTTGGCTCGAGATTTATGATTTCACCTTTTTCTTGTGCTTTCACTATAAGTGGTCGCAATGCATCTCGTAGTTCAATAGTAAATTGATCCAGAGGAAGAAACTGTTTCTGAAAACGTTCTGGCTGCCCAATAACGTACTGAATCATACGCATATAGGTCGTTTGTTCTGCAAAGTATTGAAAATGTTTCTTGATTAACATTTTTATCTGTTCAATAGGTTGCTCTGATGGTTCTGGTACATCGAGCATAACCGCTTTCACTTCCTCTAATGGCTCTAGTACAGCAGCTTGGAATAGGTCATTTTTATTTTCAAAATACGTAAATACTGTTCCAAAGCTCACACCTGCTTCTTTTGCAATTTGCTTAATCGTTGCGTTGGAATATCCATTTTCAGAAAAAGTTTGGATAGCAGCTTGAAGAATACGCTCTCTTTTCTCTTGCGATTTTTGTATAGCCAAAGGATTTACCTCCTACAAAATGAGTGATTGATTAATCAATCATAATTATAAATTAAATTCCTTTTAATGTAAACTATTTTCCCCCAAACAAAAAGAGCTAGGAGACCTCTCCCAACTCTTACTCATTATCATAATAATTCCAATTTAGGTCGTCGTTTTCCCTTAGCGATTTTATGGTTTGCATATGATTTGTTTCATTTAGGATTTCATAATTGAAGAGATAATCTTCATCGAAATCATAAGTAAATGTTTCTGAAGTAAAGTGATCCTTTTTCACCTTTTTAGTCACAGTTACAGTGAGATGATACTTTCTAAAATGACGTTCAGCATGTTCATCTTTTTTAAATTTCATATTTTTAAAATCACTTAAAATACGATCAATAATTGCTTGATCCTTTATCTTTAGCATTGCCTGTCTTTCCGGCATCTCTCCTTCTGAAAATTCATAAATGGAAAGATTCGCTACTTCAAATTCTGTATCTTCATTAAATTGAAGTGATGATATCTCTGAGAATGAGGGATATGTCTCTTGATAGACTTCAAATAGCACGAATAAGATTGCTGCTAAAACGATACCGGTTAAAATGGAAATAATGATTTTTTTATTTTGGATGTACATACTGAGAAACAATGCTAGTAGACCAACTGCTAGCGCCCCCACCACATAGGTCACCATAACCCTTCTCCCTCTCTTCTTATCAACAATTCTTTAACAGATATATCAGAGTATTCAAGCGCATCTATTTGTATGAATTTTACATGAGATGTAAAAAATGCTCAAAGCAAAAGCTCTGAGCATTTTAAATGAATCATTAGTTTATTTGTTTTTCGCTTCTTCCACTGCGTCTTTTAAGTCTTGGAAGCTTTCAAGTTTGATAACTTCTCCATCTACCGCAACGGTTGGAGTTCCTGTTACACCAAGATTACGCGCTATTTCCATGTCTTTTTCTAATGCATCTTCTCCTGCTCCATTTTCATAAGCCTCAACAACAGTTTGTACTTTTTCCTGATCGTCGACTACATCCTGCAGCGTCTGTTTAAGAAACTCAGTCGTGTACACATTAGACTTATTCATATCATCAGGCATGCTTGCAAATAAATGGTCATGGAATTCCCAGAATGCATTATTACCTAGCTCTTGAAATACGGTTTCTGCAAATTTCGCTCCTCGGTCTGAATCTTTGTTTAGGAATGCATAGTTTACAAAATAAAACTTAACATCGCCAGAATCCACTAATTGCTTTTTAATCTCAGGAAAAGCGCTCTGCTGAAAGTTTTTACAGTGTGGGCAACGGTAGTCACCGAACTCAATCATGTTAACAGGGGCATCCTCTTCTCCAATGTATGGTTGATTTTCGTAATCGATCGAAGTCTCTTTTTCGGAAGAAGACATATTCTGGTCTAAAACCACGATGATGATAACGCCTACTGCGATAATACCAATCATCCAAAAAATCCAATTAATGCTTCCCTTTTGCTTTGTATTTGCCATATGATCACCCTTTATGTAAATAATAGTCCCGATTATCGTAACTACCTCATTGTAGATAGCTTGTCCATTAGAAGTCAAGACAATAGCTTAGAGGTTGAGGTCGTGTCCATGGTGTTATACGGCGCTATCACTCTTAACACAATCATGTAGATGGCTTGTACGATCATAATGATAGCTGGAACATATATCCCCCAAATTCCTAACTGCCATGGAAATAAGAAGGATTTTGCATTGCTCTTCATGAATAGAATAAAGAGAATACCTGGAAAACTTGTGAAAACGATCCAAAAAAGCCAAAACATGATGGTTCTAGACTCTTGTATCTTTCGACCATTCATGAAAGCTAAGGCCAGTGCAATGCCTCCAAGAATAACGGATAGAGATGGGAAATAAGTTTTGAAAGGAGAGGCTCCTAAAAGAAAACCAGAAATCACATACACGATGAAAATCAAGAAAACACTTAAATACGCTCGCATTCTTCAACACCTTTACTAAATGTACTATTTTCTAATTATAAGGGAAATCGATCTACCAGCGAAGAGCCTCAGAATGAACTCTTTGTGACAATTCAATAAAATCAGGGGTGAATGTATGACGAAACAAAAACTTGGCAATATCATAACAGGTCTATCCTTAATTATCATTGGTACTGTCATCTTCTTAGAAAACCTAAATCTCATAGAATTACAATTTGGTATCTTCTCGTGGCCGATTTTTATTTTCATTCCTGCCTTAGGATTTCATGCTGGCTTTTTCCTATCTGGCATGAGAAAAGATATGGCTGGACTGCTTGTTCCAGGTGGCATCATGATGACATTAAGTCTGTTATTCTATTTTGAAATCATGACAGATTTTCAATACGCTGAATATACGTGGCCGATTTATATCTTTGCTCCAGCAGTCGGGCTATTCGAATTATGGCTATTCGGTGGCCGTCAAAAAGGACTACTCATTCCAGTCGGGATTCTAACGGTAATCGCAGGGTTCTTTTTAGCCCAAATGCTATTTGCAGCTATTTTAAATTTTGGCCAATTATCTTTATTGTGATTGGACTTTACATTCTATTTGGTCGTAACAAAAAGCAAAAGAATGACGTGCCGATTGAATAACTATACTAGCTTGAGTGAAGGGAAACTTTGCTCGGGCTTTTTTGATGTTCTAATCTACGGAAGTTTCTCATCTAATAGTGAAGACAAGCTTTTGAGTAGAGGAGCTTCATTATGTTTGCTTTAATGGTTAGTTATATCATATTGGGGTTGTCGATTGCAGCACCTATTGGACCAATAAATGTTGAAATCATGAAACGTGGATTATTATTTGGATTTTGGCCTGCCTTTTGTGTAGGTCTTGGTGGCATGTCTTCGGATATCATCCTAATGGCCCTGATGTTCTTTGGTTTATCAAGCATCTTACAAATTAAATTTGTCAGCATTACCCTTATGTTGTTTGGTTGCATCATTCTTATTTACTCAGGATGGTCCTCTCTACTGTCAAAAAACACTCTTAACACATCTGAATCTGATCTCCGTCCAGCCTCCAGATTGGGTATTCGTTCTTATTTAAAAGGCTTTTCCATTGCAGGTACGAATCCAATGAATATTCTTTTTTGGGTCAGTATTTATGGCTCTGTACTCAGTCATGCACTTAATTCACACACCCTAGGATATGCTTTTTTATTAAGTACGCTCGTGTTTATCGGTATCGGATTATGGAACCTTAATCTTGCCTTTACTATACATTTTGCCCGAATTCTCATGAGTCCTATTTTTATGAAGCTAATTAATGTAGTAGCAAGTCTCATTCTAATTGCTTATGGAATTTACTTTGGCATTTTGGGAGTTACAGAAATATTTTTGTAGTATTGGATTCTTTATATAGAAGGGAGAAACATAGTAGTTCTTATCGAAAAGAAAACTACTACTCCCCTAGAAAATTATACAATTCAAACAAGAGGAGTTAATTCCTTATTTGAGTTCACTGCAAATGAAAAATAAAGCATCGACCCAATCATAATACGTACCACTCGAATGGGGATGGTCTCACATTCTGTTTTTATATAGTGAACCGCCTCATGCTTTATATCCTTCGTAACATCGTCTTTCTCCGGTAACTGTGCTTTATTTACATACAATACCGCTTCGATTTGCCCGTTTTTTGCCTGGCATTCGTGTTTTAAAAATAAAGACATAAAATCCTCTCCTGTACGATCGCTTACTCTTTACTGTTTCCATTCTATTTCAAAATATAATAGTGCCTCCCTCAAGAAGAGACAGGCACTACTACTACTACTCTGGGTCGTCCCAAACAAACACAATTCCGGCTCTTGGTAACACCCATTTATCCAATTCGACCTTAATTATATCATTCGGCAGATGACGTATCGCATTTGAATCATCGAAAAAAGGGATGGCAACAACATTCACCTTGTCCCGTATATGCGAAAACATGACATCAACAGAGTATGTGGGTTCTGAGATCATCACAATGAATTTCTTTTGCTTTTTCAATTGTGGCATTTTAAACGTAATTTTAAACTTTAGCTCATCAAAATCTTCATCCTGAATGTGTTGTGGAATCTTCACATTTAAATAAAAGCCTTCAATATCTTTATCATTTCGTACGGTAAAACTCAACGGCTCATCATTAATTTCTAAATTAAAATGGAGTACGTCTTGTACAAACCCCATCATATCCTCATTCGACATGCCTTGAAGCATTTCGATATGATCATCATTCACCCATAAATTCTCACGAAAGAAAAACTCTGCTCTTCCATATAATGCATCTAAGGTACTCTCTTTATAAGAAAAACCAACAAATAATTCCTCTTTATTATATTCTTCATTTTGAATGTTTTTATTGAAGGAAAGTTCTTGGTCTACCCAATAATAATCTGATTCTTCAAAGGTTGTATCGCCAAAAGAAAACGTTTCTTTTTCCGTGTAGGATATGTAATATTTAAAATTATTGCGGAATGAATAAACGTTATTCAGATATGGAGATATCAAGGAATTATACAACATGTTTCCATGGTCATCCCCCAGTAAAGACTCAATAGAACTTTTGATAAATCGATTCTTCGATTCCTCAGAAAAGTGATTGATGACTTCTTTATTAAAAATAAGCGTTTCTGTTATACGATCAGATACTTCCTTCTGATGATAAACCTTTGTAAAGTGATCAAAGACGATATTAAATAATACAAGTGGAATCATAACTCCAATTAACGATGTAATGACCTGGTCTGAGAAATGTGACCATGAAAAGGACTTATCAAGTATAAAATTTAGTCCAACAATGATGACAAGTAATAAAAGCATCACCATAAAAAAGAGCAGACTAATATTTTTATAGGTTTTCTTAAATTCCTGTTTGTCATAAATGTTCAATTCTATCTCCCCTAAATATTAGTAAGTCCGTAGATTGCAAGAGGTTCTTGGTATGAAACTGCCCACCATTGATTTCCGTAATCAAAATGCCACCATTCTTCAAAGTAGTTCGAGAAACCACTATTGCCCATCACGTGATAAAGCAGTCTCCGATTCTCTAAAGCGTTTTGCTCTTGTGGGGAGAGCTTATGTCCTTGTTCCAACTGTTCCTCATAGTAACGTGTTCTAGACTTCTCTGTGAAATCATCAAACTCCGTACCAAAATCTAATAACGCCCCACTTTCATTCAGGATGCCAAGGTCAACAGAACCTCCAGTAATGTGAGGAGCTGGTTCGCCCTGATCAACAGACGGGGGTGAGACAAACTTCATGGTTTTTTCATAGAGTTGATCCTTCGTAAGTCCAGTATGTTCATGTTCTAGTTTGGAATAATAATCATCAAAAATGGCCTTTTGCACTTCATAAGGTCTCCATCCATCCCACACAACCAGAGAATACTCATCAGGTAAAAGATTTGCTGCTTTTACCAACTTCTCTCCTACTCCCTGTCGTACAAGACTTCTACTTAAAGCACCTGAAAGCCCTAGCTTTCTATATTGTGGTGAATCAATAATTGAAGATTCTCCTAAGTCTTGAATCGCAACTAGCGCTTCATGATTATCGTTTATACGTTTACCTTGATTTCGCAGTCTGGAAGGAAGGGGTGGGATCGGTATTTGTTTAAAGTCCATATACATATTCCTCTCTTACCATTTTGAAATTGGAATCTACGAAACTTATTTTCAAATCGTTACATGAAGTGATCATAACTGGAAAATGGTGAAAGCGCAAGGCAATACACATAGAAAAAGCAAAGAATAATTACTTATCCTTTGCTTTCCTAACTCTCTATGCCGTTAGCCGTTAAGCTTTCCTTTTGATCCACCACTCTGTAAAGAGAATAGGTTTGAATCAATCGAGAAGTTTAACTTTTCACGTTCACGCTGTCGTTTTAAAGCTAACTGGAGTAGTTGATCTGTTAGCTGTGTGAAGTCTTTACCAGTAGGCTCCCATAGATAGAATGAGAGGGAACCTGGAATCGTATTAATTTCGTTCACATAGGCTTTTTGACTTTCTTTATCAATTAAGAAGTCGATTCGAGAAACACCGTTACACCCTAAAACCTTAAATGTCTGCTCAGCAAGTTTTTGTACTTCCTGTGTTTGGTCTTCAGGAATTTCAGCTGGGATTACGCGGTTCGTGCTTTCCATGCCCTTGGAAGCATCGCCACCTTTTCCGCCGCCTTGATATTTATCCTCATAGGTTAAGATATCTTCGCTACTTAACACTTCTTCAAGCACGGAGCTTTCGACTTCCTCATAATCACCGACTACAGAACAGTTCACTTCAGTCAGATCCCCGATCATTTTCTCAACAACGATTTTATGACTATATTCGATTGCCTCGTTGATTGCTTCCTCTAGTTCTTCATCATTATAGGCCTTACTAATACCGACACTAGAACCAAGGTTAGCCGGTTTAACAATAACAGGATAGCCGATCTTATTGGTTTCTGCTTTTATTTCATCTTGATTGTTTAACCAATACGTTGAGTAGAACCAATTGTAATCAACAATCGGTACACCGGAATCATTCAGGATTTGTTTCATCATCACTTTATCCATACCTACTGCTGATGAAAAGACATCACAGCCTACGTAAGGGATCTGGAGCATTTCAAGCATTCCTTGCAGGGATCCATCTTCTCCATTTGTTCCGTGAATAACCGGGAATACAACGTCAATTTCTGTCACAGCTTTTTTCCCGAAAAACCCAACATTTTTCTTCTGAACGACAACTTTCCCTTCATCGTTTGTGGTCAGGATAACTTTTTCACTTTTTTGTAAGAGGTCATTTAATTCTTTGTACTCTTCAATATCTGTGAGTGATTCCCCTGTGTACCATTCATTCTTTTTACTAATATAAAGCGGAATTGCTTCATATTTATTTTCATCCATTGCTTTGATGGCTTGTAGAGCTGAGATTACAGAAACCTCATGCTCTACTGATAATCCACCAAAAACGACTCCTACTTTTGTCTTCACGGTCTAATCCTCCCATCTACTCGTTAAACGTATCAGGTAAATCATTCTCTAGTAGAGCGATTGTGCCTGGTTTTGCTATTTGATGCATATGTTGAAGTGCGTCATTTAAGTGTTGAGCAACATAGATTTGTTCATCTGGATAGTTGCTTTCTTTCAATCCGTCTTGGATCGGCTCGGTTTGTTTCTTACCAACAAGTATGACATAGTCACAATTTTCAGCGGCATAACCACCTAATCGTTTGTTGTACTCGTATTGTTTTTCACCAAGCTCAATCATTCCTGGTGTCACGAGAACTCGATACCCTTCCATATTACCGAGAACTTCAAGAGCCATTTTGGAACCAGTCGGATTAGAGTTGAAGCTATCATCAATAATCGTAATATTGCCGCCGCCTTTTTTAATTTCCATACGGTGCTCAACTGGTGTGATTTGCTTAACACCTAGCTTAATCTTATCTACAGAAATGCCCATCTCCATCGCAAAAGCAATGGATGCTAGGATGTTGTAGATATTGTGCTTTCCAAGTAACTTCGTTTCAAATTCGCCAATCAAGCCTTGGTCTTTGTGCTGTACTTTGAATGTTGTTCCTTTTTTATGAGATTGAAGATCATAAGCTCTATACTCTGCATCCTCTGAATCAATACCGTAATACACTTTGCGAACTGGATTTTTCGGTGTATAGGACATGATATTTTCATCATCCATATTTAAAAAGCCAATTCCATCCTCAGGTAGCGATTCAATAATCTCATATTTTGTTTTCTTGATATTGTCTAAGCTTTTGAAGGTTTCAAGGTGCTGCTCACCAATTGCTGTTAGGATTGCGTATTTCTGGTGAACAAGATCACAAATTTCTTGAATATCGTTTTCCTGTTTCGCTCCCATCTCAGCGATATAGTACTCATGATATGGTTTTAAATCTCTTCGAATCGTAATCGTGTTACCTAGTTTTGTATTAAAACTCTCTGGAGTCATAAGTGTGTTTGCACTAGACGAAAGCACTTGATTCAGCACGTTTTTCGTACTCGTTTTCCCGAAACTACCTGTAATTCCCACTACTTTTAAATCATTCATGGACTGAATACGATTTTCGGCGTCGTTAAAGTAGCGCTGATTAATGCCTTTTTCAATCGGCTGATTCACCACTTTAGCAAGCATTAATAAGTGATAAAGGAACAGGTTTGCTAGGAATAATACGGTTAAAATCAATAACGTACTTTCAATAAGTAAAAGTGTTCCGAGTAAAATCAAAATATGAATAATGCCTAATGTCGTTAATAAACGTTTCACACGCGGTGTATAGACAAGCTTTTTCTTTTGTGGTTCTTCCTTTCGTAGGAAGGCAATTAAAGCGTATATAGCCGTAAATGAAATCAATCCTATAAACGGGCCGCCAATCCAACCGATTAAGACTAGAAATTCTTTCGGAGGGAATGGTTTCGTTTTATTCCCTTTCATCCAACGCATGAACCGCTCGTTACGATAGGAGTTGAGCTGGAACATGTGAACGGATTTTTTTGTTTTAAACACAGCATAACTAAGCCATGCAAGTATTGCGGCAATCCATAAAATATTCAACATGTAACTATTCTCCTTTATCTTGTTCTAGGAAATTATCGACAATGACTAGAAATCGTTTATTTTGTTCTAAAAAGGCATAGTGCCCTGCTTTTTCAAATGTAACAAGACCTGCATCAGGGAAAAGCTGTTCCATGAGCTTACCGTCTTCTAGCGGAGTAGCTGTATCGTTTTCTCCCCATACAAGTAGCGTTGGAACATCTATGTGAGGCATATACTCTCGTAGATCTTCATTCACAACCTTAGATAAGGTTTGCTGCATGACTGCTGAGGCCTGCTTATAATCAGAAGACCCAACTTTCCCTTTCCATTTTGTTAATATATCGTCTTTGTAGTGATTAAGAATTGGCAAGTCTAGAAGCTTTTTCACAAATTTGTACGTATAAACCTTCATATAGTAATCCATCTTACGTTTCGGCTTAATTCCTGCTCCGCCTGTAAAAATAATTTTGTGTACATCATGATCATAAGCGTATCGCGTTATAACACGACAGCCAAATGAGTGACCGATCAAAATTGGGTTTTCAATTCCAAGTTTTTGAACAAAGTGAGACAGAAAATGAGCGTAATCATCAACACTCCATGCTTCAGGAGGCTCTTGGCTCTCTCCAAAGCCTGGGAAGTCAATTGAAAACACCCGAAAGTTATCATCTAATAAGTTATGAACGGATTCAAATGTATCCATACTCGTGCCCCATCCATGCAGAAGCACAACATCTTGCCCTTCTCCAGACACTTTGTAGTGAACATTTACGTTATTAATATCTACAAACACATTGGTACTCCCCTTGTATTATATTGGTTGCTTCCATTAGATTATGTTCATTCTGGTTTGGTGAGTAATCTTTTTCTATTCATATTATTCATTTATTGAGAAATGTTCCATACAATCAAGTGTATTCTAACCCTCTAATTGTACAATAAGAAAACCTTGACCGCCATGAACATTTATCTCCATCTTACCACGTTAAAATATGTAAGAACCTTGATAAGACTAGACTTTGCTCTACTATCATAACACAGTAGAGCGCTTTTCTTGTATAAATATAAATAACTGAATTACGTACCTCATCAGAAAAAGTGCACGCCTTTTGTTTGGGTCATGCTCTTTATATGTACGCCTATTATGTGATGAAAATGAATGAGCACTTCTTACCTATATTACCTTCTTCATTTGATTTAAAACGGATTTCAACATCTGCATTTGAATAAATCTCTAAGAGTTGAACCAACTTACACCTAAGGAGTGATCAAATATGCCAGATAACAGCCGTACTACACATACTGAAACGAGTCCACATCCAGATGGAGAAAAGGAAGGAAAGGTCAATGATTCTGTCGGTAAACAAATCGGCATATCCGTAGAAGCAAATCGAGAATGGAACACAGAGAAACAGAAGTTAGAATTAAAGCCAGATGAGGATATGAAAGAATTCAAGGAAATCATGGAACGAAATAATGGACAATAACGGTTGAATAGGAAACCTTGTTTGTATTACCTTTTACAATAATTAAACTCTCTTCAAAAACAAATCCCCGTAGCTTAGCTACGGGGATAATGACGATTTACTGATCAGCAGAAGCGTTTACAACTGTTTCTGTCATTGCAGAAAGAGATGCTTCTTCTTCGCTATTCACATTGATCATGTTCTCAGCGTTTATCATGAAAGAGCTATGATCACTTGTAAGGTTTACGTTTGAATTTAGAGCCGCATTTAAAGAAGCATTCACATTTACATCATTTTCAGCTTTAGCTTCTTCTTGAACATCAACATTAGATTCAAGATCACTCTTCACATCAATGAGTAAAGCTTCTGTTAGTTGAGCATCTGTTACAAGCTCTTGATTCGTAAAAGTATCCTCCTGGTTCTGAACATCGGAGTTCAATGTTGCCATGACAGAACCTTTAGCTGATAGGCTTGTATCTTCATCAACCAATTCTTCTGTATGAGCTTCAGCATTTACATCTGCTTCAGTTGATGCATTTACTTCCTCTGTCTGTTCATTACCAAGGTAAATAATTGAATGAGATTCTTCAGATGCTTTGATATCAGCGTTAACTTTTGCTTTTTCTGTTGCACCTTCATCTGCCTCTGCTGCAACATCTACATTTAATGCAGTATTTGCATCAGCTTCAGTACTCTCTGTTACGGACCCTTCAATTGATGCATCTACATTAGTGTCCGCTTCAGCTTTGCCTTCAAGGTTCGAATCAGTTTCTACCTCTGTTGATATATTAGCATCGACATCGGCTTGAGTATTTGCCTCAGTGTTTTCTTCTGTTTCTTCGTCTACATCAACATTTGTATCAACATCAGTAGACACATTCGTATCTACATTCGTTTCTTCCTTAGCATCAGTATCCGCTTCAACAGAGCCATCTACTTCAGCTTTTGTGTCTTCTTCAGAGGACACGTCTGCACTCGTAGAAGCTTTGCCTTCAACATCTGTGTTGGATTCCGCATCAACATCAGCCTCAACGTTTGTATCTACATCCGCATTAGCCTCTGTTTCTGTATCGGCATTTGCTTTCACATCCGCATTAGCCTTTACATTTGCTGAAGTATCTTCTTCTGCTTCATCTTCAGATCCAAGCAAACCGTTAACTGTAGCTGAAACATCTGATTCAACATTCGTTTCACTTTCACCGTTCAAATCTAATAAAGAGTCTCCCTCTTCAGCGTAACTAACCTGCGCTCCAAATGTTAATCCTACTGCAACTCCACCTGTAATGATCATACTTTTTAATACGTTTTTCATGATTAATCTCTCCTTCTTTTTTAGTAATAAATTATTTTTATACGTTTAGTAAGAAGGAAGAGATTTGCGGTGGTTCGGAAGGTGGCGCGTTCATCCATTGGGTGAAGAAGAACGACGCTTTTCCGTGCAGTACATTCATAACACTCTGGTTAATATCAGTTGGTTTTGATGCTATCGCATTGACTTGTACTGAACCATTCACATTTTGTTGAGACTCATTCTTTTGCATAGATGGTGATGGGTTCGGTACCACAGCTTCTTTGTTTGGTTTTGGTGCTGGTGTAATAGGTTGCTGAGAGCCTTCTTTAGGCTCGTTCAAGGACTGAGCCCGATCGCTTGTTGGTTGATCACGGGAATCCTTTTGAATCACTGCCTCAGTGCTTGGTTCCTTTGTAGGATTAAGTACACCAAGGAGTTCTTTCGTAGGTTCCTTATCAAGCTCCGGCTTAGTTACTTTTTCACCTGAAGTAGAATCTTGGACCTTTTCGGCAGCCTCGTCGACGATTTTATTTACAGTATCATTAGGGGAAGTCGTAATGTTTTCAACTGTCTCAGTAGTATCGTCAACGTGGTTCTTAGCGGTCTCTGTTACTTTGTCAACTACTTCTTTGGTTTCATCTACTGTGTCCTTAACGGTTTTAGTAGTAGAATCCACAGTATTTTCAATATCATCTGCTGTTTCTTCTACTGTCTGATCCACCGTTTCAACCGGATCAGAGGTGGACTTTTCAGCCACATGCTTCACGGTATCTTCAACATTGGTTGACGTTGAATCCGCAGTATCTTTTGTGGCCTCGATTGTTTCATCTACATCTTCAGTAACTTCTTCAGTAAGTGAAGTTCCTTTTTGTTCTGATGAAGAATCTGTATCCGTAGATTCTTCTTCTTTTGTTCCAGAAGAAGGCTCAGAGGATGTGTCTTCTGATTCGTCTTCACCTGTCACAGTATCCGTTGTTTCATCGACTGTATCTTCCACTTCAGAGAACAACCCACTTTGAGCAGATGCAAATTGAGGAACACTCAACAACCCAAGAAGCACAACCAAATATGAAATTGTCACACGCACGTCGTGTTTCACCCCCTTTCCTCTTTTTCTACTCAAAGCATACGAAAGGCTTAGAGTAAAAGTGGGGGTTTTTGTGAGAAAAAATTAATAATAGAGGAAAAATGACCCTTGATTATTTTTTAGCAGGAGTTTTCTCCTTCGTTATAAAGAACAAAAAAAAGACGCCTAATTGTCTTGGCGCCCTGGATGAGGAGAGGTATTTTATTTATTTTATGGTGATAACTCGATAACTTTCTTTTCTGAATCAGTTGAAACAGTGAGTTTAATCAGACTATCACCTGATAAAATAACAGATTCTTGTTGGAGAATAGTTGTTTCAAACTTATCCTCCTAACGGTTAGTACGGTGGGCCGCTTGTCCATGGCGACCCAGTTCCTAACCTGTGAGAGTATGTCCTTACCTATTAGATAAAGAGGGTTGACATTTGGTTCACAAAAATTTTATTTTTTTCTTATTTTTTTCAACACCTCTTAACCATTGTGTGTTTACTCCTTTTCTTTAAAAGGTACTTAGCTTAAGAGACATGAATTGGAAAGGAGTTTTTACAAATGAAAGAACGAATTCATTACTTAACGAACTGGCTACAGGACAAAGTAAAAGAAGCTGGGGCAAATGGAGCGTTGGTTGGAATTAGTGGTGGTATTGATTCAGCAGTAGTCGCTTATTTAATAAAAAAAGCTTTCCCAGAACAATCCCTCGGTGTTTTATTACCTATAGATGAAGAAGTAGAAGATCAAGAAGATGCGTTAAAACTGGTTAAAGGTGCTGACCTAGATTATGTAGGGATCAACCTTACAGACTCTTATCATACGACAAGACAAGCTATTCAAAACCAGTTAAAAGAAAAAGGGGACTGGAACGAAGAACATTCCCAGCTTGGAGGTGCTAACTTACAAGCTCGTCTCCGCATGAGCACCCTTTACGCTGTTGGAAGCAATTACGGATATTTGGTAGTCGGAACGGATAATGCTGCAGAGGATTACACAGGCTATTTCACAAAATATGGTGATGGTGGCGTAGACCTTGTTCCGCTTATTAATATGCGAAAAGAAGAAGTACGGGAGATGGCACAAGAATTAGGTATTCCTGATTCCATTATCCACAAAAAACCTAGTGCTGAATTGTGGGAAGGTCAATCGGATGAAGAAGAGCTCGGATTATCCTATGACACAATTGATCAGTATCTACGTGGGGAAGAAATAGACCAAGAAGATCAAGAACGACTGAACGAACTTCATAAGAACACTCAGCATAAACGCGAAATCCCCGCTGGACCTGATAAATTTAAAGGAGCGTAATCGTTATGGAACGGGATACAGCCCTGATTATTATTGATATGATCAATAAAATGGATTTTGATGGTGGAAAAGATTTAATTCATCACACTCGACATATCACCGGACCCATTAAACAGTTAAAAAACCAAATGAAACAAAATGGTCTTCCAATCATTTATGTTAATGATAACTTTGGTTTATGGCAGGACAATGTTGATGAGTTAATCGAAGAGTGCCAAAAAGGTCCCGGGGCTGAGATTATCCGTGAGCTTCTCCCTTCAGAGGATGATTACTTTATCATCAAACCAAAACATTCTGGATTCTTTGGTACTCAGTTAAGTATTTTACTCAATCAACTCGGTATCAAAAACTTAATATTAACTGGAGTGGCTGGTGATATTTGTGTGCTCTTCACAGCAAATGATGCGTACATGAGAGAGTATAAGATTTGGGTCCCTTCAGATTGCGTCGCTTCTGAAAAACAGGAAAATAACGAACAAGCTATGTCGATTATGGAAAGGTCACTATTTGCCGTTACATCTAAAAGTACTGATCTCGATTTAGAGGATGCTTTTAAAGAATAGTATAAATCCAAACAAAAAATCACATGTAGATATGCTTTAATTCTACATGTGATTTTTTCGCCTTTTTAATGTTCTTGTTCTAACGTAGCTTTAATAATCTCCATAAGAGCTGGCGATACTGTATCAGTGTCGACCATGCCATCCTTCGCCGTTTTCACTTGGTCTAAGTCATCTTCAATTTCATAGCGTCGAGAGCCTAGATCAACTTGGCCACTCTCCATCACATATTTAAGAGCATAAATTCTTTCATGTAGCGTTTCGCGATCCATATGATTCAACACCTCTATTAGTAGCATTTACCTTCAATATACAATATTTTGCCTATTTTCACCACATCAGCTTATGAACCTTGAGTATCATTCTTATATTTTTGTTACAGAAATTGAAATCATTTTGTAACTTATGCAACAACAATTACGACAGATGGGTTGAAAAATAAATAGGAATTCCGGTTTTATTTTAAGATTTATTAAAAAGGAAAACAACAACATAAGAGAGGTAAGCACGTTAAATGGATCCTAACTACCTCTTATTTAAATCTAAATTTCCCTTAAATTTTTGTAACACACAGCAAGTCCCAATCGACAGATGGGATGAAAAGGAATTTAATGCATTGAATTCAATTTATTTCTAAATATGAATGTATTGAAAGGAGTTTTTAAAGATGAAAAAAATCTTAACGACATCATTAGCAGGATTACTAGTTCTTGGAGGTTGCGCTTTCGGTAGTGACGAAAACTCCAACACTTCTGGAGATCAAAACGAGGATGAGAAAGATAAAACTCAACAAGAGGAGAAAAACCAAAACGAAAATCAAGATAATACCAAAGACGAGAAAGATTCAGACATGAATAATAATGACAGTGATGAATCAAGTAAATCTGATAAAAACAATGACGATACCCAAAATAATGAAGAAAATAACGATGAAAACAATCAAAGCTCAGACAAAGACAGCAACAACACAGAAGCTAAGCATCCTATGAATAAGGATCGTGCTCAAACAGAGCTAGAAGAATATGAGGAAGCATTTAAGAAAGTTATCAGTTATACAAAAGATGATGGTGAATTAAAAGAATACAAGACGAAAGATAAGTTGAAAGAACACTTTATGCATTTCATGTCAGCAGAGCAGGCTGATGAGCTGATCAACACGTATTTTGAAATGCAAGATGACGCCCTTCATGTAAAAGCTATGGATGGTCCGAAGTTCCTTGATAGCGACCAACCTTTTGAATTCAAACAAGGAAGCAACGGTAATTACAAAGTTGTGCAAGAAACAGATAACGAACTAAACGGCCACATCAAAACAACGTACACATTAACTGTAAACGATGGTGGCTACTGGATCATTCAAGATGTTACTTCTGAAAGCTTAGAATAATTGCCTATTTAATGAGCGCATGCTTTTGATAGCATGCGCTCATTTTTATTGATCAAATTAATATATGAACTAATCCATTTTCTTCTTAATAGCTTTTGTAGTCACAAAACATTTAATATATTCATCTAATGGCCTTCTTCCACCAAAGTCATCTTCATACAACCCTGCAATAACAAATCCTGCATCGATTTGTCCTTGGATTTGGTCTTCTAATGTATGACCAAATTCAATTGTATGGTTAGCTTCAATATAACCTTTAACTTCTTCTTCTGTTAAATGGTCTAATGAGGAAGATGGTATGGCGTTTTTGACGACTAAATTCCCCTTCATATCCTCTTCATCATCGAAAATAAAAAGAATGGGATTCGTAAACCCTGCGATGAGCGTTCCTTCATCTTTTAAAACTCTTGAAGCTTCCTGCCAAACAGAGGATACATCTTCTACAAATAAGTTGGAAACGGGATGAACGACCACATCAAACTCCTCATCTCTGAAAAAATGGAGATCCGTCATACTTCCTTTCACGGTTTTAATATGTAATCCATCCCGCTCTGCTACTGCTTGATCTTGTTCTAATTGTTTTGCAGACAAATCTACAACTGTTACCTCAGCACCCGTTGCAGCTAATACTGGCGCTTGCTGACCACCACCAGATGCTAAACAAAGAATGCTCACACCCTCTAAGGATTCCGGAAACCATTCTCTAGGAACAGCTTTATTCGGTGTCATTTTTATACTCCAATCGCCTGCTTTACTTTTTTCAATCTCTTCTTTACTAACGGGTAATGTGTACCCTACTCCCTCTTCTACTTTCTTATCCCAAGCTTTGCTATTTTGATCTAATGTATCCATTACAGCCTCTCCCTTCATGAGTCACCTCCGCATTTCAATCAAATACTTCCCTTACCGTTTTGAACAATATCTACAATGTTTCGAGATACATCTTGCACTTCACTTGGGTCTCCAATAACAAATAAATGATCCGCTTCCCCCTCGCCTGGTGCGATCGCATGAGCCTCCCCTTGTTGTCGTGTAAGTACCTTTTCAAAAGTCGTAGGGTTTTTAAATATGGTTGTACTACGCTCACTTTCAGAAACTCGCTTCTGAAGAACATGATCTGGTAAATCAAAATCAACAATTATACTTACAAATCCTTTTGTATGAAACTGTTCAAGCAAATCCACCCGACCCTTACGTGATCGGTTTGAATTGCAAATAATAAGATGACAATCAGTCTTTTCAACAGCATAATCTACAACAGCCTGGGAGATTGTATGCTTGAATGTATTAGGACCTTCTTGAGGCAATAATTTTCTATAATGCGTATTTATAAACTCAGCATGATTATCTTGATCAATCACAACAGAATTTTTGAGCTGTTCCTCTAATTCTCTAGCAAAAGTCGTTTTCCCGCTATGGGTTTTACCGACAGTGATGATAACAAATCTTTTCATGGTCTGGACTCCATCCTCCAATTAAATCAAAGTCTCATAGCTTTTGATATTGATACAAAAATACACCAGCCTTAATACGGAATGGTTTCTCAAGTTCACTTAATTGATGTACATTAAGCTTCACTTTAATATCTTCTCCAGGCCCAGATCCTTGGCCACCAATTAGGAATGTTCCATCTATTTGCTCACGATCCATGGTGTAGAAACTCCACATTGCACGCCCATCTCTGACTGCAAAAGAGTTTTTCTTTATTTCATAAAAACTTAAGAAACGCCCCTCTGTTGTGCTATTAAAATCTTGCTTTATATTTAAGGATATATGGTATTGTCCATTATCTCGGTAAACACTCTCTAACGTAACAGTAGAAGCACCTTTTGTTTGGATAACTTCATTTATGCCTATGTCTGTCTCTTCCTGTATATCCATCCAGTCCTTTTTGAACTCAAATGTGATCGGTTCTTTTTTATTCAAGGCTTGTAATGTATAGCCATTTTGTTGATAAATATCTTCTTTTAGCCACTCAGGATAAGCTCGGAAAAAATACAATCCAGATATAGAAATCAATAAGACCACAATCACGCCCCACATTAACTTTTTCAACTTATCCCTACTCTCATATTTTAGAAGTTTAATTGTTTTGCCGAAACAAAACTTCCATCCATTTTAACATAAATAACCAGTATTTCTTTTACAATATAAAAAACAGCTCAATTATCCTTGTAATTGAACTGTTTTTCTAAATTATGAAGTTATCTTCTATCCTAATTCCCAAGCCTTTACTTCAAGATGCGTATCACCTTGAACATCAAAGCGAACATTCTCTTTTGTTACATCCGGGAACATGCGAGAGGTGAATACTTCTTCTCCCCCATTCACAAAAAGCTCCAAGGTGGATTGATCTAAGAATAAACGAAGTTCTTTTAAAGGATTTTCTAACGTACAGCTTCTCTCCTCGATCGAACCATCTACTAAGCTTTTGCGGTGTAAGGTAACGGATCTCTCAGCTCTGTTGTAGGTAATCTTAGCAAAATCATAGAGGTCCACCGACACCATGGATTTCTTTGAAGAATCAATATCAACAACAATCTCAGAGGATTTTGGAATCTCTTTTTCTACATAGCCTTTTTCCAACTTAAAAGAGCTTACTTCTTCTCTTCTTAGGTTCTTCAACTCTTCAACAGGCATCTGATACACTTTGCCATCCTGTAACTTTAACTCACGTGGCAAAGTTAAGTTGTGGATCCAACGATACTCAATGGTAGGGTGATGCTCTTCATTTTGATCCGGGATGCCCATCCACCCCACAAGAAGTCTCCGTTCATGCTCATCCTCTGTGGTCTGAGGAGCATAGAACTCAAAGCCACGATCTAATTCTACAAAGGAATCATGGTTAAACGTAGCCTGTTTAGGGTCAAAGTCTCCAACAACATAACCAGATTGATACACATTATTATAATACATCCCATCAGCTTCCATCCCTTGTGGGCAAAAGACCAGAACATGCTGACCGCCTAAAGGAAATAAATCAGGACATTCCCACATATACCCAAGCTCTCCATTGGAACTCGAAAGCTCACCTTTATACACCCAGTTCTCTAAGTCCTCTGATTCAAATAAGGCAACGCTTCCTTCTAAATCAAGCGTTTGAGCACCCACAACCATGAACCATTTTCCAGCCTCTTTCCAAACTTTAGGATCACGAAAATGTGGAGTAAACCCTTCAGGTAAGTGAATTAAAGGACCTTTCTTTGTGAAATCGATCCCATTCACAGACTCAGCCAAACATTGGTAGGTTTCCCGGTTCCCTTGTTCATCTTTTACGTTTCCCGTATAGAAAACCTTAAGTAAGCCATCATCATCGACTGCACTTCCTGAGTAACAGCCATTCTTGTCGTACCAATCACTCGGTGCAAGAGCAACAGGCTCTAACTCCCAGTTCACTAAATCCTCAGAGGAATAGTGCCCCCAAAACTTAGCACCATGAGTCGTATCAAAAGGCATCCACTGAAAGTACATATGATAAGTTCCCTTCCACTGAATAAACCCATTAGGATCATTCAATAATCCGACAGGTGGCATCATATGATAATTCTGGCGATACGGATCTTTTTCGACAATAGATTGATATTGCTGTACTTCTTTTTCTGCCATCTCTCGTAGTTGTTGGTCACGGTTCATAAAACAATCTCCTTACTGTCCATTCTCAAGGATGTTCTTTACATGTTGTCGGTCAGGTAGTGCTGTCATAGCCCCTTTTGATGACGCGGCCAATCCACCAGAGACACTTGCGAACCTAGCCATATAAACCGCATCCTCCACTGAAATAGAAAGAATATCTCCAGAGCGTTCGCTTAACTGATAAAGTATGCCTGAAACAAAGGCGTCTCCAGCTCCAGTAGTATCAACAGCTTCAACTTGAAGAGCATCCACTTGTGCTGAGCCATGTTCAGTAAACACATAACTTCCTTCAGCTCCCAATGTGACAAAAATCAACGGAATGTTGTACTGCTCTTTAAGCTTCTCGATTCCTTTTTCTATAGAATGCTCACCTGTAATAAATTCAAGTTCTTCTTCAGAGATTTTGAGAACATCAACTTGGTTGAACACAGATACCATCTGCTCTCGAGCTTGTTCCTCACTATCCCATAAGCTCATGCGTAGGTTTGGATCATAAGAAACCATAACACCAGCTTTTCTTGCTTGTTCTACCGCATACATTGTAGCGCTTCGAGCAGGTTCTTTGATTAATGAAATAGAACCAAAATGAAAAACATTATGCTCAGCAAATACATCTTCATGAATATCGGATTTTGAAAGTTTCTGATCCGCTGAAGGATTGACATAGAACTCAAAACTGCGTTCGCCGTTTTCATCTAAGGTGACAAATACAATATTTGTGTTTGCATCATCAGAAAAAGACATGTTTGATGTTTCAACGCCATAATTCGTTAATGTTTCTTTCAAAAATCGGCCAAGTACATCCTGTCCAACTTTTGAAAGAAAAGTAGATTTTGCACCAAGTCGTGCAGCTCCTACAGCTACATTGGCTGGCGCCCCTCCTGGATTCTTTTGATACGTCATATTAGTATGGTCAGTTGGTATAAAGTCGATTAACGCTTCTCCAAGTGTAATAATCCCTTTTGTCATGTTGTTCATCTCCTTACATTAAATAAATAGCAAGAAGACCTTTCTGAGAAAAGGTCTTCTCTTCTATTTTTTATTCCTTTTTATCTAACATATTATCATTGAAACCAAACATCCATGTTAGAGCGAATGCTACTGCAACGGCAACAATGTTGATTAAGAAATAACCGAACAGTTGTCCATTTAGATATAATAATGCACCTGGTAGTACAGTGATGGCCATTCCTGTTGCTTTAAGACCCATGATGGAAGCTAAGAAACCACTAACTCCCCCACCAACAAGTCCCATAATGAATGGTCGCACGTAGCGTAAGTTAACACCGAAGATTGCCGGCTCTGTAATTCCTAAGAATGCAGATGTTGCAGAAGAAATGGATAATGCACGTAGTTTCTTCCCTTTTGTTTTAAGTCCTACAGCTAGTGCTGCACCACCTTGAGCGGCGATTGCTCCTGTGATGATTGGGTTAAATGGATTGTATCCAAGATTGTTTAATAACTGAATTTCTAAGAAGTTAAAGATGTGGTGTACACCTGTAACAACAATGATTTGGTTCACAAAACCAATAATTAGACCACTTAAACCAAATGGAAGTTCAAGTAAGAAGCGCATTGCTTCGAAAATACCTTGTTCAACGATGTGGAAGACTGGTCCAATCGCAAATAATGAAAGCGTAATCATAATGAGTAATACTAAAAATGGTGTAACAACAAGATCTAATGCTTCTGGCACTTTCTTTCGTACGACTTTTTCAAGTTTGGCTCCGACTATACCTGCTATAAAGGCCGGTAGTACTGAACTTTGATAACCTAGTACAGGAATGAATCCAAAGAATGTCATTGGTTCAGCGTCTCCACCAGCTACTGCCCAAGCGTTTGGCAAGGATGGGGAAACGAGCATGAGTCCGAGGACGAGTCCTATGGTCGGATTTCCCCCAAATACTTTGAACGTTGACCACGCTACCAATGCTGGCAGGAATATAAATGCTGTATCAGTTAAAACCTGTGTGAGTGTAATAAAGTTTTCTGGTACGCTTTCAGGCGTTAACCCGAACCATGCTAAAATTTCTTCTTGTAAAACGAGACCACGAAGTCCCATGAATAAACCTGTAGCAACAAGCGCTGGAATGATGGGTACGAATACATCACCGAATGTACGAATCGCACGTTGGAACCAGTTTCCTTGTTGTTTTGCATCTTCTTTTAATTCTGATTTTGATGTACCTGTAACACCTAGGTTTACAACTTCATTGTAAACGTTGTTTACCGTTCCTGTTCCGAAGATGATTTGATACTGTCCGGAATTGTAGAAAGCTCCTTTTACTTTTTCAACTTCTTCTAAGCTTGATACATCAACGTTGTCCTTATCATGCACCATAACGCGAAGACGTGTCGCACAATGGGCAACGGACTGAATGTTTTCATGACCTCCAAGCGCTTCAATAACGCTTTGTGCAATTTGTTTATTGCTTGCCATATTGGTTCCTCCTCACCTGATTCATATGTGTAATCGATTACACATCACTCAAAAAAATTATCATTGTTAACCAGCCGCTTCATCCCAAACAAGGAATCGTTTACATATTTGCTAAAATAAATATGAAAGCGGTTATATTTCTCTCTAAAAAAATAATGTGTGAACGATTACATATATGATTTTTTCTACGTCACACTATACACTATCTCTCAAAATGAGTCTATAGGAATTCTTAATTTTTTTGCTTGTATTTTTTCCCTGCAACTGCCCTAATAGAGCACGAGCGGCTTCTTCACCAGCTTCTTTGTTGAAATAGTCTACTGTAGTAAGAGAAGGCGAGACATACTTCGACATAACCGATGCACCTATTCCAGTCACTGCTACATCTTCTGGTATTTTATATCCTTGTTCCTTCAAGTATTCCATAGCACCTATCGCCATTCGATCTGTTACGGCAAAAACCGCATTAGGTTGTGCATCATGATTTTGCAAGATACGTTTCATACCTTCATATCCAGATTCAATTGAGAAATCTCCCGTTTCAACCCAATGATCCTGAACAGGTAAATCATGCTTTGCCATCGTTTGAAGGTATGCCTGTTTACGTTCATAACCTACAGACGGGTCCTCTTCCCCTACACCAATAAACGCAATTTTGTCATACCCTTTCTGAATCAACATATTCGTCACATCAACAGAAGCAGCGTAGTCATCATAAACAACAGACGTCACCCCAGGAAAGTCTTGTCCTAATGAGACAAAGGGTAAGTCAACATCCTGAATCGTTTGTAAAAGCTCATCGTTAATATTCGTTGCAGATAAAATAATCCCATCAACCTGACGACTTTTCAGCAAACGAATGTATTCGATCTCTTTATCCTTTTGTAGTTCTGTATCGGTTAATAGAATTTGAAACCCTTGCTTTGATAGCACATCATTGATCCCATTCACCAAACGACTCGCTGTT
Organism: Pontibacillus marinus BH030004 = DSM 16465; assembly: GCF_000425225.1. GTDB lineage: Bacteria > Bacillota > Bacilli > Bacillales > BH030062 > Pontibacillus > Pontibacillus marinus. The sequence continues at coordinate 111,629 of NZ_AULJ01000012.1, read as the reverse complement.
TCTGTTGAAATGCGTGGCAAAATGATCCCAATAACACCTGAGCGCTTCGTACGCAGGGATTTTGCCGACACACTTGGCATGTATCCAGTTTCTTCTACAATGCTCATTATTTTTTTACGAACATCTTCACTAACATATCCACTATTATTTAACGCTCTCGATACGGTGGTTCGAGATACGTTGGCCATTTTTGCTATATCGTTAATTGTTGTCATCGTTCTTCCCCCAAAATCTTCGTGAAACTATCCTAACATAGATTTATGGATTTATGTTTCTTTATCTTGCGTCCATTCTAGAATCGGCAGCTCATGTTCATTTTGTAGCGTTTGAATAAGCTTTTTCTGTGCCTTGTGATCTAAAGCGAGGATTTGACCTGTGATATAGGAAACAGGATCTTCTTGCTGATCGTCTTCCAAGTTTAAATGCTTTTCAATCTTCTTAACTCTTTCCTCGAGCGATGGCACAGGTTTCGCTGATGATTCGTATAGAGGTTGAACGTGTTCAACTTCCTCCAAGCCTGATTGCACCACCACATTGACTTCTTTTCCAGTCACATCTTCGGCTGCTTTTCGAATAAGGTCTTTATATCGCGAGTCAATCCAGTCCCGCGCAAATTCATCAGGTGCATGTACAACGACTATCTCCCCTTGCACTTCGCCCGTAGTTTTGGACAGCCATGTTTCAAAAGATGGTTTTGGAATATCCTTTTGCAGTTTTTGCAATACTTTACTCCAGTTTTCATTCAAGGTGAATCCCTCCAGTTTACTTTTTAGTTTTTTAAAGATTGCCAGTCATGAGCCAAGCTGTCTACATCATACCTTATCAATAGTGGAGAATGTCTACCGAAGGAGGAGTTTGCATGATGTACGCTTATGATCAATATGGAAATCCGTATGTATACAGTCCTTACCCTATTGCTTATGTACCTCAACCTTATAACCCGTATCAACGAGGCTATTATCCGAATTTTTATTACCGTCAACAATCCGTTCAAGGTCAAGCATCTTGGACAGAGGGTGGGGCTGATACCGCATGTAATACACCCTGGTCTACAAACAACTATATGACCACTGCTGTTAGTGAAAATTCACCTTACAAGTGTGGTCAAAAATTAAAAGTAAAAAACCTTTCTTCCAATAATCAAAAAGAAATTACGGTAACCGTAGTGGATAAGGTACCCAACTATCCAGAAAACAAAATTAACCTGCACCGCAAAGCCTTTCAAGCATTAGGAGCCAATCTTGATGCTGGAATCATTAACGTACAAATCACACCTATTTCACCTGAACAAGAAAGCAGTGAATGGGGAAAGTACTTAATGAATGTGACGCAAACAGCTTATCCAAATTATCAAATCACGGATTATAAATCGGTTTCAAAGACTGAGGTGTCGAGTAACCAAACCAAAGAAGTTTATGAATTCACGCTCCAATCTCCACAAGAAACCTTAAAAGTTCAGGGTAGTGTGACGTATAATCCTCAAACAGGGCGTGTTGCTTCATTTGATTTGAAAGAAGTGTAATGCTTTAGGAGAACCGAGCTCGCGGTGGTGAGCTCGGTTTTGTTTTGAAGACTTGGAACTGGGGTGAGTTGGGAGCAGTATGATGGGGGCGGGGACTCTATTCGGAAAAATAATCTCTTTCAGAATGGAGTTTTTCCTTATGTAACCTCTATTCGGAATAATTGATCTCATCTAGGATCGAATTATTCCATATCAAGCCCCTATTCGGAATAATTACCTCTTTCAGGATTGATTTTTTCCGTATGCCCTCCCTCCCCCATCTTTTTGGTTGGACCTTATTCCACATACTGCCCTATCACTGACTCCCCCTCAGATTAAATATAAAAAACCAGGCTGCAACTTCAGCAACCTGGCCTCTTCCTTATGAAGTATCCACTTTTAAATTTTTAAACACGTTCACTACAAAAACAATCACACTAATGGCTAATACATTACTCCCCACAATGACAAGAAGTAACAAAGATTCATTCCCATAAAGCAAGAATCCAAGCCCTAACATAAATAACGGGAGCGACAGATTATGGAGCCAAAAGTGGGCTTTACCTAATTTGTTGTTCGCCAATTGCGGGAAATAGTGATATAAAAGTCCGAAAAGTGCCATTGAAACCCAGCCGACAAGGTTGATATGTGCATGTACGCCCATTAAGGCATGGTCATGAGCCATCTCCATAAAGATTCCTAATCCAATCCCAATTAAAAAGTATATCGTAGCTAATTTGATAAAACGGATCCCCATTGAACTCCTCCTTCCAATGAAATTAGACCTACTATATCTATACAAAAAAAGCTAATAAAATAGACGTAAAAACTTAGTATACAAATAAAAACCTCTCCTCCTCATCGCAAATTGTGATGAAGAAGAGAGGTTAATGGTTCAGTTCTGGATTTGTCATTCTTTAGCGCACCCCTTACCTAATCGTTTTTCAGTACTGCTTTTATCGAAGTCGACGCTCACTTATTAGATATTCTAATTCCATTTCATGAATATTCATCTAATTACCTCCTTCGTTTTCAGTTAACAGCTTACTTCGGGCGACGTTCTTCTACTTGCTGCCCCAATGCAAATTCGTTTAACATGGCTCATCTCTCCTTGTTTTCTTGTTAATTTAAGTATATCTCTCAGTACATTTTTTCTTAACGGTACCAAGCACGAACTTCTCTCAGACTTCAGGAGGATGAGGGAGTCAGACCAGAAGAATAACTTGTTTAATTCACATCAAAAAAAACCTCCCCTCTTCACGAAAGCTTGAGAAGAAGAAAGGTTATTCATGTTCTTTATTCTTTTTATTCCCCATAACGCACCCCTTACGATTAGTGATTTGAAACCTAATTCTCTTTATCGAGGGCGACGTTCACTAATTAAATATTTTAGTTCATGTTCATTTACAACCATTATGCTCACCACCTGTTTAGTTTGTTAAGCACTTATTTGGGACGACGTTCTTCTATTTGATGACTTAGTTCAAATTCATTAAACATGTTTTATCTCTCCTTGTTTTCTTGTTAGTTTAAGTATATCCATGATCGCTTTCCTTCTTAACGGCATCGAGCACGAACTTCCCTCATACTTCAGGAGGATAAAGACTTCAGACCTATTCCAGAGACTTGATTCAAAGACATCACAGATTAGCTTGTACGAATCATGGAAAATCATGCATCGGAACATAAATTTTCCTGAAATTTGTAACTCAACTTTCTTATCACTCGACCTTTAACACAAATGGATTATTCTCTAGAACCTGGGAGGTACCGTGTTGTTAAAGAATTTGATATGGAGGAGAAAAGTGCTTCATTCCCTTTAGCTGCTGAATTTAAGCTTACAAAATAAATGCTAAAAACCCTTGTCATGAAGCCATTTTGAGAGGATAATTAAAACTTTTTTCGTCAGATGTTTGCATTCCTTGGTTCATCTGTTATAATAAAATTACATTATTTTTGTTCGGGTAATGATTATTGAAAGAGAAATGATTCAGTAGTGATTGTCATCTTGAATAATTGTGTAGAGCAAGAATAGTAATATATCGTGCTAAGTTAGCACCTGGAGGAATTGAAATGAACAAAGGTACAGTAAAATGGTTTAACGCAGAAAAAGGCTTCGGTTTCATCGAAGTTGAGGGTGGAGACGATGTATTCGTTCACTTCTCTGCAATTCAAGAAGAAGGTTTCAAATCACTAGAAGAAGGTCAAACTGTTACATTCGACATCGAAGAAGGTAACCGTGGACCACAAGCTTCTAACGTAGTTAAGCAGTAGTCTTACTACCAACAAAGGACTTCTCATAATGAGAAGTCCTTTTTTAATGCTCTTTTATTGTTAAGAACGTACAAGTGGCAATGTCATACATCGAATGCCACCTCCGCCCTTTTCCAACTCTTCTACATCAATTTTGATCACTTGCTTCTTTTTTAAATTTAATTCTTTTGAAAATATCCTCTGATTGGCCTGGCTGCTCACCAAAATGGTTTCTGGATCTAGATTAAGAAAATTGATATCCGATACGGTGTTGCTCACATTAGATGTGTACATCGCTTTAATATGATGACGAGCCAGAAAATCATGTAGCATCATATATTGTTTCCCTTCTCTAGTGACCACCTGCACAGGCAAATAACGCATATATGACCTAGCTAGCAACATGTCATCTCCCACCATATTGCAATTCATATCTAAATGAAGGGTATCGGCTCTTCTAGGTAAATCAATTATTCCAATTTCCGAAAAACCAGCATTAAATATGGCTTGTTTGTTGTGTTCTAAACTTTCGATACTTGTCCTTAAACCAACATTAATGAAGACTGCATCACGGTTTAAGATCAATACATCCCCAAATTCCATAGGATGCTTTTGCTCAGAACCTACATACAAAAACACATCTTCTTCAAACCAATTCTTCATCACCTGATGAGCTTGAACATATTCTGGTTTCCGCATCGAAGTTCCTGCTCCCCCGGGTAAAACCGTTTCACCAAATACACATGCCAGGTCCCGAACAAAATATCGATTTAATAACTTTTCATTTAAATCTCGAGACTCTTTTGGTAAATAGTCGGCATAATCAATGACTTTCGTTCCTGCTCTTTCCAAAGCACGCACCATTTTTTCATGGTTCTTGTACGCTTTTTTTCGATCAACAGGTTTCTCCCATTGTACATCTGTAGCAGTTTGCTGATCAGGAACATCCCAAACAGAAGGCGCCGTTACGACCACAGTTTTCAGCTCACCATGTTCATTCCAACAATTCGGATTTATTGTCATGTCATCATTCTCCTTAAAAGAAAACTCTCCAACTTTACCTTTTCCATCGAGAGAAAAAACATGCTAAAGGCTGCACTTTAAAACCAAATTAATCAACCTAAAGAAAACTTTCCGATTGGCAAGCCTTAAAGGCGCAGACAGAGGCTTAGCCATAGCTTATACTTCATACTTTCAAAATTTTCTCTACGTCGAATTGCTCCATTGCTAAAATTTTATACTTTCTTAACGCGTAAAAAAGAAGAGGAAGATTTTATTCAATCTCCCCCCTCTTTCTCTATTGATCCTTTGATTTCCCATAAATATTAAAACCTAAAATGACGATCGCGACTGTAACTAAGGAAAACAACCAAAACAAATCAATATCCATGGTAGCTTCTAGAATTTCAATGATGATGTTGGTCAATACGAGACCAAAAAACAAAATTTCTTTCAGGCTTGGTTTTCTTTTAAACAAGGTCTAATGCTCCTTCATGGTTGCGAATTCAATATTCTCTATTTTAGCAGATCTATCAAAAAGGAAAAAATTTCTCATTCCTATAATTATTACAATCATGTTACATTAGTTCTCGGTGTAAATAACATACAGGGGGGAGTCAACATGAAAAAAATATTAAGTTTACTATCTGTAACAGCACTATTATTCGTACTTACCGCTTGCGGACAGTCAGCAAAAGAAACATATGTCCAAGCCTATCAAGGGTTTATGGATGCCAAAACATATGAAACAAGTTCAACGATTGACGTAAACGTTCAGTCAGAAGATATGAACAACGCGCCAAACGCTCAAATGTTCTTAGGCCTCATCAATAATGCTGAATTTCAAGCAGATGTACGTGTTGATACGGAAAAGGAAATGACAGAAGCCGTATTAAATATCAAAACGAGCCAAGGTCCTATGTCTTTCAATCTTGATGTTCCTATGCATATCAACATGAAAAAGCAGAAAGTGTACATCAAAACAGAAACGATTAAACAAGCCATGAGCATGGTACCACTTTTACCTGTTTCACCTGACTTTCAATTTGAAAAAGAGTACGTTGCTTTAGATGCGAGTGCTTCTACGAAAAACGGTGACCAGAAACAACTTCAAGAACAATACAACAAACAAATGATGGACATGATCAAATCACTTTCTGAGGACCAATTCACGAAAAATGAAAATCAGATTGAACTGAACTTAAAAGGAAAACAAGTAAAAGATTTAATCATATCACTAGTTGAATCTTCAATTAAAGAAAATAATCAGTTACCTCAAGGTGCCAGCAAGGAGGACATTGAGAAGAGTCTAGAAGATGTGTCATTCAATAAAGTTTCCATGCAAACGACTATTGAAGATAATCAACTTAAGAAAGAAGAAATCAATATGGAAATGGAAGCTAGTGAAGCTGGTCAACAAGGTTCTATAGCGGTTAATGTAACGAATCAATTTAAGAGTATTAACGAAAGCATCGAATTTACTATGAACCCAACAGAAGAAAATACAATGACTCAAAAACAATTTGAAGAGAAATTAAATCAACTTATGATGAAGTCCATGATGCCAACAGAACAGTAAAATAAAACATGCAAAAGAGCTAAATCCATTAAGAGATTTAGCTCTTTTTTATCCCGAACTCTTTAAACTTCTGCTTCATCCGCATAAACGGACATTTGCTTGGTGTTGAATCATCATCATGTAAAAAGTATTGCTTCCACTCATGATTATCTTTTTGGCCGTACCACTTCAAATCTGGATGCGGCGTCATTCCATCGTAACCCTCAAGTCTCTCCCGAATGACCTTCTTCATTTTTCGTCCTAGTGAAGTGGAATCATTGAGTTCATCAAAAACCCATCGTGGTTGAAAAGCGAGCATGAAGTAAGGAAATGACCGACTTTTGCGTTGGGTATGTGCCGGAGTAGCACAAAACGAGAAATAGGGCTCCCCTTCAAAGCAAAACTCCCACTCATGATGAGATGGATCCTCAGGTATTTCCTCTGGCCACGGCTTTTCGTCTTGTTCATGAACCTGACTCAAAATAGACCAAAATAAGCTTTGATAATGATCAACATCTGTATATCCTTTCTCAAGTTCTCTCGAATCAAAAAATATAACGAGCGAGGCATACTTACCTGTGTCTCGTGAAATGGTTCCGTAAGTTTTTAATAAATGAGCTAGATGTATTATTGTTGCCTTATTTCGAGGATCTCCAGCAAAACCAAAACGCAATGAATCCGCTAGAAAGCCTTGCTTCCCTGGCAGACAAGGATAGGGGTGATTCTCATTAATCATCATGGATGTGAATTGCTCGAACGCTGACCATTGCCAGTGCTCCAGTTGATCAGGTGTTTCCTCTATGCAACTTTTCGTATATAAAGACGACACAAAACGTCCCTCCTTAAGGCTACACGTTTATCCTATTAGGAGAGACTCATCTGGGTGTCTGTCTATTTATAAGAATAATAACTGAAAAGCTTGTGCTCCAAAATACAATCCAAATCCAATCAGGATCACCCCAGCAATAATGGAGATCCATTGTAAAACTTTATGATTAAACCATTTTCTCGCTCCTGTTGCTACACTTGCCATGGTTAAATCCCACAGCGTAATCCCCACAAAGATTCCTGAGCTATAAAGAAGAAGTTGAACATTGCTATATGAATCTGCGGTTTTTGCTAAGACAGAACCATAAATTCCGAGCCAAAATAAAATATTGAGCGGATTTGAAACTGCCATGAAAAATCCTATTCTGAATGATTTCCCTTTTGTTTCACCACGAGCATAGGTTCCACTGGTGCTCGTTGATTTTGAATTCATAATACTCTCCACACCTGTGTAGCCACACCTGTGTAGCATAATACGAAAAATCCGAACAACCAAAGAAACGTTTTGATAAGAGGCGTGTCCAAAAATTGAGCTACACCATAATAAATAAGGAGCATGAATAAGGCATCTGCGATCATGCCTCCTATCCCAACTAGCCATGCGTTCATAAAACCAAATCGTATGCCTTTATCCAGTTGTGCAGCATTAATTGGACCAACTGGAGCTGATAGAGATAAGCCTAATAATATGTAACTAAAGAAAATAGCCATAGGAACCACCTTTAATTCTCTTTTGCACTAAATGTATTCGGACAAGCTGGTATGTATTAACGATTCTTTATTAGGATAGTGACTTCCTCTTCGATTCAGGCGGTTTTTTTTGAGTTCAGGCGATTACGCTAGGATTCAGGCGGTCACACCTTTTATTCAGGCGACCCTCGAGCAGATTCAGGCGCTCCTTATTCAAATTTAGGCAATACTCATTGAAATTCAGGCGCCCCTCCTAGATTCCAAGCTCCCCCACTAAACCACCTGATACCCCAAAAGAAAAGCTGGATATAAGCACATGACTTATACCCAGCTTCACATAATTTACATTAACGGTTTGTTTTGACCTTGTACAGGCGCATAGCTCTGAAGCATGTTATTCATGTCTTGTTGCGCTAGTTGTGGAACTTGATAGTAACCGTGCTTGTTTTGGTAAAGGAAGATCTCGTAACCCATCTCAATTAAGTTCGGTACACTATCCGCAATTTCACGACGTAGTACAGGGTTAGTCATTTCTAGAGACGTCATGGTCATTAGAGATGCTAGGGACTTAACTTGGCCTAACATATAAGCAGATAATCCTTGGTCAGATAATTCTTGAATGGATTGGTTAGGCTTTTTAGGTTTTCCAGGTTTCACACCATAAACGGTATCGTTATTTTGTTGCATTTTGTATTGCTGTGTTGGAACAGTTGGATCCTGTCCAGTTTTGAAACTTTCTACAACGGTGTTGTAAAGCTGTGTCATAAATGTGTATTGACGATTTAAGATGCTTTTCAACTCTTGGTCTTGAATATGTTGATCATACATTTGATATTGGTCCAGCATACTAATAATCGATGCGATGACTTCATGAGCATCAAACATCTCATGTCCACCATGATTCATGTTTTGTTGTTGCATGTTTGGTGGCATCTGCATCCCATTTTGACCCTGCGCATTCATCTGATTCTGATTTGCCATTATGGTCCCTCCTATAAAATCACATTCATGATTAGAATGGCTTGTCACACCAGAATCATGCTAGGGAATTGTTTACTATTTGTTTAACCTTCATCTACATAAACATCACAAAAACATGGACATTCATACAGTCAAAAGGGTTCTCACCTACATAATGTATTATTAAATCGGAAAAAGGAGGATTTTGTATGAGTTGTTCTCATGGTAAAAGTGAGTGTGTTTGTGACACAGTACGAGAAATTGTAAGAGCTCAAGATGCTGTTGAAGACAATTGTTGCGATTCAAGTTGCGAGCAATCAATAAATGATTTGCTTTCTCCTACTGGCGGAAATGGTACAGCAACAACAGTTCCATTTACACTATTATGTAAAGGAACTTGTGAGTATTTTATAGGGAAAGCGATTGCTGAAAAACCATTAGGCGGTTCAGGAGGCACGTTTTTGGATTGTCTGGAATCACCAATCTTCCGCGCCAAAAACTTTGTCGATGAAGATGAATGCTGTGTAAGACTTGAGTTGCTACTTCCAGTTACTGAAGGTAGTTCAGAACCAGGTTCCAAAAAGGATATCTGTGATTTCTTCCCTGGTAGCAGTGTACGTGACCTTGAAGCAACGGGCGTATGCTTTACAGTTGACTTAAACTGTTTCTGTGGAATTCAATGCCTTCCAGCAACTACACCACTGGCTCCGACAGTTTCTAGTGAAAAAGATAGTTAATAACGATTGAAAGTTAAAAAAATCCCCAACAGACTTGTTGGGGATTTTTCCAATTACACGTTAAGATATAAAATTTTTGCAATGGAGCAATTCGACGTAGAGAATTTTGAATGTATGAAGTATAAGTGCAACTAAGCCTCTGTCTGGGCCTTAAAAGGCTTGCATTCGGCAAGTTTTCTTTAAACGCCTCGACTATTTCCCCATACAAATGTATGGAGCTGCGGTAAAACGCGCACGTTATTCATACGGGCATCTTCCATCGTTTTGTTGATCAGCCATTCATATTTATTAAGAAGATCCCTAGTTAAGTTGTCATCATCCGCGGTACTTGTATCATCGTTACCGACTTGTAAAAAGAACGGAACATCAGGATAACGCTCATGAACATGAACAGCATACTCAAAGTCCTCGTCATTAAACACAACAACCTTCAAGCTAGTGTGCTTTTCAACACGATCCTGTGATCTTAACTCATTAATGATCGCATCTAACTTTCCAAAATCGGTTTTCATCATCGAACTTGGCGGTTTTGGTGAGATCGTTAAATCATCAATGTTTCCCATCCAGTCCTGCCATTTAGATCCTTGTGTTTCAAGGGCTACTTCGATTGAATGATCATGCAACTGTTCAACAAGTGCATCCATTCCAGCAAGTAACGCTGGGTTTCCGCCAGAGATCGTAACGTGGTTAAACCGAGTTCCACCGAGTTCCTTTAATTCATTAAAAATGTCATCTGCAGACATCTTACGAATTTCATCTTTCGCGGATCCGTCCCAAGTAAAGGCGGAATCACACCAACTGCAACGATAGTCGCATCCTGCTGTGCGGACGAACATCGTTTTTCGACCAATAACCATCCCTTCCCCTTGAATGGTTGGCCCGAAAATTTCTAATACAGGGAGTTTACTCAACTTCCATCCACTCCCTTTTCACTTCTGCGTAACTTGTTGGCGTTTCAAACAAGCGAACAAATTCAACGCGAGCACCATCGTATTGATCCTCACGATTTTTTAGCGATTCGCTCATCTTTTCATAAATCCAAACCACCATGTTTTCAGCCGACGTATTCATTTTCGGAAGCGTCTCATTCAAGTAACGATGGTCTAGATAAATTTCAATTTCATTTTTCCAGATTTCTTTAATGTCACCAAAATCAATAACAAGACCAATATCATTCACAAAGCCACTGATTCCAAAAACGACTTTGTACGTATGACCGTGAAGGTTTTTACATTTCCCTTCATAGCAATGTAAGTGGTGAGCGGCATCAAAAGTGAACTCTTTGCTTACCATAACGCGTTTGTTATGATACTTAAGCTCAGAACGCTGAATGTCCTGATCAATTTTCTCAAGATCTTCTACAATGCGAAATCCGAACATCCCTTCACTCATGACTTCGCCTCCTCTTCAACAGATGCTAAATACTCATCTAAGCCAGCTCGACGTAATTCACATGCCGGGCATTCGCCACAACCATCGGCAATAACACCGTTATAGCACGTTAGTGTCTTCTCACGTACAAATTCTAGGGCATCCAATTCATCAGCAAGTGCCCACGTTTCTTTTTTGTCTAACCACATTAGAGGTGTGTGAATGACAAAATCCTGATCCATAGATAGGTTCAGTGTTACGTTCAAGGATTTTACGAAGGCATCGCGGCAATCTGGATAACCACTGAAATCTGTCTCACATACGCCAGTGATAATGTGCTTCGCTCCAACCTGGCTTGCTAAGACACCGGCAAAAGACAAGAATAATAGATTTCGTCCAGGTACAAAGGTAGATGGTAGCCCGCCATCTTCCCCGTCTTTCACTTCAATATCATCACGGGTTAACGCGTTTGGCGCAAGCTGATTTAAAAGAGCCATATCTAAAATATGATGTTTAACATTCACTTCTTCTGCGATATTTTTCGCACACTCAATTTCAAGAGCGTGGCGCTGATTATAATTAAAGGTTACAACTTCTACTTCATCAAAATGCTTCATTGCCCAGAATAGGCATGTGGTACTGTCCTGACCACCACTAAATACAACAACTGCTTTTTTATTCATCATGTTGCTTTCTCCTTTGTTAAAAAGAAAAACAGCACACCTAAGACCAGGCATGCTGTTATCTTAGTTTTTTAAAGAGGGTTTAGCTAGAACCTCTCTCGCCGTTTGCGAGCTATTTATATGTCCTTAAAGAATTCTACTAGAGGTTTGGGATTATAGCAAATTGATATTTTTCCCATGCATCATCTTATTGAACAGCTAACCATACAATACTAGTAGACGAAGCCAGAGGAGATGATTATGATTCGTTTCTTTAATGTAATGAAAAAGAATACAAAAGATATCTCACCATTTAAAGAAGCCTTACACGACCATCAACTACACACTTCTCCTACCTTATCTCCCAAAGACAAACATCTCCTCAAAACGATTCAAGACAAAACGCAACTCCTTAACAAAAACAACATCATGCGAACAAAAGCCTACTTGGACTACTATCAAAAACACCCTGAAATCCAATGGTCTCTTCTTGCCCATATGGTTTCCCGTAATGCAGGGTGGAACATGACGGACCTTAAAGGAGAATTCTTGCCGAAACTCTTATCACCAAAAGAACAAAACGATTTCTTTCACATGCTAGAACGTGGGAATTGGCTCATTTTCCAAGATGCCTTCCCTCAACTTCTCCTTTATGAAGAGAGCAAAAGAAAGCAAAAATCGCTCTTTTATCTTCTACCTTATTTCGGCGTATCAGTATTTATGAAAGCAATGTGGGAGCATTTTTGGAAAGAGCCAAATCAAGAACTCCTTTCCATAGCCTTGATTATAAACGAACAACATTACATAGAGGACCGTGTGATTCAAAACCCAACGTACCAGCAATCTGTGTTAGATATACTCGAGTTCCAACTTCAGGATGTATTAAGCATGAATCAAATGCTTTTTCCTTGTGAAGAAAATAATGAAATTAAATTAGTTGGAGCTACCGTTCATCACTTCGCCTCATTATATAAACGTATAGAATTCGGCAAAAGCTTGTACACCCTTTTGTTTTCTGACAAACTTCCTTTCATATCAAAGTGGGCTAAAAATAAGGTTCATACTGGTTCCCGACAAGATTATTGGTCGAATGTTTTCCAGGATAAAAAAGAGGCAGTACCTGGGGTATCTTATCCTCCGCGTTTCAAAAATTGTTCGATTTCCTATAACTATCCTCGCTTCTATAGTCCTCAACTATCTCATGTATGGAAGAAGGTTCATCACACCTCTCCCCAAATAGGAGATTGGTATCACGATGAGGCTGTTGTAGATCTTTTAAATATGAAAGGCATTCCATTTACCGGAGAGATCAAACCTCAGTATTGTGAGACATTAGAACGATTGGACCTAATCGTATCTACCAAAAATTTAATCTTTCCCAAGAGGTAAAGAACGATGGATAGCTTGTCATATTCATCCTATCAACCTCATACATTCATCTAATACGGAAGTATGTTTTCTTAGGGGGTACATAAATGAAGAAATCGGTAATGGATTGGCCCTTCTTTCTATTAGCCGTGGGGCTTCTTTTGCTAATGAGTGGGCTGATCTTTCTCTATCCCACCCAGATCCACGATTATTTTGCAGTGATTCGTCAGCAGCTGAATGAAATTGTTGGGATTGTGTACATATGGATTGGAATGTGCTCTCTAGCTTTTTTATTATGGGTAGCCTTTAGTAAATATGGACGTATTCAGCTTTCCAGAACACGCGGGATTTTACCTCGATTTTCAAATTTCAGCTGGATTGCGATGATCTTTTGTGCGGGTGTCGGATCAGGGGTAATTTACTGGGGGACGATTGAGTGGGCCTATTATTATATGAATCCACCACTCGGTCTCATGCCTGAAACCACACCAGCTGTTGAATGGAGTGCAGCCTATGGTCTATTCCATTCAGGTCCTACGGCTTGGGCGATTTATTGCTTGCCTGCCCTTCCGATTGCGTATTTGTATCATGTAAAAGGGACATCGGTTTTAAAAATTAGCGAGGCATGTCGTCCTGTTTTAAAACATTATGCAGATGGGATCGTTGGGAAAATTATCGATTTATGTTTTGTGATGGGCTTATTAGGGGCAGCCGGGACGTCTCTTGGCATCTCGATTCCGATGATGGCGGCTGGCGTTGAAAAAGTAACAGGCATTGAGCATAACTTCATGTTAGACCTCGCTTTACTTTTTATTTGTACAAGCGTATTCGCTGTAAGCGTCTATTCCGGTTTAGATAAAGGGATAAAACGCTTGAGTGATTTGAATGTGTACCTCGTGGTATTGCTTTTGTTCATTGTGATTATTTTCGGACCAACCATTTTTATACTTGAAGTATCCACCAATAGTGTTGGGCTCATCATGAATAATTTCTTTAGGCTCAACACTTGGATCGATCCGATCGCCAAATCTGGATTCCCTGAAAAATGGACTATCTTTTTCTGGGCTTGGTGGATTGTGTATGCGCCCTTCATCGGTCTCTTCATTGCGAAAGTTTCTGAAGGCCGCACGATAAAACAGATGATTTTCGGGACTCTCATTTTTGGTTCACTTGGGTGTTGGATTTTCTTTTTTGTATTAGGAAATTACGGTTTGTTTCTACAAATGAATCAGGAGCTGTCTATCCCTACTATGATTCAAGAGGGACTGGCTTATGAGGCGATTATCGCAATCATCCACACGCTTCCCCTTGGATCCGTTATGGTAGCTCTCTTCACCATTCTCGCGATTATTTTTATGGCGACAACATTTGATACATCGTCTTACATGCTCGCAGCTGTCACACAAAAAAGAGTGGACGAGGACCCCATAAGATGGAACCGATTGTTTTGGGCGTTTGCATTAGCGATCCCACCGACTGCTTTATTATTTATTGGTGGATTAAACACGCTTCAAACCGTAACCGTTTTAGTCGCTCTACCCGGCTGCATTATTATGGTGTTATTGACGATGTCATTTTTAAAACTGGTGGATGAATGATCAGGTTAAATAAATGTCGATTAGGAAGATATTCGTTTCCTAGAAAGGAGATCGTTTTGCAGACAAAACTATTATCGTTATCTGTTGCAGGGCTTGTGTTACTTGGAGGTTTTGGCGCTAGTGAGAATTTCAATGAGTCGAGTCAGGAAAACCTTAAAAAGAAAAGCATTGAGCATAAAGTAAAATCCGCTAGCATAGATAATGTTTCATTCTCTACTGAGGATGCTGAAGATTTCGTGCAACAGCTTTTAAACATAAAAGAAAACGCTCATTTGCGAGTTGAATATGATCATACCAATGAACACGATTATGTCATTCATGTATATGAGTTGGTTAAAGAGGAAAATCACTCACACACAGCTACTACGAATTGGTACTTGATTGATAAGGAAACAGGAGAAGTTTCGACGATGATGGAGAGGTTCTAAAGAAAACTTGCTGATTGGCAAGCCTTTTAAGGCGCAGACAGAGGCTTAGCCTTGGCTTATACTTCATACTTTCAAAATTTTCACTACGTTGAATTTCTCCATTGCTAAAATTTTATGCTTTCTTAACGTGCAATAAAAGGATTGAAAAAGGAGCTATTTGTGGGTAGCTCCTTTTTTGTGTATCTGAGTTAATAACCCCCACCACCACTGTTAATATCTTCGAATCGTTCAAGCTCTGCATAAGCTTTGTCACGATACTTATTACGATCAATATCCTCACCAGCATTATCATTCTTTTTTCTTTTTATATCTACCAAAATGGCTATCCCAAACATGACGATTAGCGGACTTAACATGTATAACCAGATCATACTTATACCTCCTTTATTTATTAATGCTCTTATATCAAAGTACATATAAGGAAAGGTATTAACTATGTATACGGGTGGATTTCAAAACCGTTTCATAAATGTAAATAAAATCCACAAAAAACCAGCTCCATTTTAAAGAGCTGGTTTATCGCTAGTTCTTGTTTATTTATTTTTCTCACTCATACCTTTAAGAATTTCCTCAATCACATGACTAGAATTCTCTGCAGCTTTTTCCACAAAGTTTTCTTGAATAGATGCTGCTTCTTCTCCAGCATCATCAGAGGCAGAACGAATCACGACGTACGGAATTTCATTTAGGTAAGCCACTTGCCCAACGGCTGCACCTTCCATTTCTACAACATAAGCATTAAATGTGTCATAAATCCACTCAGTTTTCTTTTCGCTCGCAATGAATTGGTCCCCCGTTGCAATACGAGCGTTATAGACATCTACATAATCAGGTAAATCTTTTGTACCTTTCATGGCAAGATCTATAAGCTTCTGATCAGCTTTGAAGAATCTTGGATCCATTCCTGGAATTTGTCCTGGTTTAAACCCTTTTGCTGTTTCATCCATATCATGGTGCACGGTTTCAGTTGAGATCACAATATCTCCAAGTCCAAGGTCAGGATGAATTCCTCCTGCTACACCCGAGTTAATTAGAGCATCTACTCCAAACTCACTAACGAGTGTCTGTGCCGCAACCGTTGCATTTACCTTCCCAATTCCAGATTGAACAAGGACAATATTTTGGCCATTCAACTCACCTTCATAGTATGTAAGCTTCCCTTTTTCTACAGTTTCTTCGACATCCATGTGAGAGCGTAAAATATCAATTTCAACTTCCATAGGACCAATAATACCGACTGTCTTTTCTTCCTTCTTTTCAGCTGCAGATGTATTGGCTTGTTCCTGACTACAACCTGAGATAATAAGTAGGATTGTTAATAATCCAATAATGTTTTTAGTTAATGTTTGAATGTTCATGATAGCACTCCTTTTCTAATTAACGAATGATTATATTATTTTATTTAATATCGTTCGGTTTTAGATTATATTATTTATAATTTATTTTGACAATATATATTTTAAATTTTTTAAACGAACATTCTCTCGACTTCTATTGGTATATGTTTGTGTTTTGTCACATCGAAAAGGCCCTTATCTGTTAATTTCAATTCTGGTATAACCGGCAGCGTTAAAAATGACAAGGTTAAAAAAGGATTAAACGAGGCATCTTTTTTCATCACATCCTGTAAGGAGTTGTGAAGGTGACGCAGCTTTTGATTGACTGTGCTGTAATCCTTTTTAGACATTAATCCAGCTATATCAAAAGGGATAGATGCAAGAATCTCTTTATCTTTTACGATAACGAATCCACCGTTCACTTCTTTTAAATGGTTAATGGCCAACTGCATATCAAGATCGTTCATTCCTGCTACGACTAGATTGTGAGAATCATGAGCGACCGTTGAGGCAATCGCCCCTTTCTCAAGATGTAGCCCTTTCACAATTCCTAGCCCCATATTTCCAGTTCTCTGGTGCCTTTCGATAACGGCTAATTTAGCTTGATCTCGTTTAAGTGATGGAAGGAAATAGCCATTTTCCTCATCTACATCCATGACAAGTTTGTTTGTAAGAAGGCAATTCGGAATAACCTCCATTACATGCGCGCTTTTCGAAGAGTTGATCGGTATCCGTAAGTCTTCAAGGTTTATATTAGGCAAGTTCACGGAATTCGTAATGGAAGCTCCAGGTTCAATGGAGGGTGAATCCTCCCCAACATAGTTTCCACCAACCGCTACACACGTACCTTCTTTATACACTTCACCTATTCGAATCGTTTCCAGGTCTTCAAGAAGTAAAAAATCTGCGTCATAACCAGGAGCGATGGCGCCTTTACGATCTAAACCGTAACACTGTGCAGCATTCAGCGTAGCCATTTGGATGGACTGAATTGGTTCAACTCCATGCCGGATACTTAGGCGAACATTGTGGTCAATGCTCCCTTCATCAATCAGCTCATCCAGCCCTTTATCATCCGTACAAAACAGAAAGCGATGAGCGTTACGATGATTCACCACCGAAATAATAGAAGTCAAATCCTTTGAAGCTGACCCTTCTCGAATCAGGACATGCATCCCTCTCCTTACACGAGCTAGTGCCTCTTCCCCTGTATTGCATTCATGGTCTGTACGAATTCCAGCGGCTTTATAAACATTTAGCTCATCTGGTCCAAAACCTGCTGCGTGCCCATCAATATTTAGTTTGTGGGCAGAAGCGTTATACAGCTTTTCGATCATATCCTCTGAAGCATTGGCTACTGCAGGATAATCCATGACCTCAGCCAAACCAATCACATCTGCTTGCTCATAGAAAGGAGCTAACTTTTTCGCCCCTAAATGGGCACCATTATTCTCCATAGGTGTAGCTGGAACACTGGATGGGATCATAAAGTAAACATCCAGTAAGCTAGTTTTGGCATCATCAATCATAAACTGGATACCATCCTCCCCAGATACATTCGCAATTTCATGAGGGTCTGTGATAACAGATGTCACGCCATGAGGAAGAACCACCTTTGAAAATTCACTAGGCTTGACCATTGAAGATTCGATATGGACATGCCCATCTATAAAACCAGGACAGACATATTTCCCTTGAGCATCTATCACTCTTTCTCCATCAAACTCACCAAGGCCTACGAATATGCCATCTACTATAGCCACATCTTCTTCTACAATCTCTTGGTTAAATACATCAACAATACGACCATTTTTGATAACCATATCTGCTGGTTGTTGCTTGTTGGCCACTTTAATTCGTTTGCTTATTTGTTCTTTTTGACTCGTCATGGTGTTACCCCCTTTTTTTCCATTAAAAAAACTCTAGGCAAAGTACCTAGAGTTTGACAAAGAGGAGTTGATTGAATCGTTTTCTAAAATGACATAGGTCACCTCTAGAAAACAGACTTATCCAATCCTTCCCCTCGTAGTCAAACTATTTACGGTAGTTTGGTAGATACTTTTGGACCATATTTCCAACGTTATACGAGTGGTTTTCTTAACCGTTATTTCGTTTTGTAGAAAAAGTATTGTTTCATATTTTATATAGGACATATGAAAGAGTCAATGAAAAATTTCATTCGGGACACGAAAAAGTTATTGCTCTTTTCCCCATTCCATAATAAAATTTTCTGGAATGAATTTTAACGGAAAAGAGTGAACATCATGCCTAAACAAATTTGGTTATTAATTATTGCGACTGCCATTAATGTTACGGGGGCTTCTTTTGTCTGGCCTTTAAACACGATATATATGCATAATCATTTAGGTCATTCTCTCGCTTTAGCAGGTTTAATTTTGATGCTAAACCAAGGTATGGCGATTGTCGGTAACCTCATTGGCGGAACGCTTTTTGACAAGCTTGGCGGCTATCGAACCATCATGAGCGGTACAGGGATCGCACTGCTAGCTGCTGGTTTCCTTACAACGTTTAACTCCATCGTACCTTATGCGATCCTCCTTGCTATTATTGGCTTTGGTTCCGGCATTACGCGACCAGCGATGTTCGCTCTTGCTAGTACGGTTTGGCCTGAAGGTGGCCGCCGCGCTTTTAACGCTCTCTATGTTGCACAAAATCTAGGCGTAGCGGTAGGCGCTTCGCTTGGAGGAATGATCGCTTCTTATTCATTTCAGTACATCTTTCTAGCAAACGCATTCCTGTTCTTGTCGTTCTTTTTACTCGTACTCTTCACATTCAAGCCCATGGACGCAAAACATGATGCCCATGCATATACGGATGTACTAGCTCAACACAAAGAAGTAAAAGATCGTAAATCGCTATATGCGCTCATTATTCTAGGGATCGGCTTTTTCATCTGTTGGGTGGGATATGTTCAGTGGCAATCAACGATATCATCCTACACACAAGAACTGGGCATACCATTGAATCAATATAGTTTATTGTGGACAATCAACGGCGCTTTAATTATTCTGGGTCAACCGATTGTCAAAATGGTTGCAAAGCGCATTCCTTCACCCAAAACCCATATTTATATCGGGAATACAATCTTTTTGATTTCCTTTTCTTCTTTGCTATTTGCTGACAGCTTTTCCGCTTTCGCAACAGCTATGGTGATTTTAACTTTAGGCGAAATGTTCGTGTGGCCTGCTGTTCCAACCCTCGCTGATGAACTGGCACCAAAGGGACGAAAAGGGTTTTATCAAGGAGTCATTAATAGTGTTGCGACAGGAGGACGAATGATGGGTCCTTTCCTCGGAGGAGTCGTTGTGGATCTAACAAGCATTCACGTTCTTTTCTATGGATTGATTTTACTGATCATGGTTCCATTCCTTACAACCTTTATGTATGACCGTGTATATAAACCGACACCTTTATGGAAGCATTCTTATTCTCATAAGTAGCAAAAGCGCAAGCGCCCGTTTAGCAACGAAGGGACTGGACTGAGCCCGTAGTACGATTAACCAAACTTGCTGATTGGCAAGCCGTTAGGCGCAGACAGAAGCTTAGTTGCCGTGGTACTTTCACCTAGAAATTTTAACTACGTCGACTTTCTTCGTTGTTAAAATTTCATGTCACAAACGTGTATAGGAAACACGATGAACAAAGTGAATCGATGTTGACTTATCGTACGGAGAAAGAATGATCGACTAAGTTCGTCACGTCCTGTGACAACGTCGATCTGACCCACGTCGTGTGGGCCCAAGTCTCTTCGTTGCTGGGCGCTGGAGCTGGATGTGGCCCCACTCCCGCAAAAAGTTATACACAAGTCACAAATTTTATAATTTCCTAGACAGTAACAGGAAGCCTAAACCCTTTGTGGTTTAGGCTTTTGATTAGTAAGACATTACGATACACTTGATCTAACAAAAGGGAGGCCATTAGATGTATGATATTACAATAATAGGAGCTGGCGTTAGTAGTGTTTTTCTAGCTTATAAGCTTCAAGAACAAAATAAAAACCTTACTATACATATCATCGATAAAGGAAAACCATTAGAGGATCGAGTGTGTCCGACAGATCATGGAGGAACTTGCAATTGTAAGGCTTGCCCCAAATACTATGGCTTTGCTGGGCTAGGTAAGTCAGAGGGGAAATTTAATTACACAAATGATTTCGGAGGACAGCTCGGAGATAAAATTGGTGAGCAGGAAGCCCTTGAGCTCATGGATGAAGTGGATCGAATACTCTGTTCCTACGGGGCAGATCAAATTGAAGCGTACAGTACCCAGAACCCTGATTTAGAAAGAGAAGCAAAAACATATGGTTTGGATGTTCTCTCTACATCTGTAAGACATCTCGGAACAAAACTGGCTACGAATATTTTTCAGAAACTCTTTGATGATCTCAAGGATTTCATCTCATTTACTTTTGAAGCCGATGTTCAAGCTATTTCAGAGTCAGATAAAGGCTTTTCCATTCAGACAAATCATGGATCCTTTCACTCTACAAAAGTTGTATTGGCTACAGGCATGAGTGGTAGTGAATGGATGCAAAAACAATGTACATCACTAGGAATTCAACCGAGTCGAACAAGAGTCGATCTAGGGTTACGTATTGAAATGAATCGTAAACAAATGAATCCTTTACTCCAACATACTTTTGAAACGAAGCTTCGCTATCGAGGTAAAGATTATGAAGCAACGACTTACTGTATGAACCCAGGTGGCCGAATTATTCGGAAACACCAATCTGGACTTGTCATGGCAGACGGACAAAATTACGGAGAAAAAAACGAACAAACGAAGAACTTAAATTATTCACTTTTTGTCCCTCGATATTTTAATACATACGAAGAAGCGAGAACCTACTCCCGGTCTATCATTGAAGGAGTCAATCAAGAAAAAGGACGCATTGTCGTTCAACGTCTGGGAGATTTATATAAGCAACAAGCTTCAACACAAAAAGGTATTGAAATGAACTCTATTAGACCCTCTCTTGCTGAAATAGAGCCGGGTAATTTAATCAATGAAATGCCTGAATTATACCTTCGAGCCTATCTAGATATGACTGAAGCTCTAGAAGGTTTAATCGGTGAAAAGCTGAATGAAGACACTCTCCTTTATGCTATGGATGCCAAGTTTTATGAACCCAAAGTGGAAACCAACAAAACCTTCGAATCGAATATTCCCAATCTCTTTTTAGTCGGAGATTGCTCAGGAGATACACACTCCTTATCACAAGCAGCTGCCTCCGGACTATTTCTCGGGAAATATTTGTCGAATGTTGAAGATAAGCAGTTTGAACAGGTTGTCGAGAATCGTCATTAATGGCTTAGCACACAAAAACAGCTATCATGAATCTGATAGCTGTTTTTACTATTTATGCTTTTATAAAATAAACAAAATCTGTTTCACGCTCAATCTTACTACACTGCTTCCCGTTCATATTCACCTTATTATATAAGTCTAGATCTTTCGGAATAATAATACGAGTCTCTTCCAATCCATCTACATTTAATATTCCGTTTTCACTACCCTGTATTTTCCATTCATTCCCAAGGTGGTCTGATACATTTTTCCTCAGTTTCTTTAAAGGGTAAATATGAAGTACAGGAATCGTGTAAACTGTCGTATCATTCCCAATAAATGCTCCCCAACAAAGTTCTTGAGAAAGATTACTAACGAATACACTCCCCCTTTTCACATAAACGGGAATATCCATAAGAGATGCTTTTACTTTTCTAAAACAAGGACCAGTTACACACTCATTCGTAAATAACTGAATCCATTCACCTTTTGGAAAATAGACGTCACGTTCTTCTCTGCCTTCTTCAATAATCGGCGCAACCATTAGATCTTCTCCAAAAAGGTACTGATCAAAAATGTCATATACTTTCGTATCGCTTGGATACTCCATAAATAAAGTCTTCATGAGAGGATTCCCAGCTATTGTCGCCTTTTCAGCTTCGTTATAAATGTATGGCAATAGATTCATTCTCAAATTCGCATAATATCGATAGCCAGATACAGCTCTTTCATCCCCAGTACGATCAGCAATATTCCAAGGTGTACGATCCTGGTTAAATTCCGCCTTACTTTCAGCATGATATTGCATAATTGGACAAAAAGCAGCCATTTGAGCTGAACGAATAAACAACTCTACTGTAGGAATATCTCCATTGAATCCGGCCAAGTCCCAGCCCCACATAGATATGCCTGACATACCTGAGGAGAGACCTGCTATCAAAGAATTTCGAAATGCATCAAATGTTGATCGTTCATCCCCTGCCCAATGTGCTGGCATAGTTTGTGCTCCTGTATATCCTGCACGACTAAAAGTTAGAGCATCCCCTTGGTGATGTTCAGTCGCAAAACGATAATAAGATTCAATATAATCATTGGGATACTGATTTCGCATATCATGCCCAGTTGAACCATTATAAAACGTTGTATGACGACCAAACACAAACTCTCCACCATCTGTTTTAAAACCATCCACGCCTATATCGAGTAAATACTGACGTTTATCAAACCACCATTTTGTTCCATCAGGATTGGTAAAGTCCATTAGTAAACTTTCTTTAAACCACCCTTCTGGCATACGATATGGATTCCCACTTTCATCCTTCACGGTGTATCCTTGTTCAATCATAAATGCTTCATCATTATCTTTTTGTGGATGATGCTGACGGTTTAAATACTTTTGAATCGGGATTTGCCACAGTATTGCCTTCAATCCATTTTCATGTAAATAATCCATTAAGCCTTTTGGATCGGGCCAGCGTCCCCATTCTGGAAATTGATAATCCTCATAGCGATGTACTTCATTTCCTGGCTTAACCTCGTATTCTGCATCATTAAAAATATAGTAAGTTGCTTCATCACTCCATTGCTCCATAACCAAAACCGTTGAAGGGATTTGCAGCTCATTGGTCTTTTTAACTTGCTCACGTACAATCGAATCCCGATCCCAATTATTACTCGACATCCATGGCCCGAATGCCCAAACAGGCGGCAATACGGCGTCACCAGTTGCCTCTGTAAATAAGGCCACAACTTGCTTTGGATTTCCTATAAACAGATCAAACCTTTGGTTCAATGTTGGGGATGCTACATCACAACGAATCTGAAGACGATCGCTAAAATGATGAGCAAAATCAAACACAGAGTAATGATCCGTTTTTAAATGCAATCCATAGCCTTTAGAACTTATATAGAATGGTACAGGGATATACGTTCTACTCCCTTGATCTCGATATTGGTTGTAAACATAACAATCAATTTCGTCACCACGGTATTCTAGCTTATGATACCTTTCCCCTAGTCCAAAAAAGCGTTCTTCAAGAGGAGAATAGAAATTCCAGCATACTTGGTGAACAAATCCATCCTCGTTTTGAAGCCACTCAACCAGAGGAAACATCTCTTCAGGATAACTTTCTAAGTAGATTTCTTCATCCTTATATAACTTAACCTTATTACCTTGTTCTAGTATCGTAATCGAGTAATTTTGAAGAGAGAAGTTCATATCATTATGTCCAATGTTCAATAGATCAATACCTGGAGCATCCATAGTTATACCAAACTGACTTCCTTCTTTCTCAAAATACATATAAAGAGATTTTCCTTTATGAGTGGTATCTCCTTTTAACCATAAGGTTTCCTTACCTTCATAATAGGAATGAATTCTATTTAAGGCGTGCTTTTTAAGTGGCTTGAAATGATAGATGTCACTTTTAACTTTCTTACCCTTAACCGTAGTTTCAAACCAATACTTCACTTGATCTAGCGTTTCAAAATCACCTAGGGAAGCTTCCCATACATCATCACCTTGGAATTCCTTTAATGTGCTTGGAATTACACGTATGTCTTCTCCTTGTTGCACTTTTACGTGAACATCAATTTCTTCACTTTTCCCAACACCATGTACCTGACTAAAGACATATACTAAATCTCCAACTTCAGGGTCCCTCGGCTTACGTTCAAACACTTGTGGATCATATGGATTGTCATGTCCGTATGGTCGGTGATGTATGGTAACTTCATCTTGTTGTAGCTGTTCAGTCATATACACGAGCACAATGCTCTTCAACGTATTATAGTAAGTCGGTTTTTCTTTGGTATTCTCTGCAATATCAAAATACATCCTAGCTTTACTCGTTGTACCTTTTTCATAAAAGTACCAAGAAAGCATGAGAGCACTATCTGCTGAAGGTTTTGGATCCCCTTTATATCGATACACACCATCTTTTGTAATCAGACGATCTTCCATCTCCTTAACGGCTTCAACCATAACAAGATCTTCTGGAGAAAACAGCCCAAATGGCATCACAGTGAACAATAAGTCCGTTGACACTTCCTTTATGTCTCTAGAGCGGACTAGCATCCCTCCATCAAGATGATACTGAAAAATGGAATCTCTTAAGCTCGTAATCGTTGGTTGAACAGATGTGTAACCAATGTTTTTCAACCCAAATAAGGCAGCGTAAACCATTCCTAATGTAGAGGTGTGAACCTGATCGTTTAAGTGACCCCAAACATTTGATTGAGGAGTACCCCAATTATTTTGGAGAAAAGATATCCCCTTTTGAATCGTTTGGTCATGTTCCTCAAGTAAGCTATGTTCATCAAAACGTTCGACTTGTTCAGCTATGGCCCATAACCACAATGCCCAATCTAATAGGTCATTTGAAGAAGGAATAAAGGATTGTAGTTTTTGGTGAGCCCAATCCTGCTTGCCTTCAAGTTGATCATAGTGAATATCAAAAGGAGTATGAATTTCCTTTACCTTCATACATTAAGCACTCCCTTCCTGATTAGGATGTAAAAGTACGTTCTCTTGTTTAAAACCGTACGCTTGATAAATGGCAAACGCCAAAAATCCTGCGCAAGTAGCAAAATGTTCTCCAGTCCGAGGCTCCCCTGTATATTCATCAATACTCTCACAAGCAATTCCACCATCCATTGGACTCCTTAAAACAAGATCACGTGCCTCTTCCTCGCGGCCTGACAAAAAGCTATTGGCAATTGATAATACCCATGGATGATTGGCGTGTGCACAACCTAACTCTTCAAAAGGCTTCCCTTTAAATGCATACTCATATCGATCCGATCGAATCAGCTGAACGGTATTTTGGTAGATCGGTTCTTTAAACGAACAAAACTCATAATAAGGAAGAAGCTGCAAACTCCCTGGTGGTTCATCATAAACATTATAATTTCCTTTTAAATCAAATGACCAAGCAAAACATGAACCTGTTTCTTCTTCAACGACAGCATGATTGTATATCGCTTCTGTAATTTTTTGAGCATGATTGTGTAACTGTACAGGTGAATATGGGAGTGATCCACGTTCGCCTAATTGAGCCATAATGTTATACACTTTCCAAACCAGGACATTATTATAAGTTAAATACGGATACACTATAGGGTCATCAGTAGGTTGCAAGAACGTATCATATAAATGGATCTGTGGATGCTTATGTTCTTCTAAGCGCTCAAGGATTAAATCCAAACTGTCCTTTACATAGGACCGTGATACATATGACCAATCTTCTGTTTCTTCAAGATACATATGCAACGCGATAACGGGTGCGCACAGTTCATCAAGTTCAAAGCCGGGCTCAAGCACAACTCCATCTATATAGCGACTATGAATACCGATGTTTTTTTGCTGAGTTGTAAATACATAATCTAGCATCGATCGTGCACGTTTTGCATCTGTAACTAAAATCGATGGGAAACTCCATAACAGACTATCTCGATCCCAGTATGCCGCACTAACATAATACCTTGGGCTTCGGGATGTAACGAGAACATCTTCCTCCGAATCAATGGTCTTCCCTGTAGCATAGAAATAGTTGAAGAATAGATTTATATTCATAACCTCATCCAGACCGTCATCTCCTGTAGTTCTTGAACGTGCTTGTAGCCAGTTCTTTAAATGATCTTTTAATGTAACGGATCCTTTTCGAAGCATTTCTTTTGCGGAAGTTGCTGCACCAACCTCCTCAAGACCAATTCCCCAATAAAAACAAAGGGATGTTGTTTCGCCAGGTGCAAGAGCATGCGTCTTACCTAGTGTATAATTCACTTCATTGGTAGTTTCGTTGTAATCATAGCTTACACGATCTAAGGATGTACAAGTCATAGGAGCGAACGATAATATCGGGGCCTCATTCATTAACTCGAACACAATGGAATGATTCCAGCCACTCTCCATTACTGTCTTCGTTGCTCTCATGGTTTTACTTTCATTAATGGTATGTAGAGTTTCTGACCAGGTTCCATCCATACCAAGTTCAACATTGTGTTGTTGGTCGCTCTTATTCTTTAAAGTTAGGTTATAATAAAAACCTCTTTCACCTAGGGGAGTAACGATTTCACCACTGAACTCAAAGTGATTTGATTGACCATGAAAACGAGGAATCCAATAATCCTCACGGTTCCACTGTAAATCCCATTCTACTTTGGAGCCATCCTTGATCACATAAGGTTGCATAAAAGGTGAACCTTGTGAACCACAAAATTCAATGAGACCTCTGTAGTGCATACTCATGACATTGATATTTTCAATGCTTCCATCCGTAGACAAGGTAGGAATAGAAACTTGTTCATTTCCTGTAGGAATGTACATAACTCTTCAGCTCCTTCGTAAAGAAAATCGAAAAGGGAAAATCCCTTTTCGATTGACCGATTACTTATCGATTAAATCCTGTACTTTTGGTTGCAGATCATTTAATGCTTCTTCTGGAGTTTTATCCCCTAGCTTCACTAAATCTAATTCTTTAGAGAACGCATCTGTGAGCTTATTCCACTCTTCTATTACTGGTGGAACAACAAGGGAATCTAGTGCATCAAACACGACCTGACGTGATTCAGGAGGTGTTTGTTCTAGGTAATCTTGAACAAGCTCTTCGTTACTAACAGCAGGAAGCTCCCAAGCGTTATCTATACGAATTTGAGCAGCTTCCTCACTAGCACTCATGAACTTCACCCATTTCCAAGCGGCTTCAGCGTGCTCAGTATCTTTTGACACGGCTAAACCATTTGCAAAGAAATGATGAGCTTTCTGTGTTTTGCCTGGTTCAAGTGCAATATCCCATTCGAAATCTGTATCTTTAAAGCCATCAAACATCCAGATACCTGTTCGGAGCATTGCGATTTTTCCTGCTTTAAACAGGTCTCCATTGGATTGCCCAGACAGTTCTTCCTCAGAAGGTGTTACATTATATTTATTTACTTTATCTACCATCCACTGCAATGCTTCAATGTTTGCTTC
Source organism: Pontibacillus marinus BH030004 = DSM 16465 (assembly GCF_000425225.1). Lineage (GTDB taxonomy): Bacteria > Bacillota > Bacilli > Bacillales > BH030062 > Pontibacillus > Pontibacillus marinus. The sequence goes on along the minus strand of NZ_AULJ01000012.1, from coordinate 84,061 downwards.
ACTATTAACTGTCGCTTTTGTCATATCTTCATTGAAAACAGAACCGCCATTTTGAGCTATGGTCTTGTAAAACTCCCAGAATTGAATCGGAGCATAAGTACCATAAACTCCTTCTTCTTTGTTCGTTATTTTCTGTGCTGCTGCTAATTCATCTTCCCAAGTCCAGTCTGCAGTTGGATAATCAACTCCTGCTTCATCAAAAAGGTCCTTGTTATAAAATAGAACGACATTCGAGAAGCTTTCGACCATACCATACTGTTTCCCATTATATTGGAAAGCTTTAAATGCTTCCTGATTCAGTTGGTCTGAACTAAAATCGCTGTCCTCTTGAATAAGGTTATCGAGATCCATTAGGGCACCTTTCGACGCATAGTTTACAAAATTCTCATAGTTCAATTCGAACGTATCTGGTGCATCCCCACCCGCCAAACGTGTCTGAAGCTTTGTAAAGTAATCCTCAAAGGCTGCCATTTCATAGTTGATCGTGATATTTGGATTTTGCTTTTCAAATTCCTCAATCATCTTTTTCAGATCTTTCTCATGTGCTTCCCCTGGAGAAAACGTAAAGTAATCTAGCTCTACTTTCCCATCGTCCCCTTGAGATGTCTCAGATGAACAACCTGCCGCTACCATCATAACCATTACCAATAAGGCAACCATACCCATCCACTTTTTCACGAATAATTCCTCCCCTAATAAATTGATAGATCTTTATGAAAAACCAACATTATATTGGTTAACCACCAAATTGTATGCGTTTTCATAGATGTGAAAAGAAGACTTAGTTACTCTTTTAATCCTCCCATTGTTAAACCTTGAATAAAGTACTTTTGAGCAAACATGTAAACGGCTAAAACAGGTAATACACTGATCACTACTCCTGCCATCATTAAATTCCAATCTGTAGCCCATCTTCCTTGTAAATTCGCTAACCCCAGAGGTAGCGTCATCATTTCGGTATCACTGACGATAATAAGCGGCCACAGGAAGTTGTTCCATGATTGCATGAATGAGAAGACCATAAGGGTTGCGAGAGCAGGTTTCGCAAGAGGTAAAATAACCTGCCAATACACCCTGAAATGACTAGCTCCATCAATAAAAGCTGCTTCTTCTAATTCTCTCGGAATATTTAAGAAAAACTGACGTAACAAGAACGTTCCAAATGCATTAAACATTCCAGGCAATATAAGCCCTTGATACGTATCTGTCCAACCCAAATATTTCATAAGAATAAACTGAGGTGTCATCGTAACTTGGGTAGGCACCATTAACGTTGCCAGATATATCAGGAACAGTGCGTCTCTCCCCTTAAATTGTAAGCGTGCAAATGCATAAGCTGCCATGGAACATAGAATTAACTGACCTATAGTGGATAATGCGGCAACTAATGTACTATTCCAAAGAAAACGTAAAATCGGAAAAGCTTCCGTAACTCGTTGGTAATTACTCCAGTTCACTTCTTCTGGAATAATTTGTGGCGGTAATACCATGGTTCCACCTGATGTTTTCAAAGAGGTGGATAGCATCCAGACAAAAGGAATGATCATCACTAAGGCTCCAAGAATGAGAACCGTATAAAACAATCCTTTTTTCAGCATTTGAGCTGGAGACAATGTGGGCTTGTTCTTTGATGTAGGAGTATTTGGTTGTTGTCTTCTGCTAATTTCCATAATCCACCCACCTTTTCTGCAATTTCATCTGAACCAATGTTACGCCAAATATGATAAAAAACAGGACCCATGAAATCGCTGATGCATAGCCCATTTCATAATAATCAAAAGCATGCTTATAAATTTGTTGAACGAGAACAGTGGTTGATCCTGCTGGTCCTCCTTCAGTCATAATCATCACTTGATCGAATACTTGAAATGAATTAATCAACGAGATAATCAAGACAAAAAATGTAGTTGAGTTTAATAAAGGGAGAGTAATGTTTCGAAACTTTTGCCAAGCTGAAGCTCCATCAATATCAGCAGCTTCATAATAGGTTGGAGAAATCCCTTGTAACCCTGCTAAATAGATGACCATTACAAACCCTAGGTCCTTCCAAACACTTGTTAATATGATTGCTGGCATAGCCCATGTTGGATCATGTAGCCACGCTGGCCCAGACACCCCAATGAGTGATAAACCATAATTGATGAGACCATATGTAGGGTTGAATAACCATTTCCATATAAGAGAGACCGCAACCCATGAAGTGATAACAGGCACAAAGTATGCTGCACGGAAAAACACACGTCCTCTAATTTTTTTATTCAACACAAGAGCAATTCCTAAAGCTCCGCTCATGACTAATGGAAGATACCCTGCTATAAAGTAAAAGGTATGAAACATAGCTGACCGAAACTCTTCATCTCCCAAAAGTGCTTTGTAGTGTTCTATTCCGATCCAAGATGGGTTTGAAATCAAATCCCATTCGGTAAAACTAAGCCCAAATGATGCCAGAATCGGAACCCCAATGAAAAAGATAAATCCGATGAAGTTAGGGAGAAGAAATATACATATGACAAGAAACTTTTTAAATCCTTTATCACCTACCATGATGTCACCCTCTCTTTATTGCGTTTTCAGCTTAACAACGATACAGTCGTTTCATAGATTGGAGGTTGAAAAAGCTGATCGATTGCCAATAATGCCGCACCTTTCACCCAAGCATCATTTCCTAATGAGGAAACAACAATATCCGTATCACAGTTAGCAAAATTAAAGAAGTTCCTCTTTGCTCTATCCATAGCATTTGGTAAGAAAAATTCCTTTGCGATCATGCCTTCACCGATTAAAACGATTGTTCCAGGGTTAAAACTATTAATTGCATTAACGAGACCTACTCCTAAGTAATCCCCCTGTCTTTCAAAAAGCTTTTGGGCCAGTGAATCTTCTTGCTGAGCAGCTTCCAGAACATGATCGAATTGTATAGATTCCAAATTTAGAGATGTGTTTGGGTATTGATCAATAAGGCTAGAAGCTTCCAATTCAAACGCTTTATTCGAAGCATACATTTCCAGACACCCATGCTGTCCACAATGACATGGTCGGCCATCCATATGAATAACGGTATGACCAAATTCACCAGCGCCTCCAAACTCACCTGAATAGAGCTTTCGATTGATCACAAGACTGGCACCTATTCCATCTCCAATAGATAAACAAATGAAATTCTCATGAGTTACCCCATATCCTTTCTCAATCTCCGCATATGTGTAAGCGTTAACATCATTGTCTATAAAAACAGGCGTTCCTAATGCTTGTTGAATAGGTTCAGAAAGGTTCACATCTTCCCAATTCAGTAAGGATGAGCGAACTACTGTACCTTTTTGATTATCAATTAACCCTGAAACCGCTATACCTACACCTTCAAGGTTTTCTTCTGTAAGATGATGTTGTGTTAAAAGCTTCTTCGTGTTGGAAATGATTAAATCTATGATGTGAGGGACATCTTCTTTATTTTGAAATGAGATTTCAAGTGTATCTAGGATGGTAGAATCTAAATCGGTGAGAGCAATTACGAGATGATCTTTCATGATTTTCGCGCCGATTGCATGACCACTTTGATGATTAAACTCTAGAAGAATTGCGCGCCTTCCTCCAGTGGAATTAGCGGAACCTGTTTCAAATACAAGCTTGTTCTGACTTAATTCATCTATAATTTTCGTGATCGTAGATAAGCCAAGACCTGTTCTATTGGATATATCCGTTCGGCTTAGAGGTCCGAACTTCCGAATCGTATTGATTACAAGCGATCGGTTCATATCCTTGATCAGAGCCCTATTTCCTTTTCTCAATTGACTCATTTTTAGTACCCCTTGTTTGTAAGTTACCCTCATTCTAACTTTCTTTCTTCAGTGAAGCAAGTAAATTTTTAAAATTGTTTGAAAATTTTTAACCCACTCTCTCCTACTTATGAAATTCGTATATTTTCATCATCGCAGAAATAAGATGTTAGTAGGAAAACACTCAATTCTTGCCTTTTTTATTCAATAGATTAAAGCCAGTCCTGAACCAGCTGGCTTTTCCCATAAAGGAGCGTGATGAGATTGTCTGCTTCATTACAAGGGATTCGTGTCCTTGACCTGACAAGAGTTTTGGCTGGTCCCTACTGTTCTATGATTCTTGGAGATCTTGGTGCTGAGGTCATTAAGGTGGAGGCACCTGGTGGCAGTGATGATACTAGAAAGTGGGGTCCGCCTTTTCAAGAAGGTGTCAGTGCTTACTATATTTGTGCGAATCGAAATAAAAAGAGCCTCACTGTTGATTTGAAGTCTGAAAAAGGACAGGACATTATAAAAAGGTTGGTCGCTGAGAGCGATGTGGTCATGCATAACTTTAAATCTGGGACGATGGAACGCTTTGGTTTGGATTATAATTCATTACATAAGATTAATCCTCGGATCATTTTCTGTTCCATTACAGGCTTTGGTGAAACAGGTCCCTACAAGCACCTTCCCGGTTATGATTTTATCGTTCAAGCTATGAGCGGCTTGATGAGCATTACAGGGAACAAGGAGTCAGGTCCACAAAAAGTTGGGATTGCTATAACGGATGTCTTAACCGGGTTATATGCATGTATCGGGATTCAAGGAGCTCTTTGGGAAAGAACGCAATCAGGGTTAGGTCAGAAAATTGACCTCTCCCTCTATGATTCAGCCGTCTCCTCTCTCATCAATATCGGAAGCAATTACTTAATGTCAAGAAAAACTCCTGATCGACTAGGCAACCATCATGCTAATATTGTTCCTTATCAAACCTTTTCCACAAAAGATGGTGAGATGGTCATTGCCGTTGGAAACGACCGTCAGTTTCAGAGTTTATGTGATGTTATCGGATTGTCTGATCTTGCAAGCAAGGATCGTTTTCGTACCAACCCTGATCGTGTAGAAAACCGTGAAGAATTGGTAGGTATCCTGCAGAAAGCGTTCCTTTTGCACACGACGGAACACTGGAAAGAACGGTGTCATGCTGCTGGTATCCCTTTTGGACCGATCCAGACGATTGATGAGCTTGGTAAAGATCGACAACTTCAAGCAAGAAACATGTTTATGTCCTGTGAGCACCCTAAGGCTGGTTCTATAAATATGATCGGGAGCCCACTTAAACTTTCCAGGACCCCCACCCACGTACAGTACCACCCACCTGAAGCAGGAGAACATACAGATGAAATTCTACAAGGAATCGGCTATACAGAACAAGAAGTACAAGAGTTAAGGAAAAATAATACGATTTAAGGAGTGTTTGCATGGACTTCGAATTTACCGATGAACAAAATATGCTGAGAAAAACGGTGCGAGATTTTGTTGATAAAGAAATTATGCCGAACATTGCTGAGTGGGATGAAAAAGGTCATTTTGACACAAGCATCCTCGAAAAATTAGCGAATCTTGGTTTAATGGGTGTCTGCATTCCAACTCAATATGGCGGCAGTGGGATGGACTATAACGCTTTAGCTATTGTGTGTGAAGAGTTAGAGCGAGGAGATACTGCTTTTCGAACGGCTGTATCTGTTCATACGGGCTTAAATTCCATGACCCTTTTACAATGGGGAACAGAAGAGCAGAAGCAAAAGTATTTAATTCCACAGGCAAAAGGTGAGAAAGTCGGAGCATTCGGTCTGACCGAACCAGGTGCTGGTTCTGATGTTGCTGCTCTTCAAACGACAGCTAAACGTGATGGGGATTATTATGTATTAAACGGACAAAAGACATGGATCTCCTTATGTGATACAGCTGATCACTTTCTTGTTTTTGCTTATACCGATAAGGACAAAAAACATCATGGGATCTCTGCTTTTATTGTAGAGCGTACGTATCCAGGCTTCTCTTCCAAAGCCACTAAAGGCAAGTTAGGCATACGTGCCGGTAACACAGGGGAATTATTTTTTGACGATGTGAAGGTTCCGAAAGAAAATTTGCTCGGTGAAGAAGGAGATGGGTTTAAAATTGCGATGTCTGCTCTCGACAACGGCCGCTTCACTGTAGCTGCCGGAGCGTGCGGACAGATTATGGCATGTTTAGAAGCAAGCGTGAACTACTGCCATGAACGAAAAACATTCGGAAAAGAAATCGGAAAACACCAGCTAGTCCAACAAATGCTTGCCAAAATGGAAGCTGGACTTCAAATGAGTCGTCTGCTGGTGTACCGAGCAGGTGAACTAAAAAATGATGGGAAACGGAATACACGCGAAACTTCTTTAGCCAAGTGGCAGGCTTGTGATTATGCTAACCAAGCTGCAGATGACGCCGTGCAAATCCACGGGGCTTATGGATACTCGAATGAATATCCAGTTGAGCGGTATCTTCGTAACTCTAAAGCACCCGTAATCTATGAAGGAACGCGGGAAATTCATACGGTGATGCAGGCCGAGTATGTGTTGGGGTATCGGAAGGATAAGCAGCTGAATCGGATGTTGCCTGAGTGGCCATTTGAATAAGTGATTCCATAAGCAACCAAGCTCACGATCTGGGCTTGGTTGTTTTTGTTTGGTGTTCTTCACTTATTGCCCTGACTTCCTCACTTATCAGGAGCACTTCTTCACTTTTTATCCAATCTTCCTCACTAATCAGAGGTCGTTCTTCACTTATTGCCCTGACTTCCTCACTTATCAGGCTGGCTTCTTCACTTTTTATCCTATTTTCCTCACTTATCCAAGGTCGTTCTTCACTTATTGCCATAGTTTCCTCACTTATCACGAGCACTTCTTCACTTTTTATCCAATCTTCCTCACTTATCAGGCTGGCTTCTTCACTTTTCAGCCAATCTCCCTCACTAACCCAAGCCCGTTCTTCACATACTTCTACTTACCCCATTACCGAATAGGAACATACCCCGTCTTCTCTATGATTCTCTGTCCCTGCTCTGATAAGATCCAATCAATAAAATCTTCAATATGGCGATGGTCAGATCCATTGGTAATCGCATAGAATTCCCCTGTTAAAGGGTACTTTCCACTTTTTATCGACTCAACATTCGGGTCTACTCCATTTACCTTTAGGAGCTTAATCCCATGGTCTTCTTTCATTTGGGTGGCAAAATAACGATAGGAAAACCCAATGGCATTCCGATGGTTGCGGTAGTTCGATGCTTTTTCGATAATACCGCCCATGCCGCCAACACGTTGATCTGTTGGTGGTGTCATAATCGGAATGTCCCCCATCATATTTTGAAGACCCGTCTGACTCCCGCTTCCTTCAGGACGTTGAAAAGCAATAATGTCTTTGTTTCGCCCACCAACCTCTTTCCAGTTGGTAATTTCTCCAGAGTAGATTTTTTGTAAATCTTCTATCGTTAAACTTTTCACTGGGTTACTGTCATGAACAAAAAAGACAAATCCCTCTTTTCCAATTGGAATCATTTGCATGTCATCACTTAATTCGGACCGCTGCTGACTTGAAGGACCTGCTGTAAAAATGATATCTGCCTCAAACTTAGCCAATGCCTTATATGCGCCATTGGTTTTTGAAACTACCACCTCACTAAGCTGTGGATTGTCATGCGGATAGGTTCCCTCTGGATAAACCGCCCGTGCAAAAGCGGAATAAACAGGATACAATGCGGTAGCTCCATCGATTTCGGGAGGATTTTTCTCGATTTGAAAGGTGGCTGGCTCATCCAATTTAACCACCTTTGTGTTTTCATTAAAGGGTTCATATTGCGTCAAATCAACTTCAGCATTTTTGATTTCAATCGTATTTATGTAAAATTCATAGCCACCATAGCCGCCTAGTGGCACAACAAATAATGAAATAGGCACGAGAATCTTCGCCCATTTAGGCAACTTATCAAAAACTCCTAAAATAAGCATGTTTACCGTTATAAGGATTCCTGCTACGATAATCCCCACGTAAACATAACCATTTTGAGAGGACATAAACATGGAAATAAAAAATGAGAAGAATCCAAAAAATCCAAAGAATAGTGTAAAAACAATAGCTCCAATAATACGTGTCCACATACTAGCTCCCTCTCTTTTCTTTCCTACGCTTTACATCCATAGCGAAATGAACAATAAGCATAATCAAACTATTGATATAAAGCACTGACATTAAGTAAGCAGAGGTAAAGCCTATACTTGGATTGTGAGTGATGGATGCGTAGATCATCCCGAAAATATGAAAGAAAACGGGAACACCGATCATAATCAGACTAAAGATGAGCGTTGATTTTTTCTTTTTAATCCGTTTGTTAAACAGGTACCAACTGCCAATAATAATCAAAGCAGCCATGATATAAAGAAACATAGGGAATCTCCTTTCACTTTTCTATCCCACTGACCAATGCGACCGTATTTCATCCGCCACTACATCCGGAAGATCCCAATGAACTAAGTGAGTTGCATTCGGTATACTTTTCACTTTCCCGCTTGCTTTCTTTTCAAAAATACGTGAGGTCATTTTTCGTTTATCTTCCCACGACTGCGGCAAGGTAGCTCGAAGTAACAGAATATCGGGCGGTAGCTGTTCATAAATATCCTCAGCTTCGTGTTTATGCATGGCTTTTATGAAATGGGCAGCTGTTTTACCCCTAGCATGCCAATAGTATTTTTGATTTTTTACCGTGTACAGATCTTTAGCAGCTATTTCGAGTAGAGGTGACCAATTCGATGTATCGCTTTTGACAACATCTAAAAACGCTTCCCATGAATGAACATACTCCTCAAAATCTTTTTCATAGAATGCAATTTCTTCTTCTACAGTTTGATCTGAATGTCTTTTCCCTTGATAACCTCCATCTATCAAAATCGTTCCTTTTACTTTTTCAGGATAGGAAGCTATATAAAATAAAGATACAAAACTTCCCCAGGAATGCGATAGAAAATAGAATTCTTCTACTTCTAATTGTTCGATAATGCCATCAACCCATGTAGCCATATTAGGCATTTCATATTCCTTTGATTGTTCGAAAGGATCTGTTTTCCCGTGACCAGGCGCATCTACAGAAATCAATCGATACTCGTCTTTTAATCGATCAGCTATTTCAATAAAACTAAGACTTGTACTCCCTAAACCATGCAGGCAAAAAATGACCGGGTTTTGTTTATGTCCCCATTCAGTTATATGTATGGTTTGTGTACCTTGATTCATAAAATATCTTTCCATAATTGCCAACTCCTACAGTTGTTAAAAGCTTTGATAAGTGTAAAATTCTACTCTAACTTATGAATTCCTTCTTTCACCTAAAATTTGTTAAACACTTACTACGTTTTCTCCCTATTAAAAAAGACGCTACAAGTTGGGAAGCCCTTGAGGATTTTTAAATAGATTCGTAGGGCTTGTATGATTAATGGGGATTAGATTTTGTTCGGAGCTCTTCTGCTTCTCAGTGGAGCACTGGACTTTTGCGCGGAGCACCATCACTTCTGCGCGGAACCCCTATTTCTGCGCGCATCTCCATCCCCCCAAGCAAATAATGCCATCTTATTAGGCTTACACCTACATAAGATGGCTCTTCTAATACAAACAATATGTTCACTCTTGCCCCCGAGGCTTTCTCTCCCTCGAATTTTCTCTTGTAACGTTTCTCCCCCTTCTTCCTCATTTCCTTCAAAAAATGTAAAAAAGAGCAATCTCCTCTTAAGGAAATGCTCTTTTTATCTACAACTATTCTTCCGCAGCTAAAGCCTCTGCTTTTGTTCTATGAACGGTCCCCTTTGGATGTTCTGGCGGGGCGTAGATCGAATAAATCTTCAATGGCTCATCTCCTGTATTGGTTAGATTATGCCATTTTCCAGAAGGAACCATGATGGCATAGTCATCCTTTACTTTCTTTTCAAACGTTAGGTTGTTTTTTCGATCCCCCATTTGAACAAGGCCTTTTCCTCCTTCGACCCGAAGGAATTGATCGACATCATGAACTTCTAACCCAATGTCATCTCCTGGTTGAATACTCATTAGGGTCACTTGTAGATGTTCACCGGTCCAGATCGCTTTTCGGAAATTTTTATTTTTCACTGTTGCCTTTTCAATATTGACCACATACGGCTCTCCACCATAATCTTTTCTTGCTTCCCGATTCAGGTTTCCCAGTCTAGTTGCATGATCGCTTTCATTATTCAGAGCCCAATGAAAAACATTTTGAACAAGCGGGTGTTGAGTAAGTAAGAGACTATTCTGATACTCTTCATACCCTGCAACTTCTGCTTCATAAGCTCTTTGTAACCCTTCTTGGTAATTGTTAAAAGGAACTTGCTCAATTTGGTACGTTGGCTGAGTTCCTGTTAGGTTCACATATAAATCCGTAAATTGATTTACGTGCGCTCTTTTGTTTTCTAATGACTGAAGAATGTGGTTTTGATGGTTTTCATCTGGTGCCATTTGCGCTAAGCGATGATAAACATCCATCGTTGAAGCTTCTCGTTGAATGCTAGAGCGTATAGCTTCACTTATTTGCTCTTCTGCTCCTTGATGATTTCGTGGCATAACGTTTGGTTGTTGAACGTAATACGGATACGTTCCTGGTTCATAGTACATGTACTCATCCCCTTCTTAAATATACACCACCATGATATGCCTATCCTCAGAGAATGGTACTTAACTATCCATATATACCCATTAAAAAACATGCCCAGATTTTCACATCTGAGCATGCCTTCCTCTTTTTCTATCGAATTTGTCCATTTCCACTCATCATATATTTTACAGTCGTTAATGCTGGTAGTCCCATAGGTCCTCTTGCATGAAGCTTTTGTGTGGAAATACCAATTTCTGCGCCGAAGCCTAGTGCTCCTCCATCTGTGAATCGAGTTGAAGCGTTATGATAAAGAGCTGCAGCATCTACTAGTTTCATAAACGTATCTGCATTCTTCTCACTCTCAGTCACAATGGCTTCAGAGTGCTTCGTACCGTACGTTTCAATATGCTCAATAGCCTCCACTACATCTGCAACGGTTTTTACTGCGATATCTTTGCTCAGATATTCACTACTCCAGTCTTGCTCACCAGCTGGCTTCGTGCCAGGGATTGCTTCTTGAGCAAAGTCATCCCCATGTGTGGAAATCTCATGCTTTTGCAAGGTTTCAATCAACTCGTCTTTATGCGCATCTAACCACGCCTTATGAATAATCACCGTTTCAGCTGCGTTACATACAGCTGGACGATCAGTTTTAGCGTTGACCAAAATATTGAGAGCCTTTTCTACTTCCGCATGTTCATCGATGTAAATATGACAATTCCCTACTCCTGTTTCTAGTACAGGTACAGTTGCATTGTCGACTACAGCTTTAATCAGAGAACCGCCTCCACGAGGAATCAGAACGTCTACATGCTCTTTCATAGTAAACAATTCCTGTGTGGCTTTTCGGTCCGTACTATCGATAAACTGAATCGCATCAGTCGGGATTTTCGTTTCTTCTAATCCTTGCTTCATCACATCGACAATGGCTTTGTTGGATGTGATGGCTGAAGATCCACCTTTTAACACGATTGCATTTCCGGATTTAAGAGCTAGCCCTGTCGCATCCACGGTTACGTTAGGACGGGCTTCGTAAATCATGCCGATCACACCTAATGGGACTGCTACTTGTTTTACATCTAATCCATTTTCTAGCTCCCACTGGGAATGAATTTGACCAGTTGGATCCTCTAATTCAGCTACGTCCCGTAATCCTTGGGCAAAATCAAACACACGTTGTTTTGAAAGAGCCAAACGATCCATAAAGGCGTCTTCATACCCTTTTTCACGTCCTTTTGCCAAATCCTCTTCGTTTGCTTTCAGGATGGTTTCGTAGTTCGTTTCTAAGGTTTTGGCTAATGTAATGAGGGCTTCATTTTTCTCTTCCGTTGAAAGTATAGATAGTTTTTTCGATGCTTTCTTCGCTTCTATGGCTTGCTTTTCGACGTTAATGTTTGTTGTTAGCATCCAATCCTCCTTTAAATTTTAAACTCCAATTGGAATAGAGATTTCAAGATGACATACAAGGTCATCACTTTCGACTGCAGCTTGCTGGTATTGTTCAAGATCTTTACTTTCAGATTCTTTAATTTGCTTAAACGTTTCTGAAGAATAATTCACAACGCCAAGGCCGACTTCTTCCCCTTCAAGATCAAGAATGCGGACAACAGCGCCTTCATCAAAATCACCTTTTACACTATGAACATTTTCCGGTTGAAGGCTTTCTTTCGCTTCAATTACCGTCTCAACAGTTGAGGCATCAACAATTACGTCACCCTCTGGACCTGAGTTAAACGCAATCCATTGTTGTTTTTGATCCAAATTATTCGACTCAACATCTGAAGAAAAGTACGTTCCAACCGCTTCGTTATGAGCTGCTTTATAGACGATATCGGGGTTACTCGCTTTTCCTAAGAAAGAGGAAATTCCTGACGCCATGGCGATTTTAAAGGCATCAATTTTGGATCGCATGCCTCCTGTACCAACTGCGCTTCCTGGTTCTCCTGCTACAGCTTCGATTTCAGGTGTGATTTCTTGCACCTGTGTAATCAGCTCTGCATCTGGGTTGTCAGATGGGTTGTCATCATACAATCCTTCAATGTCGGATAAAATAATGAGCTGATCCGCATCCACTAACCCTGCTACTTTGGCAGAAAGGGTGTCGTTATCACCGAACTTTAAAAAGTCCATTGTGATGGTATCGTTCTCGTTCACGATTGGGATAATTCCACGCTCAAGAAGAACATTGATTGTATTTCGGGCGTTATTATATCGATTCTCATCAGAAAAATCGCTGCGGGTGATGAGGATTTGAGAGGCTACATAGCCATGGGATATAAAGAGGTCTGAATAAGATTCAATCAGAAGTCCCTGACCAATAGATGCAGCTGCCTGCTTTTCAGGTAATGAACTTGGTCGAGATAAACAGCCAAGTCGACGATATCCAGCAGCAACTGCCCCAGATGATACAAGTAAAACTTCGTGCCCTTCATCTTTTAATCGGACGACTTCATCGACTAATTTTTCGAGCTTACGACGGCTAATTTCACCTTGTAAGCTCGTTAACGAACTACTTCCTATCTTAATTACAATGCGTTTCTTTTCGGTATCAGGTACCACTCGCTCACTCCTAGTTTCACATTTCTATCGTTGTACGTTTTATTGGTAGTTGATTTTTTTATTATGAATGGACAAGTGGCTTCATCTGCTCACTAATCTCTTTCGATCGTTTGGCAGCACCTTTTACAGCTTCTGATAGAGCTTCGCCTCCACCATGAGCATTTAATGCATCAAGTCCTGCTGCTGTTGTTCCATTCGGAGATGTTACTTTCTTTCTAAGTTCTGTTGGGGTGTCGTCTTGTTCGAGCATCATCTTTCCAGCACCAAGAATCGTTTGTGCTGCAATGCTACGAGCTGTTTCACGGTCTAAACCGCCTTCTACACCCGCTTCTTCAATATGTTCCATAAGATTATAAAAATACGCTGGGCCGCTTCCTGCGATTCCTGTGAAAATATCCATGTTGGATTCATCAATGACATAGGCTTCTCCAATGCCTTCCATTAAAGATTTCACAGTGTCTACTCGTTGTTCTGGTGTATAAGTTCCTGGAGATATAGCGGTAGACGATTCACTGATCATGCTTGAAGTGTTTGGCATGACACGAATCACCTGTTGTTGCGGTAGATATTCCTCAATGTAGGATGTGGAGATTCCTGCTAAGACAGAAACCAATAATTGCTCGGGTTTTACTTTATCTTGTAGATGGTCAAGTACATGATCAATATCCTTTGGTTTCATAGCTAAAATGAATAGGTCAATAGACTCATAATCTAATTGATCACGATTAACCGCTTTGATTCCATATTTCACTTTTAATTCTTGTAAACGGTTGTGATTGCTTTTGTTACTCACGATGATTTGTTTAGGTGATAGTTTACCAGATTGAACAATACCTGAGATCATAGCCTCAGCCATAGATCCGGCTCCTAGAAAAGCAATTGTTTGATTCACGATGTATGCACGCTCCTGTTCGTATGTAACGTTCGGATTTTTTTGCAACGTTGTTAATCATAACAAACCGATTTTTTTAAGCAAGGGCTTTCTAGGAAGTCATGCGGAAATATCCGAAAAACTGAAGGAAAGCGGTTACATGAAGAGCTATGTGATCTAGATACCATCTCATAAAAAATAAATCGCTCTTATCCTTCTATTTGCAAACGTTTCATTTCCAGTTTAAGCCGAATTTAGACAACCGCTTTAATGCATTAAAAACTAAAAACGGTCACTCTTTATGAAGTGACCGATTCTTTCCTTTTCTTCACAAGGAAGACTATAGTCTGATGTACTTTAATGGCCCTTAGGTAAAAAGGATGATCTTTACAACCTTCCGCGTTAAATTGAATTTTCTATTGCAATTTATCAGGAAAGTTTTCTTTTGCATGTTTATCTTGAATTTCAGAAAACATCGTTTCGTTAGGGGCAGGTGTAGTTGCTAATTGAGCTTTTAACTGCTCCAATTGCTGCGCGTTACTTTCCAATGCTTGAATTAACTGTTGAAATTCCTTCTTTGTTACGGGTTGTGAATCTTGTTTTAAAGTAAATCCAATTTGACCGTTTGGCTCTAATGTGGCCCATTTTACGTCACTTAAATTAGGTACATTTTGTTGCCGTAAATTCATTTCTAACTGATCGACAGTCATCCTTAGCTTTGCAAGTGTTTTTTCTTGCACTACTCCGTTCTGAATAACGACTTTCGATTTGCCTGTGATTAACTTCTCTAATCCATCCGATTTCACTTGAATGAATTCCATAACAATTAAAGTCAAAACCAAGATGCCACCTACCATAAAGGTAACCCATACATTCTTTCCTGCTACAGGTTGAATAAGCAATGAGCCGATCGCAATCATAATGACAGTTTCAGCTAATGTCATTTGGGAGATGGTTTTTCTTCCAGCTATTCGCAATAAAAACGTACCTACAATAACAATTAAAGCTGATTTCCATATGAAATCCCAATCCATGATCTTCCCCCCTACTATGATTTTTTATTAGATTGTGCTTTAAAAGTCTGATCTATTCGGTATTCAAATATAAAAGAGGTGCCAATCCACATGTGATTGACACCCCTACTCTTATCGATCAGTCAGAGGAGCTTCCTTCTGAAATATTGACTCCTCGTTTCATCATTTCTTCAATATACAACTCTCCAGGAACAATGTTTTCCGGAGGATGTACGCCTCGTTTCGTAATTGCACCGCTTCCGATCATTTGTGCAACCACGGAAATGGTGTTCGCTGTTGCCCTAGCCATTGCTGTGACATTACTCGCTCGGTCTTTATACGTCACCATTTCATACTCGTAAGTTTTTTGGACTCCGTTCTTTTTTCCTGCTACCAATACACGCAAAAGTACAGCATCATCTTTATCTTTTAAAGCCACAATCGGATCAATCGTCTTCAATAACACCTCACGAGGTTTTACTTTTCTTCCATCGAGCTCAATTTCATAATCATTTCGTGTAAGGTTTAAGTCTACTAATAGGCGCATTTTATCCGCATGGCCCGGATAACGAATGGTTTTATACTCTAACGTATCTAAGTAAGGATAGGATTTAGGTAAGGTCGATGTCCCACCTGATGTATGGAACGACTCAAGCGGACCAAACTTTTCAAAATACAGGCGTTCCACCTCAGATAGTGAGGGTACCTGTTGTTCTTTTCCATTTCGAATAATGGTAGATGGATCTGTATAGTGATCAAGTAAGCCTTCCATGGAAAAGACGTGATTATATTCAAGTGGAGGATCTGGTTTCACGGGAATGCCCCCGACATAAAGCTTAATCGAATGAGGCTGATCCAGTTTACTGACGCCATAACCTGATAGGATATTGATCATACCAGGAGCTACACCTAAATCGGGTATGACAGTCACTCCAGCTGCTTTCGCTTGATCGTGCATGCTCAACACTTGATCCGTCACATGACCAATATGACCACCTAAATCGACGGAGCTAATCCCCACTTTTATGGCTGTTTCTGCTACTATCTCATTAAAAGAATAGAACAACGCATTAATGACAACGTCGAACTTACTCAAAAATTGAGCTAGATCATTGGCATCTCCAGCATCCACTTTATATGCTTGAATTTTAGAAGATCCAAGCTGCTGACATACCTCCTCTGCACGCGAAAGATCGATATCAGCTAAGCCTACTTCTTTCACACCTGAACTTTGCACTAAATCACGTGCAGCCTCTTTCCCCATCAAACCTGAGCCTAGTACAGCTACCTTCATATTCGATTCCCCCTTACCCTAATAAGCTTTCTTTATTCTACGTCAATTTGAGCACGTTGTAACTTTCCGCTGTAGTCTACATAGACCGCTTTCCATTCCGTAAACACATCGAGTGCCGCTACACCGGAATCCCGATGGCCATTCCCTGTTCCTTTTGTCCCACCAAAAGGAAGATGGATTTCAGCGCCAGTTGTTCCAGCATTAACGTAGACGATTCCTGTATCTAAATCACGTTGGGCAGCAAACACTTTGTTCACATCTTTTGTAAAAATGGAACTAGAAAGCCCATACTCCACTCCGTTATTCACCTCAATCGCTTCTTCAAAAGACTTCACGGGTATGAGTGACACCACAGGTCCGAATATTTCTTCTTGAGCGATGCGCATGTCAGGTGTAGCATCGGTAAATAGGGTTGGTGCAAAATAATAGCCACTCGCATGTTTGTCATCGTTTAACACGTAGCCGCCAGCGAGCAGTTTGGCTCCTTCACTCTTGCCGATCTCCATATATTTTTCTATCTTCTCAAGTCCTGCTTTATTAATAATGGGACCTACTTTAACCGATTCATCCAAACCGTTTCCGATCGAGAGCTTTGCCATCTCATTTAGAAGTTGCTCTTCTAATTTCTCCTTTATATCCTCATGAACAATAACACGACTACATGCCGTACAGCGCTGACCACTCGTTCCAAAAGCACTCCAGAGAATGCCTTCCACAGCTAAGGACAGATCTGCATCGTCCATGACCGTAATGGCGTTTTTCCCTCCCATCTCAAGCGAGACCTTTTTTAATTTCTGTCCGCACTTCCCTGCAACGTTTCTTCCAACATCATTGGATCCTGTAAACGAAATCACGCGGATATCATCATGCTCTACCATGGCATCTCCAACTGTTGAACCTGATCCAAACACAAGGTTCAGCACCCCTTTAGGCAGGCCTGCTTCTTCAAAGATTTTGGTCAGTTCATAGGCCATTAACGGGGTTTCTGTAGCAGGCTTCCAAATCACCGCATTACCCGCAACAATAGCCGGGAAGGACTTCCATGTGGCGATCGCAATCGGGAAGTTCCAAGGTGTAATAATACCCACAACGCCAACCGGGGAACGAACACTCATGGCAAATTTATCTTTTAGTTCAGAAGGTGTCGTCTGTCCAAACAAGCGGCGCCCTTCTCCTGCCATATAAAACGCCATATCAATTCCTTCTTGTACTTCCCCACGTGCTTCTTCGATTACTTTGCCATTTTCCATCGTTAAAATTTGAGAAAGATCTTCTTTTCTTTCTTTCATTAATAAGCCTACACGGTGTAAAACTTCTGCTCGTTGAGGAGCCGGCACCAGTGCCCAGGATTTTTGTGCTCGTTTGGCTATCTGAACAGCCTGATCCACCTCTCCCTCACTTGATAGTGGAACCTGAACAAGCGACTCTAATGTAGCAGGGTTTGTAACCGATGCGTATTGACCACTTGAAGAATCCACCCACTCCCCATCCATGTAATTCTTCAACTTCTCCACTTTAATGAGTGTTTTTGACATGTAAGTAACCTCCTTAATTGATTATCTATGTTTATCTCGCACTTGTTGAATGGTTGATGAAACAGATATTTGTTCGGGATCACTTTCAATTTCAATAACGGCAGCAACACCTCCATTCATGGCTTCCGTTAGTGCCTCTTCAAATTCTTCAATCGTTCTAACAAAAAATCCTCGAGCTCCCATCCCTTTTGCTATCTCAGCAAACTGAACACTCCCTAAATTTGTTCCAATGGTTTTGTATGGATAATGGATTTCCTGATGCATGCGAATGGTTCCGTACATCTGGTTGTTGAAGACAACACTAATAATCGGGATGTTGCATCGCACCGCCGTCTCAAGTTCTTGCATCGTCATCATAAACCCACCATCCCCTGATAAAGAGACAACGGTACGTTCTGGTCGAGCCAGCTTAGCTCCCAAAGCTGCTGGCATTCCATATCCCATCGCACCTGAAGTTGGGCCGACATACGTGTTCCTTTTCCTAAATTGATAAAAAGAATGGAGCCATCCAGCAAAATTCCCTGCATCATTCGTCAAAACGGCATCTTGTGTGAGAAGCTTTTGCATGGTTGCGATCACATTTTGATTGAAGGATTCCTTATCGATCGAGGTTGCATCCTCATAAGCTCTTCTTCTTTCCTTCCGCCATTCGCTCCACCTCGTTGTTACATTGATTTTCGAAAGGGCCTGCAGACTTTCTTTTAGATCGGCCACTACCCCTACATCCGGCGCAAAGACGTTTCCAATCACTTCAAAATCAATATCAACGTGAATGAGCTTATGGTCTTTGTTGATAATCGAATAATCCTGTGTGGTCACCTCTGATAACCGTGTTCCAAAAGCTAATATCGTGTCGGCTTTTTCTACAGTTTCCAATAGATTGGTGTGGGTCCCTAACCCTAAATGGCCCACATAATGCTCATCGTCATTTGGAAACACATCATGCCTGCGGAAGGCTGCCATCACTGGTATTTCGTATGTTTTAGCAAACCCCCAGAGGCTCAGCTCGGCTCCTGACCGTTGCACGCCACCTCCAGCAATAATCAAGGGACGCTCTGCTTCGTGCAACAATGACTCAATCGCTTCTATCTCTTTTACTGAAGGTCTTGGCGCAGGTTTTTGAACAGGGTTGGCAAAACTCATGAAAGCTTTCTCAATCAGCATATCCTCTGGCAACGACACGACGACAGGGCCCGGCCTCCCTGTTTGCGCAATTCGAAAAGCTCGCTGGACAAGTTCTGGCACACGTTTGGCATCCTGAATTTCAACCGTCCATTTGGCGATATGGCTAAAATACTGGTCAAGATCGATCTCTTGAAACCCTTCTCGTCCTCTGAAATCGCGATGAACCTGACCGAGAAAAACGACCATTGGCGTTGAATCCTGATAAGCAGTATGAACGCCAATCGTTAAATTTGATCCGCCCACACCCCGTGTAGCCATCACAACACCTGGTTTCCCACTGGCTTTGGCATAGCCTTCTGCCATAAAGGAAGCACCACCTTCATGCCTGGCTGAAATGAGTGCAATTGACTCCTCATCATGAATGGCATCAAGCACAGGTAAATAACTCTCACCTGGCACACAAAAGACATGGGATACAGATTCTCGTTTCATGCATTCAATAATCGCTTTCGCTCCACTTTTCGGTTGGTTCTTATTTGGAATCATCCACGTCTCCTCCTGCTTGGAAGGTTTTCATTCGTTGCACAGCTTCTCTCAACCGTTCATTGGGAACTGAAAGCGAAATGCGAAAATAACCTTCACCTTGTGCTCCGAAAGCTGTACCAGGTGTAACGATAACGCCCGCTTCCTCTAACATCTTTTCAGCGAATGCTTTAGAGGTTTGAGTGCCAGGCACCTTGGCCCAAATGAAAAAGGTTCCTCTTGGCTTTTCAGCATGGATGCCCATCTCCCACAAGGCTTCGAGCATCGTCTCCATTCGTTTTTGATAAATGGCATTGTTATGGCGAACAGCTGCTAAGTTACTTTGTAATGCGGTCACACCAGCTTTTTGGATCGGTAAAAATTGGCCTGTATCGGTATTGCTTTTCACAATAGACAGTGCGCGAATAATTTCCTTGTTCCCAACCACATAACCGATTCGCCAGCCCGTCATATTAAAGCTTTTCGATAACGAGCCAAACTCTACCGCAACCTCTTTAGCACCTGGAACTTGCATAATACTCGGGGCCTGGTAATCATCAAACGTGACCAATCCGTATGCAGCATCCTGAGCGATACATAAGTTGTGTTTGTTTGCGAATAGAACCGCTTCTAAAAACGTATCCATCTCCACTGTCGCACCAGTGGGATTGCTAGGGTAGTTTAAAAGCATGAGCTTGGCATGTTTAAGTTCTTCCTTATCTAATTGATCGAACATAGGAACATACCCTCTGTCAGGATCGAGCGGTAAAGGTACGCTTTTTCCATATGCAAGATGCACCGCAGAATCATAAACGGGATAACCTGGGTCTGGAATGAGAACCCCCTCACCTGGATCAATCACGGCTGATATCATGTGAGCTATGCCCTCTTTAGACCCAATCAAGGTCAGAACTTCCTTATCAGGATCCAAACTGACGTTATACTGCTTTTCATAAAATGCGGCGACAGCTTCTCTAAACTCCTGTGTACCTGCATACGGCGCATATTTGTGATGTTCCGGTTTTACCGCTTCTTCCTTGAGTCGATCCACAATGAAATCTGGTGTAGGCAAGTCAGGTGCACCAATTCCGAGGTCAATCACATCAACCCCTTTGGCTTGCAGACGTTTCTTCTTTTCATGAAAAACTGAAAACAAATAAGGTGGTAAACTTTGAACCTGTTTTGAAGCATAGGACATCTTTGGTCACCCCGCTTATGATCAGATTGAATGAACCTGTTTAGATTTCTTCCTTATATAGATAAGATCAGTTATTCTATCCTATTAAGACACTTGTCTTTTCATTAATGGATTTTTTGAAGAAAAAAATACTCAGAGCTTGATAGGCTCTGAGTATGGAAAGAAGGCTATATGGTTTTCTCTAATGAATCATCGAATTTATAGCTTTGAATAGTTGCACATACAATGATTCGTAGTCCTGATCTTCTTCACGTGGATGTTGATATGTTATCGACCTATTGAAAGTCGTGCCGTTTTCATCTTTAAAAGATCCTGTTGCAAAGAAGAGGTTGTATCCAGGGTCATCAACCCACCCTAAACCTGTATTAGGGTGTAAGAATACATAAGCTTCAGCGTATGTATCGATAAAAAACACAGGATAAGGTAAGCTTTTAAAAACAGGTGCAAACTCAGGTGTATCTGCTTCTTCATGCACATTGTTCATTACGAAAAGTGCGTCATAATTAGCATCTTCACCTTTTTTGAAAAGGTATTCTCTATCGACTTGAACAAATTGAATTCGTTCAAACTTGTACGCTGGCATTTCTCCATATACAGCAATTTTCAGCCGAGGTCCTTCGTATGTAACTTGCTCTTCTGCATCTCCTTCAGATGAACAACCTAAGAGCGAAACTCCTAATATAAAAAGGACAAGCCCTAGTATGGATCGTTTCATAAAATCACACTTTCTGTTAAAAATCTCTGGTGTGCCGGTGCCCAGCGCTCCCTACGGACATTTGTTCCGCTATTTGCACTGATTCAAGGGGAAAGCCTTCCTTTGCGGACATTTATTCCGCTATTTGAGACAAAACAGATGTTTTCTTTCTTATTTTGATGAGATAACGGAATAGATGTCCGTAAGCATTCACCAAATCGCTTTATCTATGAAAATAGTGGAACAAATGTCCGTTGGCTTAACATGTACCAAGATAGGCTCTAGCCATATAGTAGCCATTGGCGGTAAACAATTGGGTTTTGATCTGATTGTTTTGGAGTATGTTCCCCATCTCTCCAAAATCGATCAGCTCAACCCTAATCTCTTCGTTCTCATCCAAATCTTGCTCGAATTCTTTATAAGCATCTTGTATTAAATAGGTTCTGACCTTATTCGTCTGTGTTGCAGGGTTAACCATAAAATCTCCTAATAGAATAGGAGGTTTTTGCGAAACATATCCGGTTTCCTCTTTCACCTCTCTAAGTATCCCTTCTTCATGTGACTCGCCTTTTTCCATTTTACCTGCTGGAATCTCTAAAAAGAAATCTTCACCCGCATGTCTGTACTGTTTAACCAAAACCATTTGTTTCTCTTTCGTAAGAACTACTGCATTCACCCAGTCTTCATATTCATTTACATAGTAATCAATGATATTACTATTCGGGAGTTCACACTTTTCTTTTCTTAAGTTTCCAAATGGAGTTTGATATAGATATTCAGATTTTAACGTTTTCCATTTATCCATTCATAACCTTCCCTTCTAGCAATTATTTCAATATCTCTTTTGCATTTTCCTTCCAAAACATAAAAAGGACTAAACCCTAATAGATTTAGTCCTCAAATGCTAATCTCTTATTTTAAGTTATACAACTTCGAATACTTCTCTTCTAAATAGTTTACTAGATAATCCGAGTTCAGCTTCTCACCTGTCACCATCTCTATCAATTGACTTGGCTGATAGATGCTGCCGTGCTGGTGGATTTTTTCACGTAGCCATTCACGAATCTGAGTTAGATCACCTTGAGCGATTTGCTCGTAGAAACCAGGGATCTCTTTTTGAATGGTATTTAAAATCTGAGCAGAATAAAGGTTTCCTAGCGAATAGGTGTGGAAGTAGCCAATTGCACCGAATGACCAGTGAACATCTTGAAGGACACCGACACTATCATTATCTGGCACAATACCGAGATACTCTTCCATTTTCTCATTCCATACGCGCGGAAGATCTTTAACCTCAATATCGCCTGCAATCAAACCTTTTTCAATTTCATAACGAATCATGATGTGTAGGTTATACGTTAATTCATCCGCTTCAACTCGGATAAAGGATGGTTGAACACTATTCACAGCATGATAGAAATCTTCTCGAGAAACATCCTTCAGTTGTTCTGGGAATGTCTCTTGAAGGTCGCTGTAATGAGCCTGCCAAAATTCAGGAGTACGACCGACCATGTTTTCTAAGAATCGAGACTGGGACTCGTGAATTCCAAGAGACGTACCACCATTAAGACCTGTACCCTCAAGATCTTCTCTCACGCCCTGTTCATATAGCGCATGTCCAACCTCGTGAATCGTAGAGAATAAAGCAAATGAAAGATTATCCTCATCATAACGTGTTGTAATACGAACGTCACCAATATTTACTTTCTGTGCAAATGGATGCGCTGTTGCATCAAGACGTCCTGCTTCTGTGTCATAGCCAAGCTTTGGCAACAGATTATGTAAAAATTCTTCTTGCGTCTTAGTATCATAATTCTTCTCTAAGAATGAGCGATCCATCTTCGTACCAGAATTCTGAATGCGTTCAAGTAGGTTAATAGAACTTTCACGTAGGTCACGGAAAATCGGATCGATATCTTTCACTTTAAGTCCTGGTTCAAATGCGTCCATTAAGGCATCGTATGGATGATCTTCATATCCGTAATACTCCGCAAACTTACGCTTGAAGTCGACCATTTTTTCTAAATAAGGTTGATACGAAGCAAAATCGTTATTCGCGCGCGCCTCTTCCCACGCCTGATTCGCTTCTCCTGTTAAGACACTATACTCTTGGAAAAGATCTGTTGGGATGCTTTTACTACGCGTATAATTATGGTTGTAGTCACGTACTAGTGCCTGATCCTTTTCATCTAATGTCTCGTACACTTCAGGCTTCGTTAACTCCTCTAGCGCTTCACCCAATTCAGGTGAAATAGACATTTTGAAAACCTCAGTAGATACCGCCCCCATGGATTTCGCAAACGTACTGCGACCTTTTTTGGGAGCCTTCACCTTCTGATCCCATCCAGCCAAACTCAATATGCTTGAAAATGCAGAAATCTTCTCATCTAATTGCTTCAATTGTTGAAGCGACTCATTTACTGCTACTGCCATTCTCGATTCCTCCCTTTTGGAAATATTCTGATAATCATACGGATAAATCCAGTATAGCGTATTTCCCTTCGAGTTTCGAATTATTTCTCTATAAACTCATCGACAAATATCGGGTTATTTATAGTACAAAATACTTTTATAAATTGTCACAAAAAATTTCCAATACCAGTGTGGGTTTCCAACAATTTTCATTGTATAATGAAAAGACCTAAACTATTTACATGTTAGAAATGAGGAAAATGATGATTAAACAACTTTTACGAACCCAAACCAAGGAAAAGCCATTTGAATTTCGAGAAGACTTCGAGGGAAAGATACAAGTTAAGAGAAATAGTGACCTGGATAAGCAATTAAAAATGATAGACTTTCAAAAAGAAGACTTGTCTATCTTAAAATCACTACAGCCGATCATCCAAGAGAATATCCATGTAATCGTCAATCAGTTCTATAAAAACCTTGAGCATGAAGGCTCCTTAATGACGATTATCCAAGATAACAGCTCTGTTGATCGACTAAAAAAGACGCTTACCACTCATATCATCGAAATGTTCGATGGGATAGTAGACCCTTCATTCGTGGAAAAACGAAATAAAATTGCTTACATACACGTAAAGATCGGACTAAAACCGAAATGGTATATGTGTGCCTTCCAGGACCTTTTGCTATCTCTTATGCGCATTTTAGAAGAACATATTCAAGACCGAGATACATACATAAAAGCCATACAATCTACTACAAAAATGCTAAATATTGAACAACAACTTGTTTTAGAGGCGTTTGAACAAGAGAATGAACGTATCCGCAATCAACAAGAGGAGAGCAAAAATCAACTTCTAAGAGAAATTGACCATACGGCAGAAACACTTGCAGCTGTCTCACAGCAAACAAATGCCTCTTCTCAAGAAATAACGGCGAGATCTGAACAAATTTTATCCTTGTCTAGAAAAGGGGCCGAAATTTCTCATCAAGTAAAAGATCAATCCCAAACAGGGAAAAATGAGCTAGAAGCCCAGCAACAACAAATGAAACATATTCAAACAAGCATCACGGAAATGCTAGAAGAAATGAGTAAACTAACGGATATATCAAATGAGATCCGCCACATCGTCGATATCGTAACAGGAATTGCTGAACAGACGAACCTCCTAGCCTTAAATGCTGCCATTGAAGCAGCACGCGCTGGAGAACATGGCCAAGGGTTTGCAGTAGTAGCAAATGAAGTACGAAAGTTAGCCGAACAAACCAAAGAATCTGTATCCAATGTATCTTCACTGATCCACACCACCAATGAACAGATTGAAAGTGTTTCACACAATGCAACAGATATAGACCAGTTAATCTCAAACAGCACCTCCAACATGGACCAAATCAATCAATCTTTTAATGAGATTGTATCGGCTATGTCTCAGAGTAATGACTATAATGATTCCATTGAAAAAGAACTAGAGAACTTCACGTATGTCATTCAAGAAATTAATAGCGCCATTATGCACGTAACGGACTCATCCACACAACTTCATACATTGACGGAACAAACAAATCGCTAAAGAGGAAAAGCTCTCACCCTAACAGGATGAGAGCTTTCTTATTTTGTTAATCAGCAATCTCTGCAACGAGAAGACCCGCTACAAAAATGACTAAAAAGATCAGCAACACCACGATCGCTAAACCAACCTCCATGTGTGTCACCCCCTTATTCATCTAGTTGTGAAGATAGACTAGATTCATACTGAGAGATAGATATTTTCTATCTCACACTTTATTTATATGAGCGCTCTCCTCTTTTGACAGGGTGTTTGATAGATGGCATAAGCTTGTTTTTCTATGACTTCTATTAAAAATGGTCGAAATGCTTATCCATTTAATAGGTATCCACACTTCCTTTGTACAATCAGAGACATAAAATAGCTATGCAGGAGGTGAATGTATGAAGAATAAAAGGACAAATTCAGGAGGCATGTTGGACTTACCACACACTTTATTAAGGTCATTGACTATCCCAACATCCACTACGACCACAGACTCTTCCTCAAATAACACAAAACCTAAACCAAAGGATTTAACTAGCCTATTTGATGACCTAAACAAGCAATCCAAATACGATACCCTTTACTTTTTAGGTCAAAATGAGGAGAAAAAAACGAGTACCCCGACATTTCTTAATGAAAAAATTGAACTCCCCCAGCTGTCAGATAAAACCGTTAAGCTTTTACAGAATACAAGCTCCCAATTAATCGATCGAACAATCGAAAAAATTAGTGCCAACATAGCTGGAAAATTCGTAAACAAGGAGGGGATGAACCATATGTCTGATGACAAAAAATCAAGCACACTCTCGAATATGGTAGAAGGTATTCTGCAGGACGAGGGGATCCAAGACAGCATCAAACAAATAGCTGAAAGCATGAAATCTGAAGAAAACCAGGATAAGAACCATCTATCCGAAGATGCATTGCAAGATGTCTTGAATCACCCTGAAGTTCAGAGGCAAATCAATGATCTTTTTAAGAAGATGAAAGAAGAGTAGAAACAGAGCAGAAAGAATGCTAACGTTCTTTCTGCTTCCTTTTCCTTATTTGAATATGACTTTCAAAGGCCCGTAGTTTTTTTCACTCCCTGAAAACTCAGCTTTCATTTCTAAAACATCCCCGTCTTGTAAGGGTCCCACTCCTTCTGGCGTACCTGTGTACACAACGTCTCCTTTTCCTAATCCAAGGTTAGAAGCAATATAGGAAAAGAGCTCTTTAAGAGAAAAGATCATCTGCGTTGGGGTACCCTTTTGAACCACTTCTTTATTTTTTTCAAGACTAAATTCTATCTTTTCAAATGACTCAAGACTCTCAAATGGAATGAATTCCGTTAACACAGCAGATCCTTTAAACCCTTTAGAGACAAGCCAAGGGTGCCCCTTTTCTTTTAATTGAGTTTGTACATCACGTGCTGTTAGGTCAATCCCAAGTGCAACCCCATCAATCATCTGTTCCAGAGGCTTTTCAGGATCATAAGCTTCTGCCATCTTCACCACTAGCTCTACTTCATAATGTATCTGCCCAATCTCGGAGGGCAACTCAAGGTCTCCTTCGGCTGGATGTAACGCATGGGTGGGTTTTGAAAATATCATCGGTTTTGTAGGAAGGTCACTCCCCATTTCCTGAGCATGTTGAGCATAGTTTCTTCCTATACAATAAATATTTCGAATGGATTTATCGTTTGCGCGCATTATTCTCACCTTTCTTTTGGATATGTTCATAGACCTTAGGGATGTGATCATGTATGTAATCAACCATCTTTCTTAATGCTTGCTCCACGTCTTCATTTCCACCGGGAGCTGGTACTTGAATCGAAGTAGACGCATTCAAGCACACTTCATTAAATAAGGGAGATCTGTAATGATACTCATTTATTAGGTAGTCTTGATGTTCAATTCCCATAGCAAAGATCAAATCATATTCGTGAAGAAACGTTTGCTTAAATGGGGTCCGACTATGTTGAGACGTGATTATCCCTAACTCAGCGAGACGATCAAAATGAGTCGTTGAAAACTTTGAAAGATCACTATCAGCTTTGAAACCAGCTGATTCTACTTTAACATCTCGAATTCTGTTTTTGTTTAAGAAATGTTTTAAGCAAAACTCTGCTGTAACACTCCTCGTAAAGTTATCTGTACAGACAAATAAGACACGTTTCACATCTTTACCTCTTTTCATATATCAGTCTTTATTTAATTCGATAAAAAATGTGAATTCCTTCTAAATAAAAAAAGACGCCTCAACCGGGCGTCTTTTCCAATACATTCAAGGCCTTACACCTTAAACTTCTGTACTTGTTCATTCAATTGCTCAGCTAGTTGTGCTAAGTCATTTGAGTTGTTCGAAATCTCATCCATGGAGCTACTTGATTGTTGAGCAGAGGCAGATGCTTGTTCAACTCCAGCGGCAGACTCCTCAGATACAGATGCGATCTCTTGGATTGAACCGTTCATCTCCTGACTATCATTTGAGATATCCGTTAAGTTTTCTGAGATCACAGTAATCTTCGTTGCCATCTCAGAAACAGAGCCACGAATATTTTCAAACGTTTCTCCCGTTACTTTAATTTGCTTAGAGCCTTCATCAACTTGATCATATCCCGTCTGTAAGGAATGAACCACAGCGTTGGACTCGTTTTGAATGTTGTTTACGATACTTGTAATATCCCCAACAGAAGCTGTAACTTGTTCGGCTAGTTTACGTACTTCATCCGCTACAACAGCAAAACCTTTACCATGCTCACCAGCTCGTGCCGCTTCAATTGCTGCGTTTAGGGATAAAAGGTTTGTCTGTTCAGCAATATCATTAATGACTTGGATCAGCTTAGAAATTTCCTTCGATTGCTCATCTAATCCTTCTACCTTTTTCACAGCATCTTTTACAATTTCATCGATAGTGCTCATTTGCTCAACGGATTGTTTCATAAGTGCACTACCTTCATCCGTCATCGTTAACACTTCATTAGACGCTTTTGATACTTGTTCACCACTATCATGAGCTAGTTGAATTTTCCCTAAAAAGCCTTCCATCTTTTCCGATAACGTTGTAGAATGCGTCGCTTGAGACTCTGCTCCTGAAGCAAGCTCTTGCATTGTGGAAGCAACTTGTTCACTTCCCTCTTTTACTTCATGAGAGGATTGCGTTAATTCCTCACTTTGACTAGAAACAGACTCACTTGCAGTAGATACTTGCTGAATCACGCTTCTTAAGCTATCCTTCATCTCATTAATCGAGCTAGCTAACTGCCCAACTTCATCTTTTCCATCATAATCAATGGATTCAACTTGAAGATTTCCATTCGAAATTTCATTCGACATGTGAACCACTTTGCGTAAGTTCTTCTGAATCATGCGGTTCACAACCATAATAAGAATTGTGCCAACAACAGCCGCTGCAACAATAGAGATTAATAATGTCAGGATACTTTGTGCTAAGCTGTCTTTGGCTTGTTGAATCGCTAGTTGACGTTCTTCGTTTACAATTCCTTTTAGATCCTGAAGTAAGTTTACTGTTTCCGTACGAATCGCACCAATTTGGTTTCGGATAACTGTTGCACCAGATGCACCGTTCTCATCAACAGAAGGAACGAGTTCATTCATAAATAAATCGTTCATCTTTTTATCGTTTAATACGATACGATCATAAAGTTTCTTCTGTTCATCTGTGTCCATCTTTGGTCGAATTTGAGCTTCTAACTCATTGAACTTTTCACGACGTTCTTCAAACTGTTTGATTAATTCCTTGGACTCAAAATTAACATAATCTGCAACCCGTATGTCTTTTGTACGAATCAATGATCCCATTTCAGTAATATCAATGGAACGATCCCCTCGTCGCTCTAGCGCTTCTATGTCCGATTGAACATTTTGTACCTGATTAAAAATCACAAATCCTGCTACCAAAAACAACACAATACTAACCGAAAAAGCTAATAAGTATTTCGTCCCAATCTTTATGTCACTCCACTTGGCTTTCTTCACATCAACGTCCCCCTTTATCTTTTAAAATAAAAAAATCCACTATACAGCGTTATAGTGGGCTTGAAACAAATTAAGCAGCCAGGCGACCATCGTACTTTATACCTTAGGTCCGTAGCTTTGCGTCCTTACCTTTCGATAAGTTTGCCCTATAGTTATGTAAGAAAATTCATTTAAAATATTAGAACATTCCCACTCTAATGTATATAGGTATTTGTGACTACAAACTCACTTTAGCCCTAAATAACAAGCGAAATTCGACACGAAAATATCTCTAGCAACATTTTTTGCTAGAGATACTCTCAAAGGCTATTAAAAGCTAACTTTTTAGATTTCCTAAGTAATCAGCTAAGAAAAGTATTCCTCTTACATGGTGAACACTTTGATCACCAGACAATGAGTAATCATTTAAAGGTTCCCAAGACCAAAATCCCCATTTCACATTAGGATCATCCAAATAATAAGGATAACGACCATCTTCTACGGCTTGCATTTCTAATCCGTATTGAACAGCTAAAATTGCGGAATCCAAATAACGTTTCTCATTTGTATTCTGGTGAAGTCGAATTAAGCTAATTGCAATGTTCGGCATATCCCCTGGTCCAACATTAGGGGCACATACTTCGCCATCATCATCAATACCAATTGGCCAAGCACCGTCTTCACGCTGATGTTCAATCAGCCAATCCGCAAATCGTTTGGCTGATACTAGAAACTTCTCATTTTGCGTAATTTCATAAAGGAAAACAAGTCCTCTTAGTTCAGGAGCTACTAAGTCAGAATTCCAGAACTGTCCGTCAATTAAATAGAAACCACCGTCTTCTTCTTGAAGGGTCAAACCATGTTCTCCCCAGGCTATTGCATGTTCTTTGTATGCTTCATCACCCGTTAGTTCATACAATTCAAGATATGCAGTTACAGGAAAACCAAATCCTCTCCATGTGAAGCCTGTATCTGTCCATTGATACGTATTGGTGTCATATTTGTATTTAAAGCCTGCTTTTCTAGCCTGTTTCATGAAATTATGAAACTGTTTAATATAAAATTGATATTCTTCCTTATTCGTTCTTTTCAGCAACGCTAAGGCAAGCCAGAAAGCATCCCCGGTGTATTTAACATACAGTTCATTAGGCTTGAATCCGTCTTTAACGCCACCTTGCCATGTAAACATTGGATGGGTCTCCGTCCAATGATCGTATGCCCACTTAAAACAATTTTCTGCCTTTTGAAGCATCTTATCATCATTAAAGCGATCATACATCGTTAAATAATTGATAGCCATCAAAAAGTTACCGCTATCCATTTCTGAAGTATATTGGATATCTCCACGATAATAATGGTGCAGAGCCCCTTCTTCTTCATTATACAAGCGATCAACAAACTCATATACTGCCTTTGATGCTCGCTTCTCTAAATCGTCATAGGAATAACCTATTACTTCCTTTACATACTCTTTACCGGTATGATCTGGTATTTTATAACCCCAATCCTTTGGAGATATCGTTTGAAACATGATGTTCACCTCTGATAACTAATTATTTTGCAAGTTGGTTTGCTACTTCTTCAGGAGTCGTTTCGCCTGGTTTATACATTAGAACTTCCATCTTCTTGTTATATTCATCTACGAATTTAGGATCTAACCATCCAAATGGTGTTCCATATTCAACTACTTTGGAGTACACATTTAAGAAAGGATCGTCCTTCTTCTCTTTCACTAGTTTGTCCATTGCAGATTTGGTTGGTGGTAATCCGATTAGACCTGCTTTGTTTCCTTTAACAAGCTCCTCATCTGAGGATAAGAATTTAATTAGTTTCATAGCTGCTTCTGGATTTTCGGACTTCTTAGATATAACCCAACCAGCTGTATAAAGCATGCTTGCTTTTTGATCTTTAACGGGTAGTGGAACAGCACCAACATTTGAATTCTCATCTAATACGCCAGTTACCCAGCTTCCTGCATAAAGCATAGCGACTTTTTTATTAGCAAACATTTCACCATCCCAACCAGCTCCGACCATCTGCGGAGAGGCTGCTGTTTTGTCTTCATTAAATAAGGAAGACATATAAGCTAAGGCTTTCTGGTGTTCCTGGGATTTTATAGCGTCATTCTGTAGTCCAGAAGATGTAATAATATCAGCACCTGCTGATTCAACGAATGGTAAAAAGTAATTGATTTGAGGGTTAATACCGAATCCGTAACGATCGTCAGTCGTTAACTTTTTCGCTGCACTTCTAAGTTCTTCCCAAGTTTCTGGTGGCTCAACACCAGCCTCTTTCAATAAGTCTTTATGGTAAAAAAGTGCTGTTGTATTGTAATCTTTAGGAATGGCATATAGCTTGTCATCTACTTTAAATGCATCCATTAACGTGTCTTGAAAGTTATCTAGACCCAGATTATGATTGGACGCTAAATCGGATAATGGAAGGATTGCGCCAGAATCAGCGAATGTTTTCGTTCTTTGTCCTCCATCTAATAAAAAGATATCAGGAGCGACGCCTCCAGCTACTTGTCCCATAAGTGCTTGATTATAAGAGTCACCGCCACTAAACGTACGAATTTTTACTGAGATATTTTCTCCGTTTTGTTCGTTAAACCGATCAATCTGCTTTTGAAATTCAGATGGGATATCACCAGTTGCTTCGATGGCAATTTGAAGGTTAACTTTACCGTCTCCTTCTCCACTATCTCCCTCTCCTTTTGTCTCAGAATCTGACCCACATGCTGAGAGGATTAAAGATAAAATAAGTACCGGTACCATGAACTTCCACTTCATTCGCTTCATAAATGTAACCCCTTTCATTTCTGAGTAAATTAACTTCTAATTCCTTACCTTCACTTTATCGTTCATGGACTTCTAGAAACATGTATGAAATTTTACTTTTCGTTCATTATATTTACTTTTGCTTTCTATATTTTGTTGGTGTCATACCTGTGTACTTTTTAAAGATTTGGGAGAAATACCTTTCATTTGCATATCCAACTGCTAAGGAAACATCTTTGGTTCTTAGTTGATTGTGTCTAAGCAACTCTTTCGCTTTTTGAACTCGTAACTCAGCAATACAATCACTGACTGTGGATCCTGTTTGTTCTTTAAAAATTCTACTCAGGTAAGATGGGTTAGTTTGAACATGTCTCGCTAAACCATCTAATGAAACTTCCTTCGTGTAATGTTGATGAACATATTTCATAACAGACTTTACGATTGGTGAATAATGATTATTTTCATACTCTGCAATCCAATTCAGCATTATTTCGAATGATTGATAGACTTCATGATGAATGTCTGATGCATATTGCAGTTTAGGGATACGTTGAATAGGAATTTGTTGCATAAGAGATGTTTCATTAAAGCTTTCCATATAATTCTTAAGTGATATTAATAAATTTAAAGATTCTTGTATGACCTTTTCTTTATCTTCAGTTTTAATCAGTTCTTTAAAGTACGTATTCAACTCATTTTTAAGAGCTTGCTTGTCTACTTCATCCATTGCTTTCCAAATACCTTGTGTACTTATTTTTACATTTTGATTGCTTTTACTTTCTTCTTTATAAAAATGCACGGTCTGACGGCCTTTAAAGAATTCCTGCTGAATGATTTCCTCTGCTTCCCTAACACTTTGTTTTAATTGAAGAGGATCATATACCATTTGACTCACACCGAAAGATAACGACACCTCTTTAGCAGTCTTCAAGAACCTTTGAATGGAATCACATAATGTTTGAATATGTTGATATTGATTTAACAAGCTCTTGGTTTGTAATACATCAATAACAACATACTGCCCTTCTCTCCAAGGAACAATTTCACCAAGAAAATTTGATTGTTCTTTCCACTGAAGAATGGAATTATAGATCTCGAAATCATTGATCTTTACATGTTCAAAGTCATTGACAGATACCAAGATGACGACTTTTCCTTTGGAGTGATCTACAAAAGGATGATTCACTTTTAAAAGCTTCTCAGAAGGATGTAAAATTAAATGTTTCAGCCAATCATCTACTTCGTCAGTATGTTTTGATTCAGACTCTTCTTTAGAGAGTGATAACAGCATATTCGTAATTTTGTCAGGAGACATGGTTGGTTTATGAAAATAATCGGAAGCTCCCTTTTTCATAGCACTCTTGACATGATCTAAGTCATCATAACTGCTCAAAACAACCACTTGTCCTTGAAAAGTAGAGTCTATATGATCTAAGAATTGTAAACCATCCATAATCGGCATATTCAGATCTAATAAAATCACATCAATATGATGCTGTTGACGGACAAATTCAAGAGCTTGTTTTCCATTTGCTGCTTCACCAACAACAGAAAATTGCTCAGATGATTCAATCGTCTTTCTTAGTCCCATTCTTGTAATGTTTTCATCATCAACAATTAAGATATTCATCCTATCACCTCAATTATGGTAGTGAATGACTTAGATCAAGTGTAACGATCGTTCCTTCATTTGCTTTACTTTCCACAGAGATAGCCCCCTGATCCCCATACATTAATCTCACTCGTTCTTTAACATTTTCAAAACCTATAGAGCTAAATTTAACACCCTTTTGTTGAGGACGATCCTCAAAAAAACCTACTCCATTATCTTCTACCTCTATAATGACTCGATTCGGTGCTTTAAGATAAGCTCTTAGCGAAATGTGTCGATCTTCACTTTCTTTTTCCATTCCATGAATAATAGCATTTTCTAAGAGAGGTTGTAATAGAAGTATAGGCACCTCGATCTCTTTTACTTCCTCATTTATGTCTAAACTGACCTCAAATTCGCCATCAAACCGAATTTGCATAATCTGTAAATAATGATATAAGAACTCTTCTTCCTCTGATAAAGGGATCATATCGTCACTTCTTTTTGAGATGAAGCGAAAAATATAGACAAGAGAATCTATCATTTTATTTACCAGATCAGGTTGATTTAAATAAACACACCACTTGATATTATTTAACGTGTTAAATAAAAAGTGTGGGTTAATCTGGGACTGCAGGCTTTTATACTCAAGATCTTTCTTTTGCTTTTCTTTCTCAACAAGCAATGTGACATATTCATCAAGTCTAGTCAGCATATCATTGTAATGGTAAGTCAAATCACCTATTTCATCTTTTCGATTAGGGTTAGGGATTTGTTTCCATTCTCCAGTTGTGAGCTTAGTCATACTCGATTTAAGGTGCTCGAGTGGACGTACAAGTCTTGAAGACACTAAATATGCAAATACAATGGAACCGATCGTCGTTCCAATAAGTAAATACAAGAATATTTCTTTGATAGAATTTAGTTGTTGAAAGAGTTGATTTCGATTAGAAATCGCATAAACGGTCCAACCCGTTTCATCAGATGTACTTGAAGTTATAAAATAAGACTGATCGTTAAATAGAACTTCCTCATCATTTTCAGATGGGGATAATGCTTTATCAAAACCTTTCTCAATATGTTCACTTGTAGCCATCATCTCGCCATTTTCATTAGTTAGAAGAAAAGAAAAATTACTATTTCGAGCTTTTTGATTTAATAGATTATTAATGGATTGTTGATTATACATCACCTTGATTATACCTAGAGGTTCCTGGGTTTGAGGATCTTTAATAAGACGAGATATAGAAACAACTTTCGGTTGTTCAACGATTTGAGATTCCTTGTGAAGACCTGTATAAACCCAATACCCATTTGCTTTCATTGTTTTTTTATACCAACCATCATCCTCATTATTCTCTTCTGATATCAGGAGGTTCTGATTAGAGTAACCTATTGTATATGGCTGATTTAAAGGAAACAACAAGACATAATCAACGTTTGGATATACATTCATGGTATGGTTTAGAAAGTACTGATAAGACTTTTTATCTTGAACCTTTTCATAGACTGGATATTGATATGAATCGAAATCTTTTTTTAATAACGCTTCTAGTTGAGGGTCACCTATCATAGACCGAGTTAACGTAACACTATCTTGAATCCATTGATTGAAAGTGGAATTCAGATCTGTTGCCATTGTTCTTCCATAGGTTAAGGCTTTTTCTTTTGTGTGACTAACAGCACTTTGATAAGCATAAACCCCGAAAATACTCATCGGAAATAAAGCTATAACTGTAAACGCAATCATCAACTTGTGCCTATATTTCATAGATGACCCCTTCTCTCAATACAAGATGTTGTAACCTCGATTATACTATCCTTTAACACCTGTATTCATAGAACTTTTCATAAAATGTTTCTGGAAAACCATGAAGAATATGAGAGTTGGAATGGTCATTAATACCACACCAGCCATAGACTTCGTTATCGAACTTGTATAAGCTGTGTTCGTAATTTGATAGATACCAACTGGAAGTGTAAACATATCAGGCTGAGTTGCCAAAATACTTGGGAACGGAAAGCTGTTCCAATTCCACACAAAGATAAAAATAGCTTGTGCGATCAGTGCCGGCTTAGCTAATGGCAGGGCAATCTTGAAAAAGATCGCAATACGACTTAGGCCATCCATTTTGGCTGCTTCCTCTAATTCTGAAGGAAACCCTACAAAGAATTGTCTCATCAAAAACACACCGAATGGATTTACCATGAATGGAACAATCAAAGCAAAGTACGTATTAATCAATCCCATCTTTGCCATCATCACAAAGATCGGTATAAGTAAGATTTGCACGGGTACCATCATAATGCCAAGTGTGAAAAAAAACATAATATTTTTCCCTGGAAAGCGTACACGTGCTAAAGCATAACCGGCCATCGAATTAAACAAAAGGTTACATATCGTAATGACACCCGTCACAAAAATACTATTTTTATACCAATCTGCAATATGACTTTGCGTTATGATGTAGACAAAATTATCAATTCCATATTGAGCTAAATCAAAAGAGAATGTGTCTACGTTTAAGTCCTGTTTTACAAATGAAGCGTACAATGTCCAAATAAACGGCAGAAGCATAACAAAAGCTGTTAATCCTAACACAAGATAAAATAGAATTCGTTTCGTATTCATGACATTCACCCCTTATTCTTTCGCTCAAAGAATAGATACTGTAGTACAGTTAATGAAAAGATCATCACAAAAATGATGAATGCTGCTGCAGAGGCATAACCCATTTCAAAGTATTTAAAGGCTTGAGTATATAAATACATCACCATGGTTAGTGTGGAATCCCCTGGACTTCCTGGTAATGCTCCACCTGTTGTAGATACAACATAGGGTTGCTCAAAGATTTGCAGAGTCGCTAATCCTCCCATAAATAACACTAGAAATGTAGTAGGTTTCAGCAGTGGAACAGTAATACGTAAGAACTGTTGAAGCTTTGAAGCGCCATCAATGCGAGCGGCTTCATATAAATCCTCGGGAATACTTTGAAGACCTGACAAATAGATGACGGTGTAAAAACCAATTTGTGTCCATATAATAATCAGGACGATTAAATAAAATGCATAATCGCCATCTGTGTACCAAGCCACATTCTCCAGACCAAAAAGGGTGAAAAATCTCGTTACAAGCCCATCTTGGTTAAATAGATAAACCATTACCGCACCAACAGCAATTGGTGAGGTAATATAAGGTAGGTAGAAAACGATCCTAAAAAAAGATTTACCTTTTATCTTAGAATTTAATAGATTCGCTAAAACTAGAGAGATAAGGGTCTGAATCGGCAATACAATTATTAACAGTTTTACAGTGTTCCATATCGCTGTTAAAAACGTGGTATCCTGCAGGAGTTTTTTATAATTTTCTAAACCAACCCACTCTGCTGCTGATGGATTCAAATAACTGAAGTTCTGAAAACTAATTTGTAGAGAATATAAAATGGGATAAAAAATGAATATCCCTGCAATAAGGAGGAAAGGAGCCATCAAGAAGACTCCCGTTCCGATTTCCTTTAACTTGGTACGACTGATCTTTTGCTTACCTTTAACCTTCGTAGCTTGTGTTTGTGTGGATACATTTTGCATGTATATCCCCCGCTTTATTGAATAATGGTAAATTCAGAAGTATTTTGTTCTACTGTAGCTACCACATGATCTTGTACCTTCTTAACAACGACATTAAGCTTTCCAGACCCAACAGTTAAATCATTTACTTCAATCCAATCCATATCTTCAGGTAAAGTTGGATTAATAGATATCGATTTTGTAAATGCATTCACTTCCATACCAAGTAAAGCTTGAACACAAGCAAACGGTGTACCAGCAGCCCAAGCTTGAGGTGAGCATGCTACAGGAAACGGTACTATGGTTTCTTCTTCTTCACGACTGTGACCGCAAAATAATTCTGGTAACCTAGCATCCTCAAATTGATTTGCACTCTCAAATAAAGATTGAACTAACTGATTAACCTGATCTTTTAGGCTGTGCTTCGCTAATCCTAATAGAATTAATGAATTATCATGAGGCCATACCGTTCCGTTATGATAAGCGATTGGATTATAAACTTTCTCTTCCTGGCTCATTGTGCGAATGCCCCATCCAGAGTACAACTTGTCAGATAATAGAACTCGTGCTACATCCTGCACCTTACTTTCTTCAATAATCGTTGACCATAAGGCATGTCCAGGGTCTGAAGTGATGGTTTGAACTTGCTTTTTATTTTTATCTAAAGCAAGTGCATAGAAATCTTCATGTTCCATCCAAAATGCTTCATTAAATTGTTTCTTAAGCTGTTGAGCTTCTTCAATTAACTTTTGTGCCTTATGTTCTTCTCCAATGTACTTATATAGCTCAGCCATTTTTGATTTCGCATCATATACATATCCTTGAACCTCAACAACAGCCATAGGAGATTCGGAATGAGTTCCTTCTTTATGGACCATCGAGTGGTTTGAATCCTTCCAACTCTGTACCGCTAAACCTCCATCTGACTGCTTATGAAACTCAACGAAACCATCTCCATCAAGGTCAGCATATTGCTCTACATAATCAAGTGCCTTTTCAACTGAAGGAAGTAATTCATTCATGAGCTCCATATCTCCCGTCCAACGAATCGTTTCCGCAAACAGAACAATATATAAAGGAGTTGAGTCAATGCTTCCGTAATAACGTTTAAAAGGAATTTCATTTAGATTCGCCATTTCCCCATTGCGCATCTCATGGAGAATCTTACCTGGTGCTTCCTCATTCCAATCGTTTTCGATATCCCCTTGCAAATGTGCTAATGTAAGTAAAGTACTTTTAGCAAGATCAGGGTTTAGGACTAAGGATTGAATAGCTGTAATCATGGAGTCTCTGCCAAACGGAACACAAAACCAAGGGATACCTGCTACAGGAAAACTTCCCTGACCTATATCAGTTGCTAAAAGATATAGATCCTTTTCTGCTCTTTCTAGCGTTTTATTTATAATAGGATGACTTGTGGTTACTTTCGTTTGATCATTCATCCACTGTTCTAATTCGTTTTCACATGCTGCATATGCTTGATCATAATTTAGTGGTTTCTGGTCATCTTCTGTGCCTTCTCGAACTTGTATAGCAACTTCAATAGTATGACTGTCACCTGGTTTTAGATCCATATCAAAAGAAAAGCCATTTCCTTCTGTTTTAGCATCTGCTGAAACATCCATCGTTAATATCCGCTCGATCTCATCTAGTCCGGTATATTGGTATTTAAGGCGGTTATGGTTCATTTCTGGTTTATGGATTGTGCCTCTTTTCTCTCTTTTGGCTCCACGAACTTCAAATAGATCCTCAAAGCCTAAATCAAAAGTTACGTTTAAAGAGCACGTTATATGCTTTTGACTACCATTTTCAACTTGTATTTTGTCGTAAAAGATTCCATTATACATCAATTGATTTCGATTAATTTCTAAGTCCATTTTCTCGTAATGAGCATCCCCTGATTGGATATCTCCATTACTCAATTTAAACTGATTCTCAATACCTTTACTTTGATCTTTTTTCAGAAAAATACAAGATTGATCATTAATCGTCATATTATACTTGCGTAAAAACCTTGTATCTCTATAATAAATTCCTGCTCCCATATCATTTGGGTTCATATCTCCGAGTTCATTTGTTACTGAAAATACTTCACCATGTTTTAGTGGTACAAAGCTCATAAAACCTCTCCTTTTTTGTAAGCCTTTACATAAATCATAGAGCAGTACCTTAAGAATCAACATGCATGAAATTATACTTTTTGTTTGTGATTTTTACTTTTTCAATTTTCTTAAAATGAATCTAGTTCGGTCTTTACTTATTTGTGGAAATGAATGATTCATCTAGGAGGTAAAATTATTAAACGTACCTAACAGAAAAAGAACATTTCATTTACGTGTTTAAATCCCCCTTGCAGCAGGAAAATGGATAATGGAAATGATAAAGGAGGTATTACATGGCACTAACACAAGATCAAATCAAAAACCAACTTGAGAATGTACCACAGTGGGAAGTTTCTAACGAAAAATTTATTTCTCGCAGCTTTAAGTTCAAACAATATATGGACGGTGTACAATTCGCATATGACATCGGACGTACAGCAGAGGAAATGGACCATCACCCATCTATTCAAATCGAATATGGTGAAGTGGTCGTAGCTGTCACATCCCATGATGCTGGAGGTTTAACAGAGCGTGACTTCAAACTCGCTCAAAAGATTGATGATACGTTTGAAAAGATGAAATAAACTACAAGAAGCCACTAACCTAGTAAAATGGTTAGTGGCTTCTTATTCTAAAACAACAGTTTACACCTGGGTATATATGTTAAAATGAATAAAAATATCTGGGGGATCATCATGCAAAAGTCTTTGGCATTTATGAAATTCAAGTCTAATTTTTTACATAACATTCTATCATTACTATTAATCAGTGCGCTTATCGTTCCTTTATTTTCAGAATACATCTTCAATACCTTTTCGGAAAATAAACTAATTTATATAGGTATGACTATTTGGATAATAGGCGTAATCGTTTCGTTAGTTTATTTTATGAAGCGTGCAATTAAGAAGAGTAATAGAATAGTTGTCGCTGTACTCATGTTTATGCTTATGCAATTCATATTTCAGCTTGTGGTCCTATTTTTTCATTCCTAGTTCTTACTGCATCACAGCTTCCTTCACTTCCCAAAGTTCCTTAAACCGCGTATAGGCAAGTGGTGGTCCAAGATTTAAAATGTTATCCGAGAAATCAACGATCGTACATTGCTTCGTTCCTCCGAACTTAGGTCCACGTAAACCACGTCCTATGATTTGTTCATACAACACAGCACTTGTTGTAGGTCGGCAAATTACAATATACTCCGTTTTCGGCGCATCAAAACCCGTTGTTAACACGCCATAGTTAAATAGAAACTCAATTTCCCCACGTTTAAAGGCATCGATATAAACCCTTCTCTGCGCTTTGGAAGTTTTGGCTGATATGGCTACAGCTTTACGTCCAAAAGCGTTCATCACACTAGATAAAAACTCAGCATGCTCTACCGTACAAGCATAAACGAGTGTGGATGAGCCACTAGGGATATCCATTAACCGCTTCGTAATTAGTTTATTTCGTTTCGAATCAGCTGCTAAGACACGTAAGAATTCAGGTGTAAAGTCACCAAAATGATCAAACACACTGTCCTCTTGAATTTCGATCGGTTTGTTATTATTTTCATAAACAATATGCTTTGGAGTAGCAAGGTATCCTTCATCTCTGAAGAATTGCAATGGACTGCGATCATATGCTTCACTCCACTTGAACTCTGGCTTAATTAAATAAGCTTCAAATCGATCCACTAGCGTATAAGTGGTTTCATCACTTCGGCCAGGTGTGGCTGTGAGACCACATACAGCAAAAAGTCCTTTTCCTGCAAGCTCTTCTGCTTTTTCGAACAACTGGGCATACATGGGTGCTGCAGCATGGTGTGCTTCATCTATAATCATCGCTCCGCAATCACGAAGGACCTCTTGAATAAACGGATCTTCATTCTGGATGCGAGAATGCAATTGACGAATACTAGCCACAACAACGCCACCAGTCAAATCATCAGGATCCACATCATTACCACCAAAATAACGATAGATTCGTAGACTTTCCGCAAACTCCTTGTCGACCCACATATCTGAAATACAGGAGATCGCCTGCTCACATAACTCTTCGCTTTGTGCGATCCAAACCATATATTTTCCATCATAAAATCGAGGTTGCATCCATTCGATAAAGCTCTCCACAGCAATTCGCGTCTTCCCTCCACCTGTTGGAAGAGAAAGCATGCAACGCGTGTGTTTTCCTTCTCGATTCAGCACCTCGAGCATTCGGTTTTTCATGTCTTCCTGATAAGGGACAAGCGCTGGTACTTTCTTTTGTGGCGAAATATCCTCAAAAACAGCTTTTTTCGGACCACTCTTTTGATTCACACCTGCGAAGATGTTTGGAAAACCAAACGTTCTCACAAACTCTTTCGGCCACCTCCCACCTGGAATCCACTTTTTCGAAGAAAGTTCACCATACATATATTTTGGCGAATTGATCTTTTTCTTTGGATTTGGATGTCTTTGATAGAGCTCTATGACGTCTTCATCCTCCAAGGTCTTTAATAGAAATTTACGCAGATCACGTACTGCCTGATTGGACCCTGAAAACACATCGGCTCCCTTTTGCATGACAACTAGACGCGTTAATTCATATGAACTCATGGATTCTTTTGAAAAATCCTGAAGCAGTCGGTTTAATTGTGAAATCTGCTCTTTCCCCATTAATCCTTTAATAAGACGATCTGGTACGTTATATGTATCAAGTAATAATTCCACTGCTTTATTTATATCCTGATCTGTTGGAAATTCCTTCATGGTGCTCTACCTCCGTAACAAAACTCAATTCTTTAATTGTAGCATGGTTACGAAGGTGGATGTAGTAGGAAATGAACGTTAGTTTTAGGAAACTTTTTAATGAACAGCTTTCTCCAATTGATGAACTTCATACTTATCCAAAACCTTATACTTCTCACGCAAATACCTCATCGCTTCCATCACCTTATCGAAATCCTTCTCTCCTTCACTATCTAGCGTAAGATGAGCAGGAACGCGATAATTTTTTACGCCGTGATAGCTCATTAAAACATAGATGGCTTTACGTTCAGCCCCTTCTGTTTTCTCCCAGTTCACGGTCCCATAACACACATGATAGTGAACTGTTTCGTCCTGTCTGTGATTGGCTGGTACAATGACTTCCTCCTTGATTTCATGAACTTTTGTCATTTTCAGCACTCCCCTTACCTTAGAATTTCTTCCAGTATATATTGAATGGTTGAGAATGGAAAATGGACAAAATCTCATTTCTTATTTGGACAAACCTTTGAAAACTTGCTTTCTCTACCCTCAAATTCTTATAATCATTTATTCAAGGAGAGAGATTTATTAAATTTGACCTTCACAAAAAAAAGATAAGGCTCTACACCTTATCTAAGTTTTTCATAACGTTAATATGCTGATCCATGAACGCCCAGTTTTGTGGAAAGCGAAAGCGCACTTGCCAGAAAGTCGTCCCGAGTAAGTTATACACATCAAGTAATCGATACTTAGCTTGATAACTTCGAATGTCTTCAAACCATACTTCATGTTGTCTATTATTGAGCACATAACCGTAGTGAGGAGATTGGCTTCTTTCTTCAAATTGAATGGGCAGCCAACGCCTTATGGCCATGTTTTGAGCATCCAAAGCAGATAATGCACTTGTTTCAAATCCAGGAATCACCTTATCGTAGCCATACATAGGAAAGCTCACTTGCATTTTTCTGGCAGGAATTTTGCTTAGCGCAAAGCGGATAACCTCTTCCATCCACCAGATCGGAGCGACGGCTTTTGGTGGGCCAGTTGGATAACCATAGTCGATCGTCATGACGGCAACAATATCAGCGATCTCCCCGATGATTTCGTAATCATAGGCTCCAATAATCGGATTGGTTGGAACGTCTGCAGTTTTCGCATGTACATTCACATGAAGAATCCGATCTCCCAATTCAATTTTTAAAGCCGCTAAAAATAATTCAAAATCCTTTCGTTGTGCAGGGGGTACAAACTCAAAGTCAATACTCACACCAGCATACCCTTGTTCATTGACGAACCTTACAATGCTTTGAACTAAATTTGTCCGATAAACACTGTTCGTAAAAACACTCCCTACTAACTCTGCCGAGAAATCTCCACCGGTAAAATTTCGAATGCATAGCAAAGGTTGAATGCCAAACTGTTTACTCGCTTTTACAACTTGTTCATCCTCCCCTTGCTTATATGCATAACCCTCTTCAGTGAACGTATAAGCTACAACAGCTAAATAAGTTAGATGCTGCGATATCTCTTGAAGCCTTGGTAGAAATGGTTCGATATTGTAAGGCACGAGAAACCCTAATGTCTCAATACTTAAAGGTTGGGGAGATGGGATTTGGATTTGTTGACCGATCGACAGTAGGTTTGGATCAACCCCTGGATTCGCATCTAAAATAAGTTGGATACTCGTTTGAAACCGCTGTGCAAGCTTCCAATACGTATCCCCTGCTTGAATCACATATACACGGTCGTTCAAGCTCTCTGTTGGTATATATAACGCTAGCCCTGGCACGAGTTGATCCACAGAGGCTAATCCATTCACTTCACGAATTGCTTGAATCGACACTCCATACTTTTGTGAAATCTTCCATAAAGCATCTCCTGACTTCACTACATGGATCAATCGCACCAGCTCCTTTAAAAATCGCTTCTATTTCCATTCTATGCATCGGATTTTGCATATCATCAATATTTATAAATTTTTTAGCCAAAATAAGAGTATAAGGAGTGATGAACATGAACAAAAAGAAACGAGATTATGATACAGAAGAG
Source organism: Pontibacillus marinus BH030004 = DSM 16465 (assembly GCF_000425225.1). Lineage (GTDB taxonomy): Bacteria > Bacillota > Bacilli > Bacillales > BH030062 > Pontibacillus > Pontibacillus marinus. Next base: position 40,089 of record NZ_AULJ01000012.1, on the reverse strand, counting down.
ACTGTAGCTCCTACCGTTAACGAAGAGGATTCTTACGGCGAAGATGCTACAGAAGAGGAAGTTGAAAAAGGCGATTCAACTCGCGTAACAAGATTGATGAACGAATACCCAAGTGGAGAGTAACCAGCAAGCTTAACCCTGCCCAGATATGGTATGATTGGGAAGAAAAAGATATTGAGGGGGATCCCTGTGGAATATATCAGTGTTGAAACCATATTAAATGATTTTAAAGAATCACTATCTGTACTCATTAAGCAGTACAACCTTGCTGAGGCTTCGATTTATGAAGAGGAAGGCGAAGGTGACACCTATTATATTGGATATACAGTATTAAAAGGTGGCAAAACGTATCACATTCATATGCCTTTTGAAAAAAATGATGAAGATCATTTAGCCCTCGGTAAACCAGAGTGGACAATTCAAGCTGAAGAGGGTGAGTATAAAGGATATGAGTCGTTAGATCAGGTCTTTGAGAAGATCAATGAAATGAATGAATAAAATTAAATTCGCTCTGAGCTAAATAGGCTCAGAGCGATTCATTATGTATGATTAGAATTTAAGGATCGGACTAACAATATTCCTGTAACTACCGTTAACACAGCTTTGACCTCTCTTATTTGTAAAACTTGTTTATAGAAAGGTCCTCCTAGCCCATACCAGTCAATCCAATATAACGGTGGGATAAAAGTAATGACTAACAACGGAATGGTTAAGAACATGAGTAGATTAACTTTTATGTATCCTAAAAAAATGTTTTTTAAACCTTTCCATTCAATCAGTATCCCAACACCCAATGCCCCTAACGACATTTTTGTATAAGCTAAGTTGAATCCATTCACATCGTTTAGTGCTTTTACAAGTTCATAAAATGTCTCAACCATTAAATAAAACATGCTTACGATACCTACTACAATACAAAAGTAAAACAAAATATTTTTATAGATAATGCTCCCCCCTACATTTTTATTTTAACACGAAATTTTCATTGTGACTGAGGCCCTCTAAACGCTTGTCATACCAACATTCAAAGCACATCCTTTCGACAAAATGGAGCAATTTTCATGTTTACGCTTTCAACTTGTGTTTTGCGTGGTAAAATAAGGGGGGATATTACATAATAGAGGTGATCTTATGAACCGCATCGTGATATTAGGTGGAGGTTATGGTGGGTTAAAAATTGCTCATCAACTCCTTTCTAATACAGATCGAGAGACATCGATTACATTAATTGATCGAAACCCGTACCATTCTATGAAAACAGAGTTCTATGCACTTGCAGCTGGGACAATTGCTGAAAAAGATGTACGCACATCGTTCCCTGAAGATGAGCGACTTCATTTTATTGCAGATGAAATTTTACACATTAACATTGAGCATCAATCCGTCATGCTACGACACACTGAAAAAGTATATTATGACTACTTGATTATTGGTCTAGGTTCGGAGGACAACTTCCATGGTATTGATGGGGCTAGCGAATATACGCATAAGATTTCAACGATTAAAAAGACCCGTCAAACCTACGAAGCTGTAAACAACATGAAGAATTATGGTACCGCTACCATAGTCGGCGGAGGGCTAAGTGGTGTTGAAATGGCTTCCGAACTTCGAGAAAGCAGACCTGATATTAACATCAGACTCTTAGATCGTGGTGACAGCATTCTGAAATCGTTCCCTGAAAAGATTCAAGAGCATGCGATCGAGTGGTTCCAAGAGCACGATGTTGAACTGGTGTATCAATCCAAAGTTGACTATGTTGAACCAAACATTTTATGTAATGCAGGGACATGCCTATTAAGTGACGTTACCATTTGGACTGCAGGAATCAAGCCAAGTAAAGTCGTGGACAAGCTTGATTTAGAAAAAGATAATGCAGGAAGAATTATTCTTAACGACTATCACCAGGTTCCTGAGCATCCAAACATTTTTGTAACGGGAGATTGCGCAAGCCTTTACTTGCCTCCAAGTGCTCAACTAGCAGAACAGCAAGGAAAACAAATCGCAGATATTTTAACAGACATCCTAAGAGGGAAAGACCCTAAAAAGCCATCTAAAATTGTGATCAAAGGAACGCTTGGTTCACTCGGAAAAGACGATGGATTTGGCCTGACACTAAACTATCCGTTAAAAGGGGTACTTCCACGTGTCATCAAAACCGGCGTTTTATGGTATCATAAGTTTCAGAACTAATGATACGGAGCAAGGAGGTCTTGAGCATGCTACCAGGTCGTTTTTATAATAAAAGCAAAGAAACAGCAGAGCAATTTTCGGCCAAAGAGGGCATCATGGTGTTCGTGTTTATCATGATCTTTGCAGTTATCGCAGGCCTCCTGACCCTTTTATAATGAAAAGCGCAATCTCATGTGAGATTGCGCTTTTTTATATGTACATATTTACAATTTTTTGAGCCATTTCTTTTGGACGAACATCTAAATTGCATAGAGCTTCGATATTCAACCACATAGGTTCGTAAAGTCCATTGTTATTCTTGGTAAACTCAATCGCATGCCCAGTACCAAAAGCGCCTCCTATGATTTCAGCTGAAAAGAAATATTGTGTTCCATGAAATGAAACAGTATCAAGAAGATCCTCAATAGACACATGTACACCTAACTCTTCAAATGCCTCTCTTTTGGCTGCTTCTCTGGGAGTCTCACCTTCCTCAATTCCGCCACCTGGAAACACATAGTACACTTCAGAGTTCTTTACACGCTTGATCAGACATACTTTACCCTCTTCTATGATAATGACCGAGCCTCTATGTCTCATCTAATACCTCTTCTAAATAGTCCCCATGACCTCGGATCAGCTGAACATCTTGTACTCCTGAAATCCAAAAGAATCTAAACGTGGACCATGCTCTTCTCCTCCACCAGTAGGGTTAAAGCTCCATTCGTCTATTGTGTTAGAAGTTGTAAGATGATAGAAAAAACGTTCATGTAACGACCCATCATCTGCCTTCCACAGATCTTTAGCAATCAACCCTTTTAGCGATAAGTTATGTAAGCCTGTTTCTTCTTTCATTTCTCGTAATACAGCATTTTCAGGAGTCTCTCCTTCTTTTACCGTTCCTTTTGGGATTTGTATGCCTGCTTCAGGTATTGGGTGTTGGAACACTAAAACTTGTGGTATTCCCATCTTTTCTCTTGTGACATACCCATATGCCTTTTGAATTGGTATCATGTAAACTCCCCCTTCTCTATTATGCCATACTTTATTTGGAAAAAACTTAGGTCTATCACTTTGGTTTAATTAACGTGAAATAGAAAAAGCATGCAAACCCGAAGGCTCACATGCTTCTCAAAATTGAAGGGAATTAGTTCTGCTCCTCTTCATTATCACTTTGTTGTTCATGACTTTCTGCTTTCTCAGCGCTTGCTTCAGCAGAAGTCTCTTGTTCTACCTCAGTTTCCTGAGATGCTGATGTTTCTTGAAGCTGCTTTTCACGCGCTTCATCTGGATGAAGATCGAAGTTGTTTACAGCTCCGCGGGAAACAAAGCTTTCAATTAAAGCTTTTAGATCCATACCCGTTGTTTCCTTAAGAGACTCTTGGATACCAAGCATCGTAGACGTTACGCTGTTTGCGACTTTCGCAGTACCACCTTGAGAACCGCTTCCGCCCATGTCGATCACTTTCATATCCTGGATTTGAGATAGTGGTTTAGCTACTTTATCAGCGTACTCAGGTAATACAGAGATAAGCATTTCCACAATCGCAGCTTCACCATAGTGTTCCATAGCTTTAGCCATGCGCTCTTTGGATTCTGCTTCCGCGATACCACGTTGTCGGATAACTTCCGCTTCAGATTCACCCTTGATGCGCTCTTGGTCGGCTTCAGCTTGTGCGCGTTTTGTTAATTCATACGCCTCTGCGTCTGCAATGGAACGACGACGTTTGTTTTCTTCTTCTTCTAGTTCAACAGCACGTTGCTTTTCGATGTATTGAACTTTAAGCTCTTCTTCCTTAACCTGCTGAGCTAGTTTTTGACGCTCTAGCTCACCAGCTTGCTCGGATTGAGCTTTAGCACGGTTCGTTTCTTTTTGGAACTCGGCTTCTTTGATGTCTTTATCTTTCTTAGACTCAGCGATAGATGTTAAGCGACGGTTTGCTTCGTCCTTCGCTTCCTGATCGTTTTTCGCTTGATAGATGCTTGTTTCTTTCTTCGCATCGGATTCTGCCATATCCGCTTTCTTCTGTACTTCAGCTATGTGCGGACGGCCTAATGCGTCGATATATCCATTCTCTTCATCAACGTCTTCAACGTCATTTAGAGCAAAGGATGTAATTTCAAAGCCCATGCCTTTTAAGTCAGCTTCTGCTATGTTTTTCACCTGTGTATTAACTTCTTTAAAGTCGTTATAGACCTTCTCGATTGGAAGTGATGCGATAATCGAACGAAGGTGACCATTAAGTACGTCTTTCAATTCCGCTTCACGTTCACTTTGTTTCTTACCTAGGAATTTCTCCGCAAAGTTCGCCATGATCTCTAAATCACTACCGATACTGATAACGGCTGTACTCGCTACGCGGATTGGAATACCTTCTTTGGTGTAAGCTTTCTCTGAATTAACTTGTAACTGGAAGGATGTTAAATCAATTGGTGTTGCGGTTTGGAACATACGTAAGCGATAACCGCCACCACGAATGATTTTCATGGAACGTCCATTCGCATCCTCAAAGACGTTCTTCTCTTTCTCTGGGTCTCCCAGTTTTGGACCTGTTACAATAAGCGCTTCATTTGAGCTTGCTGTTTTGTAACGAATGCGGAAAATAATAAATGTAGCAATTCCGCCGATTAGTGCTAAGCCAATAATAATGGCTAATACGACAAACACGACAAATGATGTCATACTCGTTTTCCCCCTTTATCCTATTTATGGTTCATTTTAGCAATTTGAAGCAAAAACGTCGATACAATTTTATACAAATATTGGATTTTTCCATATTTTGTTTGAATTGCTGTTTTAGGGATCCCTTGTTGTTTTTGCCTATAATATATTTACGGGAAGGGTCCCCCACACGTTTCAAAAAATCTTCAAAATTTTATTCCCCCCATTTTCAATACAAGCTAAGGCGTTTGATATCAACACTATATGGGAATACCATCACCACTATTGAACTTGCAGGAGGTCACTTTATGTTTAGGGAATCCACATCTAAAACATTTCCGGTTCTTGCGATAATTACCGTTCTTCTTACTGGATCCACACTAGCCTTCTACTTTCTCGTTGGAGATCAGGTCTTGAATGAGAAAAGCTTATATATAGATCAAATCATATTTGAGTGGACAACGGCCATGCCAGACTGGGTAAAACAAATCATGCTATGGGTAACGAAGGTCGGATCTGTTCCGGCTCTTACCGCAACTTCGCTTCTCTTGATGGGGTACTTTTTACTTTTCTCCACCTATAGCAAATGGTTTGCGGCATATTTTGCTGTGAACATGATTGGTATTAGTGGCATTACGAAGGCTTTAAAAATCTTTTACAGTCGTCCACGCCCTGATGAAACGGAGTTTGGAGGTACATCAGCAAGCTTTCCGAGCGGCCATACATCCGGAGCGGTAGCTTTTTTTGGATTTATCATTTATATCGTTCTCGTGAGTAACCTCTCTAGCTCGGCAAAATGGGCAATCAATCTCTTTTCAGCGTTTATGATTGCAGCAATTAGCATTAGCCGTGTTTTTGGCCACATTCATTACCCTACAGATGTGATCGCTGGTTTAGGAATTGGTTTTTCATGGCTGTTTATATCCATCCTGGCGTTAGAGATGACGTTAATGAGAGAAGAGAAAAGTCATGTTGTGAAAAAGGATAGTATGCAGGCATAACAAAAGAGTCCAGTATTGCAAGACTGGACTCTTTTTATGTAGAAAACCTCTTTTGTAGATAGTAATCGTCATCCTTTTTATGAGTTAATAAGTCATATCCAATAAACTACAAGCCAAATTTAAAATTTGTTTTGGTTTCTCTTTATGAATGTCATGGCTTGAACCTCGAGCTAACATATACTCAGTCTGACTATTGAGGTTAGTCTGTTCTTGAATAAGAGACTGCCATATACGTTCAATCTCTTCAGCCTCTCGAATCTCTAGACCTTCGTGTTCTAACATTTGTTTGATTGAGACCTCTGGATCTCTTCCAATCACGATAGTAGGAAGGTCAGGAAAGCCATCCAATTGAACTTTTAATTCCTTCATATAGAAAGGATCATGTTCAAGCTCTTCCCCAAGAATTTCAAACATGTAAGGGTTGCTCATATGTTCACTGATTTCATTATGCGTTTGGAGAGGAAGTTTCTTCTTAAGCGTTTCAATCCAACCTTCCATTTCCACTTGAAGATGTTCCTTTGATAGCGTTGCATACTCTTTACACTTTTGAATCCAAGCTCGTGTACTCGTTTCGTCTCCTCCTTCTATCTCTACCTCATCTAATAGATGGGCATCAACTGATGTGGAGTCTACTAAAATAAGTGACCTTGCTATATTTGGATAATGTATAGCAAAATATTGAACGATTAGACCACCATAAGAATGACCAATCAGTATGGGATCATTTAGCTCTAATTTATGTATTAAGGTATGTAGATCTTTGGCATTCTCATTTAGATTCCTGGTTTTGGTACCTCTTTCGCTTTTACCGCATCCGGCTCTATTATATAAAATGACCTTTGCGTATTGTGAAAGCTCTTCAACTAAAGGTTCCCATTCGCTTATTGAGCTGATCATTCCTGGTTGAATAATGATGGGTTGTCCTTCACCCTTAATCCATACTTCTAGGTTTTTGTTATTGATGTCGATGAGGTCTTTAAAAATGAAGATCTCTCCTTTTTAAAATATAGTCATTTAATCATCATCTTTTATTGTTACTGCCAGATAATACACAATAATAGATATGACCGCTACCGTGATCAAAGGTATTAAAATTAGCACCCCTGTACCTTCTGTAGTTAACCAAAAGGGAATAATCAACACAATCCAAAAGAGGATGATATATAAACCTATTTTTTTATCTTCTTTTGTCATAACATCTTGGCCCCTTATTCCATCAAATTAATAGACATGTTATCCCTTAAACCATATCACCTTCATTGGAGGTTTTTACCATCAAAAAAGTAGTCTACCTCGCGCTCGCCATGTTGCTCCTCACTGCATGTGATGAAGTGAAAAGACCAGATGTACTTAAGGGTGAAATCATCGCTAAAAACAAGGAATATTCCTTCTTAATACCCCCTCACCAATTATTTATAAAACTACTTTGTTTAAGTATATTTTTTCACAATCCAAATCAAATTTTAACACAAATATCCAATTAATAACTCGCTCTATTAGACAATCAAGACAAATAAAAAGGACTCTTATTCCAGGAGAGCGCCCTATTCATGAAGACTTGAATTCGAGATCCTCTTCACTCAAAAAACATTTAACCGGTATTAAGTGATGACGCATTATCTTCGTGATGTGTATCAAAACTTTAATACCACTTATAAAAATAATTCTTTTGTTAAAACTAAATGTAAATAAATATACATTTTGAAATCTGAGCATTTCCCCTCAGTTCCAGAGTTAACACATAGCTTAAAGCTGTGTGCTTTTTTATTACATATAATTCATCGAATATAAAAGAAAACCATGAAAACAATAAAAATTGAATTGAATTAAATACGAGAGGTGCTTGTTCCATGACTTATTCCAACCAATTTGATAAAGCTCGATCCATGATTCTAAAAGCAAATCAAGAAAAATATGAACTTTGGAAATCAGAAGTTTTGTTCTCCTGGCAATGGTGGTTAATATTTATTCTTTTTATTTCTTTAGTGACGTTATGGATATGCTTACGAAAGAAAGAAAGCACTCAACGATTATTATACGTAGGAATAGTAGTCGGTATATTATCTCTCTTTCTTGATATTTTGGGAAACTTCTTTGGTTTATGGGATTATCAATACGAGCTTATTCCAGCTGCTCCGTGGTTTGCCCCATGGGATATAGTATTAATACCTGTGTTTATCACCCTACTTATCCAGTGGAAGCCTAAAATATCGCCATTAATTAAATCGGTTTTATTCGCTGGTTCATCCTCTTTCATTGGACTACCTATTCTTACATTTCTAGGTTTTTATGTGCCATTAAATTGGGAATACTATTATTCATTTCCAATAAATTTAGTGATTTACCTAATTGGTCATAATATTGCATTTAAAACAACTCGGTACAAACAATTATAGTAAATATAATTAAAGTGCTAATATATTTTTATTAGCGCTTCTTTCTATTTCGTATATAAGTCATATGCTCACAAGGGGTGCCGTCAATAAGTTTGTGTAAATCTCAATATGTGCAACCCAATCATAATTTCCTTCTTCTTTTCTAAATGAGATTTAGTTAGTTATTTTCTCGAATCCAAGTCTTCAACATAATGGCCCTTAAAAGTAATACTCAGTTTCGAGTTACCCAACACACAAAAAAGGTAAAATTATGTAACTAACATGCCGCTTGTCCATAAAAAAAGTAGCTCAATCAAGGAGTAAAAACCTAATTCCACTCCAAAACTGAACTACTCCATCAACACACTACTTCCTCTTTTTCGCATTCAACAAACGATTCATCCGCTCTTCTCTCGATTCACCACCACTAGATTCATTCTGCTTCTCTTTTTTAGGTGGCTTTTGCTTCGAGTCAGGCGTTTCTTGAATAATAGGCTGTTTCTCTTTCTTGTTTTCATCAGAAGAAGACCCTTGCGTCCTCTTCGTCGAAGCACTCTTCAACTGGCTCAATTGAGTGCTACGCTTTTCTGTTACCTGCTTCTCCTTCTTCTTTTTCTTCTCAGAAGAAGTACGCAGCTTCCCTATAAACGCCAAGTTCACATGGAAGCGTCTAATGGCAACATCAAGCATGAACAAGATTAAAGCTAAAGCTAAAAGAAAATAAAACAGATCCTGCTTCTCGTAGCGAGGTCCCAATCCTCTAGTAGAAAAGACGTCGTTCATGTTTTCTAAAACTTTTCCTCCTCCAGCTTCAGCAATGTCCCCAATGAGCTTTTCATTCGTCGGTTCGAACGAGTACTCTTCTGAATAAGGAACAACCACGCCAGTCTTAAAGGTTCCAACAGGTTCTCCGTCTTCTTGTTCCGTGAGATTTAAAAAGTACACACCTGCGCCATCTGTTTGAAAGGTTCCTTCATAGACACCAGGAGCTTTTGCTTGAAGATTTAGATCCACTTCTTCTCCCGCTTCGTTAACCAAGCTTCCTTCAAGTGTCGAAGCACCTTCATCTGCAGCTTTTACATTGAGCGTGACTTCATTTCCTTCAACCTGCTTTGTGATCTCATAAGCATCGTTCTCATACTGAGGGAACGTCCATGTGACGATATCATTCCATAAAGGTGACCAATTCCCCCAACTTGGCCATTCTCCTGCCCATTTTCCAGTTAAGTCAGATGTCCATGCCACGGTTTTACCCAGCCCATACTGCCAGCGACTCAGCACAGGGTCATTTTTCTCACTCACCAGCACCTGTTGAGCTCGCCCTTTAGGTGATGTCGCAATGTAAGCATTCATCCTCGGTACCCCATTTGCAAAATAAGGAGCCCACTCATACCCACGCACGAGCTTTGGATAAAATGGATCATCTTCAATGTAAGTACGTGTAATCAAGGCTGTCTCACGCGATAGAATGGTAGGGATCTTGGTCGCATTTTGAACTTGATAAAAGCGCCCATCTCCAATCTGAGCCATCTCATCTAACAGAGGTCCATCAGCCCCTGTTCCAATCGCAACAGTGGACAACGTCACGCCATCCTCTTTTCCGTTTTGAATCATTTGGCGATAGTTCATAGATGCCGCTGATTGTCCGTCTGTTAAGAGAATGATATGTTTACGCTTCAACTCCATAGGCCCTAATTGAGAGAATGCCTGAGCAGTAGGTGTGAAAATATCTGTTCCCCCACTAGGCATAATCGAACGAACCTTTTTAATAACGTCTTCCTTATCCCCAATAGGTCCAGTTTCGACGATTTGCCAAGGTGTCGAATCAAACGCAATCACACCGAGTGTATCTTTTTCACGCAAAAGCTCGATTGATCTAACGGCAGCTTCTCGCGCCAGAGCCATTTTATTACCGCCCATGCTTCCGGACTTATCTAATACAATCGCTAGACCAAGAGATGGCAGCTCTTTCTTCCCTTTAATGTCCATATCGACTGGGAGTAATCGTTCAATTGGCGTCTTAAAATAGCCTCCAACCCCGTAGGATTGTTCGCCACCTGTCATGACAAAACCTACCCCAAAATCTTTTACAGCTTTATGAATGAGGTTCATTTGACTTTCCGTCATCGTATGAGCAGAAACGTTACTCATCACGATCGAATCATATTGCAGAAAATTACTCAATTGGGTCGGTAAAAGCTCGACCGGAATTCGATCTGCTTGTACTGCAGATGAATTCAACGATTCTTCTAGATTCACAGCCGCTCCATCTTTTCCTTCCACTATCAAAACGCGTGGAATTCCTTTCGTTTCAGCAAACGCAGAAAGTTTATTGTTCTCTAAAACTTGATCCCCCTCCGCCACAATTTCAGCTTGAAAGGTGTGGAAGCCGTCTTCAGTAACGAGGTGTTCAAAGGATAACTGATTCATCCCTGCGTTCAAGTTCACTTCCTGATCCAAAATCAGCTCCCCATTTTGCTGCACTCGCACGGTACTCGTTGTATCGATACTGCTTTGAATGCTTAGAGACAAGGAAGCTTGTTCACCTAAATAGATGTTTTCTGGTACATCAAACGAATCAATCGCTATGTCCTGTTGAAAGGTTGTGGAATAAGGAAAGACATCGACGACATATCCTTGCCGCTTCAAGTAGCCTGCCTGCCTTACTGCATCCCCAACGTTCTCATTTCCATCCGTCATTAACACAACGCGTCCCTTAGCATCACCAGAGAAAAGACTTCCGCCTAACTGAAGGCTTGCCCCTAGATTCGTGTAGGATGTATTGATATCGGTTTGGAAAGACTGCACGGCATCATCCGAATTCGTTAAAGGAATCTCTACTTGAGCTTTTGCCCCGGTTGAAATCACCCCAACCTCATCTTCTGGAGCTTTTCCATCCACCGCTTCCTGCACTTGTTCCAAAGCTCCATTCTCATGATCTTGCATACTATGAGAGCGATCGACTACAAAAGCAGTAGCCATATGCTGTATGGGAGAAAGAATTTGCACTCCAGCCAACGCTAAAATTACAAGTGTAAATACAAGCGTTCGTAACACCATTAATATCATTTTTCTGCCACCCGATATCGCCGTGAGGCCCCGCGCATACAAAAACAGCACAAGAACCATTGGGATAAAGGTCAGCAACCATAGAGGATTATCGACTTGAAAGACCACGTCGATACACCTCCCATTCTATAAACAAAATCAACAGGGCAATTGCGGCAAACCAACGCCAGATCTCCTGTTTTGAAACGGTAACATTTCCACCTTGTTGACCTTCTTCCGTCATCCTGAAAGAAGTAGAAGCTTCAACGTTACGTTCTTCACCAGGCACCTGCACAACAAGATGCTGATACTTAAATCCATTCGATGTTTTCTCATGGAGTTGATAGATTCCTGGCTTAGTAGGCACAGTAGCTACAGACTCATTCATATCAACATCCACCACATCATCACCAGAAAGCGTCTCTATAACCGCTTCCGTTGTCATTGTGGACAAGGAGAGTTCAGTCTCCTCACCAGGCTCAAAGTATCCTAGATTTTGACCTTTCTGTCCCAAATAGTCGATCACATTGGATAACAAAATCGGAAATCCAGGATGTAGAGGCCAATCCGAATCTTGAACATCAAACGGAAACAGCACCACCGGAGAACCTTGGTACATCCCTTTTGCCATTGTGGTCGTATCCCCACTCATCACAAGAGGATCGAGTCCGTTTAAATCACCAATCCCATACGCTTTCCCAAGGTAAGCCTCTCCCACATCTGAATACTGTAACAACGGATCATCTGCTGTTCTTTTCATCGTATATTGCAACTCTTGCTTGTCTGTAATACCAAAAGGACCTCCCGTTTCAGGAGAGAGGATAAGCTTTGGACCTTCTGGCCAAGCATCTGCTTGAATACCAGATAAAAGATAGACCGCTTCATCCCCCTGAGAAAAGCGATACGTCCCGTCCTCATTCTGAGAGATCGAAACCGTTTCAATACCAGCAGATCGCAATGCTTTATGGATAAACGGGTTCACATCACCTGCGAGATAAATCGATGACGGAGCATCATTGGGTAAGAAGGCAAACATCTCATTGTCTACCTCATAAGGGTCCACATCCGTATCTACTTTATAGTAACCTCTTATAGGCAGCTGATTTAACGTAATCGTACGCTTCTTCCCAGCCGGAACCTCTTCTGTCACTTCTTTTAGCACTTCATCTTCACCAAAAACCGTTAACGATAGATTCCTCGATTCCTCAGACTGGTTATGTACCGTTACGATCGCAGACCCGGTTTCGCCATTTTGCCTAACACCGAAGGCAGAGATCGAACTGTTCGCAGCGTTATTCTCGCGATTATGTACAACAAAAGGACCTTCCACTTCTACCTCTTCCTGCTCTAATCCATCTGTATAAACATGAATCTCGCCGTCTCCTTCCTGAAGAAGTGACGAAGCTAACTGCAAGCTATCACGCATGTTCTCGTGCTGATACGTTAATTCCAGCCCTTCAACCACACGCTTTGCCTCATTCTTATTTTGTTCTCTAGAGATTAATAGTTTTGGAGATTCTTCAGCTACAATCACACTTACTTGCTGATCATTTCCCAGGCTGTTGATCAATTCGTTTACTTCCTCTTTCACATCTGAAAATCGCTCTTCTCCAGCCATCGAAGCTGAGGAATCCATCACGATCACAAGTTGCTCCCCCTGTACTTCCTCCCCAGGAATAAAGGGGCGCAACAACGCCATGACTAAAAACAGAAGAATGAGAAGCTGAAGAAACAGCAGGATATTTTTCTGTAGCTTATTCCACCAGCGATCCGTCTCCCATTCTTTTAACGTCTTCTCCCAAAGATAAATCGACGAAATCGGTTGTTTCTCATATTGTTTTTTGAAAAAATAAAATGCCAGTAAAATAGGAATGGCACTTGAAAACCATAGGGATACTGGTGCTAAAAAACCCATAAGCTCACCTCCCAATCCAGCCTTTCTTCATTAGTGATGAAAAAATCGTCTCCTCAAGGCTGTCTGAGGTTAAACATGGCACAAGATCAATCCCACGCTTATTGCAAAACGATTTTATTTGGTTTGTATGTTCTTCAAACCGTTCTCTGTATTGCTTGATAACACGGGGATTCATCGAGATATCTCGCTCTCCACTCGATTCAACATCAATAAGCTTAAGATCCCCTGCGTAATTCGGATCCTTTTCTTCCGGTAACAAAACCTGGATCAGTAACACCTGCTGACGCTTCGCTTGCATCTTTTTTATAGAAGAAAACAATTTCGATGGATCCTCTAAAAAGTCGCTAATCACAATGCTGAAGCTACCTTGTCTAGAACGATCTACATTCTTCAACAGATGATCACCAAAAGCTTCATTTTCTGGAGCTAGTGACACATCCTCGATATAATCCATCACTTTTTTCGTCATCGCTTTCCCTTTTGTATAGGGATAAGCTCGTGTTGAAGATGCTACGGGTGTTACGGATAGACGATCAGAATTCGCTAGAGACAAAAAAGTAAAAACGGCTGCCATTTGTTTGGCGCGCAACCACTTTTCCTCATGAATCCCCATTGATTTTGTACTGTCTATATACACCGACACAGGAAGCTCCTGCTCATCTAAAAAGCGCTTAATGTAATATTTCTCTGTTCGCGCATAGGTGTTCCAATCAATTTGTCTTAAATCATCACCAGGGCTGTACAAGCGATAATCGGAGAACTCAAGCGAAGAACCGAGTCGCTGGGATCGTCTCTCTCCCTTATGTCCTCCTCGTACAGTTTGTCTGGTCGTAAGCGAAAAGTTAGCTAAACGCTTCGTTAGAACGGGTGACAACAGCGTGCTCATATCCTCACGCCCTTTCCGCTACAGATTCCAGCAAAGCTCCGATAAGATTGTCCTTCGAAATGCCTGACGCTTCTCCTTCAAAGTTTAAGAACATACGGTGACGTAAAACGGGATAGGCCGCCTTCTTAATATCGCCAACCGATACGTTGTAACGACCATCAAAAAGCGCTCGAACCTTTGCAATAGAAAGTAAGCTTTGCAGTCCACGTGGTCCTGAACCATATCGCACATACTCACGGATATCTTCCGTTGTTCCTTCATCATCAGGATGACTCGCCATGATCACATTCACCGCATAATCAAGGACAGGCTCAGCGACAAGCAGCTCCTTCGCGGTCTTTTGCACATTCACCACAAAATCGGCATCCACCCTTTTTTGAAGAGGTTCGATATTCGGAGCAGTCGTACGCACCGCAATCTCTTTTAGCTCTTCGCGAGATGGATAGTCCACATCAATTTTCATCAGGAAACGGTCCATCTGTGCTTCTGGTAATGGATACGTTCCTTCTAATTCAATCGGGTTTTGGGTAGCCAAAACGAAGAAAGGTTCAGGCAGTCGGTGCATTTTCCCCATCACCGTAACCGTTTTTTCCCCCATCGCTTCTAGTAAGGCACTTTGCGTTTTGGGAGTGGCACGGTTCACTTCATCAGCTAACACGATATTGGAAAAGAGCGGCCCCTCATGAAACACAAAGGACTGGCCTCCCTGTTCATTCGGCTGTATCATGTTTGTACCTGTAATATCTGTCGGCATCAAATCAGGTGTGAACTGAACTCGGGAGAACTGTAGCTCCATGACTTCAGAGATCTTACGTACGAGCATGGTTTTACCTAGTCCAGGTAAACCTTCTAACAGAACATGCCCTTCGGCAAAAATCCCCCAGAGAAGTTGTTCGACCACATCCTCCTGACCGACTATAAATTTACGGAGTTCGGCTTTTACAAGATCGATGTTTTCTTTAATTTCAGCTAACGATTGTTCATTTATGGCTGTCATGATCCGCTGTCTCCTTCCTTCGGTTCGATATCTGAGAAATAATCCTTAATGATACGCTGTAGTCGGTCTGGATAATCATTACGCTCTAAAGCCTGACGGTACGTATCTTCATATTTCTGATACACTTCCTCATAGGAACGCACTTGCCCTGGTAAAATCGGTGCATCAGGTGCGATTTGCTGTTCACTAGAACCTTCTCCTAGTTCACCTGTATCGCGCTCAACATTGTCCTTTCCGTCTAAACCTTCTTGAGGAACCGTTAAATTCTGATTCCCAGCCCCGAGACCAGCTCCATTACCTCCTGTTCCAGACCCACTACCAGTGCCGGAACCAGATCCAGAACCGCTACCAGAACCTGAGCCACTCCCTGAACCAGATCCAGAACCGCTTCCAGAGCCCGATCCATTTGAGCCAGAGCTATTTGACCCAGAGCCAGACTGTCCACTTTGACCAGATTGTCCTTGCCCTCCAAACGAGCCACTAGAGGAAGAACTTCCAGCAAAAGATAACGTTCCAGATGTTCCGATCCCCGCACTCATCATTTGTTGGTTCATTTGTTGGGCGAGCTTTTGAAGATCGGCTTGGGTTTGGGCAAGCTTCGAGGCATTCCCAGCTTTCTGCATCATTTTCTTCATTTCATCTTCCAATTGAGCCATTAACTTTTCTAGCTCTTCTTTAGAAAGGGTTTGTTGATTCACATTCTCCCCCTCAAGGCCCATCTGTTTAGCGGCTTCTTGCAATTGCTTTTGTAATTGTTCAAGCTGCTCTTGGTCCATGCCTTCCAATTGCTTTTTCAAGTCCGCTATTCGGTTTTCCATTTGAGCCTGATTCACGTTATTCAGTGCTTGAGCTAAGCTATCTAGATTCAGACCCTTCATTCGTTCACTCATGTCTTGAAGCTTTTGTTTTGATTGCTCCGCCTGCTTTTTCAACTTATCTAACTGATTTTCAGCTCGAAGCAGATCCTCTTGAATCTCTTCCGCTTTTTGTTCTTTCTTCACTTCCTCAGCGAGCTTTTCTAACTCTTTTTTCGCTTCTTTACCCGTATTCTTTTGCTCCTCAGCAAGCTCTTCCACTTTCTCCTTTTGCTCCTTGACGATCTTTTCCTCTTGTTCCTTTTGATCCGCCTGTTCCATCACACTATTCGGAAATAGAAGAGAAAGATAAGCAAGAGCAAATAAGCCGGTAGCGATCGAGAGCTTTTTCCAATCGAACCACCTCACGCGCTCCTGCTTAATCGCAGGCAAAACCTCTTTCATCTTCTTCAAGGTATCCTTACGCTGGAGTTTTGCCATGTCCGATTCGTCTTCCATATAATGATAAGCGGTTTGAACACGTGACTCTAACCCTTGATCATCAAACCGTGAAGACGCCTCCGTATCGGAAGGCTTCTTCACAACAAAATAAGTAAGGCTTGCTAGAATCACGAGACCTACACTTACCATAACTTTCATATCAATGTGTAGGATTAAGAAAAATCGACTCAAAATAAGCCAAAACAACGTAACTCCCGCAGAAGCCAGAAGACTCATGTAAAAGATTCGAATTCCTTCATGAAGCCAAAGCTTCCGTTTCACTTCCTTGAGTAAATGGAAAAATTGTCGTTGTTCATTCATTTAAGACGCCTTCTTTTTCACTTTTTTCGAACGCATGCGAGGTCGTAAACGCATGATACTTACGAACAAAGCAAAGATACTAATGCCAATATAGGATAGCGTGAATCCTTTCCAAATCGGCCAGGTAATCCCCATTCTTTGTAAGGCATAATCAAGACCACCTGCTTCAAATGAATTGAAAAGCACAATCCCTGGATTCAACATAAGCGAAATATAAGGGAGCCACCTTTGATTGGTTGATGCTGGATTTTGATTAAGGTTATACATAATCTCCCCTAAAAAAATATACAAAAAGCCTGTTCCAACTACGAAAAACAACATAACGCCATACGTCGTAATCGTCGCGACCATCGTTTTTCGAATAATCGTAGAAAACATGACTCCTAGACTGCCAATCATGAGCATCGTTAATAGGTGTAATCCAAACGTGATCAGCACCATTTTCGGTGAAACCCCACCATATAAAAACACAAGGCTGTATAACGGAAGGGATGCTACAAGCATTAAGACGAGAAATGCTAAGGAAGAAAACAGTTTACTAATCACAATCGACATAGAAGATTGTTGGGTCGTAAGCAGGATATTAAGCGTCTGACGTTCACGTTCCCCACTAATAGCACCTGCTGTGAGCCCTGGCGTAATAAACGCGATCAACCCCATTTGACCAATGGATAATAGCATAAACAACGTTCGACTATCATTAGCGGTAAAGCCATTACGGTTATGACCTTCAATCCATATAAACGCAAGACACACTGCAGCACATACAGCTAGGTAAAACAAAATACCAAGAAAGCTCTTAAACGAACGGAAGCGTAATTTAATTTCTTTATTCAAAACTGGATTAATGAATAGGGAAGATAGTTTATTCATTTACTCCCCTCCCTTCGTAATTTCCATAAAGATATCTTCTAAATTGCTCTGTTTTTGTGTGAACGACAGGATCGGAATTCCTTGCGTTACTGCTTTTTTCAACAGTTCAATTTGTTCATCATCCGAGCCATCATAGGAAACATGGATAAGCAACTCATCTTTTTTATCACGATCGATTTGTTGCACATTCGGATCATCTTCAAAAAAGGATACTGCTTGCTCCACATCGTTTTTCACTGAAACTTGCAGCACTTTTTGAGCTTGCAACTGGTTCTCGATGTGATTTACATTACCACTCGCAATCAGATTTCCATGCTCAATGACACCCAGGTAATCACACATCTCTGATAACTCAGGCAAAATATGCGAGGAGATCAAAATCGTTTTCTCCATATTCTTAAGCTCCTGCAAAATCCCACGCATCTCTACCCGTGCCCGCGGATCTAATCCTGAAGCAGGTTCATCCAATATCAGCACCTCTGGGTCATGGATAAGAGAACGTGCAAGGCAAAGTCGCTGCTTCATCCCTCGAGAAAGGTAATCCACATACGCATCTCTTTTATCAGTTAAGTTCACAAGCTCAAGCAATTGCGGAATGATGGCTTTACGTTCCTTGCTTGGAACCCCGTAGCTTGCTCCGTAAAAGTCGAGGTACTCATGAACTTTAAATTGATCATAAACACCGAAGAAGTCCGGCATATAGCCAATATGTTTCCGAACCTCGTTTGGTGATTTGGTTACGTCATACCCATTCACATAAGCTGTTCCACTTGTTGGAGCTAAGAGTGTGGCTAAAATGGAAAACGTTGTAGACTTCCCAGCTCCATTTGGGCCAACAAATCCAAATACTGTCCCCTTTTCGATCGTTAAGTTCAAGTCATTTAACGCTGTAAATGAGCCGTAACGTTTGGTTAAGTTCGTAATTTCAATCATGGATTTGTCACCCCTTTTACGTTAATGCTTGGCACGAAGACCGGACCATTCATGTTATTTGTCGTTATTGTAGCGCGAATAGTAATCGTGTTTTCTTTGATATAGGTTTCTTGAACATTTTGATCAAAAGATGCATCTTCAATCGAATCGTACGCATCCACTTTCGCATTATAGATAGCAAAGCTTACCCCACCTGGTCGTTGTTGAAAGTTTAAAGACAATTCACTCGCTTCAAACCCTTTTTGGATATAAGCTTCAGGTAGATTATACTTCAGCAAATACGTGCCCTGATTCGCATCAAACATTAAATCTCCTCGGTTTAATCCATTATATTTAACTTGACCCTCCACAGTAGTTAATGTAGGGTTTATGAGCTCAGTGGATATCGATTTATTCCCACTTCCTAAGTTAATGTCCACAGGTTGGGTTACGAGGTGAATATTATCTTGAGATGTATCTTTTCCGTTTACATTCGCCTCAAAGATTTGATCCTTGGTAAACCCAATCAACACTGGGTTATTTCCATCTGCAAACATGCCGTACTGAGCTGCCATCTGAACAAGATCTCTTCTTACATTTTGTTCGTTTTGGTTCATGTTGTTCGCTGGTCTATTAAATATTTGATAGGCGGTACGTTCATTTGGTGCTTGGAACATCAATTGCGTTTGCATATTGATATCCAACGTCTTAGACTCACCAGCTTTTATAGACCCGATCTCTTGATAAGACTGTCCTCCAACGATGTACACATCTTCAAATGAATATGGGAAATGGTTCGTGATCTCACCTGTTAAATGTTGATCATCCAGGTTAATCTTGCTTGAGAATTGTCCATATTCCTTAGATGGAAGATCGACCGTTACACTACGAGGAGACCAGAATTCAACTTCCTCGAAGTACACACGATTGGTGTCATTACCCATTTCAATATAAGGCATTTCTTCTGCTCGCATAGTAGATGAGCGTCTTGTTTCGGTTGGAAAAGGTTGCAAGGAAGCATCTACTTCTAATGCATATGTGCCAGCTTCTTTTGAAAGCATCGAAACAGAACCTCTTCCATACCCCTCTCCATTTTGATCAACGGATACGATCGAAACAGCTTTTGTTTTGTAATCTCCTAATCGATCTTGGGCACCCACTACATACAATCCAACCGAAGTGATCACCGCAAGTGCTGGAATCAATAACCATGCCCACTCACGCTTATCCATCTTCTTCAGAATGAAATACAAAATGGGAACAACCAACAAAATATAACCTGAAAACAATAAAGCTAAAGTGGATAGTTTAAAATTCGCTAAGGTTTCAAAATAACGAGATGTATCCCCTAGTCGATCATAGATATTCCTATTGCGGTTAGGCTGATAATTTCCAACAACAGAATCCCATATATCTGCATTTCCACCCCATTCTTGAAAAGCGGGATGACTAATATCATAGCTGAATTGAGTGATTTTACCTTGTCCTTGACTTTGTTCAATAACTAAAGGCGTACCATTTTCTTCATATTGAATCGTAGCGGTTTCTTTAAAGGAACCCTTGTACAATTCAAAATTTGTGATAGTAAACGACTCGATTTGATTGAAACGCTCAATCGAATTCACAGATTCCTTACCTTCTATTTGTAACGGTAGGTCTTCACTAAGGCTTCCAAATTGCTGCATCAAACCAGGGGTACTTCCCGTTGCAATATGGCCACCCTTCATCATCCACTGTTTAATAGACGTTTGACGTTCTTGTGATAGATTGGCCACATCATAATCCTGAATCACAAGAAGATCCAATACATTAAGGCCTACAGACTCTTTCGGGATATCCTCAGCATCTAAGAAAAGAACCTCGGGACTTTCCCCCATAAAAGAAAGCAATTTTAAGTAGTTTAATTGATCCGGTTGATCTGTCAGAACACCGATTACCGCTTTATTATCTTGTATGTATGTTGGGCTAATCGATAATCCAGTATCAACGGGGACTTCCTTCCCATCTTCCCAGCTTCCTTCATATAAGTGAAACTGTTCAACACTTGGTTGTCCCGGACCATTCCGGAACACATTCATCCCTTCCATTTGTGGAACGGAAAAATGAATCTTTTTAGTTGCCCCAGCGGCAATATCAATCGGAATGACTTTATTTCCAATTGCATTATAATCTCGAGGAATGACCACCGTTAGGTCTCCTGAGAAGTCTTTTCCATTATTCGTAACGGTTAACGTTATTGGGAAACCCTTATATCGTTTGGCTTTCCCTTTTAGGCCTTCATCGACTTTTATATGTAATCGGCCTTCATCAGCATGTACTAGATTGCTAGCACCGGCAAACATGCTTATCAGCAGTAATGCACATGCTATTATTTTTATGATCTGTTTTTTCACAGTTCTCCCCCCCCTATGCTCCTTTTGTTAGACGAAAAAGTACCATGTTTTGTTTCACTTTTTTACAAATCTAGTCAAATTGTAGTGCAAGTTTGTTATAAATACGATCATGCAAAAGCTTCATTTTCACTCTACTTCTTTGACGTATGCAACTCTATTATACCCTACAAAAAAGGAGATGTTTTTTCATCAACACTCAACAACATCCGACGAGCTTTTGTTTATCTAGAAATCTATTGGGTATAGATATGTGGAATCAAAAATTACCTAGGAAATAATTGTTGCATCATGAAAGGAGAAGGACATAAGAAAACATGTATCATCTGTATTTTGGATTACATTAGCTATTACTCTTGTAGCATCGGTGTGGGGAGCATTTGCACCGAAAAACTTAGAATCCATTACAGGAAACATTAAAAGCTACATCTCTATTCATTTTGGCTGGTGGTATTTATTAATCGTTTCCGTCTTCGTTGTCTTTTGTTTATACATGATTTTTAGTCCGTACGGTAAAATCAAACTCGGTAAACCAGGTAGTAAACCAGATTACAGCTACTCTACGTGGTTTGCCATGTTGTTTAGTGCAGGTATGGGAATCGGGCTTGTGTTCTACGGAGCAGCGGCACCAATCAACCAATTCATGAAAACACCTCCAACCGCTGAACCTGGATCAACTGCAGCACTAAATGACGCTATGCGTATTACCTTTTTCCACTATGGTGTTCATGCATGGGGAATCTACGCAATCGTCGCACTTGTGCTAGCCTATTTTAAGTTCCGCCACGATGCTCCTGGATTGATCTCCGCTACATTAAAACCGATCTTTGGAGATAAGATGGACGGACCATGGGGGAAATTGATTGATGTGATTGCCGTTTTTGCAACCATCGTCGGTGTAGCAACCACACTTGGATTCGGAGCTGCCCAAATTAACGGTGGATTCACCTACTTAGCCGGAATCGAGAAACAATTCTGGATCCAGCTTGTCATTATCGTAATTGTTACCGTTTTATATATGATTTCAGCCTATTCTGGATTGAGCAAAGGGATCCGATATTTAAGTAATGCGAACATGTGGCTAGCGATTGCATTATTCGGCATCATGATTGTAATTGGACCAACCCTTTATATTGTCAATTCTTTCGTAGATACATTAGGCGCTTACGTGGAAAAAATTACCGCAAGAAAGCTTACGCATTTCACCTAATAATGAAGAGGAACAAAAATGGGTACAAAACTGGACTGTGTTCTTCTGGGCGTGGTGGATTGCATGGTCTCCATTTGTTGGGATTTTCATTGCTCGTGTCTCAAAAGGACGTACGATTCGTGAATTCTTATCAGGGGTTTTGTTAGTACCATCCATTGTTAGTTTCATTTGGATGACGACTTTTGGTATGGCTGCGATCGAAAAGCAAAAGGCTGGAGCAAAACTTGCTGAGCTACCTGATCCACAGATGTTATTCGGCGTGTTTGATCAGTTCCCATTAAGCTTACTCATGTCAATCATCGCCATGATGCTTATCGGAACATTCTTTATCACCTCTGCCGACTCAGCGACGTTCGTACTCGGCATGCAAACAACGTATGGATCACTTGAACCAGCGAAACGCGTTAAGTTTGCATGGGGTATCGCCCAATCAGCTATTGCTGCTGTGCTACTATACACAGGCGGACTTCAAGCCTTACAAAACGCATTAATCTCAGCTACTTTCCCATTCTCGATCATCATGGTTCTTATGGTATACTCGCTGTATAAAGCATTGCGGAAGGATAAGATGGAGTTGGAAGTTAGTAAAGAGGAATAAGTTTTAAAAACCCCACCGAACTCTTGATTTCGGTGGGGTTTTCATGAACCTAGGGTTAACAGTGATTATTTTCCTTCTCTATAAAACGAATAATCTTTTATCATCACCTAAAGCAAGATCATAATACTCTTCTATTTTGACTGAAAGGATAAGCATAGCTACGAGATGTTATATGCTTTATACAGATACATACCTTTCAACTATGTTTAACTTTAAATTCCTTCAATCCTCTTTATCAAGAGGAGCAATTGGCCTCAAGATATTTTTGTATTCAAAGACGCTTAAATCAAAAGTGCTAAGCCCCATTGAATCTACTGTTATAATTTTTGAAGCAATAGAATCGAAAGCTGCTCTAAAATGCTGACTGGATTTTAAAGCAACAATATTATAATTCGACGGAACTATACCATGTAATAAAAAGAGTTGTTCATCCATGATTTGATTATTCACTGAGCAAACGATAATATCAACCCCATTCAGTTGCAATCGTGCAGACTTCCCTACATCTACTTGGATCCCTTTCCACATCGGGGATGTTTGTTTAAATCGACCATCCGATATATTTTTGACATAGAACTCTCCTATAATAGGAGTGCCATGTAATTGATCAGTTTTAGCACCTAATTCAACACTAATACACTGCCCAGGACCATGCTCATGTGCTTCCTCAGCTACTTCAGGGTCAAAAATTGCACCAAAACAAGCATTCTCTAGGTTCATATTTATCATTTCTTTTAATAAGTGAGTTCCGTCTCCAGGAGTACCAGCTCCAGGGTTATCAGAGGTCTCATTCAAGATGACAGGAGAGGTGAACGACTTTAAGGCATGCTCAATACCTTCCCTAGGTGAGAAGTGATTTGCATCAAATTTATCTTTTACATTCCAAACTCTATCTGCTACTTGTTTGGCAATGTCATTTGCGAAGCTTTCATTTTGATCAGTAATCGTCAACACCGATACTCCTGTGTTAGAAGTGTCAGAGTAAGGAAAACCATGATAGAACGTACAATCCAGAACATTATCATGAGCTTCCCAGCTCCAACACCATTCATTAATATCACTTGCAGGAGAAACATTTGTAGTAGAGGTCGGAATCATCAAAGGGCGCCTTTCAAAAGCCATGGTGGGCTGAATCTCACCTTTTGTCATTTTGACACATAGATCAATGGCCTCTTTTCCTCGCTCAAAAGAGTCTGTATGAGGATAATAATTATCCCCTATAATTAAGTCAGCTTCATGTACCATTAATTCAGATATATTGGCATGAAGATCAAGCACTACAACAACCGGTACCTCGTAACCAACTTCCTCACGAAGTGATTGTAACAAATCCCCCTCAATATCCTCCGTTTGTTCAGCTACACCAGCACCATGCAGCATGAGACAGATTCCATCATAATCATCCATCTCGGTAATTGAATCTATCAGTTTGTTTTTTATACCTTCATATGTGTCTCTCGTAATAATTCCAGAAGGATTTGTATAAGCAGAAAATGACGGCTTGGTATTGATACCAAGTTCAAGGGCTCTCTTAATCATTCCCCCTAAGTAATCTTCAACACCAGTATGCCTATCTATAATTTCTGATCCTTCATCCCATTCCCAATCCTGAAATAATTGAGTAGTTGTTTTAATGGAAGAAAAGGTATTCGTTTCATGTGCCACTTGCCCAATAACTATATTCAATACATTCACCCTTTATTGTTCAAAAAATAGGCCCATACAAGATGAACTTGTATGAGCGAAGTGGGATTTCTTTATCCTTAAACCTCAAGCATAATTCTGTAAATAATTAACCACAGTACGAGTTAATATTTTTGAGGCATAGAGCATGACCTGTTCATCAATATCAAATTCAGGATGATGATAAGGGTGTATGGCTCCTATATCAGGGTTAGCTGATCCAAAGAAAACATAAGAACCAGGAACTTTCTGCAGAAAATAAGCAAAGTCCTCTCCTCCCATGTTCGGAGGAATCTCAATAATTTGTTCATTCTTTAATAGATCCTTTGCAGATTCAACTAATATCTCAGTTTCTTGTTCATGATTAATCGTTGCAGGATATCCTCGCTTATATTGAAACTTATATGAGGCTCCTGCAGCATGACAGGTCCCTTCAACAATTCTCTTAATCTTTTCCTCAATACTATTTCTAACATCTTCATCAAAAGTCCGTACCGTTCCTTTAATAGATGCTTCTCCAGCAATTACATTATACCCTTCACCTGAATGAAAAGATCCGATAGACAACACGGCCTCTTTTAAGGGATCAATCTCTCTACTAATGACTTGTTGTAAATTGGTTACTAATTGACTACCGATGACTACTGAATCTTTCGTATGGTGTGGAAAAGCGCCATGCCCTCCATTACCAATGATATCAATCTCAAATCGATCTGATGCAGCCATAATTGGACCACTTCTATATGCAATGCTACCAACAGGATGATAGTTTTCCATATGAGGTGCAAAGATGGCATCTACTCCATCTAAGCACCCGTCTTCAATCATCTTGATCGCACCACCTGGCACTTGTTCTTCAGCATGCTGATGAATAAATACTACATTTCCTTCTAATACTTCTGTATTTTCACTTAATGCCTTAGCAATGGCTAAAACGATTGCCGTATGTGCATCATGACCACAGGCATGCATAACACCTGGTACAGTAGACTTATAAGGCACTTGATTTTTTTCTTGAATGGGAAGGGCATCAAAGTCTGCCCTTAGTGCTACAGTTTTACCAGGTTTGTTACCTCTAAGAGTAGCTACAACTCCTCTTCCACCTACACCTGTTTTCACTTCTAAACCTAAGTCAGATAGATAATTCGCAATGATCTCAGGTGTGCGAACCTCTTCAAAAGAGAGCTCAGGATACATATGCAAATCTCTTCTTATCTCTACCATCTCTTCATAAAGGTTCTCTAGGCGTTCCATAACCTTGCTTATCATATATTCACCTATTCATTATTAAGCTATTTTGTTCTTTTGGCGTTTCTCTAACTTCCCTAAGATAAGGTCAGCTAAAACTGCTAGAATCGCCGCAGGAATTGCACCAGCATAAATCATAGTTTCATTACGACTGTTAATACCAGACACAATTTCACGGCCTAATCCATCTCCCCCTACAAAGGGAGCTATAGAGGCAACACCTACTGCAATAACGGTAGCGATTCGTACCCCTGCCATCATAAATGGTAGCGCTAGAGGAATCTGAATTTTATATAACAATTGGAAGGGGGTCATACCAATCCCTTTTCCAGCTTCTGATACATGACCATCAACTTCTTTTAATCCTACATACGTATTTCGAATGATTGGTAAAAGAGAATACAAGAACAACCCAATGACTACAGTAGTAAAGCCCAGTCCAAAATAAAGCATAATAATTGAAAGTAATGCTAGACTTGGGATGATTTGAATAATGTTTGCAATAGATAAAATGATAGGTGCCACCTTTTCAAATTTTGCGCAAACAATTCCAAGAGAAATACCAACTACTGCTGCCAGAACCATTCCGTATAACACCATTAATATATGGTCGAAGGTTAAACTCAAGAGATGGGCCCAATTCTCAATCATATATTGGCCGATCTCGGTGATTTTCTGTATTACGTCCATTTTTTCACACCTTTTTTTAGATGATGGATTCTTATTCTAGATATCCTTGTTCTTTAAGGTAATTTTCTGCTACCTTCTTTGCTTCTTTTCCTTCAATATCCACTTTCTTTATTAATCCAGACATTGTTTCTGTATCAATACTTCCGATTAACTCTTGAAGTACTTTATCCACTTTTGGATGTTCCTCTAGAACTTTTTGTGTAGCCACAACAGAAGCATCGTATGGTGGGAAGAAGTTTTTATTATCCTCAAGAATCTTCATATTCAGGTCACGAATTTGAGGGTCTACCGTATAAGCTGTAATGACATCAAGCTCATCATTTTCAATCGCTTCGT
Source organism: Pontibacillus marinus BH030004 = DSM 16465 (assembly GCF_000425225.1). Taxonomy (GTDB): domain Bacteria; phylum Bacillota; class Bacilli; order Bacillales; family BH030062; genus Pontibacillus; species Pontibacillus marinus. The sequence goes on along the minus strand of NZ_AULJ01000012.1, from coordinate 13,480 downwards.
ACATTAGACGAACTTCCATACCACGAGCTTCTTTAAAGGACATGTCGTATTTCTTTTTGAATGCTCTGTAACCATCATTTGGACGTTCTAACCAAGAAGTATCTGTTCCGAAACGTAACTTATCTGAAATTGGCTTTAAGTCAGAAATTGTTTGTGGATCATATTGTTCAACTATATCCTGACTCACAGCAATAGCATATGCGTTCTCGAATCCAATACTGTCGTACCATTTAAAATTATATTTCTCTTTAAATCCTTCTTGAGCTTTTTTCATTGTTTCTTCTGGATCTGTTGTAAATTCAAGGTCATCAAAGTGATTGTTATAAACCTCACCTGAGAAAAGTGTTGCTGCAATATCAAGATCCCCTTTTTCCATTGAAGAGATGATTTGAGGACTTGCTGCAATGTCTTTTGTAATATTAACTTCTAAATCTGTGCGATCTTCGATTAGCGTTTCAATAATATGAGCCATGATCTTAGGGTCTGTGTACGTTTGAGTTCCAATCTCAATTTGCTTGCTGTTACCACATGCTGACATAAGTAACATCATTCCTACTAAACTTCCAAATAATAATTTTTTCATTGTTGTTCTCTCCTTTATTTATAAGCTACTTTTTTCTCTAGTTTTCCAAGCGTTAAGTCCGTTAATAGCGCTAATATTAAGGCCAGGAATGTCCCTGTGAAAATATAGAATTTATCATTAAACCCTAAACCTGATAGGATTAAGCCTCCTAAACCTCCTGCTCCAATTACAGCAGCGAGTGTCGTCCAACTTATAATATAAACCGTCGTAACACGAACTCCTGACATGATATATGGAAATGCTAACCTTATTTCAATTTTCCATAAGCGCTGGAGGCTGCTATATCCCATACCTTTTGCCGATTCAATCACTTCGGGATTAATGGATTTAATCCCTGAATATGTGTTACGTAATATAGGTAATAAGGAATATAAAAACAGTGCAGTGATAGCAGGCGTATACCCAATTCCTAATAAAGGGATCATAACTGCTAACAACGCAATTGTTGGTATAGTTTGAAAGATATTCGAAACATTAAAGATAATGGTTTGAATAGTGTTATTCGTTGTTTTTGATAAATAAATCCCTAACGGTATGGCGACGATTGCCCCCAGGAAGACCGACAGTAATGAAATAAATATATGTTCACCAAAATAGGACATAATGGTGGAAAATCGTTCTTGCCAAAACTGAATATATTCTGTCACCAGTTCCATATCTAGGCTCCCTCTCTTTGTGAGTTAGCGTAAACACTAGCTAGCAATTCAACTACACTTCCGCGAGTAACCATTCCAGCAAACTGATTGTTATTCATGACTGGAATATTGGCTGCATTGTTTTTCTCCATAAGATCTAATACAACTTTTAGAGAAGTTCCTATTTCCACAACCTGTTCAAAAGGTTTCAGAACTTCTTTAACCAACTTGTTCTCATAAACTCCTACATCGATTACATCAAAAATGGAAACTTGTCCTTTTAACTCTCCACGATCTACAACAACAAGAGAATTCACACCATGTTGTTTCATAGATTCATACGCATTCGTAAGGGATTCAGAAGATGAGATGGTTAGAGGTTTTTCCATCATGACTTCATCCACATTAGGAATACTATTACGATTTTCTTCTAATCGATGCTTTCCAATGAAATCAACTACAAAATCATTTTCAGGATTACTTAAAACCTCGCTAGGCTTCCCTTTTTGTACAACTTCTCCACCCTGCATTAAAATGATTTGATCTGCGATTTTTAATGCTTCATCAATGTCATGTGTAACAAAGACAAATGTTTTGTTAATCTCTTTTTGTAAACGAAGTAACTCATCTTGTAGTTGTTCTCTACTTATTGGGTCAAGAGCACTAAAAGGTTCATCCATAAGAATCACTGGTGGTTCTGCAGCTAGTGCACGAATGACTCCAATTCTTTGTTGCTGTCCTCCACTTAACTCTGAAGGAAAACGTGTCTTATACGTCTCAGGATCAAGATTTACAAGGTTTAGCAGTTCATCTACTCTTTTATCAATTTTGTCTTTATCCCATTTGAGTAATGTAGGAACAGCACCTACATTCTCCGCAATACTCATATGAGGAAATAGGCCAATATGTTGAATAACATAGCCCGTTTGCCTTCTTAACTCTACCGGGTCCATTTGTGAGATATCTTTCTCATTAATATAAACCGTCCCATCAGTAGGTTCATTCAAACGATTTAATAGCTTCATGGTCGTTGTTTTTCCACAACCACTTGGACCGATTAAAACGTTAATCTCGCCTTCTTTAAATTCTAAATTAATGTCTTTCAATGCTTGAAATCCATCATCATATACTTTCTTTACTTTCTCTAAACGAATCATGTGACTCTTAACCCCTCCTGGATTGAAATCCTTGTTAACAATGATCAAAGTTAATTCTGTATGAATTGACAATAAACATTATAAAGTTTTAAGTTTACAAAGTTCAAAATCCAAATGAGATCACATAACTCTATAAACTTTATAAACTTATATGTTTACAGAATTTATAGAAGAATCCCTCCATTTTTCTTTAAATTTCTCGAAAATCCTTATCAATCTTATCTTTTATTTCTTCAAAGGTTGATGGTATTGTATTATTAAAAATCATTAGACTAAGTTATACTTAGGGAAAGTAATAAGTGGGAAGTGATATTGTATGGGTAACGAAGAGAAACTCGATGAAGTTCATAAACGAATAGTGGATCAAATTGCTACGAATATGCAACTATATGGGGTTCCCTCTACAGTTGGACGTTTGTTAGGAACCATTTATTATAATAAAGCTCCTATGACGTTAGATGAAATGACTGAAGAACTTGGGATGAGTAAGACTAGAATGAGCCAAGCAGTTAGAGAGCTGTCAGAGAACAACCTTGCTACAAAACATTACGAAAAAGGTGTAAGAAAAGATAAATATAGTGTAGAACAAGACTATTACCAAACGTTTATTAGCTTATTTAGCTCCAACTGGCGTAGAGGGATTAGTATGAACCAAACCTTTCACAGAAAGATTACACACCAGTTAAATGAAATAATCGAAGATCCTGATACAGACAAAGAAACTCGCAAGAAAGCAGAGGAGTACTTAGAAGAGTCCAATAACTTTTTAGGCTTTTATGAGTGGTTAACAAGGCTTGTTGAGTTTTTTGAAACTCATGAAATATTTAAACACGTGCCAAAACCAGAAGATAAAGAGAGTTAAACCTATCTTAAAGTTGTATATTAATAAAAGACAAAAAGAGCATCTTCCATGAGGAGTTTGCTCTTTTTTTAGTTACTAATTTAGTTTTATTCTTGAAGATTATATTAAGTCCTTATAAAACATTTTCAATACATTACTCGAATAAAATAAGTATCAATGTAAACCATCCTGAAAGGGGGGCATAACATGATACAAGTAGCCGGAACACCTTTTCAACTTAAGGATTCGTCGTACTTTGGAAGTGACCAAACATTGATTGTGAAAGCCATGATTGAAGCTCCTTCCCTCTATAGTTTTTCCTCTTGGAATGACTTTTTATTTGAGATCAATGTTCGAAAAGACATTATAGAAAGTGCTAAGGTAATGAATGAAGGTGAATCTGAATTCACAACATTTCAATATACGCAATGTAATCCTGAATACTGGTACTTAACGACAGAAGGTGGATTTCAATTAAAACCTAATCAATACCCTTCTAATGCAATTCGAGATATTTATAGAAACAGTTCTCTTTATGCGTTTGAGTGTGCAATGGCCTGTGTCATGAACTTTTACAAAGCTATTTTGGATCGTATAGGTGATGAAATGTTTAACTATCTGTTTCAAAACCTGTATTTATACAGTTGGCACACCGACGTTGACCTCGGTCTATACACCTTTTATGGGGACCATTATATACCAGGGGATGTCGTTTATTTTAATAACCCTGAATATGACCCCAGCACTCCCTGGTACCGTGGTGTAAATGCCGTTACTTTGTACGATGGTAATGTTTTTGGTCATGGATTTGGGATTAAGAATACGGAGAAAATGATTGAGACCCTGAATGAAACGAGAAGACCAACGAGTAATCAATCAGCTTACTTAACAAGCTTGGTCACTAGAATTTCGCTTCAAAATAACATAAGCCGAAGCATATTGAATCCTGTGTATAAAAAGCAGCCTATGATTATTCACCACAATAAACCATCCATTTCATATAAGCGTTATCTTTCTTACCTTCAAAAAATGTTTAAGCGTTCATTATAACTTTTTAGAAAGTGATCCGCCCATTTTGGAGGTTGACGGGCTCATGTCTGTACTAGGTGAGTATAATATAGTGAATAATCCTAAAAAGGAAGTGTTAAAATGTATGCAAATGTAAATGCTGCTCCTGTTGCTGGAGCTAATGTCGCACCTATGGCAACTGCACCTAGTTATGGATATGGTGGTCCTGGTCGTACAGGAGATACCTTCGTGTTAATTGTTGTGTTGTTCATCCTATTAATCATTGTTGGTGCTGTTTGCTACTGCTAATCATATGCAAGAAAGAAAATCCTGTACACTTTTTGGTGTACAGGATTTTTTATTTTATAAGTAGATTAAGATATTTTATTTTCTACTATCAGAGCTCTTTACTTCTTCCAAGTGTTTAAGTATTTGTTTATTTTGATTAACCAACTTCCTCAGTAATTTTTCTATGCTAACCATTCCGATCAATAACAGAACAAGTATAAAAATAAGGATCATCTACTCACCTCTTCGTATTTATCACTTACCGATCAATTAGATTAAGTTACAATCTTAGTTGGGTTTAACATAAAATTCCAACCAACTTAGGTATGAGTGGTTCTCACTTTGATGTACTCTTCTATTTCTGATTTCAACCTTGCTTCATCCCCATCACGTAAATACTTTAATGAAACCTTCCCAACAAGAACATTCTCTTGATAAAACCGAAACTGACTCTTCGTTAAATCGACACGGAGAAGAGAAGGTAGATTAATTTTCTTCGACCCTAAGAAAGCGTTTCGATAGATGGATAAATTACTGTTCATTATACGAACATAGATCTCAGAGGCATTATTCACTTGTGCAATTGCAATTCCAAATCCTACGACGGCGAAGTAGCCATAAGGTATAGGCTGTGCAAGAGCGATTGCGGTATATGTATTTAAAAAGCCAACCATACCCCATATAAAAGCAGCTTTCTTCCAAGATGTTCGTTTGTTCATTGCAAAACGAAATACTTTATTCTGAATATCTTCCTCATCGTCTGCATGATCCTCATCAATGGTCTTTTCTAATAAAGATAAGAGAATGGTAGCTGATAAGATAGCTAGGATTATAATGAATAACATAATAAAGAACTTCAAAAAAGGTATCTCCCTTTCATAACACAGGTTTAGAACTTCACAAAATCTTAGACAAATACTTATGTCCTTCTACTATAGAATCCGTTTTTTCACAATTTTTCTATTAACTTCAAAATTATTCAAATAAACCTCTCTAAATATTCGCCAAATATTTTGTTCATAACTTTAGGGGTGTTTTCTATATAAATATTAATTTGTTCATTGTTCGATTCGAATTTTTCAGAATTACTTTCTTCTGTTGGAAAATCAGATATTCCTTTTATAATAATACACTCAACATCATCCTTCTTACAGATATAAGCAATTGCACCCGCTTCTGTATCGGCTATTATTATTTTGTTTTCTTTAAGTTCTAAATAGTCCTTCCACATAACTACTGCTTTATCAGCGGTGCCAATTGTTCCGGTATAAAAATCATCCCCATATTTTGATAGATCAATATCGACTATGAAGGATTGTTTAATAAAAGGCTCAATTTCTTTTACTGTGCAATCATATTGAACAGCTTTATCGGGTACAAAAATATCCAAACTACTGAACTTATCATCTATTCCTGCACATGTTCCTGCAACGATTACTTTAGTCAAATTAAATTTAGAAATCATATACTGATTACCACCAACACCATTTACTTTTCTTACGCCGGTACTATAAAAAACAAGCTCAGTATCATTAATTGTTCTCATGAAATACTCGCCATAAGGATAACCGAAACGTTCGTTATCTTTTATGCTAAAGTATTCCAATGTAGCTTCATATTCCCACTGCGTCGCTATACTTATTCCTATCATCGACTTATCACCTAACTTTTTGTAATTAAAGAATTTTATTATCTATTAACACCGACATCTTGCAAACCCATAATGATATAGGTTTTTAAGATAACCCACCCAGTTCGTATAAGATTATCTTTTCACAATGCTACTCAATTTTAACATAATTACCCAATTAGATTACGAAGAGAATTCTTCTTCCTTATCGTTTCGAAAATAAAAAAAGACGCTAATTCTTATTAAAGAATCGCGCCCTTATGTTGAATACTTGAATTAGAGATAAATTGCTAAAATATTCTTAAACAATAAATTTTGTTAATTTGGTATATATAAACCGCTGGATCTATTAATTTCTCCTAATTCAACTCTATTTCCATCAGGGTCCTTAAAAACTGCAATTTTCCTCCAATCAAAATTTAAACTTCTATGTAAAAAGACAACTCCGCGATCCTCTAACCTTTCTACCTCAGTAATTAACGAGTCTACATCAAAACGTAGAACAGTAGGGTGTTGTTCTCTTTGTTTTTCTTGAGCTGAACCAACTCTTTTTAGAAACTTTTAAACTCACTCAAGTCTTCCATACTTCTTATATAATTTGTCTTTACACTCATTCCAAGTAGGTATAGTTTCTCTCTCGCAGTTAATATACTCTAATTTATCTGCTATAGTTCGTGATGTTTTCATTGCTTTTAAATGATTACCATTATTTCTAAAAAAAATCATATCTTCCTTACTTTCCCATACGGTTAGAGTCCAGTATGTATCCCATCCTTCTTTGTTAAAAGAAGAAAATTTTAGTCCTTCTGCTTTTTTTGACTGAAGAATGGACTTAATTGTATGAAAGAAAAATTTAGGTAATTTTCGCTTTCCTTTTAAATGCAACCTAGTAACTGAAATAAACATACAGTAATCATCCTTTCACATAAATAATACGTTAGTAACTTTTTATTTATTATAATAAAATCTTGTCAATCTATGTTTATTACTTCCTCTAATCTAAACGTAAGTAGTACATTTCTTCCTTTTCTCATGATTTCATTTAATCTTTTTTATGCACTTTTCACACCTTCCCCTTTTCTTGGAAGCGAGTACTTTCTACTAAACCCAATAATCATAGGAATAAATACAATGGTTGGCAAAAACCATAAAAGTACGTTTCCTGAACCTAATTGAAATAAACGCGGGGCCCCAAAAACTGTAAACGCTGTAACTGTTGATATCGCACATGACATCATACCTGCGATATGCTCAACAATCCAACTATTTTTGTGTGCCATGGGTCTTAACCAATAGGCCAGTTGAGCAGCCCCTAAAACAACTCCAATAATGGGAAAATACTGAATTAAGCCATTTCCAATCATGAATCCATAAATCAAACAAGTTATTCCACTGGTGAATAAAAGGGATGAAGCAGCTAAGTCCATGCTATTACGATGACGTGACGATTTTCGTTTGTAACGGAGAACTCGAATTCCATAATAGGCTGACATTGAACTTAATACAGCAATAAAAATGAGAAATATGGAAAAGGATACCTGATCAGCTGAAGTATGCGTTTGAAAAAAGATTCTTATTAATGCCAGCCCTACAGCTGAAATGCTCACTAGACTCATTGCATATACAAACATCCAACCTGTTCTGGTATGCCACGTTCCTCCTTTTTTTGTGAAAATGGGTACCCATAGCAAGAATAAAGCACTAAAACCACCTATAATATGAGCGATTAATAAAAAATTAAACATGATCTTTTCAGCTCCTTTATTATGTTATTTTCAGTTTTACATACCGACCGACGGTTTGTAAAGAGGGTTTTACAAACCATTGGTTGGTTTTATATGATGAGAGGATAGAAGAAAGGATGAATCCAATGACGGACAACAGTACGTGGCAAACGATCTTAAATAATACCGAAATCCTCATAAAAGAAAAAGGATGTCAAAAAACAACCCTAAAAGATATTATGGAACGCACAGAACTAACAAAGGGTGGCATCTATCATTATGTCAAAAGTAAAAATGAACTTTTTGCAAAATTATTAACTTCAAAGCTTGAACAAGTCAATCAGCGTTTTTATGAAGCAGCACAAAACCCCGCTGAAGAAAAGCTTCATTCACCGCTTTATCAAACGACGGAGACTTTCACCTTTAATTCTGATAGCGTAAGCAATGAAATTATACTTTATCTACTCTCCCATCGACATGATCCATCCGTTGCGCAACTATTAGAGCAACATCATAAAACTGTCTTGGAACAATCGAAAGAATGGATACGCTATGGACAAGAACATGGAGCTATTCCATCTAATATTGATGCGACGAATGTGAGTCAACTCTTCTTACTTATAGGGTATGGATTAAATGTTCATCATGCGATTACTTCCGATGAACTCGGAATTACCCAGGACAAGTTATTTGACTATATGTTTAATATGCTATCCCATGATTAGATATAAATCGCTTAGAAACTAAATAATTAATATAGAAAAGGGATGCCTTGTTATAGACATCCCTTGTATTTTTTTACGCTGTTTTTTCGATTGTTTCTCAAGAAACCTTGAGCTTGCCCCAAACAGAAATATATTAATAGAGCTGAATATAAGACTGAAGAGAAAAGACGCAAATTCTTATTAAAGATTCGTTAGCAATAGGTAAGCGTTTGACGTTATCTCCAGCTTCTCCCCTGCTCCACACAGAGCATGCCATCACGGTATTTGTTAATCTTATTTAACTTGGTTCGATTAATGTTATGTGATGGATATAGTGATCTATTCTTTCCTTTTCCTTCGAATGAATCAGTCGGTGAACATCTTCATGTAGGATAAGAAGGTTTTGAATATTTGTTTAATTTCCTTTTAAATATTCACTTTTTAATAATCCCATTAAATAAATATCGTGCCATTTCCCATTTCTATAAAATGACTCTCTTATTTTCCCTTCAACTTGAAAGCCAAATTTTTCGTATAATTTAAATGCATTTTCATTAAAAGAAAATACCTTTAGCCCCACACGATGTAAATTAAGTTCGTTAAATATATAATCTAATAGCAGTTGAAATGATTCTTTTCCATACCCTTTACCCCAATATTCTTTTTCCCCAATCATAATTATAATTTCAGTATTTTGTTGTTCATAATCTAGAAAGGGTAATGCTACTCTGCCAATTTCTTTATTTGTATTTTTCTCTACTATGATAAAGTTTTTACCATTCTTGATTTTGTCATAAAACTTTTCTATATCTTCTTTACTATATAAGTCAATAGAGTCACTCACATTCGAATATACTTCCGTATCATTTTGCCAGCGATGAAGAATTGATATATCTTCTTTTTCTAACTTTCTAAAATAAATTCTTTCAGTTTCAAATACCATATTGTTGTCTCCCTATTAAATTATTTGTTAGCTTAATTACACTGTTTCACAATCTAATTCAAGTTTTAACACATATATCCAGTTATAACCTGCGCTATTAGATGATCATAACACATAAAAAGAACTTTCCTTATGCCAGGAAAGCGCCCTTATGCGGAAGACTTGATTTCGAGATAACTACTTTTCCAGATTATGATCCAACAGTTAAGGCTATAAAAACAAATACATATATTAAGTTCATTCAAGATACATCAGGAAAGAACTCTTCTTTTTAAGTTGGCAAATTAAACATCCATATACAGAATATGAACACCAAAGGACAGAACAAAATAAATGCTCCTACTATCCTTTTCTTCCTTTGCAATCTTTTTAATGAAAATACAATGAATAATGGATTTATAATAAAAAAGATTATGGGCAATAAGTAAAGTAAGTTATTAAAGCCTAAGATACTATGAAGGACAGCAATTATTAAAAATTCTAGTACACTAAAAATAATTACCCAAACCGATAACCACATTAAGGAAGTCATTTCTTATTTCACCCTTTAAAACAATCATAATTCGAGGGGAATTCATTTTAGGATAACTCTGTATATAGTCCCTAATCATATAATTCACCATAACAGTAATATCGTAAAGTATTTATCTTTGTTAAAACGAAACACCAAATAAATAAAAGAGCACCTCTGTTTATTACAGAAAAGCGCCCGTTTGTGGATTACTTGAATTCGAGATAAATGCTATTTTTTTTAATCTTGCACCCGTTTGTTTAAGTGTAGTTCTTCACATTGCCTATACCTTTCTTACCTTCATTTTAGTGATATTACAATAAGAAAATACCAGTAATAGCTTAAAAACTGTCGTATCACAGCCCCTTGTTCATCTCTTGCTACCGTTTATTTTAACAAGAAAATTTAAAACCTATTGTGATTTTCTTTTACCGCCCTTGTATTCACCGTAACTCCTTCCAATTTGAATTAAAATTAACCCAACTAACATCATTATATAAAACACGTTATCGCTTTCCATAAAACCTAAAGGATGGACAATTGCACTTACAAGCACACCTAACCCAAAAGAACTAATGCTATTTCCAATTAGTTTTCTGTTCATAAGAAATCTATCTCTCCCCCGCTTTTTGTCCATTCCCAAATTATTAACGCTACCTTTTTATTATAGAAACCTGCCTCGTTACTTCAATTAGAAAGGTGCGTTCTCCTTCTTGAAGTAACTGCATCCTTTAGTTTAATTATCATTGTTGTGGTGGTATATTAACTTGTAATATTCCTGCTGTATTTTCGCACTCGGATAAATGATAAACAATTAAATCTTCCGAATTTCGTTTCTCGATATTCGAACATTTAAGAGGTTTGTCTTCGATTTCAATTTCCTGTGTTGTGATAAATTCACCATCAAAATATAATTTACGAGTAAAGCTTACTTCATCTGAAATAGTTACAACATCTACTTCACTTTCTATACCTTTACTTACATCTTCAACAAACAAATCAAGCTTTTCTATTGTTTCATCACGGTTCTTTACAAAATAATCATATCCATTTTTTTCATCTATATCTTCTTTTTTGCTTGTTTGTGCAGTTTCAGAACTATTATTCGCTTGTTCCGCACTTTCTTTAGGTTGATTATCTTCTTTGGCAGCTGGTTCAGAACTACAAGCCACCAAACATCCAAAAATAAATAATGATGAAAATATCAGAATTAAATTTTTCAATTTAAAAACCCCTCATATATTAAACTGCTTCTTTAGTTTAAGACCTTCTTTTCACAATGCACCTCCATTTTAACATAATTACCCAATTAGGTTGAGTAGGGAATTATTCTGTCTTTACATTCTGAAAATAAAAAAAAAGACGCTAATTCTTATTAAAGAATCGCGCCCTAATCTTGAAGACTTGAATTCGAGATTTTCATTAATCTGTTTCGCTAAATCACCCGCTTGTTGAATATGAATTATCCCTAACTATTTCTCTTTTTATAGAAATTAGATATTAATTGTATTAAAGAAACAAAATACAGTAACAGAATTATAATCCAGAATATTACCATACCCTTTGCATTAGTACCGTTTAAAATATAATCAAATATCATATAAGCAAAAAGTATATCTAATGTTAGAAAAACCGCAAACCATTTCCACTTTCTCGCGATTAATATAACTAAAGGTACAAGAAATACCATTGCAATAGATTCCCAATCACCAACGTATCCTGCTGGTGTGAATTTTTCTACTAAGTGTCTCCAATCTATATATGAAATTCCCTTTTACCCCCTCACCATTATTTAAACAAACTGCCTAGTTTAAGTACATTTTTCCAACTCAAATTTTAAAACAAATATCTAGTTAATAGCCTGCTCTAATATACGATCAAGACAAATAAAAAGGGCTTTCCTTATTCCAGAAAAGCGCCCGAATACTGAAGATTTAAATTCGAAACTTTTATTACATTGTTCTTAAACTATAGAACTGGTTAAGACAACACAAGCCCAATTATTCTTTAATCCTCTTCTTTAAAAATTCGATAAAACTATCTGCATATTTTATATTTTCATGTAAGGAATAAATTGGCATCTCATTTTCATCTTTTCTATTATTTAAATCAAAATAAAAAACAGCATCATTAGCTTCACAAATTACAACTTTATCATTACTGTAATTTTTATTTTTCTTGTTTAATTCATACATATAAACAATATCTCCTCCAACGACGGTATCAAAATCCTGTTCATAAATGCTAAATATCTCATCACCGTAGATTTCTCCACCGCCATACTTTCTTAACCACCATTTGTATGAATTCGGGAGTTTAAATCCTAGACGTTCTTCTGCTTTTATTATCCATTCTTCAGCCACCCCGTCTCCGTAGTCTGCAAATTCAACCGAGTCCCTTGACTCTGCAATTAGACTTTGTATCTCATCATACATGATCATTGATCATCCTCTTCTATTACGCAATTTGAAGAATTTATATTCCGTGATTTAGCCTTTTTAAAACTACCAAGCTCGTTTTAAATAATTTTCATTACAAGCCCGGATTAATTACCGTAAATACCAGGGCGAGCTATTCTAAATTGGTTCCATAAAATATCCAGAGTACAAACACCTTTATTCCATATTCGCGCCCTAACACTGAAGACTTGATTTCGAGATAAATTAAAAGATAATATTCTTCAATAGCCTCCAATAAGCCTTGAAACTATCCAGATTTTACAAATATATTAATAATTATTTTTCTTTAGTTTATCCAAATAATTAAATGCTTCTCTATATCTTTTTTGTTTTCCTATACTAGAAAAATTGTCCTCTAAGACCTTCTTAGCTTTATCATATTCATCTAGACTTATATAGGAAGCTGTCACATAAATTATCCACTGGTCAGATTTTAATGGTCGAGCATCTTTATTTTCATAGCTCTTAACAATTCCTTTTGCTGTTGAAAGCTCATCAAGAAAATTAAATACCCAATTGATCATATAGAATTTAAGTTTCTCTCCAATTTGAAGATATCCTTCATCTTCATAAAAAAATAACCTTTTTTGATAACTTTTGGGTATCAAGGTTTCCAATGGTTGCCTTAATGTAATATCTGGTTTATTAGCTAATAGTTTTTCATCACCCACCATATTTAGGGCTATTTTATTAACATTAGGAACCTCTATTTTTATCCAAGGATATAGATGGGCTTCGGCATGCGATTGATATTTAGGATTTATTATTGTAGTTAATTCTACACCCTGCGAAGACTCTTTAAAGTTTCTTAGATATTTAGTCGAGTTCTTCCTTCTAGAAAAACCTTTAGCTTTGAGGAGTGCATCTAACTCTTTTTCCATCATAGCAATAGTTTTTTCTTTTACTATTTGTTTTTTAACCAAGTTTCCACCTAATTTCTATTGGTTCTTCAATTATATACCTTTACTTGTCTAACTCCATGCTACTTCGATCAAAT